>NZ_JPLE01000150.1 GCF_001010415.1 Xanthomonas pisi DSM 18956
CGGCTGCTGCGCCAGGGCCAACCACCGCCGGCGGTGGTGTTCTGCACCGCCTACGACCAGCATGCCCTGTCGGCGTTCGACGCCGCCGCGCTGGATTACCTGATGAAACCGGTGCGCCCGGAACGCCTGGCCGCGGCCCTGGAAAAGGTCGCCACGTTTTTGGCCGGGCGCGTGCCCGGCGTCGCGCCGCGGCCGTTGCGCACCCACCTGTGCGCGCGTCTGCGTGGCAGCCTGCGGCTGATCGCCATCGGCGACATCCGCTACCTGCAGGCCGAAGAAAAGTACGTCATCGTCCACCACGCCCGTGGCGAAGACCTGATCGAAGAGTCGCTCAAATCGCTGGAAGACGAGTTCGCCGACCGCCTGGTGCGCATCCATCGCAATTGCCTGGTGGCCCGCGACGAACTGGTGGAGCTGCGCCGCAGCGGCGATGGCCAGGTGCACGCGGTGCTGCGCAACGTGCCGCA
>NZ_JPLE01000151.1 GCF_001010415.1 Xanthomonas pisi DSM 18956
GCGTCGTTAATTCCTTCGCCTAAGCGAACGCCGGAGCATTTCGCGAGAATTTCGCCGTAAGTAAGCGTAACGCCCTGGACTTCGGCGGTTGCGTTTTCGAGGGTAAAGCGGGTAACGATAGTCATAATAAACTCCTAGTTGGGAGAGGCGTTAACGACCTATTCGTTAACTCATCCCGTCCCGATATGAGTACATTATAATATAGTGTAGAAAAAAGTAAAGCACTTTTTCGATAAAAATGCGATAAATTATTTTATCTTTTTCTTTACTTCTTCGTACACTCGCGTATACTTGTTTATATCGAGACGGGCGATGGCCCTTCCTTCTACTAGCATCGGGAGTTTTATTATGACCACTTTAATCTCTTCTATCCTTACTTACGACGAAGACCGTTTAACCGTTCGCTCTCTTATCGCCGCCGTTAACGCGGAACTAGAATCCACCATTATTAAGGTCCGCGCGGTCGCTTTCGTCGGCCTTTCCTTCGACGATATTAAGTACGCCGAACGTAGCGCCATCTGCTTCGCGAAGACCGACGACGAAGCCGTTACCCTTATCGAGACGGTTACGCCGCGCGGCGAAGCGTTAATTATCGTCGAGTATATCGACGTAGAAGGCGATAAGGCTTATAAATATTTTATTGCAGAATAACGAAAAAGTGCTTTACTTCTTCGTACACTAAGACTA
>NZ_JPLE01000152.1 GCF_001010415.1 Xanthomonas pisi DSM 18956
GATAACGCTACTTCAGGTTATTGTCGTCGTGACTTTGCTTACTATTATAAGAAAAATCGTAAAACCGATCGTCAAGATTCAAAGTGGGATTTGAAAGGATATTTTACTGCACTACATCAAGTTGTTGATGAGATTAAGAAATACATGCCATACGTTGTAATGGATATTGACAAGTATGAAGCGGACGACCATATCGGTGTATTAACTAAATATTTGTCATTAGCTGGTCATAAGGTGTGTATTGTTGCATCAGATGGTGACTTTACACAATTACACAAGTACCCTAACGTTAAACAGTGGTCGCCACCGCAGAAAAAATGGGTTAAAATTAAGAACGGTTCTGCTGAAATTGATTGCATGACTAAAATTCTTAAAGGCGACCGT
>NZ_JPLE01000153.1 GCF_001010415.1 Xanthomonas pisi DSM 18956
GCGGCCGCGCGCAGCCTGGAAGACCAGGCCGCGGATCTGACCCGCGCGGTGGCCGTGTTCCAACTGGCACCGGCGCAGCCCGGGTCGATGCAGCGCCATCGCGTCGAGCAGGCTGCGTAGTGCCGCTTTACCATCAGTTCGATCAGGCCGCTTAGTGATGCAGCCGCTCCACTTCGATTGGACCGATTCGCGATGTCGCACCATCGCGTCTGGCAGGCCAGATAGTGGCGATGTAGCCGCACATCGAGCAACGCCTCGTCGTAATGGTTCGTGGGCGCACTTGTCTGACGTACCCTCATCCGCC
>NZ_JPLE01000154.1 GCF_001010415.1 Xanthomonas pisi DSM 18956
ACTCAATCATCTCTACAAAATACAGAACGAAAAAGGTGAACTGGTCACCTTCAGAATGCGACCGGCGCAGCGCCAGTTGTTCCGGAGCATGCACAATAAAAATATTATCCTGAAAGCACGCCAGCTGGGTTTTTCCACGGCCATTGATATTTATCTTCTCGACCAGGCATTATTCATTCCGCATCTCAAATGCGGGATCGTCGCTCAGGATAAACAGGCTGCCAGTGAAATTTTCCGCACAAAAATTGCTGTCCCGTTGGATCATCTCCCTGACTGGCTGAGAGCCTCATTCACCATCGTTGAACGTCGTAGCGGTGCCAGCGGTGGCTATATCCTGTTTGGTCACGGCTCGAGTATTCAGGTGGCAACCTCATTTCGCTCAGGTACGGGGCAGCGCCTGCATATCTCAGAGCACGGCAAAATTTGCGCGAAATATCCGGCTAAGGCGAAAGAGCTGCGAACCGGTACGCTTAATGCCGTTTCTGATGAATGCATTATTTTTGATGAATCCACGGCTGAAGGCGTGGGTGGTGATTTTTACGAGATGAGTAACCGTGCACAGGAGAGCACTGCATCAGGCTTATTGCTGACGGCACAGGATTATAAATTCCATTTTTACGCCTGGTGGCAGGATCCTAAATACAGCGCCAGAGTGCCGGAAAGCGGGCTGAAGCTGTCACGGGAAAAAATGACGTATTTTTCTGCGGTTGAGAAGGCAATGAACATCACGCTTACTGATGAACAG
>NZ_JPLE01000155.1 GCF_001010415.1 Xanthomonas pisi DSM 18956
GAGGCAGGAGGGACGATCCGGTGGACGCCGGGCTTGAGGGAATGATCCGGCTGCTGCCGGTGAGTGAAATGAACTTGCAGGTCGCGCACCCGCGGCAGACTAACAGGTTTGCCCCCGCCAGCGGCCAACAACCTCGCGCCCAGTGGCTGGGTGCCGGCATCGCGCGCAGCCGCTACCCCCGCGTTCGAAATGCGGGCCACGTCCGTCACCGCGTCGCCTCGCTCGCCTCAGTGCGGCCTTGCCGCGTCCATCCACACTTGGAGCCAGCCGCGCGCATGCGCACAATGGGCGATTACTTTCGTCCTACCCAGGCAGCTCATGTCCAGCATCGATATCCGCCACGACCATTCCCTGCCGCCGGCACAGGCCCGCGCGGCGATCGACGAGGCGGCGCGCAAGCTGACCGATCGCTACGGCGTTGCCTCGCATTGGGAAGGCGACACCTTGCGCATCTCCCGCGCCGGCGTGGACGGGGCGATCGCGCTACTGCCGCAGCAGGTGCATGTCACTGCCGAACTCGGCTTCCTGCTATCGGCCATGCAGCCGATGGTGGAATCGGAAATCCGTCGCCTGCTCTCGGAAAAGCTCGCCTGAGCGAGCGCGGTCGTTGCAGCTGCTTCAGCGCCAAGTCACCCGCCCCGCACGCGATGGGCGGATGCTTGAGCCGGACCGGGTCGGGCACCGCTTCACCTGCCCGATGCAGGGCCGGCACTAGGGTGAACGCAACGTCACTTTGGCAATCGACAGGAGCATCGCATGACGACCGGATACGATCAAAACGGTAACCGTGACACCACGGCGTCGGGCTTCCAGGCCCAGGCAGAGCAGATTTCGCGGCGGCTTGGCGAGTCTGCGCAGACCGTATGGCTGGCCGGACTCGGCGCACTGGGCCGCGTGCAGAGCGAAGGCGGCAAGTTGTTCGACTCGCTGGTGCGCGAAGGCGCCGCCTACGAACGCAGCGGCCAGCGCAAGGCTGCCGACAGCGTGGACGAGCTGCGCGAGGAAGTGGAGACCCAGTTCGAGCAGGCCCGCGATACCGCAGTGCGCGGCTGGGACAAGCTCGGCAAGGCCTTCGACGAGCGCGTCAAAGGGGTGCTGCGCACGCTCAATATCCCCGAGCAGGAAGAGCTGGAAAACCTGCGTCGCGAGGTCGAATCGTTGAAGGCGCAGGTGCGGGCCAACACCGCCGCAACCAAACGGGCCAACCGCACCGCCAACCAGGCCGCACAGGCTGCGAGCAGCGACGCGGGCTCATCGACCGGCAATCCGGCCGCGTTCGACGGGGAATAAGCGTTACCGCCGCGGGTAATGGCGAAATCAGACCGGCCCAGCGGCGGGTAGAGACCACAGTCCGATCTGCATGTGGGTTTCCGGTGCAACTCTTCGGAGTTGGATCGGGCGTGGGCTGTCGGCACCCCTGAGGCCTCCGTCAGGCTGCCGATAGGCTGGGCGCCATGACGCAGGATGGTGTCGCAAGCGGTGCTGGCGTCGCCACACCGAGCCACGTTTGCGCACCAGTGATCGGTCAATCGCCGCGCCCAGACGTGATGTTGCAAAGCAGCATTATTTTTCGGACAATCGGGAAGGACCCGCCAGTCCTGCAACACGAAGTCCGTTTGCTCCCCTCCCCTCACGGCTTCGGACTGGCGGGTCTTTCGCTGCCTGGGTCACGGCTCGTGACATCCCTACCTGCGATCCATTGACGAAACCTGCGCGAAGGATTCTTCTAGGCGTACCGATTCGTTATACGCGCCATACCCTCGCTTGATGCTTATGCCTTCCTGGATCTTGGCGCTCCTGGCCGCACCGCTGCTCTGGCTGGCGGTGTCTGTCTACTTCTGGCTGGTGCGACGTCGCGCCAACGAAACCGATGCGGGCATCCGCGCGCTGGCAGCCATGCACTGGCGCGATTTTTCCGCCGTGGTGCTGCGGGTCCTGCAGGACCAGCGCGGCTGGCAGCCGGTCCAGCTGCCGCAGGACGGACTGCCCACGGCCGACTTCATGATGCAGACCGATCACGGCACCCGTCTGGTGGCCTGCAAGCATGGCCGCGGCTATCGCATCGGCGTGGCTGCCGTGAACGAGCTGGGTGCGATGGCGCGGCTGGCCGGTGCCGGCGGCGGCGTGATGGTGACCGAGGGCCGCATGGAGCGCGAAGGCCTGGCCGCTGCAGAAAAACAGTCCATCGAAGTCCTGGATGGCACGCGGCTCTGGCCACTGCTCAAGCCGTATCTGCCGGGCGATGTGGAGACCGGCGTGGTCAACATGGCGCGGCGACGGGCGATCCGCCACAGCATCATCGCCGGTGCCGCACTGGCCACGCTGGCGCTGGTCGCGGTGTTGGCGCTGCGCCCACC
>NZ_JPLE01000156.1 GCF_001010415.1 Xanthomonas pisi DSM 18956
CCCGCGCAGGCGCTCAGCCGCCTCCGCCTCCGCCTCCACCACCTCCACCTCCACCTCCACCGTCGCCACCACCGCCCCCCGCATCGGCGGCGGCCATCGCTGGCCCGTGGTGCATCAGGCTCATCACGCGTACCGGCCCATGTGCCATCTGCACATCGGGCGGCTGCATTTCGGCTGGGGTCCAGGCCAACTGGTTGGTCACCGCCTCCTGTTCGCGTTGCTGCATCAAGGCCTGCCCCTCCTGCAGCAGCGCCTGTCCTTCAGGCGAATACCGGATGCGCTCGGCCGCCTTGTACACCGCCGCTTCGTCGTGATTGCGCAGCGCCTGCAGCATCGCGTCGATATCCGCATCGCCGGTGCGCAGCGCCGTCGGCGCTGCCGCAGCAATTGCTGGACACGGTGGGCACGCGCCTGCAGCGCAGCCTGGATGCCGGCGGCGATGCGCTGGCCGGCCTCACCGCACACGCGTCCA
>NZ_JPLE01000157.1 GCF_001010415.1 Xanthomonas pisi DSM 18956
GAAGAACGGCACCGAGGCGCGAATGCCCAGCTTGGGCTCGGTCTTGCCGCGATGAAAACCCGGCTTGTCGGTGTCGACCATGAAGGCGGTGATGCCACGCGAGCCCTTGTCCGGCTCGGTCACCGCAAACAGCACGATGTACCTGGCCACCGGGCCGGAGGTGATCCAGCTCTTCTTGCCGTTGATGACGAAGCTGCCGTCGGCCTGCTTGACCGCGCGGCAGCGCATCGCCGATGCATCCGAGCCGGACTGCGGCTCGGTCAGCGCAAATGCGCCGATGTGCGTGCCTTCGGCGATCGCGCGCACGTACAGCTGCTTCTGCGC
>NZ_JPLE01000158.1 GCF_001010415.1 Xanthomonas pisi DSM 18956
GATGCCACCCAGTTGTCAGACAACGACCTGATGGACCAGACCGAACGCCCGGATGGCATTATTAAACTGAATCCGAACCGAAAAAATCAGAAAAGTGTCGCAGATGTTTTTCGGGTTGAGCAGGATTTTCAGGTTGCCAGCCAGCAGTTTCAGGTCATGCAGGAATCGGAAAAACTTATCCAGGATACCATGGGGGTTTATTCCGCATTTCTCGGGCAGGATTCAGGTGCGACGTCAGGCGTGGCTATCAGTAACCTGGTGGAGCAGGGGGCCACAACCCTTGCGGAAATCAATGATAACTACCAGTTTGCCTGCCAGCAGGTGGGAAGACTGTTGCTGGCTTATCTTCTCGATGACCTGAAAAAGCGGCGTAATCATGCAGTGGTGATTAATCGCGATGATCGCCAGCGTCGCCAGACCATTGTCCTCAATGCTGAAGGTGATAATGGTGAACTGACCAATGATATTTCAAGGTTAAATACACATATTGCGCTGGCTCCTGTTCAGCAGACACCTGCGTTTAAGGCACAGCTTGCACAGAGAATGTCAGAGGTTATTCAGGGGCTGCCGCCTCAGGTGCAGGCTGTTGTGCTCGACCTGTGGGTTAATCTTCTGGATGTGCCGCAGAAACAGGAGTTTGTTGAGCGTATTCGTGCTGCGCTGGGGACGCCAAAATCACCGGATGAAATGACGCCGGAAGAACAGGAAGTAGCGGCACAACAACAGGCACTTCAGCAACAACAGGCAGAACTCCAGATGCGCGAGATGGCTGGCAGAGTGGCAAAACTGGAAGCTGACGCCGCCAGGGCACATGCTGCTGCACAACGGGATAATGCCAGTGCACAGCGGGAAGTAGCCCTGACACAGGGGCAGCGTTATGTGGATGCGCTTAACCAGGCACATACGGCAGAAATCATTACCGGCGTACAGAATATGGAACAGGAGCAGGACGTTCTTCAGCAACAGATGCTGTATACGTTACAACAGCGGATGAATGAAATGTCGCTCTGAAAACTCTGGCTTCAACTGAACCCCGTCATCGTACGGGGTTTTTTGTTTCCGGAGGTAAGCGTTCCGGGAGCGGTGCGCTTATTCGCGGGGGCAGCGATAAGCCTTATTTACTCAACCATTCGGATCTGTCCGATAAACAGACCATGCGGAGTTATTTATGGATTTTGAATTTACGGGTGAAGAAACCCCGGAACAACTGGAAAAAATGCTGGAAGGACTTGGGGATGTGGATATTGACAGTCACGCACAGGACGTCGTGACGGAAGATACCACGGAAAAACATGCGGATGAGGAAGCACAGACTCAGACGGGCGATAACAATGTGGCACCGACGCCGGATGCCAGTGTGGAGCAGACGCAGGACGTGAAGGAGCCGGAAGCGAAGGGGGTGCTCACCCGCGACGGTAAACACGTCATTCCCTATGAAGTCCTTGAGGCTGAACGTTCCGGTAAGCAACGGGCCGAACAGGAAGCCGCACTTCTTCGTGGGCAGATAGCTGAAGAAAAACGCAGGGTGGAACTGCTGACGTCTCAGATCCACCAGGCCGGTATGAAGCCCACACCGTTACCGGAAAACGAAAAAATTTCTGATGAGCAGATTGCCCGTATCAGGGAGATGTATCCGGAAATTGGTGACGCGGTGGCTTCGCTCATCCGTAAAAATAACTATCTCCAGTCCCGTGTTCAGCAATCAGCACAGCAGGC
>NZ_JPLE01000016.1 GCF_001010415.1 Xanthomonas pisi DSM 18956
GGCATCCATGCCGCGTAAGGTCCCGCGTCGGTGGGCGAGCAAGGACCAGTCAAGATGGTCTGTTTGCACGGTTGCAAGCAAGAGCATGAGGAGCGCTGGGCGGATCACTCTGGGCCGACTGGCTCCTTACTGCCTTCCCTTTGCAGCGGAATAGCCCACAGGCTTTCAACACGTGACCTCCCAACTTTTCATCTGCCAGGCTCAGCAATAAGCTTTCCAGAAGACAGCCGACAAACTGTCTGGTGCGGTGTCCTCGCCGCTTGCGGGACCGTGTGGCGGCATGGATGCCGCCACCGAGCCTCCACGGACGGATTCACGGCGTGTCCCGCAGGCGGTGAGGGCACCGCACACTCGACGAACCAGGCTTTTGGCTGCATCCACACAACGAGAGTGCAACCTGGAATCTCGATGCATTCACCCAGTGCTCGGCAAGCGGCAAGAGGACCGCGTGCTGTACTAACTCAGTTGCTGAGCAGTCGTCTTGTCAGACAAGCTAAGCCGGTTCTGCAGGAAACTGCTGCGCATTCGCCAGCGCGCGGTACTCGCGCGGCGTCATGCCCACTGCTTGCTTGAACTGCCGGGCAAACGCGCTCTGATCGCTGAAACCGCAGGCATGGCCGATTTCGGTCAGGCTCTTGCTTCCGTGCAGCAAATGCATGGCCATCTGCAGGCGCAACTTGGCCAGCACCTGCTGCGGCGTGAGCTGGAACACCTTGCGGAACGAGCGTTGCAGCTTGGACATCGAAAACCCGGTGATCTCCACCAATGCCTGCATGCGCACGTTTTGCGCGTAATTGGCATTGAGATACGCCAAGGCAAGGCGCAGTTTTTCGTATTGCGATTCGTGTCCATCCTGCGGCCCGAGATCGCGCGAGATGCCGATGATGCCCTGCACCGTGCCGTCGACCAGCAGCGGACGTTTGCAGGTGAGGCACCAACCCGGCTCGCGATTGGCGAACAGATGCAGTTCCAGCAGGTTGTCGATCACCTCACCGGCCAGCACCTGCTCGTCCTGATTGGCGTAGTTGGCGCCCAGCCCGCTCGGGTAGACCTCGGCAACGCGCTTGCCGATCAATTCCTTGCGCGACTTCAGCCCCAGGCGCCGCAACATGGTCTGGTTGACGTGGGTGTAGCGACCCTCGCGGTCCTTGACGAAGAACAACACGTCCGGCACGGCATCGAACAGCGCTTCCAGATCGGCAGGATCGATGCTCTTCATGCGGGAGGATTCATGCGGTACGAAGGACTCGGGGCCAGGAGAGGCGCTGCGGTGCCGTGACGCACCGGCGTCGGCACGCACCACCGGTATGCAATCTCATGATACGCCGCGCCTGTCGCTCGGCTTGCAGACGCTCAGCGCGGCTGTTCGGCCACAGCGCCGCTGACTGCAGCCGGGGCGCCCTTTGGAGCATCGATGGACGCGCTGGTGGCGCCCATGCGATCGGCCGGCGTCCGCCGCGCTGTCCAGGCCTGCACCACTGCCGCACCCGATTGCGAGCCCACCTGCACGCGCAGACGCGCACCGGCAGTGGGCGCTACGAATTCGATTGCGCAATCGCCCGCGGCCATGCAGCTATCCGCCGCCAGCGGGTCGACCGGCTGCCAGCCCTGCGCGGCAATCGCCTGCGCGAACGCGCGATAGCTCATGCCCGGCTTGAGGGTCGTCGGCAACGGCACCAGCAGCTCGCCGTTGTCGGCGTCCGTCGCATTGGCAACGGCGGGCGCAGCGGTCACCGGCGCACGTGCAGGCACCGCCGCCGCAGGCCGCGGTGCGGCGCTCCAGGCAGGGCTGAAGATCAGGGCGAGCCCGAGGAAGGCTGGGCGGACGAACGTGCGCATGCGAAGACCCTTGCGATCCTGGCAGGGATGGGGAAAGTTAAAGAAGCGCTATTTTGACACGCCGACATGACGACAGGGCGATGCTGCCCGCGGACGATCAGCGGCCATTTCATCGCCGGTTACCGAACGACGGGCCGCAAGCGCACTCGACAATACGTTCTTCGGCGGCACTCCCTCTTGCGAGCGAGCACTACGGCAATGCGCATGTCCCGCTGACGAGCTGGCCCCAGGCAATGACGTGTGACGTGGATTCGAAGAGTGGGCGGTCGCCAGCAGCTTTTGCCTGCTGCAGGTCGACAATTGCCAGATCCACCGGCACGCCGCTGGATGGCGGCGTGCCGGTTCTTGGCAAGGCAGTGCTTACTGGCCGATATGCTGCTTCAACCAGGCATTGACCGTGTCGTGCCACAGGACGCTGTTGTCCGGCTTGAGCACCCAATGGTTCTCGTCCGGGAAGTACAGGAACTTGGAATCGATGCCCTTGCGCTGCAGCGCGGTGAACGCGGCCAGGCCCTGCTCGACCGGGATGCGGAAATCCTGCTGGCCGTGGATGACCAGCATCGGCACCTTCCACTTGTCCACGTGCAGCACCGGGTTGAACTTCTCGTAGCCGGCCGGGTTCTGCCACGGGGTGCCGCCGTTTTCCCACTCGCTGAACCACAGTTCCTCGGTGGCGTAGCCCATGGTGCGGTTGTCGAACACGCCGTCGTGATCGACCAGGCACTTCCACGGCTGATTCCAGTTGCCCGCCATCCAATAGACCATGTAGCCGCCATAGCTGGCGCCCAATGCGCAGGCCTTGTCGCCGTTGAGGAAGCCGTACTGCTTCTGTGCGGCAGCCCAGCCCTTTTGCAGGTCTTCCAGCGGGCGGTCGCCCCAATGCTGGCTGATCGCATCGGTGAATTCCTGGCCGTAGCCGGTGGAGCCGTGGAAGTCGATCATCACCGCCGCATAGCCCTGGCCGGCGTAGGTCTGTGGATTCCAGCGGTTGCTCCAGCCATTGCCGAAGCTGCCCTGCGGCCCGCCGTGGATCAGGAACGCCACCGGGTAGGTCTTGCCTTCCTGGTAGTTGTAAGGCTTGACCACGTAGCCGTGCACGGTGTCGTTGTTCCAGCCCTTGAACTGGAACTGCTCGTAGTCGCCGAACTGCACCTCCGGCAGCAGTTCGCCAGCGCTCTGGCTGATCGCGCGCAGACCCTGGCCTTGCGTGTCGCTGACGAAGACCTGGTCGCCGCTCTTGAGCGAGCTGCGGGTGAATGCCAGCGTGCTACCGGCCAGGGTCGGCGCATGCACGCTGCCCTCGCCCACCACTTTGGTCGCTTCGCCGCTGGCGATGTCGATCTTGAACAGCGGATGTTCGCCCAGGTCGTCGGCACTGGTGTAGATGCTGCTGCCGTCATCGGCAAGGACGATTTCGCCGGCCGAGCGATCCCACTTCGGCGCGATCTCGCGCGTCTTGCCGCTGGCCACATCCATCGCCATCAGGCCGAAACGGTCGGCCTCGAAGCCCGGGCGCTTCATCGCGCGGTAGTACAGCGTCTTGCCATCGGCACTGAACACCGGGCCGGCATCCCAGGCCGGGTTGGCGGCGGTCAGATTGACCGGCGCGGACTTGCCGGCCGTATCCAGGCGATACAGGTCGAAGTTGGTCTGCCACGGCTCGTCGTTGCCGGTGGGCTTGGCGGGGGCCTTGGCATTCTTGCTGGCCTCCGGGCCATGCGGCTGCGGGATGCGCATGCTGGCCACCACGCTGCTGCCATCGGGCGACCAGGTGTAGTCGTCATTGCCGCCGAACGGCTTGGACGGCGCGTCGCCCGCCAACGTGGCGCTGATCGCCGAGGCGCCAACCACCGGTTTGGCGCCGGTTGCGGGCAGCTCGGAGACGAACAAGGTGTTGCGACGGCCATCGTTCCAGGTGTCCCAATGGCGCACGAACAGCTGGTCGTACACCACGCCGCTGGCCTTGGCATCCTTCACGCGCGCGAGCTTTTTCTTGGTGCAATCCAGGTCGGACCCGCAGTCCTGAAACACGCCCGCACTGAAGGCGATGCGCTTGCCGTCCGGCGAGAGCTTGTAGCTGTCCACATCCACCGCAAACGCGGTGAGCTGCTGCGGGGTGCCGCCGGCCAGCGGTTGCGCGTACAGCTGCTGGCTGCCGGACTTGCTGCTGAGGAAGTACACCGTCTTGCCATCGGGCGACAGCGCCGGGCTGTTGACGTTCCAGCCTTCCGGGGTGAGCCGCTTGGGCGGCGACAGATCGCGGGTGCGCAGATTGCGCACCCACAGGCTGGTGGCCGGCTTGCCATTGGCGGTCTTGGCCTGGCGTTTGGCGAACAGCACCACGCTGCCATCGGGGCTGAGCGTGGGCGAGGACACCCGATCCAGCGCGACCATGTCGCGCACATCGAAACCGCGCGCGGCGGCAAGGGTTGGCAAGGCGGCCAACAGGCACACAGGCAGCACGGCGTGACGCAGCTTCATCGAAAATTCCTGCAACGGCAAAACGTCGATGGTAGGCGTTGCTGCAGCGCACGCGCAAAGGCTTGCGCTTGCGTCTGCCTGTACGGTCGCGTGGGCATCGCCTCGTGCTTGGGATTGCGCGCCTGGGCGCGACGACCAGACGCCAAGGCACGTGCCGTCAAATGCGGATGGCCGGCGCGCATGACGACATGGGTCATGCGGGCAGCGAGGCCGGTCACGCCGCCCAGGTCCGCTTGCCCCCTGCGCGCTGCGTTGGACAGGTGATTGCCGCGGTGGGCGCACGGGCGGTGGCTGCGCAGAGAAAGGCTTCCGCTGCGGCAGGGCACTGCCGCATTGCTCGACGATCGGCAACGCCTGGCGTGACGTGGACGGAGGTTGCGAGGCGCCGGTCGATCTGGCGCCTCGCACCCTTGGCCATGCACTGCGAGAGGGTGTGCATGGACGGCAGCCCACCCTGCCCTTGGCCCGTCCCGCGGCCAAGGGCAGCTGACAAGACGACTGTGCTCACCGCCAGGCGTGCGTGGCCAGTGCTCGGGGCGGCATGGACCACGCGTACACGCCGGTTCCTGCGCGCCGTCCACACCACCTGAGACCTGCTCGCTACGTGTTGTTGGCCGCTCCTAGAAGCGGTGCGCCAACCCCACGTACACCTGCGCGTCCGGAGTGCGGTCGTTGAGGCCGAAGTTGGCGCCCACGTCCAGTTGCAACAGCGGGTTGATCAGATACGCAGCGGCGATGTCGGCCGAATACTGCTCGATGGTTTCGGCCGGGTCGCGATTGATCGAGGACCACACTTCCACCGCCATCGACAGCTTCGGCGTCAACGGGCGCGCCAGGTTGATCGCATTGATCACCGCAACGTGCTTGCCGCTGCCATCGCTGTCGGCCAGCCAGTCGACCTCCGGGCCGAAGGTCAACGAGAAGCTGTTGGGCAAGGCGAAGTTGATCGGCAGGGCGACGCCGCCTTCCCATTCGTCGTTGCCCAGGCCGGTGCGCGCGGTCGGCGCCTTGACGAACGGCAGCACCGCGACGGTGGCGGTATCGCTTTCGTAGAAACGCGCCTTCATGCGCAGATAGATGTCGCCGCCGCCGCTCAGGCTGCTGCGTGCGCCGGTGGCGCGGTCGGTGGTCTTGACCTGCAACTGCGGCGCCCAGTTGAGCTGCAGATCGATGCGGTCGCTGACGCCGTACTTGAGCGTGGGATTGGTGAACACCGAGGTTTCGATGCGCGTGCCGGGCTGGCTGTCGCGGGTGTAGCTGCCGATGTCGGTTTCCAGCTGCCAGGCGCCGGTTGGCACGGTACAGGTGGAATTGGCCTTGGTGGGCCGATCGGTGCACAGCGGCGCATCGGTGGCGTCTTGCGCCTGCGCTTGAGTGGCCAGGCCGCACAGCACGCCGGCCACGGCGATGGCCAGCAGAGGGGTGCGCCGGACGCGGGACGAGGAACGGGGAATAACAGTCAGCATTGCAGTAACTCCATGGCAGAGCGCTGGATCGATGACACGACAGACCAGCAGTGAGTGAGGGGAATGCGCGTGGAGAGGTGGATCGACTGCACGACGCCGCAGTGGCGGCGTCTGCTCGATCCTATCGAACTGTCGAGCCCGCCAGACAAAAAGCGGCCGCAACCGCACGCTGAAAGAGGCGCAGTGTGATCGGACTAACGGTTTTGTCGGCGGCAGCGGCGGCGCGATGGCCTACGGCGCGGAGATCAGCGGGGTCGATCGAGGCATGCGGCAGCCGTAACGCATCATCCGTGCGGGAGACGGCACGATACGGAGCGGCGGCATAAAGGCGCTATGCATGAGCGCCGGAGTTGGCATAAAGCCGGCGCAAAGACAGCTACAGACGCAGACGTGCCATCACGGATGGTCGCCGGGATCTGCCGCGGCGGTGCGTGGCCATGTTGCAGATGGCAGCGTCGGGCGCTGCGGGCAGGTCGCCTTGCGCGCCTGCCAGGACGGCGCATGCATCGCATGCGCCGTGTCTGTCTCAGGCTCAGGCAGCCTGTTCGCCGCGCTTGCCGACCCGATACAGCAGCCAGCCGACCACGGCGAGGATGGCCAGGCCAACCCACTGATTGAGCTGCAGCGCAGCCGGCAACGCCAGCACATCGGCGCGGCTGGACAGCACGATCGGCACCGCGATGGCGATCCCCATCAACGCCTCGCCGGTGATCAGGCCGGCGGCGAACAGCACGCCCGGGCGATGCACACGGTCGCGGCCATCTTCGTCGTCGGCGCGGATGTTGTGGAAGCGCTCCACCAGGTGCGCGATCAGGCCGCCGAGGAAGATCGGCACCATCAGCTCCAGCGGCAGGTAGATACCGATCGCCGCGGCCAGCACCGGCACGCGGAAGCGCTTGCCGGTGGCCTTCAGCCATTCGTCCAGCGCGATGATCGCCGCACCCACCACCGCCCCGATGGCGATCATGGTCCACGGCAGCTGGCCGCCGAACAGGCCCTTGGCCACCGACGCCATCAAGGTGGCCTGCGGCGCGCCCAGCGAGTTGGGATGCTGCGGGGTGGCCGGGCCGATGCCGTAGGCCTGGGCCAGCAGGTTCAACACCGGCGCCATGATCAACGCGCACGAGAACGCGCCGATACCCAGCATCAGCTGCTGCTTCCACGGCGTGGCGCCGACCAGATAACCGGCCTTGAGATCCTGCAGGTTGTCGCCGCCCACCGCCGCCGCGCAGCACACCACCGCGCCGATCATGATCGCCGCCACCGCACCCAACGGCGCCGCGCCGATGCCGACCGGCACCAGACCGTCCTTACCCAGCAGCAACACCAGCACCGCCGAGGCGAACAAGATGGTGGAGATGGTGATGCCCGACACCGGGTTGTTGGACGAACCGATCAAGCCGGCCAGATAGCCGGACACCGACACGAACAGAAAGCCGGCCACGATCATGATGATGGTCATCGGGATCGACACGTGCCACTGCTGCACGATGGCTTGATACAGGCCCAGCAGCGGCAAGGTGCACAGCACCAGCGCCACCAGCATCCACTTCATCGGCAGGTCGCGCTCGGTCTCGGCGACCACACCGCCACCGCTCTTGCGCGCGGCGGCAAAGCCGCTCCTGACGCCGGAGAACAGCGATTTGCGCAGCGAGAACAAGGTCCATACGCCGCCGATCAGCATCGCGCCGACCCCCAGGTAACGGATCTTCGCGCCCCAGATGCCGAAGGCCGCATCGGCTGCCGGCGCACCGACCAGGCTCTGCGCCAGCGCCGGGTCCGAGCCCATGAAGAACTGCTGGTACAGCGGGATGGCGATATGCCAGGACAGGATGGAACCGGACAACACCACGATGCCGACGTTCAAGCCGACGATGTAGCCCACCCCCAGCAACGCCGGCGACAGGTTGGTGCCGATGTAGCCGACCAGACGGCTGCTGCCCAGGTAGGTGGCCTGCGCCCAGGTGTCCGGAATCACGCGCAAACCGCTGGCGGCGGCGAGCTTGACCAGCGCGCCGATGGCGCCGGAGGCGGCCAGGATCTTCAGGCCCGGGCCGGGGTTTTCACCGGCCTTGAGCACCTCGGCCGCCGCCTTGCCTTCGGGGAAGGGCAGCGGGTCTTCGACGATCATCGAACGCCGCAACGGCACCGAGAACAGCACCCCGAGCAAGCCACCCATGCCGGCGATGCCCAGCACCCACCAGTATTTGAAGTCCGGCCAGTAGCCCATGATCACCAACGCGGGGATGGTGAAGATCACCCCGGCTGCGATCGACGAACCGGCCGAGGCGCCGGTCTGGACGATGTTGTTCTCCAGGATGGTGCCGCCGCCGAGCAGGCGCAGCACCCCCATCGACACCACTGCCGCCGGGATGGCGGTGGCGATGGTCAAACCGGCGAACAGGCCGAGGTAAGCGTTGGCGGCCGAAAGCACCACCGCCAGCACGATGGCCAGCACGACGGCGCGGAAGGTGAGCTGGCGCGGTTGCGCGTCATGGCTCATTGGGCATTCCCCTGTGGGCAAAAAATCCGTACCACGCTAGCGCCTGGGCCGACCCGAGTCCAGCTGCGGCGCGGCGTGACAGTGTGCCCACTATGGCGGGTGGGTTGGCACCAAGCCCGCTGACACCGTGAGAGTGGCGCTGTCAGGTTACTTGGCTTTGGCGCCACCCAGCGTGGTCGAGAGAAAATCCAGCAATTGGGTGTAGAAGGCACGCCGATGCGGTTCGGTGTAGAAACCGTGGCCCTCGGTGTCGTAGTAGAGCGTCTGCACCGGTACCCCAGCCGCTGCAAGGGCGGCCTGCATCCGCTTGCTGTGCTGGATCGGCGCCCGCTGATCCTCTCCGCCGGCGGCCAGAAACACAGGCACCTTGATCTTCCCGGCCAGGTTGACCGGTGAGCGTGCCGCCAGCGATGCCGGATCACCCAGCCACTCCTTCAGAAAATGCTCACCGGAGCGGGCTTGCTGAATGTCGCCGCGGCTGTACATCATCGGCAGATCGTAGACACCCACATAACCGGCTGCGCACGCATACAGATCCGGCTCCTTGGCCGCTCCCATCAAGGCTGCATAGGCGCCGTAACTTGCACCGAAAATGCAGATGCGGCGTGCGTCGGCATAGCCCTGCGCAATTGCCCAGCGCGTGGCGTCGGTGACATCGTCCTGCATGGTGCCGCCCCACTGGCGAATGCCAGCTTGCTCAAAGGCGCGCCCATAGTTTCCGGAGCCGCGGAAGTTGACCTGCAACACCGCGTACCCGGCCTGCGCCAGCAATTGCGCATCGTCATCGAACTGCCACGCATCGAAGATGCCGAACGGCCCGCCATGCGGCAGGACGACCATCGGCAGGTTCTTGCCAGCGCTGCCGCGTGGAACGGTGAGATAACCGTGTAGCGGCAACCCGTCGCGGGCCTGCAATGCAATCGGCTGCACATCGGCCATACGATCGGGGTCGAACCACTCACGGCGACTGATGATGTGCTGCGCCTTCTTCTCCTGGGTGTCGAACACATAGAAGTCGCCGGGATTATTGCCGGCATAGGTTTGCAGCATGATGTAGCGGCCATCACGGGTACCGGAGTTCACACGCACTGCGTTGCCTGCAAACGCCGCTTCCAGGCTGTGGTAGATGCGTGCTTCGCTGCCTTGCTCGTCAAAGAAGCGGCTGCGTGGCCGATCCGCCATGAAGATCGCTCCCACCGGCACCGAGGTCCCGTTGCGATAGATGATCTCCAACGGATCGGCGACCGCATCGCGAAGCACCTGCTCGCGACGATTGGCTGCGATATCCCAGGCCACGATCGCATCCGGCCCGGCGGTGCTTTGCACACGCAGATAGGCGATCCGGTCGTCCTGCGAAAACCCGATGGGCGTTTCGATATGTCCGCTGGCGCCCTCATCGTTGATCAGGGTCCAGTTGGTACCCGCGCCGCTGCGGTGGTAGAGCTTGTTGACATTGTCGGCGCCTGCACCCAACGCAAAACGCACTTCTCCCTGGTGATCGGTGGTGAAGGTGGCGCGCTGGACCGGCGCCCGCGCCAGTGGGAGGCGGTGGCCGCTGAGGACATCCAGCTTCTCCGCGCGGGTATACGGCTCGTTGCTGGAGAACGGCCAGATACTCACGACGACGTTGCGGTCGTCGTTCGGCAACGTATCGGTCAGATACGCTGCCACTGCCTCTGTCTTCTTGACCTTGATGTTTGTGCCCAGACCGCTGCCCTTGGCGCGATAGCCCACCAGGAGTTCGACGCCGGAGCCATCGGCATTGATGGCGTAGAGCTCACCGGTCGGCTGTGGTTTGTCGAGCAGACCGAACTTTTCGGCAATGCCGATCACCACGCGGGTATCGCTGACCCATGCGAATTCGCTCACATAGGTGTTCTTGCCCAGCATGAAGGTCGCACTGAGCCCATTGTCCGCACGGCGCATGATGGCAAGCGCGGTCTTGTCGTCCATCGGTACGGTTGCAGCGAAATACTCGCCGCCGGGCGAGATTTTGATCTCGGTGAACTTGTCCTTCTTAATGAAGGCGCCAACATCCACCTGCGCAGCAGCGTTGCCCGTCGACAATACAAGCGCCAGGGCGACAGAAACGATCCATGTCCGCATTACGTTATCCATGTTCACGATGGTCAGATCGCAAAATTAGCAGCAAGTTGTAGCCACAGAAAGTTCTGGCGACATCTCACCTGGCAAAAGAACCGTCAGGCCTGCGGTGCGCGCGACAGCGAACTGAAGATCCGATGCACCTGCACCGGAATCAGGCTGGATAACCAGCTAGGCACGGCACCGGCCGATGCGACGCGGTGCGTGGGTTGATCAGCAAGGCCCAGACCTCAGTGCAGCAGTTCGGCAAACGCGCGATCGGCCTCGATGACGTCGGGCAAGGTTGCGAACAAACCCTCCAGGTCGACGCCGTCCATCAGCGGTCCGCGCAGCGCGTCCAATGCCTGCGGGGTGGCACCGCCGTGCGCGTGCAGCGCATCGGAGACCTGCACTGCCTGGGCGACCAGCAGCGGCATCCGTGCACCGTCGGGCGCGGCGGCCGGGCGAACCTGGTAGGCGATGGCTTCCTGGATCACCGCCGGCAGTTGCCAGCGCCGCGCCAGCTCGGCGCCAACTTCGGGGTAACCGAATCCCAGTTGCAGGGTTTCCTCGGCGGCGTGGCCGGCCGATGAAGTGTCGTGATTGATGCGGCTGGCGTAATCCGGTGCGCCGGACTGGATCAGCAGCTCGCCGATGTTGTGCATCATGCCGCAGGTGAAGGCGGTTTCCGGATCCAGGCCGTGCTGGCGCGCCAGCAGGCGGCAGATGCCGGCCACCTCGAAACTATGGCGCCAGAAGGACTTCAGATCGAAGCCGGGGCCGGCGCGGAACGCACCGGTCATTGCCGAAGCCAGCACCAGGGTGCGCAGCGTGTTGAAGCCCAGGCGCATCGCGGCGTCTTCCACACTGGTGGAATCGCGCAAGCCGTGGAAACGCGCCGAATTGGCCAGGCGCAACACCTTGGCAGCGATCACCGGATCGCGCTCGATGGTGTGCGCCAACACATCGATGTTGGTATCGGGATTGTCGAACTGGGCAATCAGTTCCTGCGCCACCTTGGGCACGGTGGGCAAGGTGTGCAACTGGTCGAACAACGCCTCCAACTTCATGATCGCCTCGCAGGTCAATGGTGATGAGTGTGGCTGACAACGGCAGTGCGGGTCGGCCGGGTGCGGACGGCGCGCAAGCCACGAAGTGTACGTCCGATGCCGCCGATCCCGAACACTGCGCCTGCCGCCGGCGCACAGTCGGTTGCCACCGGTTTCGGTCCGGCCAGGCGGCCCGTTCTCCCTGGTGTAACACGGGCCGGTTCCGCGGCGATGACCGCTGCCGGGCCGAGCCCGGAGCAGTGTCTACGGCAACCTCGCCACTCCTGCCCGGCGTTACCGGCGCTTGCGACGTGTCGCTGGCAGGCGGCGACACCCGACCGAGCGGCGCAGGTACTGCGATTGCGCGCCGGCGCCCACCTCGTTCGGCCCTGGCACCACCTGGCGGTCAGCTCGGATGGGCGAGCAACTGGAACACATCGCACCACCTGCACGTTGCGGCGCTTGCAGCGAACAGCGTCGGCCGTGGTCACGCCACATGCGGCCTCCACCGCCCTGCCTCAATGGAAGTCGCGCGACGGCAGCTGCATCTCGCCGAGCAGATCGCTGAGGTCGTACACGTCGCCGGCGATCAGATGCTCCACGTCGTCCACACGCTCCCAGCGGCCACGTACGGCGAGCAGGCGCGATTCGAGCAATGCGCGGCGTCGGCGCAGCACCAGATGCGACCAGACGATGACGTTGATCATGCCGTGTTCGTCCTCCAGGGTGACGAAGATGGTGCCCTTGGCAGTGGCCGGGCGCTGGCGCTGGGTGACCAGCCCGGCCACATGCACGCCGCTGCCGTGGCGGCGGCCCTGCAGGTCGCGCAGGCCCAGGATGCGTCGCTGGCGCATCTGCGGGCGCAGCAGCGCCATCGGATGCTGGCGCAGGCTCAGCCCCACCGACCGATAGTCGGCCAGGATCTCTTCGCCCATCCGCGGCGCCTCGAATTCCACCGCACGCTCTTCCGGGCTACCGGGCAACAAGGGCCGGCGCGCTTCCACGCCGGCCATCGCCCAGCGCGCGGCATTGCGGTTGCCGACCAGGCCTTGCAAGGCGCCGGCCTCGGCCAAGGCCAGGCGCGCCTTTTCGTCGAGTGCGGCGCGCAGGCACAGGTCGCCGATGTCGGTGAAGGCGCGTTGCGTGCGGGCGGCGACGATGCGGATGGCCATCGTTTTCGACAAGCCACTGATCTGGCGCATGCCCAGCCGGATTGCCGGTTGTTCGCCAGGGTCTGCCTCGCTACACCACGGCCGTCCACCGACCAGGGTGTTGTCCCATGCGCTGTGCAACACATCCACCGGCAACACCTCCACGCGCGCGCGCTCGGGGCTGCCGCGACGCGCGTCCTGCACGATCTGGCTGGCCGAGTAGAACCCCATCGGCTGCGCATTGAGCAACCCGCAGGCGAAAGCAGCCGGCTCGTGGCGCTTGAGCCAGCAGCTGGCATAGACGAGCTTGGCGAACGAGGCGGCATGGCTCTGCGGAAACCCGTAGGAACCGAAGCCCTTGATCTGTTCGAAGATCTGGTCGATGAAGGTGGAGGCGTAGCCTTTGCCCTGCATGCGCTCGCGCACCCGCGCGCGGTGCTGTTCCATGTCGCCGCCGCGCCGCCAGGCGGCCATCGAGCGGCGCAGATTGTCCGCTTCGCTCTCGGTGTAATCGGCAGCGTGCATCAGCAGCTCCATCACCTGTTCCTGGAATAGCGGAACTCCAAGCGTCGGCTTGAGAATGTCCTCCACCTCCGGTGAGGGATAGTTCACGTCCTCGCGCCCCTGCCGCCGGCGCAGATACGGGTGCACCATATCGCCCTGGATCGGGCCGGGGCGCACGATCGCCACTTCGATCACCAGGTCGTAGAACACCGCAGGCTTGAGCCGCGGCAACATCGCCATCTGCGCGCGCGATTCAATCTGGAACACGCCGACCGTGTCGGCGCGCTGGATCATCTTGTAGGTCGGCTCGTCATTGCCTGGCAGCGTGGCAATGCTGTAATCGCGCCCGCGGTGGCCGCGCACCAGCTCCAGCGTCTTGCGGATGCAGGTCAGCATGCCCAGTGCCAGGCAATCGACCTTGAGCAGCTTCATCGTTTCCAGATCGTCCTTGTCCCACTGGATGATGGTGCGGTCGGCCATGGCGGCGTTTTCCACCGGCACCAGCAGCGACAAGGGTTCGTCGGAGATGACGAAACCGCCGACATGCTGCGACAGATGGCGCGGGTGATCGCGCAGGTGCTCGGTGACCGCAAGAATCTTGTTGATCAGCGGGTTTGTCAGATCGAACCCGGCTTCTTCGATACGCTGCTCCATCGGGGTGTCGCCATTGCCCCAGCCGTAGCAATTGGCCAGCAACGCGATCTGGTCCGGCGGCAGGCCGAACGCCTTGGCCACATCGCGCACGGCACTCTTGCCGCGGTAGCAGATCACGGTGGCCGCCAATGCAGCGCGTTCGCGGCCGTACTTGTTGTAGACGTACTGCAGCACTTCCTCGCGGCGTTCGTGTTCGAAATCGACGTCGATGTCCGGGGGCTCGTCGCGTTTTTCGGACAGGAAGCGTGCCATCAACAGACGCGTTTCATCCGGGTTGACCGCGGTGATGCCCAACGCATAACACACCGCCGAGTTGGCCGATGAGCCACGGCCCTGGCAGAGGATTTCCTTCGACTTTGCGAACCGCACCACGTCCTGCACGGTGAGAAAGAAGGCTTCGTAGTTCTTATGCGCAATCAGCGCCAATTCCTTCTCGATGTCGGCGCGCACCTTTGCCGGCGTTCCATCCGGCCACCGCTCACGCATCCCCTCCTCGGTGAGTTCTCGCAGATAACTTGCCGGCGTATGCCCTTCCGGCACCAGTTCGCGCGGATAGGTGTATTCAAGCCTGGAAATATCGAAGCTGCAGCGCTGCGCCAGGTCCACCGTGGCCTGCAGCAGCGCCTGCGGATAGATATTGCCCAGGGCGCGTCGCGTGCGCAGGTGGCGCTCGCCATTGCGGAACAGATGCGCGCCGCACTCGGCCAGCGGGGTGGTGTGGCGGATGGCGGTCAAGGTGTCCTGCACGATGCGCTCGCGACGCTGCGCCATGTGCACATCGCCACTGGCCAGAGCGGTCATGCCCAGTTGCTGCGCCAACAGTTGCAAGGCAAGCAGACGCGCTGCGTCGTCCTGTTCGCGATGCAGTTCCACCGCCAGGAATGCACGCTCGCCGAACACCTGCTGCAGCCAGGCGCCCTGCTCGGCCTGCGGCTGCGCACCGGGCAACCACAGCGCGAACACACCGGGGACGACATCGCGAAACTGCGCCTGGACCTCGGCACGCCCGAGCCGATACGCGCCCTTGCCTGCCGCACGCCGCGCGGTGGTGATCAGCGCGCACAACTGCGGATAGCCGTGCGCGTTTTCCACCAGCAGCACAAAGCGGGTGCCGTCGACGAGGGTGAATTCACTGCCGACGATCAGCCGCACGCCGGTGGCGCGGGAGGCTTCCAGGCCACGCACGATGCCGGCCAGCGAGCACTCGTCAGTGATCGCCAGGGCGCTGTAGCCGCAGTGTTGCGCGCGCGCGAACAACTGCTCGGCACTGGAGGCGCCACGCAGAAACGAAAAGTCCGACAGGCAATGCAGCTCGGCATAGCCAGGCAGGCCGCCGGCGTGCTGCGCATGGACGATGTCGTCGTTGGCCGCGCGCAGCCGTGCCGCCACATTCCAGCCGCGCGGCATGCGCCCGCCCGGCGTGTCGCGGTCCACGCCATCGACAGCGTCGTCCCAGCTCATGGGCGCATCCCTGCAACAACGCGCTGCCACCGCGCCGTCTTTGCAATGCGCGGCAGATCGCCCGGTTGCAGCAGCCCCTTCGCATCATGGCATCGGCCGCTTGCGGCAGCGCTGCGATGACCGGCCAGGCACCCCACGCCCCACTCCGGCAGTGGCATCCGCCGGATCACGCAAACCACCCATGCAGCATCCAGCCATCCACACGGCCGGGGGCGGCGAACGCCCAGCCGCGCCGGCCGCGTGCGGTTTCCACCACGTAGTAATCGCGTCGCGCCTCGTCGTCGTCCCACCAACCGCTTTCCAGCCGTTCGGGACCGGAGACGATGCGCAGATGCGGATCGTGCAAAGGCACCGGCTGCGGCAGCAACCAGGTGGGCCGCGGCGGGCGTGGCGGCGCTGCGGCTTCGCGCACTGCATCGCCGATGGCGCGACGCCAGGCGCGTTCCGGGCGCGGGTCGTCGGCCGGCAGCACGCGGTACACCGCCTCATCGCCCAGGCGCGCACGCAGCCGCTCGCGCAGTTGCGGCCAGTCCACCGACTGCTGCGCACGCTGGTCGAACAAGTCGCGCATCGCCGGCACGAACGGTGGCAGCTGGCGCGCCAACAGCCGCATCGCCACCACCGGCCGCGGAATTTCCGCCCGCTCCAGCCGGTTACGGGCCAGCTCGAACAACAACGTGGGCGCACGCTCCGGCGTCAGCAGGCCGATCTCGACATCGGTGACGCCTTGTTCGTGCTCCAGACGCAGCAAAAAACGTTGCACGCCGCCATCGCGGATGGACAGATACGTGCACAGATCGCCGATCAACCGGCGCAGCGGGAACAGCAGGGCCGGATGGGTTTCCACCTCGTAGCCCAGCTCCACGCGTTGGTCGAAGTGGTCCGGGGGTGCGTAGCACTCCAGCGTGTCATCGACGCTGCCGTAGAGGCGGTCCAGATGATCGAGCAGGCCCGCACCGAAGCGCCGCTGCAGCCCGTCGCGCGGCAAGCCGCGTACCGCAGCAAGCGTGCGCACGCCCATGTGCTGCAGACGCTCGCCGGCATCGCCCGGCAAGGCGGCCCGGCGCACCGGCACCTTGTCCAGGGTGCTGTGCAAGGCCGGCATCTGGGTCAGCACCATGCCATCGCGCAGCCCGGCCAATACGCGCGCCGCGCGTGGGGTGGGCGCCAGTGCAAGCCGGTGCTGGAAACCCAATGACTGCAACTCGTCGCGCAGGCGTCGCTCGAAACGCGGCCACGGACCGAACAGACGAAAACTCGCACCGGCCTCCAGCACGATGGCGCGCGACCATTGCTGGCTCACCAACGAACTGTGCCGGTACGCCCAGGCCGCAAGAAATCGTTGGGTACGCGCTTCGTTCTGCGCGTCGTAATCGACCGTGCGCACCTGTGCCATCAGGGCGTGCGCCGCAGACAGGCGCATGCCCGGTTTCAAGCCCGCAGCGGCAGCGGCAGGATTGGCCGAGTGCAGGCTGCGCAGTTGCGCCGGCCCCTGCACCAGCACCAGCGGCGCGTCCGGCTCTTCAAGCCGCCGTAGAACGGCGTCCAGTGCCAGCTGCGGCAATAAGATGCAGGCCCACAACATGCGCGCGGCTCAATGCGCCAGCCGCAACGGCTGCGAAGGCACCTGGCCGCCGCGGCACTTGCGCACCTGCCATGCATCGCGCTCGGGCAGGAATTCCAGCCGCAAGGCCGCCGGCGATGCATTGACCGCATGCCGACGATCGCGCAACGCGAACGCGCAGCAATTGCCGCTGTCGGCCGCCACCTGCAGCCGCCGCAAGGCGCGCGCATCGCCGGTTTGCGGCCACCCCAGCACTGCGGCGCAGGCGCCGCTGCGCAGGCACTGTTCGAATGCCCACAGGGCGTCGCGCGGCTCGGACTGCACCACTTCCAGATGTTCCAGCACCACCCCGCCCGCCTGCCAGGCCGGTGCGTACGGGATGAAGGGCGGTGCCACCAGCACCACCCGGCTGCTGGCGCCGGTCATCCGCGCCAACGTGGGCAGCAACAAGGCGATTTCGCCGATGCCATGGGCGGGCAACAGCAACTCGGTGAGCGCACGCCGCGGCCAGCCGGCATCGGGCAGCAGCGCATCCAGTGCCGCATGCCCGGTGGATTCGCCGCCATGGGCGATGGCGGTGCCACGACCCGCGCGCCACACCGTGCGTGCGGCCAGCAGGGCGTCCAGCGGCAGGGCGACTGCCGCGTTGCCGTCCTGCCTGATGCGCGCGGGCTCCTGGCTCATCTCAACCCTGCCGGATCAGACCGCAGTACAGTCCTTCGATCGCGAAGTCGGCATCGGCCGCCACTACGATCGGCGCGTGCGCGCGGTTGCGCGGCAACAGGCGGATGCGTTCGGCACCGCGCTCCAGCCGCTTGATGGTGATTTCGCCATCCACCCGCGCCACCACGATCTGCCCATCGCGCGCCTCGCTGCTTCGATGCACGCCGACCAGATCGCCGTCCAGGATGCCGTCGTCGATCATCGAATCGCCTTGCACCTGCAGCAGATAGTCCGGGCGCAACGAGAACAGCGTACGGTCCAGCCACAACTGCCGGTCCAGGCCGATATCCGCCCCGATCGGCACACCGGCCGCCACCCGGCCCAGCACCGGCAAGGCCAGCAAGGCATCGCGCGCGGCCCCGCCCGGCATGCGGATGCCACGCTTCTGATTGGGCAGCAGCTCGATCAACCCGGCCTCGGCCAGCCCCTGCACGTGCTTCTGCGCGGCATTGCGCGAGGCGAACCCGAACGCCTGCGCAATCTCGGCCAGGCTGGGAGATACCCCTGCACGGGCCTGTTCCTGCAGGAAAGCCAGCACCGCCTGACGCTTGGGGGAGAGAGATTCCATGGGAGTGCAACGGCCGGCCGGGACAAGGTGTACATTTGTACACCTGTCGGTCGCAGCAGGCGAGATCGGCCCATGCAGGTTGCTGAGCCGCTTCAGCCAGGACGGGCTTGTGATCGGCTGGAGACGGAGTTATAACTTACGTACTAACGAAGGCGTCGACCATGAAGCTCAAGATCACCTCCATCGGCAATTCCGCTGGCGTCATCCTGCCCAAGGAACTGCTCGCCCGCCTGCGCCTGGGCAAGGGCGACGAACTCTATGCACTGGAAACGCCCGACGGCATCAAGCTGACCGCATTCGACCCGACCCTGGCCGCGCAGATGGATGTGGCCGAGCAGGTGATGCGCGAGGACCGTCAGGTGCTGAACAAGCTGGCCAAATGAACACGCGCATGGTCGTGTGGATCACGCGCGTGCTTGCTCTGGCCATCCACGAACGTCAATTGAGCGAACACGGTGGCGCTGCTGGCATCCGCGATGAGGCCTTGCTGGACTCGGCGCTGGCCCGTCCACAGCAGCTGTTTTCTTATGGCGATCCCCCGCCCGATCTGGTGCAGTTGACTGCCAGCCTTGCCTACGGGCTGGCACGCAATCACCCGTTTGTAGATGGCAACAAGCGTACCGCCCATGTCTGCTACCGCGTTTTTCTCGTGCTCAATGGTGCCGAGCTCATGGCCTCGCAGGAAGAGAAGTATGTCGCCATGATGGGATTGGCCGATGGCGCATGGAGCGAAGCGGAGTTTGCCCAATGGTTGCGTCCACGGGTGCGCTTGCGTGCCGATACGCATGTGCACGAACCCCGCGGGCATTACGGTTGATGCATTGCGTCGCCCCGCCGACGAATTATCGCGGAGCATCAGCAATTGCGCAGGATACCTACGTTCTGATCCGCACAACGTGGCGGCTGCACGGATGTTTCAACGCGCCGCCAGATTCAATGCTGCGTGGATTGCCGTTTTAGCAGAGAGGCCATCCATGGCCGTGCGTCGCTGCTTTGCAACTCACGCCGCAGACTGCGAGGGGTCTGAGTGGCTGCTAGTCCGCAATGCCCTCAGTCCTTCGCATACACCACCCCCAGCTTGTCGATCTCCTCACCCGCGCGGCCGGTGAAACCGGCGATATGCCAGCCGCTGGGAGCGGTCAGCGTGTAGCTCTCGCTGGTCGGGCTGCCCACCTGCACGCTGCGGCCTTTGTTGGTGCGCAGGCTCAGCGAGAACAGGCGGGTGCGGTCGTTGTACTTGCCCACGGTGAAGGTGGCCGAGGACAGCGTTTCGTTGGCCCCCAGCGACAGTGTGGTCGCCTGCCCGCCGCTGCCGCCATGCGCGAGCAGCTTGCCGCTGTCCAGGATCACGCCGACGCCATCCAGGCGCGCACCGCCGCGCAGGGTCACGCCACTGAGCGGACGCACGCCAGGGTCGCCGGCCAGATCGTTGAACGGAACGCCATGCGGACCACCGAACTGGTCGCTGGTGCGCAATCGGTCGCCCACGGCCCATCCGAATTGCGCATGCAGCGGGTAGTGGTCGGACAGCGGCTTGCCGGCGCTGTCATAGAAGCCGCCGCCATCGAGCTGGTAACGGTTGGCCACCAGGGTCAATTGCGGCGCGTCGCGGTACAGGATCTTGTCGACCACTTCGCAGCTATTGGTCGGCGGCGTGCCGCACAACAGCGGTGCGGCGCCGGCCGCCGGTGCTGCGCCCTTGATCAGCTCCACCCACGGATCGGTCAAACCGTTGGAGGCGATCAACTCGCGGATGTTGTCGTCGCTGCGGGTGTAGCGCGTATTGGAATCCATCATCACCAGCACCGCATTGCCGGCCGACCAGGTCTGGATGAACTGCGAGAGCTGGCCGATATTGGCGCGACGTGCAGACAGGTCGCCCGCTTCGACCCCGGCATTGGGGTGCGCGTTGTAGACGTCCAGCAACACGCCGTCGGCCAGGCGCACGCGCATGTAACTGAAACCCTTCGGGGTCAGGCAGTCGGTGCCGTTGCACTGGTTCCACTTGACCCGGGTGAAGTCGTTGAAGGGATAGTTGCTGAGCGTGTTGAGCCCGTCGCCGAACGCGGCACCGCCACTGGTGGCAGTGCGGTAGGGATGCGCGTCGCCGGCGTACAGCGTGGCGTGGTAGTTGAAGTCTTCCTGCACGTTGACCAGCCCGTAAGGCGCCAGTTTCGGTGCGAGCAGTGCGGTGTTGGTGGCCGGCGTTCCGCTGGACAGGCCTTCGGGCAGGCCGGCGACGTTGTAGGTCAGTACGTTGAGTACGCCGACGTCCGTTTGCGCCTGGGCGACGCCTGCGCAGGCAAGTGTGAGAGCAGCTAACAAAACGTAGCGAGCGGTTGTCAGGTGGGTGCGGACGGCGCGGAGGAACCGCAGTGTACGAGTGGTACATGAGGATTCCGAGCACCGGCCGCGCCCGCCTGGCGAACGCGCAGTAGTTTTGGTAGTTGCTCTCAGAGTGATTGCGAGACTGACGAGAGTACGTCGCTGGTGGAGCATAAATCGCCTCTTGCAGTGATGAGAAACAGCGGCTGGCACGGTGGCCAGGGAAACGGCGCCGATGCGCCGATGCAACCACACGCGCCGGTCGCGGCCGGCGCGCGCGGCGTCATTCGCTCAGGTAATGCGGGTCGATCGCGGCGTAGATCAATGTCGCCAAGGTTGGCAGCGGGCAGTCGTACTCCGGGGTGGCGCTGCTGCAGCCGGGAATGAACACTGGCGATGACGGCGGCGGCGCCTGCGGTGTCAGTGCACGGCGTTCGCGCAGTTGCGCCAGCGTCTGCGCGGTGTAGCGCAGGCGGATCACGCGCAGCCCATCGGCACGCCGCCAGCGCTCGAATACCAAGGCGCCGCCAGGCACGGTCTGGTCGGGTTGGTAACCGGGCAATTGCCAATGCAGATCGAACATGCCGGCCAGCAAGGTCAGCGTGCCGTCGTGACCGGACAGCACCACCAGCCGTGCATCGCCACCGATCGGCGTGGCCTGCGGTGGATTGCGATTGCCACTGGTAACACTGCCTTGCTGCAGCGTCGCCAGCAGCCGCGCCGCCAACGGCGTACTGGCCATGCGCGCAACCGTCGGCGCACGCAGGCGCAGCGCGAACTCGGCCTGATGCGGGGCGAACGCGCGCAGCAGACTGGCTTCGTCCACGCCTTGCCATCCCAACGCGGCAAAGTCCTGGCCGTCGGCCCAGCCCATCAACAGGCTTTCGCTGATGCCGGAAGCTGCCGGTGCCGGGCCTTCGACACCGGCGATTCCGTCGTGGGCAGCGCCCATGCCTGCGGGCACCGCATCCAGGCGTTGCTTGCCGGCACCGGCCTGGGTCGGGCACGGCCGCTGCGCGCATTGCAGCAACAGTTGCTGCAAGCTGTCGATCGCATCGCGTTGCGCCGCATTCCAGGCGACCACATCGCCGCCGACGCGGCCGGCGATGGCCGCGCGCATCAATGCCGCCGCAGCGGGTTGTCGCAATGCCGGCGCGCCGTCGAACAGTGGATCGGACGCGTCATCGGCCACGTGGTGCACCGTGTTCGTGCACCCCGGGGTGAGCGTACTTGCCAACGCACGCGCCGAGGCGATGGTGCGCTGGGTGCGATTGGCCCAGTAGTAGACATTGGCGCAGCCATCGTCATCGAACAGACCCAACGGCGTATAACGGGCGCGGTAATAGGCACCGAATAATGCCTCCAGACGCGCACCGTTTGCGGTCAGGTGGCCGGCCGGCACATCGAAGCGTGGCCAGGGACGTGCGGAATAGCGACCCAGTTGCTCCGGGCTGGACATCGCCGCACGCACGCCGTGGCGTTTGAGGATGACGACTTTCTCAAGCGTCTCCGACGTGGTGGCGGCAGGCGCGACCGGCGTAGCCAGGCCAGCCACGATCAAGACAAAAAAACCGATACAGCTACGAAGCAGTAATGACATGAGTGATCTCAACACGTGATGCAGGTGCTGCACACCGCGATACGAAGCGATGTGCGGCTGGCAACAGCGCCATAGCCGAAGCCATGGCCCTTGCAGATGGCGCCTTGCGGCAAGGCGCCCGGTGGCGGCATTGGCTGCCGCCAACAAACTGGATCGGCGATCACGACGGCTGCGCTCGTCGCAAGGCCTCCGTGGCGGCATGTCACCCGCAAGCGCAGCGCCTCCGATGCACGCCGCACGTCGCTGACAACTGCTCGTCAGCTCTCCAGCCCTTTTCAAAACCGCGCGCGTAACCCCAGCGACCAGGTGCGGCCGTAGTCGGTATAGCCGCCGAACAGGTGATCGCCAACGAACTGGCGCTGCACTTCGCCAGTGAGGTTGATCGCGTTGACGAACACCGACAGCGTGTCGTTGACCTTGTAGGCGACATTGGCATCCAGGCTGCCGAACTGGTCGCTGTTGAGCGTGGCCACATTGGCGGTGCCCACCGCGTTGAGGATGTCGTCGCTCCAGCTGTAGCTGACGCGCGCCATCAACGGCCCCTTCTCGTAGAACAGCACGGCGTTGTAGGTGTTCCTGGCCACGCCTTCCAGGCTGTCGGTGAAGCTGCTGGTGCCGTCGTGATAGGTCGCCTTGCTGTCGGTCCAGGTGTAGTTGAGCTGCATGCCCAGGCCGTCCAGCGGCGACGGCAGGCCGCTGAAGACCTGCTGATACGCCACTTCCGCGCCTTGCACCATCGCCTTGCTGCCGTTGGTCTTGGACGACAGCAGATAGGTCTGGCCCTGGTAGACCAGGTTGGACATCTGGGTCTGGATGAAGCTGGAGATATCCTTGTAGAACAGACCTCCGGTCAGTGCCGAGGTGCCGTCGATGTACCACTCGAAGGTCAGGTCGTACTGCCATGCCTCGAACGGCTGCAGCGCAGGGTTGCCGCCGCTGGCGGTGAGGCGTTCGCCACTGGAATTGAAGGTCAGCTTGGACGACAGATCGGTGAGGTCCGGGCGCGTGATCACCTTGGCCGCGGAAGTCCGCAGCACCATGTCCTCGCGCACATCCCAGGCCGCGTTGAACGACGGCAGCACATTGGTATAGCTGCGCTCGAAATGCACCGGCTGTGCGCTGCCGTTGACATCGGCATGGCCATCGGTGGCCTGCTCGGTGCGCACCACGCGCGCGCCGACATTACCGCGCAGTTCCCGGCCCGCCAGCTGGGTGGCGAAGTTGCTCATCGCGTACGCCGAGGCAATCTTTTCCTGCACCTCGTAGGAATTCTGCAGGTCGGCGCTGTTGGGCGTGTTGCTTAGATCGGCGCTGGTCGGCCAATTGCCCCAGAACGCGGATTCGATCGGCGCCAGCCATTGCCGCGGCAGTTTGCCGTTGGCGTCCGACAGCATGTCGCCCACCGGCAACGCGGTGAAATAGCTGCCCGGGAAACGTACCCCGGCAATGCTGTTGAGCAGCAGGTCGGCGCGATCGTAGGTGCGCGAGCGCTGGCGGTACTTGGCGCCCACCTTGAAGTCGCGAAAGAAGCTGCCGTCGAGTGTGCGCCTGGCATCGAACTGCAGCGCGTCTTCCTTGTCGCGCGCATCGATCTCGCGCCATTCCAGCCGGCGCCCTGCCACGGTGGCCGGGTTGCTCGGATCGAAGCCGTTGGTGAAGCTCCAGTCCGGTACGTTGTCGCCGTCGGCTTGCGGCATGTCCACGCGCATCGACAGGTTGGTGCCGCTGCGCAGACGGGTGCGCCGGATCGGATCGGAGTCGTAGCTGTGCGCCTGCGAGTGGAACGCCACTGCGCCAAGCGTCCACTGGTCGCCGCTCCAGGTGCTGGACAGGCGTGCGCTGCGATTGTCGTCGGTGATGCCGGAGGTCTCGCGCGAGATCTGCACCTGGCCGTTGCGATAATCGAAGCCGGTGATACCGCCGTTTTGCACCCGCAGATTGCTCAGCTTGGCCAGGCTGTCGAAGCCCACGCCCATGCTGTATTCGTCGTAATGCACGGTCTGCCTGGCGTAGAGCAGATCCAGGTTGGTCTCCCACGCCTCGCTGGGCTTCCATTGCAGCGAGGCCGCCACGCCGGTGCGCTCGCGCTCTTCCAGTTCCAGCGTCGGGCGCAGGCCGGTCGGCACATAATTGGCACCGGGCACACCCGGCACGCCGTTGAGGTAATAGTCCCAGCTCACCTCGTTGACGCGGTCCTGGCGCAGCGTACGTTGCGCATACGCGCCGGAAATCAGCATGCCGAAGGTGCCTTCGGCATTGACCCAGTTGAACAGCCCGGAGACGCGCGGATCGTTAGCCTGGGTGCGCTGGGCCTGGCTGGATTCCAGCGATACGTTGGTCAGTGTCTTGCCCAGCTCCAGCGGGCGGAATGTACGCACGTTGACGATGCCGCCGATGGCGCCTTCGTCCAGGTCGGCGGTGGGGCTCTTGATCACGTCCAGCCCGGAGACCAGTTCGGCCGGCAGCGTGTCGTAGCGGAACTGCCGCCCGGTCTGGCCGGAGGTGCGCACGTTCTCGTTGACCGCCATGGTCTGGCCGTTGAGCGTGGTGACCTGGAAATTCGGGCCCAGGCCGCGCACGCGCACGTACACGCCTTCGCCGCGGTCGCGCACGATCGACACGCCGGGCACGCGCTGCAGCGCCTCGGCCACGTTCTGTGCCGGCAACTTGCCGATGTCTTCTGCGGCAATCACATCCACCACGCTGTCGGCGTAGCGTTTCTGGCGCAACGCAGCGCTGAGGCTGCCGGCGTAACTGCCGAGTACCTGGATGCTGTCCAGCTCCTGCACCGGTGCGTCTGCGCGCGGTACTGGCGCATTCGCCACGGCCGCCGACGTCGCGGACAGCTGGGCCTGCGCGCCAGCCGGGTCCTGCGCCGTTTCGATGGTCACCGTGGTCGGGTTCAGATAGCGATAGCGCAGGCCGGTACCGGCAAGCAACTGCTGCAACGCCTGTTCTGGTGCGATGCCGGCAGTGGTGGCACGGGTCTGCGGGTTGCCCGCAACGCCTGCCGCATACACGAATTGCAGGCCGGTCTGACGCGACAAGGCATTGAGTGCCCGTGCCAGGGGTTGTGCGGGAATCGCATCGACCGACACCGCCGCAGGCGTGGTCTGGGCACCGGCAGTACCGGCATGCAACGCGAGAGCAATCGAAAGAACCAACGTACGACGCATCGTGGAATCCAGTAGGGGAGGAAGCAATGCGCAGCGCCACGCACAGGCGGGAATGCTGCGTTGTACCCGGACTACGAGGGACGACAGCGACGATCGGGCACCGCTTTTTGATGAATTTTCTGTGACACGTGGGCGCCGGTAGCGCACATGCAAGCGGGCGTACCATGCTGCCTGCACGATGCGGGTGCATCTGCACGCGTGCGCACGCCGGCCGGTCGCCAAAGGGTCATGGCTGATGTCAGAGCGCGGCACGCACACGATGCCGCCCACCGTCACTGCCCATGTCGGAGACGTCACCTGGCAGTGAAGGTGTCATTCACGCTACGGTCGTCAGCGCGCGGCGGCGCCCTGCGCTGGCGTGCTGCTCACGCGCAGAACGCCCGGCGCATCGACCACGCGCAGGTCGGGTTGATCGTCGAGAAACGCGCGCAGCGAGGCGACATCGTCGCCGCGCAGGTTGCCGGTGAGCCGCAACGCGCCGGCGGCGGCATCGTCGATGAGCAGGCGGGTGCGATTGAGCCGATTGAAATCCTCGGCCACGGTGGCCAGCGGCACATCGCGGAACACGATGCGCCGCTGCCACCACGCATGCATCGCGGCGACATCCTCGCTGGACACTTCGACCCGGCCGGACACCGCGTCGATCCGTGCGCTCTGCCCGGCACCCAGGTTTGCCAGCATCGGCTGCCGCTTGCGGTCTTCGCGCCACACGTGCACGCGCCCCTCGGTGACCTCGATGCGTGCCTGCTGCCGATACAACGCGATATCGAAGGTGGTGCCGATATCTTCCACACGCAGGCAACCGGCATACACCTGCAACCGACGGCGGTCCCGGGCCACTTCGAAGCTGGCCTGACCCTGCAGCAATTGCAGGCGACGGCTCCACGGCGTCATGGTCGCACGCACGCTGCTGAGCGCATTCAGATGCACCACGCTGCGGTCGGCCAGTTGCACACGGCGCTGCTCGCCATGCGCGGTGGCATAGGTCTGGGTGCGCGGCCAGGCCCAGCCGGTCAAGACCGCCACGCCGCACAACGCCGCAGCCAGGCCCAGGCTCCAGCCACGTCCACGCACGCCGCGCTGGCCATCGTGACGGCCCGCAGGCGCCACGTGCCGAGGCGGTCGTGGTTGCGGCAATCGGGACGGCAACGGCAACGCGATCACATTGGGCGAGGCTGCAGCCGCACGCGTGCGGCGATCGCCCTCGAGCAAGGCCTCCACATCCAGCTCCATGCCACGCAAGACATCGCCCAGCTCGCCGGCGACGCGCAGCACGGCCATGTACTCGCGCACATGCAGCGGCGATGCGGTCAGCCATTGCATGAAGCTGGCTTGCTGCTGCGCATCCAGCGCCTGCATGCGGTGCAGTGCATGCCAGTGCGCGGCTTCGCCGGCAGCGCTGCGGGTGGCCAGAATGCGCGTGCTCACCAGCTCTCCCCGCTGTCGGCAACTGCCTGCCTGCAAGCCGACAACCCACGCACCACATGTTTTTTGACCATGTGCGCAGACACGCCCATGCGCTCGGCGATCTGCTTATAGCTGAGTCCATCGCGGTACTGCATCACCAGCACCGCGCAGGTGCGCTGCGGCAAGGTCGCCAGCAAGGCCTGCAGACGTTGCTGGCGCTGCTGACGGTGCGCGGCATCTTCCACATCCTCGCCGGCGGCCAGCAACTGCGAAAACTGTTCCATTTCTTCGATCTGCAACGGCGCCTGCTTGCGACGCACCGCCTGCTCGCGCGCAAGATTCAGCGCCACCGTGTACAGATAGGCTTCCGGGTTGGCGATTCCCTCGCCCTGGTCCTGCTGCGCACGCAACAGGCGGAGATAGGTTTCCTGCACCAGGTCCTCGGCGTCTTCCTTGGCGCCGCGGCGCACAAAGAAACCGCGCAGCACCGATCCGTGCTGCGTGAACACCTGGGTCCACGCGCGGGTGGCAGTGGCTTTCATCGTGCGCGCTCCCCTTGCGCTGGGCGGGCTAGCCTGGCCAATTCAGGTGACACCACGATGACGCACGACGCATGCCTGCCTGCACTGCAGGCCGCTGCGTTGCGCAACCGATCGCCCATCGCGCGACACTGCAATGCGCTCAAGCGAACGCCACAGCGCTGCTGTTTGTCCGCGCAAGCGCGATCGCAGCATCGCTACATCTACACCGTCCCTACACCGCACCTTGACCCTGCGAGGGTCAAGGTGAGGGTCCTCCTCCCAGCCATCGCCACGGGGTTCGCATGAATGCCACGCCCGCCATTGCCGATCACACGGCGCCGGCCGCCGCCGCTGCGCCGACCTACCCGGTCAACCTGCGCATCAACGGTCAGCCTTATCAGTTGCAACTGGAAGCCTGGGTCAGCCTGCTCGATCTGCTGCGCGACCGGCTCGATCTCACCGGCAGCAAGAAGGGCTGCGATCACGGCCAGTGCGGTGCATGCACGGTGCTGGTCGACGGCCGCCGCATCAATAGCTGCCTGACGCTTGCGGTCATGCAGGACGGCGCCGACATCACCACCGTCGAAGGCCTGGCCGATGGTGAGCAACTGCATCCCCTGCAGCGCGCCTTCATCGCGCACGATGCATTCCAGTGCGGATACTGCACGCCGGGCCAGTTGTGTTCGGCGGTCGGTCTGCTCAAGGAAGGCAAGGCGCACGACCGCGACCAGGTGCGTGAACTGATGAGCGGCAATCTGTGCCGCTGCGGTGCGTATCCGCAGATCACCGATGCGGTGATGGAGGTGATGGGCAAGCGCGGCGACAGCAGCGACAGCGCTGCCACGCCGTGGACGCCCGGGACGGTGCCGGCATGATCCCGCTCAGCTACGCACGCCCGGACAGCGTGGATGCCGCGCTCGCTGCCATTGCATCGCGCGGCGACGACCCGCATCCGGTACCGTCGGATGCGCCCGTGCGGCTGATCGCCGGCGGCACCAACCTCACCGATTTGATGAAGCTGCAACTGATGCGACCCAGCAGCCTAGTCGACATCAATCGCCTGCCGCTGGACAGCATCAGCGCGTTGCCGGAGGGCGGCGTGCGCCTGGGCGCGCTCGCGCGCAACGCCGACACTGCGTATCACCCGGACGTCGAAACGCGCTACCCGTTGCTGAGCGCGGCGATCCTGGCCGGCGCCTCGCCGCAGATCCGCAACATGGCCAGCAACGGCGGCAACCTGTTGCAACGCACGCGCTGCATGTACTTCTACGACCACGCCACACCTTGCAACAAGCGTGCACCGGGCAGCGGGTGTTCGGCCATTGGCGGGTTGACCAAATACAACGCCATCCTCGGCACCAGCGCACACTGCATCGCCACGCATCCGTCGGATATGTGCGTGGCCCTGGCGGCGCTGGACGCGGTGGTGCATGTGCAGGGCCCGCAAGGCGAGCGCGACATTGCATTTGCCGATTTTCATCGGTTGCCTGGCGATCATCCGGAACTGGACAGCACGCTGGCGCCGGACGAACTGATCGTGCATATCGATCTGCCCGACGCGCAGCGGTTTGTCGCGCACAGCGCTTATCTGAAGATCCGCGAGCGTCTGTCGTATGCGTTTGCGCTGGTGTCGGTGGCTGCCGCGCTCGACCTGAAGGACGACGGCAGCATCGGCGAGGTGCGCGTTGCCCTCGGCGGGGGGGCGCACAAGCCGTGGCGCAATCCCGACGCAGAAGCGCAGCTGGTGGGGTCGCCCGCCACTGCGGACACTTTTGCGCGTCTGGCAGACGCCCTGCTGCAAGGCGCACAGGCGCAGGGCGAAAACGCCTTCAAGCTGCCGTTGGCACGCCGCGCCATCGTGCGCGCACTGGAGGTCGCGCGCGAGGGCACCACCGACAACCGCGGGCGCACCACTGCGCTGGAGGAATCCCCATGAACGCACGCAGCACGGATCTATCCAACCGCCAATTGACGCCACCGGTCGCCGATCCAGGCACCGGCTTTCGCCCTACCGGCACCGCTGTGCCGCGTATCGACGGACGTGCGAAAGTCACCGGCCAGGCGCGCTATGCCGCCGAGTGGCCGGTGCCGGACCTCGCCTATGGCGTGGTGGTCAACAGCAGCATCGCCAAGGGCGAGATCGTCGCCTTCCATCTTGCTGCCGCGCGTGCGGTGCCCGGCGTGCTGGAGATCGTCACCCATGAAAACCGCCCGCATATGCGCGGCATGGACGTGTTCTACAAGGACATGACCGCACCGGCCGGCTCGCCGTTCCGGCCCCTGTACGACAACAAGATCCTGTACAGCGGCCAGCCGATCGCCCTGGTGGTGGCCGACACTTTTGAAGCGGCGCGCCACGCGGCCCACCTGGTGGAAGTGGAACTGCTGCAGGATCCGCACGACACCAACCTGATGACCAACCTGGACCGTGCGCACAAGCCCAAGGCCATGAAGGCCGGTTTCTCGCCGCCGCCCAAGGACAAGGGCGAGCCGGACACCGCCTTTGCCAATGCCGCTGTCCAGGTGCAGGCCGACTACTACAGCGGCGTGGAACACCACAATCCGATGGAGTTGTTCGCCTCGACCGTGATCCGCGAGGAAGACGGCCACTTCACCATCTACGACAAGACCCAGGGCTCTCAGAACAGCCGTTGGTACGTCTCGCATGTATTCGGCCTGAGCAAGCGCAAGGTCACCGTGCGCAATCCATACGTGGGCGGTGCCTTCGGCTCCGGGCTGCGACCGCAGTATCAGTTGCCGCTGGCGGTGATGGCTTCGATCCTGCTGGACCGTTCGGTGCGCGTGGTGCTGACACGGCAACAGATGTTCACCTTCGGCCACCGCCCGGAAACCGTGCAGCGGCTCAAGCTCGGCGCCGACCGCGATGGCAGCTTGCGTGCCATCTGGCACGAGGCCATCGCCGAAACCTCGCGCATCGAGGACTACGTCGAGGTCGTGGTCAACTGGAGCGGGCAGCTATATGCCTGCGACAACGTGCATTTGGGCTACAACCTGGTCAGCCTGGACCAGTACAGCCCGATGGACATGCGCGCGCCCGGCGCGACCCATGGCATGCATGCGCTGGAAGTGGCGATGGACGAGTTGGCCTACGAGGTGGGCATCGATCCGCTGGCGCTGCGCTTGAAGAATTACGCCGAGGTCAATCCTGCCGACGACAAGCCGTTTTCCAGCAAGGCCTTGCGCGCGTGTTACCAGCAAGGTGCAGAGCGCTTTGGCTGGGCAAACCGCCCGCCGCAGCCGCGCGCGCGCAAGGAAGGCCGCGAGTGGGTCGGCTGGGGCATGGCCACCGGTCAATGGGATGCGATGCAGATGTTTGCGCGCGCCCATGCGGTATTGCATGCCGATGGTCGACTGGTGGTGAGCAGTGCCGCCAGCGACATCGGCACCGGCACCTACACAGTGATGGCGATGATCGCTGCCGAAGCGCTGGGCCTGCCACTGGAACAGGTGACCTTCCAGCTCGGCGACTCCACCTTGCCTGTCGCGCCCATCGAAGGCGGCTCCTCGCATGTCGCCACGATCGGCTCGGCGGTGGATGGGGTGTGCGGCAAATTGCGCACGCGGCTGCTGCGCCTGGCCCAGGCCTTGCCCGATTCGCGCTTTGCCCGGGTCAAACTGGACGATGTGGTCTTTGCCGACGGCACGCTTGCGCTGCGTGCCGATGCCAGCAGCGCGGTTGCATTGCCTGAGTTGCTGCGCGCGGCTGAACTGGAGCAGATCGAAGACAAGTTCCTGCTGCTGCCCAATGTGCTCAAGCAGCGCAAATACACCCGCGCCACGCACGGGGCGGTGTTTGTGGAGGTTCGCGTGGACGAAGAACTGGGCACCGTGCGAGTGATGCGGGTGGTCAGTGCGATTGCCGCAGGGCGCATCCTCAATCCGACCACTGCGCGCAGCCAGATCGTGGGCGGTGTGGTCTGGGGTATCGGCCAGGCCCTGCACGAACACACCCAGGCCGATCACCGCTTCGGCCGCTTCATGAATCACGATCTGGCGCAGTACCACGTCTGCGCCAATGCCGACATCCATGACATCGACGTGATCTTTGCCGACGAAGACGACCGCGTGGTCAGCAGCCTGGGGGCCAAAGGTGTGGGCGAGATCGGCCAGGTGGGCGTGTCGGCAGCCATCTGCAACGCCATCTTCCACGCTACCGGCAAGCGCATCCGCAGCACGCCGATGTCGCCGGACAAGGTGATGGCGGACTGAGCGCGCGACGGCGGGATCGGCGGATCCCGCAGTGCGATGCAATGGCATCTGGTGAGCGGCCCGGCATCGCACGATGTCGGGCCGAAAACCATTGCGGCCGGACCGGTTGGGGGAGATAGGCGGTCCAGCTTGCCGACATCCGGCGCGTGACATCACCGGCCTTGCGTTTGATCACGCGCAACGGCGGCGCCTGGCCACTGCCTTTCAGACATCATCACTGCACCACACCACCGCACCGCAGACGCGTGCAACCACTCACCTACACATACCAGGCATCAGCGTCCTCGCAAGGACTTCTTCTTGCCCGGCGTCTGCGCACTCCCCGCCTGCACCGTGGCCAAGGCCATGGTGATCAGACCGGCGATCAAACGGCGCAGCACCGCTTCGTTCTCCGCCGAGGCCTTGAGGCTGGTGGTGGCAAGCCGCAGGATGTAAGCAAGATCGGCTGCCGACATCGCGCTGTCGTCGCCCACATGCGGGCGCAGCATCTGCACCAGCGTGCCTTCCATCTGCTGGTACAGCGCATCCAGCGCGTCGGGCGCGTACACACCGCAGTTGGCGAGCAGATCCAGCCCGTTTTCGGAATCGATCACCGCCGCCACCGGCTCCAGCACCCAGATATCGAACAGATGCCGTAGCTGGGTCTGCAGATCCTGGGTGTCGCGCACGCGCAGCGCGGTTGCAGCCATGCAAATGTCGCGCTGACGCACTACCTGGGCGGCAAAGATCGCTTCCTTGTTGGGGAACGCGGCATACAGCGACGGCCGCGACATCTGCGCAGCCTGGGCGATGTCGCTCATGCTCACCTTGCGATAGCCATGCCGCAAGAACAGCTGCAGCGCGGTCTCCATGACGCGCGTCTGCTTGGGTTCGGCGGGCGCGGCGACAGGCGCAGCAGCCACTTTCGACGACTTTACACTTGACATTATTTGTAAATGAGTAAACCTTACAGGTTCCGCCAATTGTAAAGCACAGCGACTGCCATGACCTCTGCCAATCCGCACTCCGGCGGCGCCAGCCGCGCCACCCGCGCCTATGCGGCGCTCGAGAAAGAAGGCGCCATGGTGCCATGGCAGTTCGAACGCCGCGCGGTGCGCGCCAACGATGTCGCAATCAAGGTGCTGTTCTGCGGGGTCTGCCATTCGGACCTGCACTCGGTAAACAAGTGGGCCAGCGAATACCCGTTGGTGCCCGGCCACGAAATCGTTGGCGAAGTGATCGAGCTGGGCGCGGATATCGAAGGTTTCACGCTGGGCCAGCGCGTGATGATCGGCACCATCGTCGATTCCTGCCGGCACTGCGCGCCATGCCAGGCGCACGACGAAGTGTATTGCCATGCGTTCCCTACCCTGACCTTCGATGGCGTGGATCGCGTGGACGGCAGCCGCACGCGCGGTGGCTATTCGCAGTACTACGTGTCCGACGCGCGTTTCGTCTATCCATTGCCCGACGGCCTGGACCCGGCCGCTGCCGCGCCACTGCTCTGCGCCGGCATCACCTGCTTTGCGCCACTGCACCGCTACGGCATCGGCCCTGGCCATACCGTGGGCGTGGTCGGCATCGGCGGGCTTGGCCATCTGGGCATCAAGTTCGCCCGTGCCATGGGTGCGCATGTCGTCGCCTTCACCACCTCGCCCAGGAAGGCCGCCGAAGCGCATCGCCTGGGCGCGCACGACGTGGTGGTCTCCACCGATGCGGCGCAGATGCAGGCACAGGCCTACCGCTTCGATTTCATCCTGGACACCGTCTCGCGCAGCTACCCCATGAACGACATGCTCAAGGCGCTCACGCTCGACGGCACCCTGTGCACGCTGGGCCTGCCCGACCAGCTGGATTTCCGCCCGGTGCTGCTGGCCATGGGCCGCCGCAAGGTCACCAGCTCCGGCACCGGCGGCACCGACACCCACACCATGCTCGCGTTCTGCCAACAGCACGGCATCGTGGCCGATATCGAATTGATCAAGCTGCAGGACATCAACGCTGCCTTCGCGCGGGTCCACACCAACGAGGCGCACTACCGCTTTGTGATCGATATGCAGGCATCGGCCTTGTAGCCGGCCTCGCTGCGATGCCGGCGCGGCCTGTGCGCGTGTCGGCATTGCATCCGTGCGTTGCCACCTCTGCCCGATGCATGCGCCACGCCCTGCCGAAGCCACCACCTCGCATGCGAACCGGACCCGCATGCCAGGCACCGCGCCGATGTAGCGTGAGCGCATCTTCCGACCAGCAACGCTCTGTCTGCCTGCGTGCACCACTCGACGTCAGCTGCGACGAGGCGCGACCGCACTGCCAGCGTCGTGCGCCCGGTGCGCGAGCTCAAGGACTTCCGCAAGCGCAGGGTGCCGGCCGGCGGCAGCGTCACCGCGCAGTTCGAGCTGCGTCGCGCGCATCTGACGTTTGTCGGACAGGCGATGACCCCGATCGTGGAGCCGGGCCTGTTCGATCTCTGGCTCGCGCCGTCCGCGCAAGCCGGTGGCGTGCATGCGCAATGCGAATGGTTGGGCTGAGTGGACGACAAAACCGAGCGGGCCGCTGCCACTGGGGCACGGACGACACGCAGGCGCAGCGGCGCTACGCCAGTGACATGACAAGGCCGGGCAGCGGCCGCACGACGCAGTGACTCGATGCGTTGTACCAGGCGAGTCGCTGCGGGATAGTGCGGCCGGCCTGGCTGAATGTTGCAAATGTACGACAACCGCCGCGCATCGGCTGTCGCTACGTGCTACTCCCCGGCCAGCGCCTGGGCCAGGAACGGCGCCGTGCGGCTGGCGCGCTGTTGCGCGACCACATCCGGCGTACCGGCAACCACCACATTGCCGCCCGCACCGCCCGCGCCCGGTCCCATGTCCAGCACCCAATCGCTGCTGGCGGCCACGCGCATGTCGTGCTCCACCACGATCACCGTATTGCCGGCATCCACCAGCCCCTGCAGCTGGGTCATCAAGGTATCCACGTCGGCCGGATGCAGGCCGGTGGTGGGCTCGTCCAGCACGTACACGGTGTCGCGCCGCTGGGCGCGCTGCAGCTCGGTGGCCAGCTTGATGCGCTGCGCTTCGCCCCCGGACAACTCGGTGGCCGGTTGTCCAAGGCGCAGGTAGCCCAGCCCCACTTCGCGCAAGACCTGCAGCGGCCGCAACACGCTGGCGTCGTCGGCAAAAAAAGCCGCCGCCTGATCCACCGTCATCGCCAGCACCTGCGCGATGGTGTGCCCGCGCAGTTCGATTTCCAGCGTTCTGGCGTTATAGCGCGCGCCGTGACAGCTGGGGCATGGCGCGTACACGCTGGGCATGAACAGCAGTTCCACCGATACCGAGCCCTCGCCTTCGCAGGTCGCGCAGCGGCCCTTGGCCACGTTGAAGGAGAACTGCCCCGGGTCGTAGCGGCGACGACGCGCGGTGGGGGTGGCCGCAAACAGCTTGCGCACCGGATCGAACAACCCGGTGTAGGTAGCCAGGTTGGAGCGCGGCGTGCGGCCGATCGGCTTTTGATCCACCCGCACCAGCCGACGCACCTGATCGAGCCCGCCGACGATCGCCCCACCCGGCGGCACCTGCGTGCCGCGCTCCAACGGGTCCAGTGCGTCGTCGTCTTCAGAGCCGGTGTGGCCCAACTGCGCGGCCAGCAATTCCACCAGCGCCTGGCTCACCAGCGACGATTTGCCCGAGCCGGACACGCCGGTCACCGTGCTAAACACACCCAGCGGCAGGTCCACATCCAGCGCGCGCACGTTGTTGCGGGTGATGCCGCGCAGCTGCAGCCAGCCGGTCGCAGTGCGCGCACGGCGCTGCACCGCCGGTGGCGCGCCGAACAGATAACGTCGCGTGGACGATGCCTGCACCGCCTCCAGTCCCGCTGGCGGGCCGCTGTAGAGCACCTGCCCGCCATGCAGACCCGCCGCAGGGCCCACGTCGACGATCCAGTCGGCGTGGCGGATCACATCCACCTCGTGCTCGACCACGAACACCGAATTACCCGCAGCCTTCAACTGGTCCAGCGCGCCGAGCAACGCCTGCGCATCGGCCGGGTGCAAGCCCGCCGATGGCTCGTCCATCACATACACCACGCCGAACAATTGCGAGCGGATCTGCGTGGCAAGCCGCAGACGTTGCAGCTCGCCCGGCGACAGCGTGGGCGTGCTGCGCTCCAGGCTGAGATAGCCCAGGCCCAGTGCCTGCACCACGGCGATCCGCGCGCGCAGGTCTGCCGCGATCCGTTGCGCGGCGATCACCTGTTCCGGGTGCTGCGCTACGCCCTTCTTCTTTGCCTGTGGCCGCACATCGGCATCGGCGGCCGGGCGCAACAGCTCGGCCACCTCATCCAGCGGCCTGCGCGACAGCTCGCCGATATCCAGCCCGGCAAAGGTCACCGACAGCGCCTCGCGTCGCAGCCGCTTGCCATCGCACTGCGGGCACAGCGTGCTGACCAGATACGGCGCCACGCGCTTTTTCATCTGCGCGCTCTGCGTGGTGGCAAAGGTGTGCAGCACATAACGACGTGCACTGGTAAAGGTGCCCATGTAGCTGGGCTCTTCCTTGCGTTTGAGTGCGCGCTTGACCTCGTCCAGGCCATAGCCGGCGTACACCGGCACCACCGGTTGCTCGTCGGTGTACAGAATCCAGTCGCGGGTCTTCTTGGGTAGCTTGTGCCACGGCAGGTCCACATCGATGCCCAGCGTGGTCAGGATGTCGCGCTGGTTTTGACCATGCCAGGCGCCCGGCCAGGCTGCCACGGCACGGTCGCGGATGCTCAGGTTGCGGTCCAGCACCATGGTGGCTTCGGTGGCGTCGTAGATGCGGCCCAGGCCGTGACAGGCAGGGCAGGCGCCGGCCGGCGTATTGGGCGAAAACCCGTCGGCATAGATGATGTCCTGCCCGGGCGGATAACTGCCCGCACGCGAATACAGCATGCGCAGCGAGTTGGAGATGGTGGTGACGCTGCCTACCGACGAGCGCGCGCTCGGCGCGCCGCGTGCCTGCTGCAAGGCCACCGCCGGCGGCAACCCATCGATGGCATCCACTTCCGGCACGCCCACCTGGTCGATCAGGCGCCGCGCATAGGGCGAGATCGAATCCAGATAGCGGCGTTGCGCCTCGGCGAAAATGGTGCCGAACGCCAGCGACGACTTGCCCGAGCCGGACACGCCGGTGAACACCACCAGCGCATCGCGCGGGATGTCCACGTCCACATTCTTGAGGTTGTGCTCGCGCGCACCGCGCACGCGCACCAGGCCGGAGGACGAGGGGATTGCGTTGGACATGACCACCAGACCGACATTCGACAACGCAGTAGCCTAGCGCGGCGCGCATGCAGCCGATGTCGTCGTCGCGTCCTTCAGGTACAGCCGAGCGCGTTAGGTCAGCCGCCTGGCCGGTCGAGGGCGCGGTGCCCTCACCGCTCGCGGGACACGCCATAAACCCGTCCCTGGGGACCGTGTGGCGGCATCCATGTCGCCACACGGTCCCGCAAGCGGCGAGGACAGCGCAGCAGAGAGTTGCTCGGTCGCTTGTCAAAAGCAGGCAATCTCACGGGTGCCTTGATTGCCGGGGCGGGCTGCAACTGTACGAGAGCTGGCGCGCTAGCAACACGTCCCACAGTGCTTGCACCCTCAACACCGACCATCCGACTGATCCTTGTCCGCCCACCGTCGCAGGACCGTACGCGGCATGGTTACCGCGTAAACGCGTACAAGGACGTACCTGCAGCGTTTCCTGCGTGGTGGGTGGGCGCTAGGGCCCTGCAGCCAAGCCGCAGATCGGCCGCTCTACAGCGCACCACCGACGCATCCACACCGTGGCATCGCGCCCGGCAACCTGGTCGTCTCTCGATGGAAACCACACCCCGGCCGCGCGCACCTGCAGGTGAGCGCAGTCGTGTTGCCAGCTGCTCTACAGCGCGCTCATCCCAGCGCATGCGCCGGCACCGGCTGCTCGCCGGTATCGGCAAGGGCCTGCATGCGCATGACAACGCCACTGAACAGCCGCGCGGTGGCGGCACTGCGCGTGCGGAAGATGGCTTCCAGCTCGCCGTAGTACCACAGCGTGCCTTCGCGGCCGGCAGTGAACACATTGAAGATGTCCTGGCCCACGGCGGGGTTTTCCAGGTCCTGCACGATGCTGCGCGCGTTATAGAGCTTGTCGCAGCCGGACACCAGCAATGCGCGCTCCGGCGTCTTGCGCAGATGCTCCAGGTAGGCCAGCTTGCGTTCGCGCCAATCGTGCTTGCGCGCACGCGCGCTGTTGTCCACCTCGGCCTTGTCTTCGGCGGTGGCATCGGTGCACGCCATCACGATATCGGCCACGGTGTCGCCGAACTGCGCACGGATCGAGGCCTCGTGCCCGCCGCCGCAATCTTCCACCACATCGTGCAGCAAGCCGGCAATGGCCTGCTCTTCATCGCCGCCGCATTCCAGCACCAGCGTGGACACGCCGAGTAAATGGCTCAGGTACGGAATCTGCGTGCCCTTGCGCACCTGTCCGGCATGGGCGATGCGCGCGTAATCCACGGCCTGGGCGTAACGTTCGGTGAGAGCGGTCATGGGGCGTCCGATGCGAGCGATGGCGCATTATCGCCGAGCCCGGCCACACGCAGGGTGAGGATGCTGCGCTGCGCAATCCGGGCTCAATGACACGCCACTGCGGCCGATAGGTTTAGAGTGGCTAACAAAACGTAGCGAGCAGTCGTCAGGCGGGTGTGGACGGCGCGGAGGAACCGCAGTGTACGAGTGGTACATGAGGATTCCGAGCACCGGCCGCGCCCGCCTGGCGGCTGCGCAGTAGTTTTGTTAGACACTCTTAGGCTCGATCCACGCCGCACGATGATGTCTACCTCATGACCCAAATTCCTGTTTGCAACGCCTGCCGCGATGGCCAAGCATTTCCCACCGCCATCACCATGGCCTTCCAGCCGATCGTCGATGTCGTCAAGCGCAGCATCTATGCCGGCGAGGCACTGGTGCGCGGCATCAACGGCGAATCTGCCGGCAGCATCCTGGCCGCCGTGGATGAGCGCAACCGGTATGCCTTCGACCAGGCCTGCCGCATCAAGGCGATCGAATGCGCCGCGCAGATCGCGCTGCCGGCATTGCTGTCGATCAACTTCATGCCCAATGCGGTCTACAACCCCGAGCACTGCCTGCGCGCCACGCTTTCGACCACTGCGCAACATGGCTGGCCGCTGGACGCGATCATCTTCGAGGTCAGCGAGCAGGAACACCTCGCCGATCCCGCGCATCTGCTGGAGATCCTGCGCGCCTACCAGGCGCGCGGGCTGAAGACTGCCATCGACGACTTCGGCGCCGGCTATGCCGGGCTCGGCCTGCTGGCCGACTTCCAGCCGGACCTGCTCAAGCTGGACATCGCACTGATCCGCGGCATCGACACCGACCGCAGCCGCCAGGCCATCGTGCGCCACGTCACCCGCATGTGCGAGGAACTCGGCATCGCCGTGATCGCCGAAGGTATCGAACACCCCGACCAATACCGCACCCTGCGCGACATGGGCATCCATCTGCAGCAAGGCTATCTGTTCGCCCGCCCAACAATCGGCGAACTACCGCAGGTGCACTGGCCGGAGTAAGTGGGCGCCGCGAAGCAAGCGAACCGCCCCCTCAGCAGACTTGCAATCGCCCAACACAACATCCCCACCCGACCAAATCAAAACAGCACGCAAGCCGCTTTTACGATTCCCGATTCCCCAATCCCGATTCCCAGCGGCGCCCCAGCCCCCCATCCACACCCCGCCAACCAACCGCGCCGCTCACACATACCGCGGTATCGGCCCCAGCTGCGGCGTCTGGTTCGGTAGCTCCACTTCCACTTCGTCCACATAACACCAGCCCCAGCCTTCGGGTGGGTCGTAGCCTTCGATGATGGGATGGCCGGTGGCGTGGTAATGCGCGGTGGCGTGCCTGTGCGGCGAATCATCGCAGCAACCGACATGGCCGCAACTGCGGCACAGGCGCAGATGCACCCAGGCGCTTTCGATGGCAAGACACGCCTCGCAGCCGCGCGCACTGGGCGTAACGTCTTCGATCTGGGTGGCGTGGGTGCAGTGGTGGCTCATGCGGTGGTCGACTCCTGATTGGCGCTGGCAAGTTCGGAGGCCGGTACCGGGTTGGCCTGATGGGCCAGGTATTGATGGATCTGCGCGACCACCGCGGCACCCTCGCCCACTGCGGCAGCCACGCGCTTGACCGAGCCGGCACGCACATCGCCGATGGCGAACACGCCGGGGCGATTGGTCTCCAGCGGCAGACACGCCGGCACGCCGTCGCCGCGCGCGGTGCCGGTGATCACGAAGCCGCGCGCATCGGTGTCCACGCATTGCTGCACCCAGGCAGTATTGGGATCGGCGCCGACAAACAGGAACAGGTGCCGCAACTCCACCCGCGTGGTTGCGCCGTCACCGCGCGTACGCAGCACGGCGGCCTGCAGGCCGCGATCGTGGTCGCCTTCCAGCGCGGTCACTTCGGTGCCTGTATGCAACTGCACGTTGGGCAACGCGGCAATGCGCTCGATCAGGTATTGCGACATCGACGCTTCCAGCCCGGTGCCGCGAATGATCAGATGCAGCTCCTTCACGCGCGGCGCCAGAAACGCCACCGCCTGCCCTGCCGAATTGCCGCCGCCCACCAGGGCCACCACGCCGCCCTCGCACAGGCGCGCTTCCACCGGCGAGGCCCAGTACGACACGCCGTGGCCTTCGAAGCGATCCAGCCCCTCGATCTGCGGGCGGCGATAACGCGCACCCGAGGCGATCACCACGGTGCTGGCCAGCAGCTGCTTGCCGTCGGCCATGTCCAGACGCAACGCGCCATCGTCGCGGCTGCACTCCAGCATTGCCGCCTCGATCGGGATGGCCAGCTCGGCACCGAACTTCAGCGCCTGGTTGTAGGCGCGGCCGGCCAGCGCCTGGCCGGAAATGCCGGTCGGAAAGCCCAGATAATTTTCGATGCGTGCCGAGGCGCCGGCCTGGCCGCCGATGGCGCGCTGATCCATCACCAGCACCGACAACCCTTCGGAGGCGGCATACACCGCCGTCGCCAGACCCGCAGGGCCGGCGCCCACAATCGCCACGTCGTAGCGCTTGTTCGGGTCGATGTCCGGCGTCATGCCCAGGCAATGCGCAGCTTCGGCATCGCTGGGCTGGCGCAACACGCGGCCGCTGGGGCACACCATCACCGGCAGATCCTGCTCCTGGATGCCCAGCCGCTCGACCAGGGCGCGGCCCTCGGCATCGGACACATCCATCACCGTGTTGGGATAGCCGTTACGGGTCAAGAACCCCTGCAAACGGGTCAGATGCCGGTCGTCCGGCTCGCCGATCAACACCGATCCCGAGGCATCGCCTTCGATCAGGCCGACCCGGCGCAGGATCAGCGCACGCATCACCACTTCGCCCACCTCGGCCGAACTGATCATCAGCGCACGCAGATGCGCCGTGTCGAACGGCAGCGCCAGGCAGCCTTCCTGGCCGGCACGTCCAGCCGCCAGCGATGCGCGCCCCGCCAGCTGACTCACCTCACCGGTGAACTGGCCGGGCGTGTGCCGGGTAATCGGCTTTTCGTTGCCCAGCCCGTCGCGGCGCACCACCTCGATGGCGCCCTCCAGCACCACCCAGACCGGGGCGTGCGCATCGCCGACCTCGAACACGATCTCGCCGGCGCCGAACCGCTGCGCCGGCCCGCTGGCGAAGCGCCGCGTGATCGCCAATTGGCCCGCATCCAGCTCGGGAAACATCTGATGGTGACGGGTAGCGTCCAGAGGCATGGATCGGCAGCGTTTGAAGGGGGGATTGCATGCAAGCATGGCCAGTGGTGACGGCAATGGCAATCACCCGAAATGGGCAATGTCAGCGATGACGGACGCAACATGGAGGCAAGCGCACGCAAGCGGCTGCCGCCGCCGAAGCAGCATGTTTGTCGCCCTGCACCGGCCAGCGCTCGGCCGGGCGCCAGCAGGCAAACGGACACAAGCGTGCGCGTTACCGCTGCGCCGGCAGCCAATGCGGGCCGTGCTGGCCTGCCGCCATGCGCTCGGCCGGGCGCACGCGAAACACCACGCTCATGCGTTCGCCCACGGCCCGGCTGGTCTTGGGAATGCCATGCGTATGCGTCAGCTGCGAGGCATGGCTCATCGCCAACAGGCTGCCCGATGCCAGCTCCACGCCAAGGGCGCGGCCACGGCCATCGTTTGCCCGCAGATTCATGCGCCTTGCCGCCCCCAGCGACAGCAGCGCAATGGGATACGGCGCCACCAGCGTGTGCAGCGCGTCATGATGCATCGCCACGCTGTCGCGCCCATCGCGGTACAGATTCAATCCCACCGCGTTGTACGGGGCAGGCAATACCGCCTGCACCGTCTCCAGCAGGCGCTGCAGCGGCAAGCCGGATGGCAAAGCGTCGTCCAAGCGGTAGGAGGCCAGCAAACGCGGCACCTCCACCACGCGGTCGTACATCTCACGCCGCTGACTGTGCCAGTCGGCGCGCTCGCGCAGTGCCGCAAAGCACGCCAGCGCCAGTGCAGGCGTCAACAGCTGCGGCCAATAGCGCACGCCGCCTTCGGCATCGTCCAGTACCTGCAGGGGCGCGACGGGGGTGTCGAACAAATCCATCTGCGCCATATGCGGGCGCATGCCCGAGATTTCAGCTGCGCGATGAGGTCACCCAGTGCACCAAGCCGACCAGTTCAGTTTCATGCTGCGATACACGCATGCCGAATGCCGTTCGCTTCACTGGCTACGACGCGTTGCCTGGAAGTCGCAGCGTCGTTCGGTGCATCGCAGGTCTCCTGCCCAGGCCGTCGTTTGCTGCGCGTCCAGCCCGGGTGACCAGGCTGCTGCCAAAGCCGTTGCCGGGCACTCGCACGCATCGGGTTGGCCCTGCGAAGCGAGGCGGCGGTGCACGCCATTGCCGGTTGCAGCGTCGCCTCTGGGCCACGCGTCATGAAGTGCTTGTCGTGCATCTCAATGACAGGCATGCCGAGTGGATCAAAGTGCAGGCGAGCAGTGCGCAAGGCTTCTTCGCGCACATGTCGAATGACGATCGCGGCATTGCACTGTGGGTGGATCGACAGCGAGTGATGCGGCAAGGACAACGCGTTGAAGCATCCCGACGCATCGCCATCAGCGCGGCAGCTACGCGCCGCACGTCCACGCTGCAAGGCGTAGAGGCTGCGCGGCTACCTGCGTGCTTGCCTGGCAACGCATCGTCACCCCGTGCGCACCTAGCGGCCCCGACAACGGACCAACTCGTGGTGCACGGCGCAACGCCTATGGCCGGCTAAGCCCCTGTGCTACGGTCCGGCGCTGCATCCGCCCGGAGACGTTCCGCATGCCGCACCGATCGATCGCAACCTCCCGCCTGCGCTGGCTGGTGCTGCTTGCCGGCCTTGCTGTCACTGCCGGCAGCGCAGCGCCACGCGCGGCCGAGTCTGCCTTCGACGCGGTGGATCCGTTCATTGGCACCGGTGGCGAGGGCCACACCTATCCTGGCGCCACACTGCCGTTCGGAATGGTGCAATTGAGCCCGGATACGCAGATCAAACCGCGCAAGGAAGCCTACGGCTGGGCCGCCGGTTACCGGCATGGCGACACCACCATCGTCGGGTTTTCGCATACGCATTTCTCAGGCTCCGGGCATTCGGATCTGGGCGACATCCTGCTGATGCCGCAAGTCGGCGAGGTCAAGCTGGAGCGCGGCGATGCCAGCAAGCCCGGCAGCGGCTATACCGCGCAGTTCGACCATGCCAGCGAGCAGGCACAACCCGGCTATTACGCGGTGACCTTGAAAGACAGCAATGTCCGCGCCGAACTCACCGCCAGTGCGCGCGTGGGTGTGCATCGCTACACCTTCCCCAAGGGCACGCCAGCGCATGTACTGGTGGACCTGCGCACCAGCCTGTACGACTACCCGGGCAAGGTGCAGTGGTCGCGGCTGCGCGTACGCGGCGATGGCACCGTGACCGGCTTTCGCGAAACGCGCGGCTGGGCGCCGGGCCGGCAGTTGTATTTCGCCATGCGCTTCTCGCGCCCGCTCAGTGCCACGCAGCTGCACGACACCGAGCAGGACATTCCGTACAAGGGCTTTCCGCCGCCGGGCGAGAAGCATCCCGCGCAGCGCGCACAGATCGAAGGCCGGCAGCTGGTCGGCGTATTCGATGTCGCCAACGATGGCACGCCGCTGGTGGTCACCGTGGCGCTGTCGCCGGTCAGCGAAGACGGCGCCATCGCCAATCTCGATGCGGAGGTACCCGGTTTCGATTTCGACCGCGTGCGCGCCGATGCCCGCGCGCACTGGGCCCGGGCGCTGTCGGCGATCGATGCGCAGGGCACGCCGCAGCAACGCACCCAGCTCTACACCGCGCTGTACCACACCTTGCTCGGGCCCACCCTGTTCATGGACAGCGATGGTCGCTATCGCGGGCCGGACAACGCAGTGCATCAGGCCACTGGCTGGACCAACTATTCCACCTTCTCGCTGTGGGACACCTATCGCGCACTGCACCCCTTACTCACGCTGGTGCAGCCAGCCCAGCGCACCAGCGACATCGTCAACTCGCTGCTCGCGTCGCGCCGCGACAGCGCCTACGGCATCCTGCCGGTGTGGGCATTCCATGGCCTGGAAACCTGGTGCATGATCGGCTACCACGCCGTGCCGGTGATTGCCGACGCCTACATGAAAGGCATCGGCGGATTCGATGCCGACGAAGCGCTCGATGCCATGGTCGCCAGCGCCAACTACGGCCCGTACGACGGCATCGCGCAATACCGCGAGCTGGGCTACGTGCCCATCGACGAAGAAGGCGAAGCCGCGTCCAAGACGCTGGAATATGCCTTCGACGACTGGACCATCGCGCGCATGGCCGACAAGCTCGGCAAGCCCGCCATCGCTGCAGACTTCAGCAAGCGCGCTAGCAACTGGAAGCACGCCTTCGACCCGGCCACCGGCTACATGCGGGCGCGCACCCGCGCCGGCAACTTCCGCGCGCCGTTCGACCCCGCGGCCAGCGGCTACGGCAGCGACTACACCGAAGGCAATGCCTGGCAATACTCCTGGTATGTGCCGCAGGACGTCGCCGGGCTTGCCGCCGCGCATGGCGGCGACGACAAACTGCTCGCGCGCCTGGATGCGGTGTTCGACGCCAAGGTCGACCCCAAGGTGTTCGCGCACATGGAAGACATCACCGGCCTGATCGGCTGGTACGCGCACGGCAACGAACCCAGCCACCATGTCGCCTATCTCTACGCCTACGCCGGCCAGCCCTGGCGCACCCAGGCGCGGCTGACCCAGATCATGGACACCCAGTACCACGCCGGCCCCGAAGGCCTGGCCGGCAACGACGACCTCGGCCAGATGTCGGCCTGGTACGTGTTCACCACGCTGGGCTTTTATCCGGTGGCACCGGGCAGCAACCAATACATCATCGGCCGCCCGTTCCTGCCGCGCGCCACGCTCAATCTCCCCAACAGCAAGCATTTCAGCGTGATCGCCGATGGCCTGAGCAAGGCGCGCAGCTACATCGGCAGCGCCAGCCTCAACGGCCAGCAGCTGACTCGTGCCTACCTCACGCATGAAGAAATCCAGGCCGGCGGCGAGTTGCGCTTCCGCATGCAGGCCACGCCGAATACGCAATGGGCCACCGATCCGGCGCAGCGGCCGTATTCGATGTCGACGCAGACGCGCTGAGTCAGTAGTGGATGCCCATGCGTCGCCCGCAGGCGTCGCGCTCCACCACCGCCGGCAGGCTGCCGGCGGTGCCCGCGGCAATGCGCTGCGCGCTCCAGCAGGCAACCAGGGCATCGAGCACATCATCCGGCTTGGCCAGCGCACGCGGCACGCGCTCCAGCAACGCAGCCACTTGTTTGGTGCCATAGCACTGGCCCAGCGAGGCGGCGCGCTGTTGGTGGCCCGCACTACTCTTTTTGCCCGCCGCCAGGCCGTACCCGCCGGCGAGCACGGCGAACGACACCTCCGGGTGCACTTCGAACACGCGCTCCGCCCACGCCGGATCGGCACGCAAGGCATCGTCCCAGGCGCGAATCTTCGACAGCAGCGCAAACGACTGCACGCCAAAGCCACGCTGCCCGTCGTGGTCCAGCACCCGATGCAACGCAGAGGCCTCCACCTGCGTGGGTGCATGCAGCATGCCGCGCAATGGCGCGGCAAAGATGCTGGATGCGCGGCGCCCACCCACAAAGCGCCGCGCCTGCACATCCGCGGCGCGGGGCGCGTGCTCGCTCAGACCGATCGGGATATCCACGCCCAGCACAGCGACGTCCCCCAATGCGCTCGCCACCGCGGCCACCGTGGGGTAGCCGGCAAACTGCAATCCATCGCCGGCCTGCCACACCGCCAGCCAGCCGCTGCCGGCGCCATCGATCCCTACACACTGCATTGCGGTCCTCCCGGTCGTGGCCTGCGTGCACGGCGCAGCAGCACCGCACGCACGCCATCTGCGTGGCGCGTTCACATCATGCACAACATTCGTTCACCCGCACGCATCGCCGCGGTTTCCAGACTGCACTGCATCGGCCGCAGCACGCTGCGGCCCTGCCATCCCCCACTGCAGGAGCCAGCGCATGTCCAGCACCAAGAACCAGTACGAAATGCAGAACCCGCTCACCCAGTTTCCGCAGCCCAAGTTCCCCGAGCAGACCCAGGAAGCGCCGGGCAGCATCCATGCATTGCAGCCCAAGGCCGACCACGGCGAGCAGAGCTACCAGGGCTTCGGCCGCCTGAAGGGCCGCAAGGCGCTGATCACCGGCGCCGATTCGGGCATTGGTCGTGCTACTGCAATCGCTTACGCACGCGAAGGCGCCGACATCGTGCTGAACTACCTGCCGGAAGAAGAGCAGGACGCTGCGGAAGTGGTGAAGTTGATCGAGGCCGAAGGCCGCAAGGCGATCAGCATCCCCGGTGATCTCAAGGATGAGGCTTTCTGCAACCAGTTGGTCGCACGCGCGGTCAAGGAGCTTGGCGGGCTGGATCTGCTGGTCAATATCGCCGGCAAGCAGACCGCGATGAAAGACATCGCCGACATCACCACCGAGCAGTTCGACGCCACCTACAAGACCAACGTGTACGCGATGTTCTGGCTGTGCAAGGCGGCCATCCCGCACCTGCCGCCGGGCGCATCCATCATCAACACCGGCTCGATCCAGTCCTACCAGCCCTCGCCGACGCTGCTGGACTACGCGTCCACCAAGGCGGCCATCGTCAACTTCACCAAAGGCCTGGCTCAGCAGGTCGCCGAGAAGGGCATCCGCGTCAACGCCGTCGCCCCCGGCCCGGTATGGACCCCGCTGCAACCCAGCGGTGGCCAGCCGCCGGAAAAGATTCCCGAGTTCGGCTCGGAGACCCCGCTCAAGCGTGCCGGCCAGCCGGTGGAGATGGCGCCGTTGTATGTGATCCTGGCTTCGCAAGAGTCCAGCTACGTCACTGGCGAAGTGTTTGGTGCCACCGGCGGGTTGTTGCTGTCCTGAGCCAACAGGCTGTCTTGAGCCAACAGAAAGCGAGCTTCTGCCATCGCGGCACCAGGATCTTGCCGATTGCTATGCGCAGCGATCGGCAAGCCCTGTCTAGTTGAATTCTGTTGCTGGCGACTGCATCAATTGATGATGTGTCCAGAAGACGGATGCGCAACGTAGATCGACCGGTGAATCGCCGCCGGCTTTCACTGCACGAAGGTTCCCTTCTCCCACCGGGAGAAGGTGCCCGAAGGGCGGATGAGGGTACGCAACCCACCAACGCTCCGCCCACGGCCCGCGCTTACTGCGTCATCACCACCGTCTGGATTGCATGCGCCGGGATCTCCAGCTCACTCGATGCCTCGCCCACGTACAGGTTGTAACGGATCGCCACATCGCTGGCATTCATCACCACCGTCGCCAGGCTGCCATCGGTGTTGAGAAAGGACGTCGTTGCCAGATTGCTGCGGCTGCTGGCTGCACCCACCCGCCGTGCGCCGGGGCGGATGAACTTGGAAAAGTGGCCGATATACCAATAGCTCGGCGTATAGATCACCTCGCCGGTGCGCGTGTCGGCATGCACCGGCGCAAAGCAGTAATTGCCCACGTGGTTCGGCCCGCCATTTTGATCGAGCAGGATGTTCCAGTCGGTCCAGCCCACCGCACCATGATTGAGATCGTTGATGATGGCGGTGCCATAGCGCTCACCGTTGGGCCAGTACTGCAGCTTTGCCGGGTCGAACTTTTCCACCGCCGCTTCGGTCAGCAGCAGCGGCTTGTCCGGGTACGCCTGTGCCACCGCCGCCACGTTCTCCACCATCGGCGCGAACCCGGCCCAGGTTTCGTACCAGTGGAAGCCCATGCCCCAGGCATACCTGGCCGCGTCCGGATCGTCGAAGATCACATGCGCACGGTGCAGCATCATGTCGCGATTGTGGTCCCACACGATGATCTTGCGGTCACCATAGCCGGCGTGCTCCATCGTCGGACCGAGGTGGTTCTTCAAAAAGTCGCGCTCTTCCTCGGCGGAAAACACCATCGACTCCCAGGTCTGTACTGCCATCGGCTCGTTCTGCAAGCTGATGCCCCAGATCGGGATACCGGCTTTTTCGTAGGCCGCGATGAAGCGTGTGTAGTAGGTCGCCCAGGCCTGCGCATACTCAGGCAACAACTTGCCACCCTTGAGCATGTTCTTGCTGTCTTTCATGAAGGCCGGCGCACTCCAGGGGCTGGCGAAGGTCGTCAACTTGCCTCCCGCCGCTGCGATGGCCTGGCGCAGCATCGGGATGCGATAGCGCTGATCGTGCCTGACCGAAAAACTCTTCAGCGCCGCATCGCCTTCCTTGATGTAGGTGTAGCTGCCGCTGCTGAAATCCGAGCTGTGGATGGTGGTGCGCGCCAGCGTATAGCCGATGCCCTTTTCCGGGTCGTAATAAGCAGTGAGCAAGGCGCGCTGAGCAGGCTTGGGCAGCCTGGCGAAGGTCTCGGCACTGGCATCGGTGATTGCCCCGCCGATGCCCAGCACCTCCTGGAAGCGCCGCTGCGGATTGACGAAGATGGAGTTCTCTTTCTCGGTCAACGCATGTCCTGCCCTGGGCGCATCGACAGTGCTGACACGCATCTGCTGCGTTGCGCCTTGGGCGGAGGTGTAAACGCGTAGTGCACCGGCGGCGGCTGGCGGAACAGCAGCATCCGCAACCGCAGCTTCTACCGCCTTCGATGCGGGCGTGGATGCAGATGCCGTCGATGCCGTCGATGCCAGCATCGGAACCGGCGTTGCGGCTGTTCCTGTCGCTGTTCCTATCGCTGTCGCTGTTCCTATCGCTGTCGCTGTTGCAGATGCCAACACCGTTTCAGTCGCAGCACCCCAAACCCCCAGAACCCCCACCATCGACCACGCAATCGTTCGCTTCACCGTGCACCCTCCCAGGTTGGTGACCAAGCCTAACCGACCAACGCGGCGCAACATCGCGCAACAAACGAGCGCAACCATGCACCCTTCCATCGCCAGACTTTCTCTTCTCCCCTCGGGAGAAGGTGGCCCGAAGGGCTGGATGAAGGCAAGTCTGCCAAGAGTGCAACCCGCTCCCTGCAATCAAGGCAACAACCTCAACCCCAACTGGAAAGACAGCCCCACGACTCCAGCAGACGCATCCTCACCCCAACTCCTCTCCCGCTGGAGAGGGGCTTGGTTTGCGCGCGGCATCAACGCGACGAGCATTGATCAGCGGCGTGCCAACCGATCCAGAATCCCAGGCACTTCCAGTCCAAGCTCGCGCGCCAAAAACCCCACCGGCCCAATCCGCTTGGCCAACTGCCTGCCCGCCGCCGCATGCACAAACACGCCCCATAACGCAGCGGTCAACGCATCGCAGCCGCGCGCGGCAAACCCGGCAATCAACCCGGCCAGCACATCGCCAGACCCGGACGTGCCCAACCCGGACGCACCCCCGCGATGCATCCACACCACCCCATCCGGCCCGGCAATAAAACTGTCCGCACCCTTGACGATCACCACGCTGCGCAGCTTCTGCGCAAACTTCAGCGCGTACGCGCTCGGTGCCGCTTCCACCGCCGCCTTGTCGTCGCCCGCCAGGGTTGCCATCTCGCCCGCATGCGGCGTCAATACGAAGGGCCGCCCGATCGGCGCCCGCAGGCCACGCGACAACGCACCGGCATCCAGCACCAAGGTGCACACCGCCTGCTCGGCGGCGCGCCTGACCATCGCCGTGGTGGTGGCCGACGACGCCATGCCCGGCCCGATCACTGCCGCATCGCAAGCCGCCATCGCCCCGTCCAGCGCGCGGTGTCCGCGCACGATCTCGCCCTGCCGGTTCTGCGCCAACCCCAGCACCAGCGCCTCCGGTACCGCCAAGGCCATGCCCGGCGCCACACTGGCGGCGGTGGCGATCTGCAGCTTGCCCGCACCGGTACGCAGCGCCGCCTCGCCGGCCAGCAGCACCGCACCGGGCACGCGCATCGAGCCGCCCACGATCAACACGCGCCCACGCTGCTCCTTGTCGCCACCCGGGGCCGGCAACGGCATCGCCCGCAAGGCGGCGGCGTTGAGCGTGCGCACGCGCGAGGTGGCCATCAGCGCGCCCCGGCCGGGCGGTCGGACTCGGTGGTCACCGGCTCGTCGGCCAGCTCTGGCGGCACGAACTTGGTGCGCAGCAATTCCAGCGATTGCCCATCGGCCGCAGCCGCGTATTCGGTGACGCCGCAATTGGGCACATCGCCCTCGCGGTCGATGCCCAGGATGGTGGCCTCGTCCATCCGCTCGATCAGGTAGCGGAAGCAATTGACGATCACCTGATGCCCCACGATCAGCACCCGCGCGCCCACATGGTTGCGCTGCAGGTCGCCCACCACCCCGCGCAGGCGGAAGATCACATCGCACCAGCTCTCGCCACCGGGCGGGCGAAAGTAGAACTTGCCCACCAGCTTGCGCTGCTCGGCCAGCTCCGGAAAGGTCGCAAGAATGCCGGCCGTGGTGTAGCGATCGAGCACGCCGAATTCCTTCTCACGCAGCCGCTCGTCTACGCTGACCGACTCGGCCGGCTGCCCCAGCGCACGCGCCACCGCAGCGGCGGTCTGGCGCGCACGCACGTAGGTGGAACTCAGGATCAAGGTTGGGCGCTCGTGCTCGGGCAAACCGGCCATCCATGCCCCCAACGCCTCGGCCTGGCGCTCGCCCAGCGCCGACAACGGCACATCCGCATCGCGGTGCTCCAGGTCGATCAAGGCCGAGCCGTTGGACTCGGCCACATCGCGCGCCACATTGCCCGCACTTTGCCCATGCCGCACCACCCACAACCGCGCCGGCCACTGCGCCGAGACACCGGCTACCGCACTGTTCTCACTCACATGCTTCTCCTGCACAACGTCGACCTCACGTGTCGCACAGCCGCCGTGAAAACATGGTCGACCAGCGCATCTGTGACCGATGTTTCAATACGCACGCGCATCCATGACTGATGGCACGGCAACAAGCGAACGCAATGGATGGGTAACGCCGCGCCGGTATACTGCAGCCCCCCGACACCCTGCTGCCCATGTCCAACGTCCTGTTGCTGCGCACGGCAAAAGAGCGCGAAGAACTGCTGCTGGAAGAGGTGCTGGACGCCACCGAGCAGTGCATCGACGTCATCGGCCTGAGTGCCACCAGCTTCGAACTGATTGCCGAGCGCGCCAAGGTCAGCTGCGGCAGCCTGCTGCAACGCTTCGAAGACAAGGACGCGCTGGTGCGCGCCTTGCTGGAGCGCAACTACATGCGCGCCATCCGCCAGATGTGGCTGGTGGAACGCCCGGCCAACGTGCACGTGGTGGATTTCATCGCCGGCCTGCTCGAAGAATGGCTGCTGCAGGAAATCAACATCAAGCGCACCCGCATCGACCTGGAGCTGCACCTGGCCACCCTGCGCGACCCGGTGCTGGCCGCCTTCATGCGCCGGCAGAGCGCATCGCTGATCGAACACCTCAGCGCCCTGCTCAAGCGCCTGCTGCGCGGCCACGCCGACCCGGCCAGCAGCGAACAGGAATTCCAGGCCCGCGTCTTCGCCGTCGCCGCCATGTGCGGCGGCCTGCACAACGTGATGACCAGCGGCATGGAGCTCAACCGCATGCATCTGCAGTTGATTTTGCGGGAGAGTTTGTCGGGGATTTTGAAGTCTGCGCCGGTGTAGTGACTGAGATACCAAGCGTTCAATCTTCAACCAAATTTGCCCGACATCTGAAGCCTGCGTCAGCAGCAGATCGAAGAGACATTCCTTACCGTTACGGGCAAGACTGCTATCCAGACAGATCAGCAACTGCAGAGCGATTGAATCATCGCTACTTTGGTGGTAAATCGGCAACTTGTTCAGTTCGCTGATCGCCGTCCAAGGACCTCAAGGAGAGAGACATGCCGGAACTCGATATCAACGCATCTGCAGACGAAGTCGCACGCCTATTCAACCAAGGCCAGGCCCGCGAGGCGGCCATGCGGCTGGACGCGTTGCGCCAAGACCAATCACTACTGGTGCAAGAAGCGTTGGACCGCTCAGTCGCCTCGCGTGCAGCGGAGCGAATTGATGCACTTCAGCGCCCCGGCGGGCTCCCGGCAACAGATGCTTCGACGGTAGGGCCAGTTATTACTCGACTGGAAGCAGCGCGTAATGCACCCCGTTTCCCTGGTGCTGAGGAAACGCGCGATCTTTCTCAGGCGCAGCAACACGACATCTACGCCAGTATTGTCGAAACACGTGGCAGCGATGCCGCACACCAAGCCCTAGCGACGCAAGATAGGGTCATTCTTGGGCTGCGCAACGAAAATCGGACAACGCAAGGTAGGGATCCAGTGACCAGGGAAGCCGACAACAGAGGCACTGGCGTCTACGACGACCGCATCGTGGTGCTGTGGAGAGCTGCGGACGGTGCACGCCATGCTCGGGAATTCAACCAGGCAACAACCGAGCCCACAGCGCAATATGATGGCCATGCCAAGACGACCCCACGCAGCGAAGGATTTGCTCAGGTGGCCATCAGGCAAAAAACTGAAGGCGAGGATGTCAACCGCGACAACGTCCGCGACCTGGGCCGCCTGGCGGAAGGCACAACGGAGATGGGACGAACAACGCATCCACTTCGTAACCACCCAGATGAATTTGCATTGCGCCCAACCGATGCAGCAGTAGCAAACGGGCAGCACCGGGTTGAACGCGATAGCAATGGCGACGGGTGGTTCGATGCTCGTGACACCCACGGCGTGCAAGACCTCAATAACACATTCAAAATTCATCGCGGGAGCGGACGCAATACTGACTCAGCTGGCTGCCAGACGATCGGAGGCAACGAGTACGACACCTTCGTGAGCACGGTGCGTGGAACGCCTGGTCAAGACCGCTGGCAGTATGTGTTGACGTCAGTCACCCCGACGCAAACATTGCAGCAGAATCAAGAGCAGGAGAATTTATCAACCGCTACCATCTCGGACCCGCGAGTGCCTGGCCACCCGGACCATGCGCTACAACAGCAGATCAGCGGCCATTTGACTGCACTCGGCGGGCGCTATGCACAACATGCGGATAGCTACAGCTTGGCCTTGCTCTACGAAGCCAAAGCAAATGGCATGACACGCGTTGATAATGTTGTTCCTAGCAACGCAATCGGAACCCAGGCAGAAGGCGCAAGGATTTTTTTGGTTCAGGGACAAAATAACGATCCAGCTGCGTTGCGGGTCGCTAGCGAGGCGGCAACCATTGCAGCAACGCCAGTTGAGACAAGCCTGCAGCGTCTTCACCAGCAACAGCAAACTGCGGCCGAGGCCCAGGTTCAGGGGCAGCAACAACAAGAGCAACATCAACAACCGACAATGGGAGGTAGATAAAAATGCAAAGCAACCTTTGCCTTCCAATACTCGCAGCTCTCGCATTTTTCACACTGGCTGGCTGTTCTCAGCAAGCACCTGCGACGACGCCCAAAGAAGCGCCACCGCTTGAGGCGACACCTGCAGATCAGAACAAAACGGCGGGCACTACCATTGAACTGGCGCCGGGGTTGCCAGGCGTCGGAGACCTCAACAATCGAGAGGCACCCAACGGACGTTATCGCGCCATCCCCGCAGAGGTGGTGACTGCGCTGCTATCGTTGCCAATGGCACCACTCCAGGTACCGCGACCATTGCTGAAGCAAATATTGGAGCGCGAAGGCTATGTGGTCGAAGTCTCGCGCGGTTCCTCGCCGACTGAATTCCGGATTACCAGTGTCCGCAGCTCCGGGGCAGACTACGCCTTATGGGTGCGGACATTTCGGGGCCAATCTCCAGATATTGCAGGCTATCTCGTCCATATCAGCGCGGCCTGCAGCCAACTTGTAGGCCTCCCGTCTGATGACACGACAGAGGCGGCAAAGCGGGAGTGCGCAAAGCCAGGCAGAAAGGGACTAGGCACTGGATTGCGCGCCTATCGTATCGTGGACGGCAAGGTGGAAGACGTGACCGCATCCATTCGACAGCCCAAAGAAGCGCTAGGCTCCGAACTCTATGACCGCTATCAAGCAGCAGGGGCAGGCGACGCGTTTCTGGACGACTCCCGCCTGGATCAAGTCCCCGTCGGTCGTTGGATCATGGAGCTCGACCCCGAGCAACCGCTAGCCGAAGATGCGCCCCGCGCCTTCGATCGCGGCATGCTGGTGCATGCCGGCTTTTTCCTCTGGAACGGTGACCACTTCGAGAACCGCGACACCGTGCCTGCACGCCTATGGCCATGTACGGACAGACCGTCGGAATGCAATAAGGAAGATCGCTACGTCACCGCAGACAAATGAGGCCTTTGCGCCAAAGCTATCGACGCGTACGGCCTGGCCCACGGAGTTGCCGGACGTTGCAGTTACAGGGCATACCTGCCCGAGCAGCACATCGAATCGGCTCATTCAACCACGTGGCAGCCACGCCTCACAGTGATGGCTGGGAACCGGGCATGGAGGGGCACTCCACACCGCTCAGCACCTGATTCACCTGTTCGGCCAGCAGCTGCAGGCAAAACGCCAACTCATCCATGCAAATGGCCGGCTGCCTCGCCTGTTCTTCGGCCCTTGACCGAGGCTGCGCAAGGCGCGCCAGAAAGCGCATGTGGTCGCGTAGTTGCTGCAGGCGGTATTGCGCGTGTTCTGGCAGGTAGTAGCCAGCGTTCGCATCTAAGTGATGATGAGCCTCGGTCATTTGATTCTCGCAGGTACCAATCGAGCGAAACCACCGTTGTCGGAGGTGGCGAGCCGCTGTACGAGGAGTTCCGAGGCTCCGTGAAGTAATCGTGCTACCTAACGCGGCGCTAGTCAACAGCCTACGACCTACCTGATTAGCGCTAGAAATCCCCCCCTTTGCCTACCGCGAAGAAAGAAGTCTCGTTGTAACCACTGCTCCGCCGGTTCAAACCTGCAGCTGGCCAAAAGGGTTACGTGGTCATTTCCCTACTTTGACCACGCACCCGATAACTTTTCGGCTTGACGCAGTACAAGCTCTACGGCTTCTAATTGCCTATCTGGAGGATACTTCCACTTCTGCAGGCATCGCCGCACCAGAATGCGCAATCGTGCACGAACGCTCTCGCGCACCTGCCAATCCACAGTGGTGCTGGCGCGCAGCTTCTCGGTGATCTCGATGGCGATTTTCTTCAGCACCCCATCGCCAAGCTCCCGTACCGCGCTTTCGTTGTCGGCCAGCGCGTCGTAGAAGGCGATCTCATCCGGCGCCAGCCCAAGTGACGCGTCTCGTGCCAAGGCGGCCTGAAACTCCTTGGCCATCTGGATCAACTCTTCGATGACTTGGGCGGTTTCAATCGCGCGGTTGTGGTACTTACGCAGAGCCTCGAGCAAGCGATCACCGTACTTCTTCTCCTGCACCACGTTGTTGCTGGCCCGCGCCCTGATCTCGTCGCGCAGTAGCTTCTCCAGCAACTCCACAGCCAGATTGCGGCTCTCCATCCGGCGTACGTCGTCCAGGAACTCGTCTGAGAGCAGGCCGATGTTCGGCTTATCCAGCCCCGCCAACGCAAACACGTCCGCCACACCGTCCGAGAAGATGGCGTTATCCAAAATCTGCTTGAGAGCACTGTTTTTCTCGGCATCGGTGCGCTTCTTGTCCACAGTGGTGAACTTCGCGATAGCTGCCTTGATGGCAGAGAAGAAAGCGATTTCCTTGCGCAGCGCACCCGCCTCGTCCAGCGTTCCACACAGCGAAAATGCTTTGGCAACGGCCAGCATCGTGTCGAGGAAGCGGGTCTTGCCGTCCTTCAACCCCAGGATATGGTTGGCAGCCGGCACCAGCAGTTGCACAGCTTGCGTCTCAAAGGCGCTGTAGTCGAACCCATGCATCATGCCGCGCACGATGTCCATCTTTTCCAGCAGCACCGCCAGCGCTTCGGCCGTGTTGTGAGTCGGATCACCCTTGCCCTTGGCATCGGTATAGGTCTTGAGCGCGGACTTCAGCTCATTGGCAATCCCGATGTAATCCACCACCAGTCCACCGGGCTTGTTCTTGAACACGCGGTTGACGCGGGCAATGGCCTGCATCAGGTTGTGCCCCTTCATGGGCTTGTCGATATACATGGTATGGCAGCATGGCGCGTCAAATCCCGTCAGCCACATATCGCGTACGATCACCAGCTTCAGCGTGTCAGCCGGATCCTTGAAGCGCTTCTCCAGGCGCTTCTTCACTTTGTTGGTGTAGATGTGCGGCTGCAAAGACGCCTTGTCGGCAGCTGAGCCGGTCATCACGATTTTAATGGCCCCCAGCTCCGGATCGGTGCTGTGCCAGTCGGGGCGCAAGGGCGGGTTGTTTTCGTCACCCACGCAGATGGCATTGTAGAGCTGCACGCAAATCTCGCGGCTCATACAGACGATCATGGCCTTGCCGTCAATGGTGCTGATGCGCGCGTCGAAATGCTGCACCAAGTCTTTAGCCACTTGCTGCAGACGCGGCTCGGCGCCCACCAGCTTTTCCAGCGTCGCCCATTCGCTCTTGGTCTTCTCGCGACTGGCAATGTCTTCTTCTTCCTCGACGACCTCGTCAACCTGCGCGTTGAGCTCATCTATCTCTGTCTGGTTCACGTCCAGCTTGGCCAGGCGGCTCTCATAGAAGATAGGCACCGTCGCACCATCGTCCACGGCATCCTGGATGTCGTAGATGCTGACGTAATCGCCAAACACCGCGCGGGTGTTTTTATCCTCTAACGCAATCGGCGTCCCGGTGAAACCGATGAATGTGGCATTCTTCAGCGCATCGCGCAGGTGCTTGGCGTAACCGTACACATACTTGCCGGTTTTGGTATCCAGGCGCCCGTTGATCCCGTACTGGCTGCGATGCGCTTCATCCGATATCACCACGATGTTGGAGCGGTCAGAAAGCAGCGGGTGAGCCTGCTCCCCCTCCTGCAAAGCGAACTTCTGCACCGTGGTAAAGATGATGCCGCCCGCCTCGCGCGTGGCCAGCATCTCGCGCAACTCGTCGCGGTCGCCGGCCTGCACAGGAGTGGTCTTGAGTAGATCACTGGCGGCACTGAAGGTGGCGAATAGCTGGCCATCCAGGTCGTTGCGATCGGTCACCACCACCAGGGTGGGGTTCTTCATCTCGGGCTGCTGCAGCAACTTGCCGGCATAGCACACCATGGTGATGCTCTTGCCCGAGCCTTGCGTATGCCAAACGACGCCCGCCTTGCGCGAACCAGGCCTGACCTCTTTGCCATAGCTGGCACGCTCTTCATGCACCTTCAGCATGCCTCCGCCAGCGTCTTGAGCCGCAATCACCGTGACGCGCACCGCCTCACGCACCGCGTGGAACTGGTGGTAACCGGCAATCTTCTTGGTAAGGCTGTCCCCATCCTGCTCAAACAGCACGAAGTGCTGCACGTAGTCCAGAAACAATTCCGGCCTGAAAAAGCCCCGCACCACGGTCTCCAGCTCCATCTGCAGGCGCGGCCGGTCGTCTTCGTTGCCGATGGTGCGCCACGGCAGCATGCGCTCGGCGTTCGCGGTCAGCGAGCCCACCCGGGCCGTCCAACCATCGCTTACCACCAGGGCGACGTTACTGTTGAACAGGTCGCCGATCTCGTCCTTGTAGGTCTGCAACTGGTTGAAGGCATCCCACACATCTGTTTGCGCATTGGCGGGATTCTTCAGCTCCACCACGGCTAGCGGCAAGCCGTTGACGAAGGCAACCACATCGGGGCGACGCGGCTTTTTGCTGCCAGCAATGGCGAACTGGCTCACCACCATAAAATCGTTGTTGCTGGCTTGCGCAAAGTCGATGAACCGCACAAGGTCGGTTTTCTTCTCATCGCCCTGTACAAACTCGACTGTCATGCCATTCAAAAGAAGGCCATGCATCTTGCGATTGCGCGCCACCAGCTGCGGTTCGCTCGCGATAGTCAACGCATCCGCGGCCAGCTCCAGTACCGCGGACGGGATCATCGGGTTGATGCGTGCAAGCGAGGCAAGCAGCCTCCCGCGCAGCACCACTTGGCGGTAGTCCATGCGCTCGGGCACGTTGCTGTCAGGCGCGATATCCGGACCATGGGCGAACTGCCAACCGGACTCCTGGAACCAGCCCAGGCAGAGGTCTTCGAGTTGTTGTTCATTCAGCATGTTGGAACCTCTGCGCCACTCCAAGGCCCTCTGGCGAGCAACCCGGCTTGCGATGAAATAAGAAGACTATTAAAAAAACAATTACTTGCTTGACCATTAAAGGCCAACCTGGTTTGCGATGAAATGGCGGCTATGCACACGCTGGGATGTGCGCGCATAACGTCGCTAGGGTCTGGGTTTCGGAAGCGCCGCTACGCCACAGGTCGATGAGTTCGGGTGAAACAGTCATCCAAAAACCACCTGTTTGCGCGCCACCGCAATGGCGAGCTTGAGAATCTGCTCCAGCAGGCTGTGATCCGGCTTGCCATCGGCATCTACAGGCGTTGCGTACCACAGTGGCCGGATCTTCAGTTGCAACAGCCTTGCCTCCTTGCGGGCGCGCTCTTGCGGGGTAGCGGGTTCATTCAGCAGCGCAAAGTGATCCGGAATTTCAAACGCCGCTTCATCGACGACGGATTTGAACAGATCAAGCGTCTTGTCTTGCTCAAGACTGCAACCTAAGAATAGCAGCGAGTGGCTGATGAAGATTTGCCGCAACGCCCTTGGCAATTGATTCTGAAATGCAAAAGACTCCTCCCCGGCCAGGCCGTAGGCTGCCTGATACTGCACCTGGGTGAACACATGGGTGTTGGCCTGCCCAGCGTCCCCGTGCAGCTTCAGAATGCAACGTTCGCCACGCAAGAGCCGCTGTACGAAGTTGTTGCCGGCCTGCGTGCCGTGCATATAGCCATCCAGGGGATGCCCTCCCTCGCGAAACAGGTCCTCAATGACGGTATCGAAATTGGTGGTGACGATGCACCCATTGGCAAGTTCGGGCAGTAACCTGGCAGGACCGCCGATCGCGCCGCGTTGGCGAAATTCGGTTTGTATGAAATGTGCCAATTGTGGTGCGGCAGCATCATGAATGACTTGTGCCGCCTGCAGATACTGGTACTCCGCGAGCAAGGACTCGATGTTCTGTAGCTCCAGACCATCAAGCCTTTTCGCAATCTTGCGCAGCGCCTCGCCCCACATCGGATAACCGCAGGGCTTGGAGAGGCCGGCACCGACAAACGGTGCGATTCGCCCAAAGCGAACCGCATCCACCAAGTCAAGGAAGACGGCTTGCTGATCCGATTCTTTGATGAACGCCGTCGCGGCTTCATGCTGGTCGATCTGGCGTCGACCTTCCCAGTGATCCAGCTCGTCCAGGTAGGCATCGCGCTCCACCCAGTAGAGGGCATCGCTGACCTTGACCAGGTATTCATGCTCCGGGTCGTGCAGGCTCTTGAATGACAGGGGCGCAGCCTCATCCAGCAACGCATTGAACTCCTCATTCGACAAGTACGCTGCCTGCAACGCCTCTTCGACCTTATCGACGATGAGTTTGTTTTCGCGGAGTTGCTTGATGTCCATCATGCGACCCCGGTAGCTTTGAAAAATTTATCAACCGGCAATTCGCCCGCGAGCAATTTCGGTAGCAAGGTATCACGGAGAGACGCGAGCGTCTTCGCCTCCACATCCACAGCTCTGATTTGATCCAGCGCAGCACCCGCAAGCCGGCCAAATTCGATTGCAACCGACTCAGCGGGCTTAACCAGCTTATAGCCGCCAAAACAATCATTGGGAACACGCTGCCTGCCGGACGTGCCGGCCATCTGCGCAATTGCGAAGGCTCTAAAGGCAGGGTCGCGACAGAGGAAATAAGCAAACGAGGCAGGCAATCCACTCTTCGGCCGGAGCACGATAAATTCAGTGGAGCCCCAGCCCACCTCGCTTCCCTCCAAGAAATCAACAAATGCTGTTTTTCCGTTCTCGAGGCATGGCGTAATGCGAGCCAGCAGCGTATCCCCATTTTTGAACTTTGACCCAGACGAGAACTCCCTTGACACGACGTTCAGTGCTCGGAAGGAATTAGTGGGCACATTGGCCATATCTAAATACTGTGCTACGACTCCTTTTTTGAGAGGCCTTGGCGGATTAATAGCTATACAATCCGGCATTGCTAGGAGTTTCCATCCCTTCGGAATTTCGCCCAACTCCGAATCCTCCATCTCATCAGGAAACAACCCGGCAACATCGGCAAGTTGGGTGTATTGCCCGGGCGGCAGAGAATCGAATTCGGCATCGGACTTGCCGCTGATGGCTGCCATGGCAGCGCGCAGAGGGTCGCGACCTTCCGCCTTGGCGGCGATCTTGGCTTTGACCGGATCGAAATCGACAAACCACGATTTAAATATGGCTTTCACCATTGCCTCAAGGGCCTGACTAATTCGATGGTTTACATCGATTTTTTTATCCATATCCAACATAATCTTTGCAATCTTCTGCTGCACATCCAGCGGCGGCAATTCAATTTCAAAATCGGGAAATTCCTTCAACGCTATCCGATCCACAGTACTACCGTGGATAGTGCGGGACGTCAGGAACTCCTGGAATGCGGGGGAAAGGTACTGATACAAGAAGAAGTGCGGGTCGAGCTTCAACGCATCCGTCCTAACCAGCCCCATCCTTCGCCCGAGGCAGCAGCGAAGTCCAGCAGGAATGATAGCCGCCTCGCCGATTCTGGTTTCGTAGGAAAAGACGACATCGCCAGCTGCAGGAGTGATCCTGCGAGTCCATTTGACGAATTCCTCCTCAGACAAATGCTCAGTATTGGAGAGATCGAGGCGCCCCTGATTGAGTGAACTTATCCCTAAAAAAATTGGCCCTAAAGCTGTTTTTTTCGGGGTTGCATGAGGGCCGTCAAAGACTTCTGCAACATCGCCAATCCTTACCCGGGGCCAAGACGAAAGGCAACCCCGCAATTTATTAAAAGGCATAACCCAGCCCCGCCAAATTCTTCTTAATTTCCCCCTCCAGCTTGGTGCTCTCTTCAAACTGCCCCGCCAACTGCGTCGTCAGCCGCGTCATCTTGTCCGCAAAGACCTCACTATCGTCTTCCTGCTCTTCAGCACCTACATAGCGCCCTGGCGTGAGCACATGTTCGTGCTTGCGGATGTCGGCCAGCGACGCTGAGTAGCAGAAGCCGAGCGTGTTTTGGTAGCCCTCACCCTGCTGCCAGACGTGGAAGGTATTGGCGATCCTCTTAATGTCGTCCAGGGTGAAATCGCGCAGCACGCGGTCCTTCATATAGCCGAGCTTACGAGCGTCGATGAACAGAAATTGTCCGCGGCGGTCGCGCTTTTTCTTGTCTAAGTTAAAGCCGTTGGCCTTGTCGCGAGTAAGGAACCAGATACAAGCCGGAATCTGCGTGTTGGTGAACAACTGCCCCGGCAGGGCGACCATGCACTCCACATAGTCGCGCTCCACCAATTGCTTACGAATCTCGCCCTCGTTGTTGGTATTACTGCTCATCGAGCCATTGGCCAGTAGCAGCGCCATGCTGCCGGTAGGAGCCAAATGGTAGAGCATGTGCTGCAGCCAAGCGAAGTTGGCATTGCCATGCGGCGGGGTGCCTGCGATCCAGCGAGGATCGTTTTCCAACTTGGCGCTCCACCATTCCTTCATGTTGAAAGGCGGATTGGCCATCACATAGTCGGCGCGCAGGTCCGGGTGCAAGTCGTTGAGCAATGTGTCGCCGGGTTGGCCGCCGAAGTTGAAGTCCAGGCCCCGGATGACCATGTTCATGGCCGCCAGTTTCCAGGTAGTGGGATTGCTCTCCTGGCCGTAGACGCTGATCTGTCCCGTCTTGCCGTTAGCCACTGTGCCGCCGTGCTGGGCGATGAATTCCTCGCTCTGTACGAAGAAGCCGCCCGAACCCATGGCCGGGTCGTACACCCGGCCCTTGAAGGGCTGCAGCATCTCCACGATCAGTGTGACAATGCTCTTGGGCGTGTAGTACTGCCCACCCTTCTTGCCTTCGGCCAGAGCGAACTTGCCCAGGAAGTATTCGTAGACGTGGCCGAGGATATCCTTGCTCTTCAAGTCCAGCACTTGCCCATCGTAGGCGGGCCGGCTGAAGTTGGTACTAGAGAAATGACCGATCAAGCCGGCGAGTTTGTCACTGTCGATCTGAGTACGTGCGAAGTCCTTGTTCAACACGTTCTTGAGCTCGGGGTTTTCGCGCTCCACGGCCTCCATCGCGTTGTCGATCAGCCAGCCGACGGTGCGCATCTTGTCCGGTGCCATTTCCAGCTTGCCAGCTTCGTTGCGCATATAGCGGCCGTCACTGTCGCGCTTGGGTACCTGCCATGGCAATTCGCTACCTGGCGGCAACTTGGCCAGATCGCGCAGCGTTTCCCAACGGGCTTCCAACGGCACCCAGAAGACGTTCTTTTCGGTGTAGTAGTCCCGAACTTCCAACTCGGCGGCGATATCGGCTTCGTAATCTTCCGGATAGTGAGCCGGGTCCATGTAATAGTCGTGCTCAGGGTTTTCAAACTGCTCACGCAATTCGTGCTGCCGTTCCTCAAAGGCATCCGAGACGTACTTAAGGAAGATCAGGCCCAACACGACATGCTTGTAGACAGAGGCATCCAGCGCAGAGCGCAGCTGATCGGCGGCGGTCCAGAGCTTCTTTTCGAGCTCGTTGAAAAACTGGTGTTCGATCTGTTTCATTCTAGAGAGAGTTCCCAATGCATCATTCATTCAAAATCAGAAATTAGCGCTCACCGGCCAGAAACCACACGGGTTTGAGCGGAAGACGGACGCGCGCCACATCGTCAAGCTGACCATAGTGCGTAGTCCACAGCTCAACCAACCGGCGCGCATCGATCAGGCTGATCCGCCGATGCGACTGGCGCGCCTCGTAGTCCGCGTCCTTGGTGAAGCCAGACAGCGCGACGAACAGGCCGACGTCCCCATCCCCCAGAACCGCCATAAAGCTGCGCAGGCCGGTGACATCGATCCGCGGCGAGTTGGCATTGCGCTTGACCTGCACCTTGATGCGCGGCGGGCGGGTGCCGAGCGGGTCGTTGTAGGCAATGATGTCGGTGCCACCGTCCTTGCCGGGCGGTGCGACCCAGGCGACGTGTAGCCCATCGCCCGTAGCAGCGACGCCACGAGTTCTTGGAAGTCGTAGGGCGGCATCGCGGCGAGGTAAGCCTCGATCTCGGCCCATGCCATTTCTTCGGCTTCTTCCAGCGTGATGCTGGCCGATTCCTCGGTGAGCTCGCCTTCGGGATCGTCGACCTCGTCGGCAACGGGCTGGGCGCTCTTCCACTTCTTGTACAGCTGCCCCACCGCGCGGATGAACTGCTCCGGATCCGGGTAGGCATGCAACGCTGCTTCACCCTCTGGCGTGAGGGTCCAGATGCCTTTGTCCTTGACCAGCCAGCCGGCCTTGACCGGCGCCACGGTGCTGAAGCGCACGATCTTCTCGAAGCGACGGCCGCCGGTTTCGTAGTCGCCCGCTTCGTACTCGGTAAGCACGACCTGCTTTTCCAGTGCGGCCAGCGCGTCTGCGGCGCGCATGCCCTCCGGCTGGGTCTTGAGGATATGGAACAACGCACGGGTCAATTCGCCCGTGCGGCGCCTGCTGATATTGGCCATCTACTTCCCCTGTGGCACGACGTTGGCGCTAACGCCGTGCTTAATGATAGTCGTCTTCACGCTGATGCCTGATTGCCAAAACGGTGACGACCTGATCGCTTTCCACCTCAAACAGCAGGACGTAGCCGCTGGCACCGAAGCCGATCACCAGCTCGCGCAAGAACGGATCTGCCACCCCCGCCTTGCGGCAGCTCAACGGCGCCAGTTCAAGTACGGTGACGCCATCGCCGATGGCCTGCAGCGCGCGCTCGGCCACCGTGAAGTCGCCTTCGGCACGCTGTAGCAGCCAGTCGTAAAGACGCGCGAGATCCTCGCGCGCCTGCCGAGTGAAGCGGACGGAAAATCCCACGTTGGCTTAACCCTTGCGCGCCTTGTCCAGTTGGGACTGCAGCCCGGCCAGCACATCCTTCGCGTTGATGTACCGGCCCGACGCCTTGGCGCTGTCACGCGAAGCCAGCCCGCGTGCAACGAAGGCTTCCTGCTGCTGGCGCTGTTGCACCTGGGCACGCACGGAGTGCTCGACGAAGCTGGAAAGCGTCTCGCCCTCCTGCAACACGGCTTCGGCCGCTTCGCGCAGGGCGGGATCTACCCGGAGCGATGGAAGAGATGCGGATTTCATGGCAGACCCAGTGCGTTGCAATTGCGATGCATCATCGCAAGCGAGCGCCGGTGCTTCAAGGTTTTCTTTGCAGACCTAAGCCGACGATGTCACAGCTACGCTGACGCGATGGTGCGTAGGCGCTGAAGCACGACGCTTGCGCGCTCCGGTTCGGCAACCAATCCCGGCAACGCGTTCACGAAAGTCGGGTTATCGACTAGCCCCACAAATACATCAGCGACCCAATGCCGAAGGTCTGCATGCTCCACGGCAAACTCTTCCACCAGCTCGGCCCGGCCATCGACGACATTGAGGACGTCCTCCAGGTCGTGACTGGAAAGAAAGTCGCTGTTGCCTCGGGTAACGAAGGCTTCGAGCTTGGTCGCCACGAATGCTGTCGCTGTCACCAAGCGGATGGACAGGCGATCGCTCAAGGCCACCACTTGGGCCGTCTCTACAGCATGGGCGTACCAGCGGTTGGAGAAGCCAAGCACGCCGGCATCCACCGGCATCAGGTCGAAGAGGACGCCCGACGCTTGGTGTACCCAGCGGCAGACGACACCGCTCTGCATCTCGCGCGCAAAGCCCTGCGACTCCACGCGCGCCTCGATACCGCGGAACCGGGACCAATCAAGATTGACCACCACATCGACGTCATAGGTGGCGCGGACGTTTTCAGCCAATGGATCGGATACCAGCAGGCCAACAACTGCTCCGCCGAGGAAGACTACGTGTTCGCAAAGCTCGCCCAATGCATTCGCAATCACAAGCAGGTGCGGCAAATTAGGATCGTCAGAGCGCATCGCCAAGCCTCAGCAATTGTTTGAGATAGCTTGCTGCCAGCGTGCGCTCGCGGGCACGCCCGCTGCGTAGGGCGTCCTGCAGCGCCAGCAGTTGGTGCAAGGCAGGGTCGGCCAGCGCAGCGTTGGGCACACCGGTCGACAACGGCGACAAGCTGGGGCCTTTGGCCGTGCCCTGCGCGCTTGGCCACACCGGTGCATCTCCTGGGGAGCTGGAAATGGCAATGGACAGTGGGGGCACGCCGAAGGCCGTAGGAATGCCACGCCTTAGCGGCCCGATGACGGCAGGAAAGGCGTAACGCACGCCGTGGACCGCAAATTCGTGCAGCGCCGTGCGTACCGTCTCCCACTCGCCGCGGCCTTTTTCCAGCGCCAAGCCGGATGCCACCGCGCGCTTGACGCTGCGATGCACCTGAGAGGCGCTCATGCCCAGTGCTTCTCCAAGAGAGGCGTAGGTCCAGGCCTGGCTGGCCTGCGCGACCTGCTTGTACAGCACCACCAGATCCTGGGGCTTCAGTTCCACGGCCAAGCCCACCTTATTCCATATTCCGGAATATGGAATATCCAGCGAGCGAGCTGTTTTTGCAAGCAGTCTTCGCTAAGCGCTCTGACTAAACGAGGGTCTAACGCTCAACGGCGAAAGCCAGACACGCTCACCCAATTCCCCGCAGCGCCGCCCGAATCCCCTCCCCCGCCAAGCGCGCACTCGCCAGCAGACGCTCCAGGCTCTGCCCATGCCGGGCGCTGGCGGACAGCCCGGCCATGGTGGTGCTGACGAAGTCCGCCAGCCGGTCGGCGTCGTGCGGGCGCTGCTTGGCGATGTGGGAGCGAATCAACTCCTGGGCTGCGACATGAAAACCGCACGCCGCCTCGCGCGCTTGCGCGTCGTTGCTGCGCGTGCCTTCCAGCACCAGGCAGCCGGTGGCGGCGGGGTCTGCGGCGTAGCAGCGCGCGGCCTGCTCCAGTACGTCGGCCAGCGCGTCGGCCAGCGGGCGGGCGGTGTCCAGGATCTGGGGCAACGGAATGGCCCCGGTCTGCGCATAGCGGTCGAGGATGCGCGCATACAGGCCGGCCTTGCTGCCGAAGGCGGCGTAGAAACTGGGCGGGTTGATGCCCAGTGCCTGGGTGAGGTCGGCCACGCTCAGTGCGTCGTAGCCGCGCGCATGAAACAGCTGCTGCGCAGTGGCGACCGCTTGGTCCGGGTCGAACGCGCGTGGCCGGCCGCGGGCCCGGGGGGTTTCTGTAGTCATAGTTACAAAATCCTTGACGGCAGGCGAAATCTATTATGTATTACTCGCTACATTAATTGCGAGGTGATGCATGTCAGCATTCAAAGACAAGTCGGTATTGGTGCTCGGTGGCAGCCGGGGCATTGGGGCCGCCATCGTGCGGCGCTTTGTGGCCGAGGGCGCGCGGGTGACGTTTACCTATGCCGGCTCTGCCGAGGCGGCGCAGCGCCTGGCCGGTGACACCGGCAGCACCGCGGTGCTGGCCGACAGCGCCGACCGCGATGCGGTCATCGACACGGTGCGCGGCAGCGGGCCGCTGGATGTGCTGGTGGTCAACTCCGGCATCGCGCTGTTCGGCGATGCGCTGGACCAGGATCCGGACGCGGTGGACCGGCTGTTCCGCATCAACGTGCACGCGCCCTACCACGCCGCCGTGGAGGCCGCGCGGCAGATGCCGCCCGGCGGGCGCATCATCGTGATCGGCTCGGTCAACGGCGACCGCATGCCGCTGCCCGGCATGGCGTCCTACGCGCTGAGCAAATCCGCGCTGCAAGGGCTGGCACGCGGGCTGGCCCGCGACTTCGGGCCGCGTGGCATCACCATCAACGTGGTGCAACCGGGCCCGATCGATACCGACGCCAACCCGGAAAACGGGCCGATGAAAGACCTGATGCACAGCTTCATGGCGATCAAACGCCACGGCCGCGCCGACGAAGTGGCCGGCATGGTGGCCTGGCTCGCCGGCCCGGAAGCGAGCTTTGTCACCGGGGCGATGCATACGATCGATGGTGCATTTGGGGCATGACGCGGCGACGTCTGCGTTGATGGCACTGCAGCTGGATACGTAGCGTGACCGATGGCGGCAAACGCCCTCCGTCAACCACCTGACGAGCTGCCATTGCACTGCCAGCATCGTGATCCACGCGCATTGTCCTGCCGGCCGAGTGGTCGTATTCCCATGTCATGCGGCGCATTTCCTATGCGATCGCTGGCTGGGCCTTGGCTGTCGCGTTGATGCTCATTTGCCTATAGTTTCCGGCGAACCCTGCAATGGATTGACCAATGCACATGATGTCATCCGGCCGGTGCCTGGCCCTTGCACTCGCCGTCGCCGTGACCGGCAGTGCCTGTGCACGGACGCCATCGCCCGAACAAAAAAGGGCTTCCCCCATGTCAGGCACCGTTACCACAGGCCGCACCATTAACGGCCACACCTATTCGGATGCTCCGGTTGACGTAAAGCTAGGGCCGAACACCTTCCGCATTCCCGCCAACTATCTGGATAGCCAGATCGCACCGTGGCCTGGCGAAGGCGTGACGCTGGTCATCGAATGGCCGGACATGACCCCGACCCCGCCCGGGGCACGGGCCAACCCGCGTACGAATGATTTCCGAAAGGAGATCTCAGTTCGAATCAATTACATCGACCGGGCTCCTATCGAGACATCATTAGAGCGACATTCTTCCAATGATGCGGTTACCGAGGCCAATTCAGTGCAACGTCGAGATCCGAGGCAGCGCCTCGATCTCCGCCTTGCCCAGCAAGACACGTTGGGCCTAACGCCCTACGCAATCGACGAAGCGAAAATGCTGGCGTGTTCGAAAGAGTACGAAGACCGCTACGGGAAACCGCCGATTCGCAACCCTGCCTACGAAGATGACTGGTACGTCGCCCGCGACTCAAGCGGCGGCCTCATCACCTTCATCAAGTGCGACAGCACCAAATTTCGTGGAGACGGTGTGCGGCTGGAGGGAGCTGAAGTAGTACACGAAAAAGGCGCTGTTGCTGCAGGTTGTGTCCACTACTTCTCTGATATCGAGAACAAGCTTTCTATCACCCTGAACTATAAGCGCGTATTCTTGAAGGACTGGAAACGCATGGAAGACGCGGTAAAGACCGTACTGGCCCGCACCAAAGTCAGGTGATCGGCGCGGTGATAAGGAGCAGGACATGAGCGGATTGAATGAGCAGGACCTCAAGATTCTTTCCAGCTATGCGGACGCGGGCAACGCGAGCTGTACTGGAATTATCTTTCGCAGCTAGATGGTGCAGATGGCTACGGGACGCTGGCGCTGGGCGTGGTGCGTAACGATAGCTTGCCCGGTCAGGTTGCAAATAGTTACGCACAGAATTATGCCAGGACACAGCACGATAACGGCTCTCACTTTGCCAACGCGAAATCGAATAACAGGGACACCGGGCTACAGCGATCAGAGAACTGCGAACATCACGGCCCCGCAAAGCCCGCCTCACGTTGCGAGCGAACGGCCAGCACAAACACCGTGTCGATCTGCGCGACATGGCAGTACAGCGCCAGATAGCCTTGCGCGCCGCGACCGATCACCAGTTCGCGCTTGTCGCCGCCGGCCGGCCGGCCGATCAGCGGATTGGTTTCCAGCACATCGATTGCCGCAATGATCTCGTGCAGGCGTGCTGCGACATGTGCGGCCTCATGGCGCTGGAGGTGGTCGAAGATCCGCTCAAGATCCTGTGCAACCTCCGATGCCAGCTCGATACGCGCCATGCTACCGGGCTAGTTTGCGGGCCGTGGGGCGCTTTGCCGGCTCGCCGGCCATGCGCTTTTCCAGATAGCCACGCATGTCGTCCCAGGCGATGGTCTTCCCGGACGCCACGATACCGGCATAACGCTGCTCGGCAACCGCATCGAAATCGGCACGACGCTCGACCGATTCCGCCTTTTCGGCGATCGCTTCCAGGATGAAACTATGTGACGTCGTGCCGCCCCGCTTCGCTGCTGCAGCAACGCGCAGCTTGAGTTCGTCTGGAAGACGGATGGTTGTGGTGCTCATGAAATCCTCGAGCTCGTGCATTTCGTACGCGCGAATGTAGCACAGCTGTGTCACAACACCCTGCATCTACACCGCATGCCGGCTGCCGGCCTGCTCGAAAGCGACCGCGTCCGGGCGGGCGCCTACGCGCCTCTCCCAGGGCGGACCGGGGCACCCACTGACAGCGTGGAGCACCGCAAGCACCGCACCCATGCGTGCGAGTCAGGGTCCCCTCACTCCCTTCTGCTTTTGCAGGCACGCCTTGCCTCACCAACCTCCCGGTGGCCGGCAGCGCGGCAAAGAAAAGCCCGGCAAGGCCGGGCTGTTCCCTGTGCTGCGATGACCGCAACGCTCAGCGCTTGCGTGCCTTCAACCATGCCTTGATCTGCGGCAGCGAGGCCGCCCGCAGCTTCACCCGCGTCTGGATCGTGTTGACGGCGTTGTCTGCGGCCTGCCGCGAGGTGGGTGCGATGTACTGCTCGGCATAGGCCTTGATCCGGTCGGCGGTGGCAAGCTCGGCCGAGTCCATTCCCAGGCTGGGGTAGTAGCGGGCGCGCGAGGTGGAGTCCACCAGGGTGTCCACCTGCGTGCGATGCGCCACCGCGAAGTCGAAGGCAAGCTCCGGGTGCCGGGAAGCGACCCGGTCGATCATGCTCGCACCGGTGGTGGCGCCCGGCTCGGCTGTCAACGCCAGTGCCAGCGCGCGCCTGGCCAGCGCCTCGTCGTTGGGCATGGAGAGGAAGTCGTAATAGGTGTCGCGCACCATCGACGAGGTTTCCTGCCTGGCCAAGGCATGCAAGGCGTCCCAGGTGGCGGCATCGGCATTGTGCGCAACCGCGCCCAGCACGCTGTCGCGCAGCTCCGGCGACAGCGAAGCGGGGTTGGCCTGGAAGGCGGCAAAGCGCCTGCGTGCCTCGGCGATCACGGCGGCATCGCCCATGTCGCTGAGGGTGGCGATCAGGCGGGTACGCAACTGCTGGATCTGCGCCGAATCGCCATCGCGCTTGTCCCAGCCCAGCGTTGCGAATTCGGCCGCCAGCCGCGGCACGGCATAGGCACGCCACGCCGTACGCGCAGCCGGGTCGCGCTCGAAGCTGCCATCCACATCGTCATAGAGGCTGGCCACCATGTCCCAGACATCGGGCGATGCGCCTGCCGCCACCTGGGCGGTGAGATCCAGCACATCGGCCTGCGCCTGCACGCCGGCACCGGCCAGTGCGTTGGTGTCGTTCAACACGCCCACCTGGTCCACCACCGGTAGCGCGGCAAACCTGGTGGTCAGCGCCTTGAACTGCGCGGGCGCATACCAGGTGCGGAAGTAGCCCTTTTGCCCGGCATTGACCACCACCGGTGCGTCGCAGCCGGGCACCTGCACCTGGGCCGTGCCGTCTACCAGCACGCGCAGCGGCGCGCCATTGCCGCTGCGCAGGACGACCGGCACATGCCAGCGCAACGGCTGCTTGTCGGGGCGGTCCAGCGTGAACTCGCCCTGCTCCAGCGTCACCGCGGTCTGGCCGCCGACGCAGCGGCTGCTGGCCTTGATCAACGGCACGCCCGGCTGCAGGGTGAAGTCGTGCGCCACCTGGGTGAATTGCTTGCCCGGGGCTACCGCGTCGATCTGCTGCCACAACTGGTCGGTCACCGCGTTGCCGTACTGGTGTTGCTTGATGTAGCTGCGCACGCCGGTGCGCCAGCGATCGGAGCCGACGTAGTCTTCCAGCATGGCAATCACCGCCTCGCCCTTCTGGTAGGTGATGGCGTCGAAGGCCTGGCTGGCCTGCTCCACGGTGGCCACGTGCTGCACCACCGGGTGGGTGGTCGCATATGCATCGCGCCGCATCGCCGCGCGGCTTTTCAGCGCCGGGCCGGTCTTGTCGATATCCCATTCCGGATGCAGTTTTGCCGTGGTGCGCGCCTCCATCCAGTTGGCGAAGCCTTCGTTGAGCCACAGGTCGTCCCACCACGCCATGGTCACCAGGTTGCCGAACCACTGGTGCGCGATCTCATGCGCGGCGACGGTGAACACGCCTTGCTTGGTGTCGATGTTGGCCACCGCCGGATCCAGCAACAACGAGTATTCGAAGGTGAAGATCGCGCCCCAGTTTTCCATGGCGCTGAAGAACTGGCTGCGCCCGGGCGCGGCGATGTTGTCCAGCTTGGGTAGCGGGTACGGGATGCCGAAGTAGGCATTGTATTCGTGCAGCACGTCGCGGCCGGATTCCAGCGCGAACTGCGCCTGGTCCACCTTGCCCTTCTGCGCGATCACGCCGATCTCGGTGCCGTTGTCGGCGGTGACGGTGGCACGCTCGAAATCGCCCACGCTGACGAACAGCAGGTACGTGGACATCTTGGGCGAGGTCTGGAACGCGATGCGGGTGCGCCCGTTTGCGCCCGGCTTGGAGGAGGCCACCGGCATGTTGCTCACCGCCATCTGACCGGCCGGCGCATTGATCGCCAGGTCGAAGGTGGCCTTGAAGTTGGGCTCGTCCCAGGACGGGATGAAGCGGCGCGCATCGGAGTTTTCGAACTGGGTGAACAGCGCGCGGCGCTGGCCCTTCGGGGTGGGATAATCCAGCGCGAACAGACCATTGGCCTGCGTGTTGATGATGCCGCTGTAGTCGATGGACAACACGTAGTTGCCCGGCGCCAGCGGCTTCCCGGTCGCGAAGCGCGCGGTCTGCGCATCGGCGTCGGTGACGATCTTGGTAGCCACCGGCTTGCCGCCCGCCGGTGCGAGCGTGGCCTTGGAAACGCGCAGATCGGCTGCCTGCAAGACGATGGCATCGGTGGCGGTGAGCACCTGGACATCGATGCGCACCTTGCCGTCGAAGGTCATCGTATCGGCATGCGGGGTGATCTCCACCGCGTAATGCGTCGGCCTGGCGGTGCGCGGCAGTTGGGTGGTGATCGACGAGGCGGCCACGCTCGTCGGCGCGGGCGCGGCGGCGCATACGGAGGCGGCCGGACTTGTACCGACCAGGGCCAGTGCGATGGCGGTCACCAGGGGAAGACGCATGGGAAATTCTCGATGAAGGCGAAGTGGGCACGTAGGCGGCGCCAAACCACGGATGATCCGCCGGAACAATGCGCGCAGACACCGCCGGAAGTCATGCCAAATCTCAGTAATCCTCAAACGCCAACGGCCCGGACAAGCCGGGCCGTTGGAGGATGCCACGTTGTGCGTCAGCCGATCAGGCGAACGGGTCCTGCAGCACCATGGTGTGGTCGCGGTCCGGGCCGGTGGAGACGATGCTGATCGGGCAGCCGGCCAGTTCTTCCAGCGCGCGCAGGTAGGCGCGTGCGGCAGGCGGCAACTCGTCCCACACGGTAATGCCGTGGGTGTTCTCGGTCCAGCCCGGGAACTCCAGGTACACCGGCGTGCACTCTTCCCAGCCCTGCGCGTCCAGCGGAGCGTATTCGGTGCGCTTGCCGCGGTATTCGTACGCGATGCAGACCTTGAGCTTTTCCATGCCGTCCAGCACGTCGAGCTTGGTGATGCACAGGCCGGAGATGCCGTTGATGGCCACCGCACGCTTGAGCGCGACGATGTCCATCCAGCCGCAACGACGCGGGCGGCCGGTGGAAGCGCCGTACTCGGCACCGCGATCGCGGATGCCCTGGCCCACTTCGTCGTCCAGCTCGGTCGGGAACGGGCCGCCGCCCACGCGCGTGGCATAGGCCTTGGCGATGCCCAGCACGTAGTCGATGGCGTCAGCGCCCACGCCGGTACCGGCGAGTGCGCCGCCCACGGTGGTATTGGAGCTGGTGACGTACGGATAGGTGCCGTGGTCGATGTCCAGCAATGCGCCCTGCGCGCCTTCGAACAGCACGCGCTTACCCTGCTTGCGCAGGTCGTGCAGGATGCCGGCCACGTCGTACTTCATCGGCTGCACGTAGTCGCCGAACGCCAGCGCTTCGTCGTAGGTCTTCTGGAAATCGACCGCTTCCACGCCCAGGTACTTGGTCAGCACGAAGTTGTGGTAATCCAGCGCGGTGCGCAGCAGCTCTTCCAGCTGCGGCGGGTAATGCAGGTCGGCGATGCGGATCCCGCGACGCGCCACCTTGTCTTCGTACGCCGGGCCGATGCCGCGGCCGGTGGTGCCGATGGCCTTGCCGCCGGCGGCCTTCTCGCGCGCCTGATCCAGGGCGATGTGGTACGGCATGATCAGCGGGGCAGCCGGGGAAATCTTCAGGCGCGAACGCACTTCCACGCCGGCGCCTTCCAGCTCGCTGATTTCCTTGATCAGCGCGGCCGGGGAGATCACCACGCCATTGCCGATCAGGCACAGCGCGTCGTCGCGCAGGATGCCGGACGGGATCAGATGCAAGACGGTCTTCTTGCCGTTGATGACCAGCGTATGGCCGGCGTTATGGCCGCCCTGGAAGCGGACGACCGCACCGATCTCTTCGGTAAGCAGATCGACGATCTTGCCTTTGCCTTCATCGCCCCACTGGGCACCGAGCACGACAACTGACTGACCCATGACGGGTGGACTCCTGAGTTTTGCTGCGGCCATCGGGGCCGCGGGATGGGACCGGTTCGGGGCCGACGGCGCCACCTTGCGCGCGGCTCCATCGGGGAGCGTTGCAGCGGCGACCAGCCCGGACACGGAAAAAGCCGAACGGGGTGCTCTGGTTGGAGCGTGCCCGTCCGGCTTTTGTGCATTATCCGGGTTTCGGGTGACGTGCACTACCCCTGCCGGGGCTGAGGAGCAGGGGCTGGTCAGATTGCGGCGGGCCGGGGGTTGCGCAGTGCTGCCAGGTGCCGGCCTCTACCCTGGTCGTATCAGCGGCACCGCGGCAATCCAACACCCTCCGGGCCGGAGCGCACCCTGGCGCGACAGGCTCTCTGCGCAATGCCTGTCGCGCCCAGGTGCGCTTCTGGGCTGCCTGTTGCGGTCGGAATAGACTACTCACTCAGTGACGCACGACCCACAACGCGATCACGCCCAGCAGCAGCGTGACGCCGCCGATGGCACGCAATTGCGCGGTGGGCAGGCTGAACAACTGCTCCACCATCCGTTTCCAGGCGGTGGGCATGGCAAACAGCAGTAGCCCCTCAATGACAACGATCAGGCACAGGGCGGACAAGAACTCTTGCATGGGAGAACGGCATGTCCGGGGAGAACATGAAGTGTGCCTGCATTGACGTCGCTCGTGCACAGGGCGCGATGCACACGTCTTTGCAGACATCGCCTCGCTTCACGCATTGAGCTGCAGATCGGCACCGTCTATGGTTGCGCCTTTGTCATTTCTGGCAGGGATGCATGATCAAGACCGATCGCCTGGTATTTCTCGATGCACTGCGTGGGTTGGCAGCACTTTATGTCGTGCTTTTCCACGTCATGGCGATGCCCACGCCAGCGCTGACGCCCAACCCGTTGTTGGCCCCTGTACTGGACGCCGGGGCGACGGGGGTGGCGCTGTTCTTTGTCATCAGCGCATTCTCGCTGTGCTACACCATGCCGCGCCACGCGGCGACGGGACAGCCATTACGCAGCTTCTACCTGCATCGGTTCTTTCGCATTGCGCCGTTGTTTTATGTCTGGCTGGCTTTTTCGGCGTACCGCGACGGCCGTGGTGCGCACCCCGGCCATCCTTGGGTCGAAATCGCCACAAATCTGACGTTTACGTTCAATCTGGTGCCCGGCTGGGAAGCAGGCATCGTCTGGGCCAGCTGGGCAATCGGCGTGGAAATGCTGTTCTACGCAGTGTTCCCGTTGCTATTCCTGTCGATCAGGAACTTGACCAGCGCGGTAGTCTTCGCGCTATGTACCGTCCTGGCATCGGCGCTGGCGGCCTCAGGGTTGCTGGGAGAGGCCGCAATGGCGACTACGCGTGATTATGGCTTGCTTCGACACCTCCCGGTGTTCGCCATCGGGCTGTGCACCTTCTTCGCATATACCGAGCTGAAGAAAAGTCCAACCGCAACCGCAACACGCTGGGGGAAGTTGTTGATCGGAACCGGCAGCATCAGCCTGGTCGCATGCATCGCAGCCAGCGCAAACGGCATCATCGGTCCGGTGGCTTTCTGGATCTGCAGCGGCGTGGTCTACGCACTGCTCTTGGTCGGCATGTCGCAAGTCCCGCCAACCGTGATCGTCAATCGATTCACGGCCTACCTCGGCAAGATCAGCTACTCGATCTACCTGGGGCATCCGGTCGTCATCGCCTTGATGGGACCGGTGTTCGGTTTCATTCGTCATAGGAGCCACGACCAGACGCTATCGTACCTGCTGTGTGCCTCGATCACCCTGCTGGTCACCTTGCCGCTGGCGGCGCTGACTTATCGCTTTATCGAGGCGCCCGCGATTGGCTGGGGTAAACGGCTAGGACCAAAAGTCCACCGTTCTCATCCACCGGCCGCGTGCTGACTCGGCGCCATCTATGCGCAATGGCCGCAGAAGCGCGTCGCTGCCAGAGACAGAGGTCCTGTTGATCGCCATAAATAAAAACGCCCGCATCTGCGGGCGTTTTTACTTCCACGTGTTTACCGAAATCAGCGATCGCTCTTGAGGTACTGCAGGAACGGGTCGTTCTTGTCGAGCACGATCACGCCGTTGCCGTCGGTCATGGATTCGCGATAGGCCTCCAGGCTGCGGTAGAAGGCATAGAACGCGGGGTCCTTGGCGCCGGCCTGGCCGTAGATGCGGGCTGCGTCGGCATCGCCTTCGCCCCGCAGCTTCTGCGCATCGCGTTCGGCGTCGGCCTTGATCACCGTGCTTTCGCGGTCGGCTTGCGCACGGATGGTCAGCGCCTGCTCTTCGCCTTCGGCGCGCAGCTTGCTGGCTTCCTGCTTGCGCTGGGCGCGCATGCGCTCGTAGACGTCGGTGATCACCTGGCTGTCGGTCGGCAGGTCGATCTGCTTGATGCGCAGGTCGGTGATCTGCATTCCCAGGCCCTTGATGGCGCCATTGATGCCCTTGAGTTGGCTGGCGATCAATTCGCTGCGGTCGCCGGAGACCAGCTGCTGCAGGGTGCGCGAGTTGATCTGGTTACGCAGCGAGTCGGTGATGATCGGTGCCAGGCGCGAATTTGCCACCGACTCTTCACCCCCGGTGGCGCGATAGAACGCACGCACATCGGAGATGTAGCCGATGGCGAAGAAGTCCACGCTCACGTCCTTCTGCTCGGCGGTGAAGTAGCGCGCCGGGGCGGTATCGAGCACCTGGAAGCGGCGGTCGAACACGCGCACCGATTCCACCACCGGAATCTTGAAGTGCAGGCCGGGCTTGAGGTCGGCACGTACCACCCGGCCCAGGTTGAGCACCATGGCGGTCTGGTCCTCGCGCACCACGAACACCGAGCCCATCAGGGTCAGCAACACGGCGACGATCAGGCCGATGACTAGCGAATTCTTCATTGTTCGGTTCCCTCACGGCCAGTCGGACGCGGGCCGCGTTCCGGGTTGCGGATGGCCTCGCTGGTGGCGCTTTGCGGCGGATTCAACAGCACGTCCTGCGGCACCATCGACGGCATCGCGCCCGTGCCCGCGTTGCCGCCGGCATTGGCAGCCCTGCCGGCATCGGCCGGCAGCGGCACATAGATGACCTGGCGGCCGTCGCTGCCGATCACCTTGCGGTTCTCCGACAACACCTTCTGCACGGTTTCCAGCCACAGGCGCTTGCGCGTGACCTCGGGGGCACCGGCGTACTGCTCCTGCAACAGGGTGAAGCGGTCGGCGTCGCCCTCGGCCTTGGAGATCACTGCCTGCTTGTAGCCTTCGGCGCCGGTCCGGGTACGCGCGCCCTGGCCGCGTGCCTCGGGCACCACCTTGGCGGCGTAGGCCTGGGCTTCGTTGATCAGGCGCTCGCGCACCTGCTGGGCACCGTTGACCTCGTCGAAGGCCGGCTTCACTTCTTCCGGCGGACGCGCGTCCGGCAAGGTCACGCCGGTCACGGCCAGGCCGGTGTTGTAGGCATCCAGCGCCAGCTGCAGGCGATCCTTGGAGGCGATCGCCAACGGGCCGCGATTGTTGAGCACGGTATTGAGGTCCGAGCGACCCACCTGCTCACGCACGGCGCTTTGCGCGGCCTGCTCCAGCACCAGATCGGCATTCCGCGAGCCGAACAGGTACTTGCGCGGGTCGCTGATCTGGTACTGCACGTTGAGCGAGACGTTGACGATGTTCTCGTCGCGCGTCAGCACCGGCACCTGATTGCTGAAGGTCTTGATCTCGGTCGCATTGACCTTGCGCACCGATTCGATCGGCCAGGGCAACTTGAAGTTGGGGCCGGGTTGCAGGATGCGCGAGAACTGGCCGAAGCGCAGCACCACACCACGCTGCTGCTCGCCGATGAGCTGGAAGCTGGAGAACAGCACCATCAGCACCACCGCGACCAGGATCCAGCGCCCAACGCCGCCGTCGAACAGCTCCTTCAACGACGCGGGCAGATTGCCCCAGCCACCACCGTTGCCGCCACCACCGCGCGGGTCCCAGGACCTGCGACGGTTGGGATCCGGGCCGTCTCCGCCCTTGTTGCCGGGTGTGTTCCAGGCCATGCACGCTCCATGATCGAGGGGCTGTGCGGGCCAGTCCCGCAGTGCCGCCGTGTTGTTTGATTCGCCGATTCTACTAGATGGGGCAGACTGGCCGTTTTGAAAGGCCCTGATTGGTGCATCGGCGGTTTAGCCGGCGGGGGGAATCGAGGGGTCGGCCGGCGTTGCCGGGTTGGAGACCAGGTAGCGCGGCCAGGTGATCGCTCGGCAGGAGCCCGCGATGCGCGAGACCGGCGCCAAACGCGAAGGCGCGGAGTCGGCCGCTCCGCTGGCGGGAGGTTCGCTCGAGCACGCCACCCGTTGCCGACGCACCACGCCGTACCGAACGCGCCCCCATGGCAGGCGCGGAGAAGCCACAGTGGGCAGTGGGTGTGGCCGTTGGCATCCAGACGCGTGCCAGTCGGTGCGGCGATGACGCCAGAAGCCATCGCCTGCCCGCCGGAGACTTTCAGCTCAGTCGCTGCCGATGGCAGCGATCACGCCTTCGGTGGTTCGTCCTTCTGGTTGAACACCCGCTCCATCACTTCCAGCAGTTCGTCTTCGGAAAACGGCTTGGTGATGTAGGCGCGCGCGCCTTGACGCATGCCCCACATGCGGTCGGTGTCCTGATCCTTGGTGGTCACCAGGATCACCGGGATGTGCTGGGTGGTGGGCTCGCGCTTGAGCGTGCGCGTGGCCTGGAAGCCGTTGAGGTTGGGCATGACCACGTCCATCAGCACCAGATCCGGCAGCGACTCCTTGGCCGCTTCCACGCCGGCGGCGCCATCGGTGGCGGTGATGGTTTCGTGTCCCAACTTCTCGACGATGCGCTGAATCCCCAGCAGCTGCGACGGCGAGTCGTCGACGATCAAGATGCGTGCCATGTGTTTCCCCTAGTGTGCGCGGCGAGTGTAGTGCCAAGGCTGCGCTTGCGGTAGCTGGGCCTGGCCAACTGCTTGGCGATTTGCGATTGGTGACCGGCGAATGTCGCGATCCACGATGGACTGACGCGCTGTCTCTTCGAGTTGCCGGAAGTAGTACGTCGGACGGCACACACTGGATTCAACGCAGGAGGCACCGGACGGCGACTTCGATTGCCTTCTCTCATGGGGAGACGGTGCCGCCCAGCGCCGGATGAGGGTACGGCCACGCTGCGATGGCGCAGCTGGACGTCAACGGCTGCACGACTGCCCCCCGTTCCCTCACCCCAACTCCTCTTCCGCAGGGAGAGGGGCAGTGGATGCGCCGACGCGTGCGAGGCGGCGGCGCGTCATCGTTCTCCCGTTCGCTCCGTTCGCTCCGTGCCCTCACCCCTCTTCCGCCGGGAGAGGGGCTTATCTGGCTGGTTCCTTCGCCAGCAGGGCATCGGCCTGCTTTGCCGCATGGCAAGCGACGCCTATGGCTTGGCTTGATCGGCTTGGCTTGATCGGCTCAGCCCACCGTCTCGCCGAAGGCCTTGGCCAGGTTGCGATAGGCCTTCTTCTGGGCGTCGTCGGTGGGCGCCGGGGCCAGGATTTCCAGTTCCACGATCTGATCGCCCGGGGTGGTACCCGGCAAACCGCGGCCGCGCAGGCGCAGCTTGCGGCCGGCATCCGAGTCGGCGGGCACCTTCAATTCCACCGAGCCGCCCAGGGTGGGCACGCTGATGCTGGTGCCCAGCGCCGCCTGCCAGGGCATGACCTGCAGGGTGTAGAGGATGTTGCGCCCGTCCACCTCGAACTGCGGGTGCGCGGCGTATTCGATCTCCAGCAGCAGATTGCCGCCGCCGTTGCCCTGCCCGCTCAGGCGGATCACCTGGCCGGGCTGCACGCCCTTGGGCACGCGCACGTCCAGCTGCTTGCCGTTGATGGTGATGCGCACGCTGTCGCCGGAATGCACCGCTTCCAGCGGTACCGCCAGCTTGGCGCGGGTGTCGCCACGCGCCTGCGGACCGGCGCCTGCACCAGGACCGGCACCGGGTCCGCGCGGACGGCCGCCGCGCTGGCCGGCGAACAGGCTTTCGAAAAAGTCGCTGAAGCCGCCACCGGCGCCACCGTTGCCGAACACTTCTTCATAGTCGAAGCCCTGCCCGCCGCCGTAGCTGGGCGGTGCCTGGAACTCGTCGCCCGGACGATAGCCCTGCGCCTTCAACTGGTCGTAGGCCTTGCGCTTTTGCGGGTCGCGCAGCGCCTCGTAGGCTTCGTTGATCGCCTTGAACTTGTCTTCGGCGCCGGCTTCCTTGCTGACGTCGGGGTGGTACTTGCGCGCCAATCGACGGTAGGCGGTCTTGATCTCCGCGTCGCCTGCGCTGGGTTCAACGCCCAGCGTTGCGTAGTAATCCTTGAATTCCATCTATTCACCTCTGGAAAAAAAACGGCCCGCAGCCAGGGCCACGAGCCAGTTCGAGAGGCAGACACCGGGTTGGGACGGCCATGCGTGGCGCGGGGGTGGGAGCCGCAGATACGTGCCGTACCTGACGATTCCAGACACCCACCGCGCCCGCGGGGCGGTCACGCAACTGGGTTGCTGGCCGATCTCTTCGCAGCCGGGCGGGCGACCGCGCCTATTCTACGGCGCGGCCGTCGCCGGGGAGCGAAGTCGGCGACTCCGCTCCAGGTCCTTTGCCTGGCAGCGCGTGCCCGGCAGCGCGCTGCGATGCCGGGCGCCTGCAACTGGCGAACCGGGCCCGGGCGTCATGCACACCCAAACGCCCAAGCCCTCCAGCCGCCGCTGCGCATGCTGGCGCTTACTGCACCGTGCTGCCGCTGGTGTCATGCCCGTTGCCCACCTGAATACGACGCGGGGTCGCTGCCGGGCGCTTGGGAATGCGGATTTCCAGCACACCGTTATGACCGGCCGCCGTGATGCCGTCGGCATCGGCGCTATCGGGCAGCGCAAAGCGGCGGTGGAAACTGCCGTAGCGGCGTTCGATGCGCGAGAAGCGCTCGGTTTCGGTGCTGGACTCGCTCTTGCGCTCGCCCTTGATCGACAGGATGCCCTTGTCCATCTGCACCTCGATCTGGCTGGGGTCGATGCCCGGCAGGTCGGCATAGAGCACGAAGTGGTTGGGCTCCTCCTTGATGTCCACACGCGGCACCCACTGGGCGGTGACCACGGCCGATTCGTCGGTATCGCTGTTCTGTTCGAAGAAACGATCGAACACGTGCTTGATCTCGTTTTGCAGGGCGTGCGTGGGCCACTGGGGATAACGAACGATGTTCATTGCAAGCCTCCAAAAGGTTGGGTGAAGGGCCGGCAGCTGCGGCATGCACCATCGCGCCGGCCATGTGCGTCAGATAGGCGTGGCCGTGCGGATTTCAAGCGCGTTGACGCGCTTTTCCCCTGCCCTTTTCTAGAATTCGTTCAGCCATAGGAGCCCAGCACCATGACCATCGCCGTTGGTGACAGCATTCCCGAAGTGGTGCTCAAGCGCATGCGCGAAGGCATCGAAGCGGTCGACACCCATAGCCTGTTCGCCGGTCGCAAGGTGCTGCTGTTCGCAGTCCCGGGCGCCTTCACGCCAACCTGCTCGGCCAAGCACTTGCCGGGGTATGTGGAGCACTTCGAGGAGTTCCGCAAACGCGGTATCGAAGTGTTGTGCACCGCCGTCAACGACCCGTTCGTGATGCAGGCCTGGGGCCGCAGCCAGCTGGTTCCCGATGGCCTGCACCTGTTGCCTGACGGCAACGCCGAACTGGTACGCGCGCTTGGCCTGGAGATCGATGCGAGCGGTTCGGGCATGGGCCTGCGTTCGCGCCGCTATGCCTTGTATGCCGATGACGGCGTGGTCAAGGCCTTGTTCGTCGAAGAGCCCGGCGAGTTCAAGGTGTCTGCGGCCGATTACGTGCTGCAGCATCTACCCGATTGAAAGAGCGATTCCCCCGTCCACTCAGAAGGAAAACGGCCAGCCATGTCTGATCAGCCAGCCAGCAAAACCTCCGCCGGTATCACCGATACCGCCACCTTGCGCGCACGCGCACGCCAGAGCATCGAAGACGGCGCCATCACCGAGAGCTACCATGCCGATCGCGAAAAAGTGATCGAGCTGCTCAACACCGCGCTCGCGACCGAGTACGTGTGCACGCTGCGCTACTACCGCCACTACTTCATGGCCAAGGGCATGCTTGCCGATGCGGTCAAGGGCGAGTTCCTGGAACATGCGCAGCAGGAACAGGCGCACGCGCACAAGCTGGCAGAGCGCATCGTGCAGCTGGGTGGCGAGCCGGACCTCAATCCGGACACGCTCACCAAGCGCTCGCACGCCGAATACAAGGAAGGCACCGATCTGCGCGACATGGTCAAGGAGAACCTGATCGCCGAGCGCATCGCCATCGACAGCTATCGCGAGATGATCGACTTCATCGGCGACAAGGACACCACCACCAAGCGCATCCTGGAGAGCATCCTGGCCCAGGAAGAAGAGCACGCCGACGAATTTGCCGACATGCTGGAAGGCTGGATCGGCGAGTGAGTGTGTTGCATCGGTGCGGATCGTGCCGATGCGATCGTGCTGTCGAAGATGCAACAAAACAGGGCGCCATCGGCGCCCTGTTTTGTTGGCGGCAGGTGCCAACCACGCCCCACCGTAGGAGCGCACCTGGGCGTGACGAGCCTGACCGATAACGCCCAATCGCGCCCAACTGCGCGCCAACGTGCGCGGCGACTGCCCCACTCAACGCAAGACGCGGAACCGCACCTGCGTCCAGGCGCCGTCGCTGGCCATGGCGGTGAGCGTGTGCGCACCCACTTCGGCAAAGTCGCGCTGAAATCCCTGGCGTCCGTCGGTCTGGGCAATCCATCGGCCGTCCAACAGCCAGTCGATGCGCGCCTCGCTGCCGAGCGCGCGCAACTGCAGGCGCACCGGGCGTGCGGTGTCGTTTGCGCGGGCCAAGGTGGCGCGGTCGCTCAGCCCGTCGATGCGCAGCACGCCGCCGCCGGTCATGCGCCCGTCCGGCAGGCAGTCCGGTGCCAATGGCGGCAACTGTGCGGCCGTGCGTTCTGCCGCACTGAGCCAGGGCGATACCAGCGCCGGCCAGCGCGCCAATGCACGCGACGTGCGTACGTGCGGCTGCGTGCACTCCTGCGACAGGCGCTGGCCGCTGCGCGCGTCCACTTCGAACTGCAGCCGCCCGCTTTGCCACAGGCGCGCATCGCGTTCGGCGAAGGTGGGCGGCAACGCGCCGTCCAGTGCGTAAGCCTCGGCACGACGTGCGCACAGTTTCGGCGGCGTCTGCTCCAGTGCGCCACCCAGCGGCCAGCAGATCTCCCTCGCCTGCACCGTGGCCGGCATCGGCAGCGGCGCACTGTCGCCGGCGTTGCGCGGTAATGCATCGATGACTTCGAACATCAACGGCAATGCGGTCACCGCACCGTACTGGCCCGGCAATGGCGTGCCATCCGGGCGGCCAACCCACACGCCAACGGTATAGCGCCGCGTGCCGCCGATGGCCCAGGCATCGCGATAGCCATAACTGGTGCCGGTCTTCCAGGCCACGCCCGGGCGCGTGGCGGTGTCGAAGGTGCCGCTGCCGTACCCGGGGCGCGGATTGCTTTGCAGGATCTCGCGCACGATCCAGGCCGCGCCCGGCGACATCAGCCGGCGCTCGATGCGCGGATCGTCCGGCGTATAGCGCACGCGCCCGGCGATGCCGCCGCGATTGAGCGCCGCAAATGCACCGACCAGTTCCTGCAATTGCGCGCCTGTGCCACCCAGGATCAACGCCAGATTGGGCACGCTGCCGTGCGCAAAGCGCAGCTCGATCCCGGCATTGGACAGCCGCGCAGCAAACCGCGCCGGGCCGATCCGGTCGAGCAGGTCCACCGCCGGCACGTTCAGCGACAACCGCAACGCCGTCGCCGCGCTCACCGGCCCATTGAAGGCCGCATCGAAATTGCCGGGCCGGTAGCTGCCAAAACTCTGCGGCGCATCCACCAACAGGCTTTCGGAGTGGATCAACCCATCGTCCAACGCCATGCCGTACAGGAACGGCTTGAGTGTGGAACCGGGCGAGCGCCAGGCCTGCACCATGTCCACATGCCCCAGCCGCTTGCGATCGCCGAAGCTGGCCGAGCCCACATACGCGCGCGCTTCCATGGTGGTGTTGTCCACCACCAGCAATGCCGCAGAGGTGCGCTCGGGCAGCTGCGAAAAGTATGTGGTGACGCGTTCTTCCAGGGTGCGCTGCAGCTCCACATCCAGCGTGGTCACGATGCGTGGCGCGCGCGGTTGCGCGCTGTGCAACCGCTGCGCGAGCAGCGCCGCATGCAACGGCGGTTTGAGCGAACGCGTCACCACCGACTCGATCCGCGCATCGTCCACCTGCGCGCGCGACCACACGCCCAGCTCCACCATGCGATCGAGCACCTTGTCGCGCGCGCGTTGCGCTGCTTCGGGATGGCGATCCGGGCGCAGGCGGCTGGGCGATTGCGGCAACACCGCCAGCAACGCAGCTTCGGCCTGCGACAAGGCCTTGGCCGGCTTGCCCAGGTACGCCCAGCTGGCCGCTTCCACGCCTTCGATGGTGCCGCCATAGGGCGCGCGCTCCAGATACAGCGTCAGAATCTCGCGCTTGCTCAGGTGCGCTTCCAGCTGCAGCGCGCGCAGCAGCTGCTTGGCCTTGCCCCACGGCGTGCGCGTATGCGGGTCGAGGATGCGCGCCACCTGCATGGTCAAGGTCGAACCGCCGGAGACGATGCGCCCCTGCCCCATCCATTGCCCGCCGGCACGCAACAGGCCCCACGGGTTGACTCCGGGATGGCGCCAGAACCAGCGGTCCTCGTAATTGAGCAGCGCCTGCAGATACAGCGGCGACACACTCTGCGGGCTGGCCGGATAACGCCACACCCCGTTGCGGTCGGCGAACGCGCGCAGTGGCGTGCCATCGCGGGCCACCACCAGCGTTGAGGTGTCCCGTGATTTGGGTAGTGGCAGTGGGAAGGCCAGGTCCAGCAGCAACACCGCAGACAACAGTGCCACGGCGCTCCAGCGTAGCCCCGTCAACCAGCGCCGGCCACGCCGGGCAACGCCCTCCTTGCCAGCGACGCGTTCCTGCGTCTGGTCGATCCTTGCCTGCGCGTGCTGCTGCTCATCCATCCTGCCAAGGATGCAGGGCAAAACGCATTTCGGCCACCATCGCGCGCGGCAAGCTGCGGCGTTGAGCGATGAACGTGACTGTACGCTCCTGCTTGCGCGACGACAGGTGCGCTAGCCCACCACGTCCGCGTGCGGCGAGCGACGCGGCCTTACGAACAGCCGCAGCAGCCCCATCGCCAGGAATACCGCAGACAGGCGCAACGCAATGCCGAGCCAGCCGCTGGCGGCCGAATCGGAGACCGCAAAGACCGTCCAGGCCGCGTTGAGCGAGACATGCAACACCCAGCCGCTCCAGATCGTGTAGCCATCCTGCGCGTCCACGATGGCAAACAGCAGTGCGCCGAGACCGGTGATGGCGAAGATCAGCAACGCCTCGCCACCTCCGCCGCCCGCACCGAGCCAATGCACACCGCCAAACACAAGCGCCTGCACCAGCGCGGCGATTGCAGGACGCCAGGCCAGCGCACGGCAGGCAAAGACGAAGCCGAAACCGCGAAACACGATTTCTTCCGCTAGCGGAAACAGCAGCGCCAACCAGAGCAGGCCAAGCAGATCGTCGGTGCCGACCGAACTGGACTGCGTCCACAGCCCCAGCCAACACGGCAGTGTGGCCAGCAAGGTCAGCGCCGGACCGCGTAAGCCGTTCCAACGCAACCCCAGACGCGCCGCGAGCTCGCCTGGCATGCCAGGACGCAGCAACGCCGCTGCGACGAGCACGACCACTACGCTGAGCAGATTGTCGAGAATCCCACCGCCGTAAGGCACCGGAATTTTCGGGATTGGAAAACCAAGGGCCTTGGCCACATCACGCACCTGCAGCGCGACCAGCAGCACCAACAACCAGACGACATGCGGCGTGAGTCGGCGCAGGGATGTATCGAGCGGCATGCAGACGTCCTTGCGTGCAAACGAACGCTGACTATAACGGCAACATCGCCGCCGCAGTTCCACGGATCACATTGCGCGGCGACATCCGCTCCCGTCGCAGGCCAGCTGCATGCGGTGATGCAACGCGACGCTCACCGCTGCTCCAGCGACGCGCGATAGCGCAGCAAGGCTTCCGGCGCATCGGTCTGGATGATCGACACGCCTTCGCGGTACAGGCGGCCCCACACCTTGTCAGGATCGCGCTCGGCATCGGCGTCGCCGCCGTAGCCGGCGATGAAGCCGTCCCACAGCGAGTTGACCATCAGCCGCACGTTATGTGCCTTGCTCACTGCAACCAACGCCGGCAATCGCGCTGCCGACATCTTGGGCAGCTCGAACGCGACCGGATGCGCGTTGCGTGTCTGCGCAGTGGCGATCGCGGCCAGGTCGGCAGTGCCATGGGCGTTGATCAGGATCGGGAAGAAATACACCTCGTCGAACGGCAGCATCGCCGCCAGGGGCGGCGTGGCGATGCCGGCTTCGGCCTTGACGATCACCTGGTGCTGCATGCCGGCACGGGCAACCGCATCGACCACCTGCACGTAGATCGCATCCTTGACGTCCAGGTTGAGCAGGATGTGGCCCTTGGACCTGGCCAGCATCTGCTCGAGCGTGACCACGCGTTGGTCGGTCAGCGGCGCCTGCGTGCCACCTTCGTCGCTGCGCAGCCGCAATTTTTGCAGGTCGGCCAAGGTCAGCTCGGACAGCTTGCCGGTGCCGTCGGTGGTGCGGTCCACGGTGGCGTCGTGCAGCATCACCAGGGTGCCGTCGGCGGCACGCCGCACATCGGTCTCCATCACGTCGGCACCGATGGCGATGCAGCGCTCCAGCGCGGCCAGCGAGTTCTCCGGTGCGCTGTCCTTGAAACCATGATCAGGCGCCGGCGCATGGCAACCGCGATGAGCCACCACCACGATGCCGCCGTCAGGATTGGTCAGCCGGGCCTGGATTGCGGCCACGCCGGTGGGCGCCGCGCTCGCATGGGTGGCCAGTGCCGCGCACAGCATGGCCGCGACGGTGGCGGCAGTACGTAAGCTCATCGAACAACTCCACTATGAAGGAATTAACAAAACCACTGCGCTACCGTCAGGTGAGCGCGGTCGGCACGCGGCATGGCCTCTGCCAGGTGCACATCTTGATTTCCACGCACTGCACGCACCTACCTGGGCTCTGCTCGCCATGCCAGCTTCGCCACGCCTAGAACGTCGGCGTAAAGCGCAAGCCGAACCAATATGTCGTGGGTACCGAATAACTGTCCTTGAGCAGGTTCTGCCCGGGGCCGGTCACGCTGGTGATGCGGCTGTGGGTAAGGTTGCTGACCTGGCCGATCAGGCTGAGCTGCTTGCTGATCGCATAGGTCGCGGTGAAATCCAGCTGCGAACGCGGCGACCAATACAGGTCCTGCCAGTCGATATTGCTGACGATGGCACGCAAGGCCTTGCCCTGACGATTGTAGGCCGCGCGCAGCTCCAGCCCGCCGCTGTTGTAGAACAGCGTGGCGTTGGCGGTGTAGTCGGGCTGCCCGACCAGGTTGTCGAGCTTGCGCTCGCGCTGGCTCACATTGCTGCCGCTGCCAACGCTGTAGGGCACATCCAGGCTGCCATCGAGCACCGCAAAGTTTGCGCTGAAACCGACCCCACTCAGCCACGGTGCGATCGGCGCCAGGGTGTTGACGATGCCATTGAACTCCACCCCGCGGATACGCGCCTTGGCGGCATTGGCCGGCGTGCTGATCAGCGCGTTGGCGTAGGTGGTGCCGTCGAACGTGAAGCTGTCGGTGCGCGAAAGCGTAAAGATCTCGTCCTGGATGCGCTTGTCGAACACGGCCGTGGACGCGAACGCATCGAAGTCGCCAGGCAGGCGCCATTCCAGCGACAGATCCAGGTTATTGGACACGCGCGGCTTGATGTCCGGGTTGCCGATGGTGACGGTGACGCCTTGCGCATTCGGGTTGCCGGCATCGGCCGTGTTGACGAAGCCGATCGAGGTGCGCGCCGCGTACGCATCGTATGGCGGGCGGCCGAGCGTACGGCTTGCGCCGGCGCGCAGGTCCAATGCATCGGTCAGGTGGTAGGTCATGATGGCCGAGGGCAGCAGATAGTGGTAATCGGCACTGGTCGGGTTATCGACATACACATAGCGGTTGGTCGCGGCATCCAGCTGCCGCTGGCGGCCGACCGTATCGAGCCTGGTGCTGTCGAAATGCAGACCGCCCTGCACATTGAAACGCTCGCTGCGATAGCTGATCAGGCCATAGCTGCCGAAGGTCTTTTCGGTATGGGTGAAGTTGTCCTGATTGCTGAAGGCCTGCTGGTCGGTGCTGTTGAACGCGCTCAACGGCGTTGCAGCCAATGCGCGATTGGCCTTGTCTGGATCGATGGTGATCAGGTTCAGGCCGGCGTAGCGCATCGGCGCCAGGCCGGTACCCGCCACATCGGCCAGGCCAAACGCCGGCGCACTGGTATTGGGCTGATATTCGACGCGATAGATGTCGTAGGACGGTTTGTCGGTGGTGTACGACACGCCCGCGGCAAAGCCGATGCCCTGATCGCTCTCGCCCTGGTTGAAACCGTAATCCAGCCGGCCGGTGAGGATGCGATCGGCGGCAGTGCGTTTGTAGTCCGGGCGCCAGTACGACAGGCTGTAGTTGCCCAGATCGTTGTAGGCCTGCGGCGACACCCCGAAGCGCTGATCGAAGCCGGAGGTGTCGTAGTTGAATGCGTAATTGGGCGTGGCATTGATGGTCACACCGCTGCCGGTCTGGCCCACCTGTACCGGTGCGGCGCGGGTGATGCCGGTGGCGTACTTGATCATGCGGATCGGCTCGTCGTAGGTCGCATCCGACCACGCGCCGCGCGCGGAGAACTGTTGCCGATCGGTGGGCCGCCAGATCGTGCCCAGCTGCGCGACCTTGGTGCGCGTGGTGACGATCTGGTTCGAGTAACCCACCTCGATGTCGCCGCCGGGATAGCTGCCGGAGCTGGCAGTCTGATTGAACACCTGGCCACGGTTGCGCGGGTCGATGATGACCTCGTTGCGCTCCATGTTGTCCTTGAAATAGTAGTAACCGGCCGTTGCATAGGCTTCCAGCGCGGCACTGGGATGCACTTCGAACTTGCCGGTGACGCCATAGCGGTCGCGCTGGTTCTGCACGTACCAGTACTTGTCCTGCTGCGGCACCGCCCAGCCATTGCCGAGATTGGCGCCGGTCTGCAGCGCGCCGTTGTTGTCGTAGAACCCGTAATGCACCGTGTCGGTGGTCATATGGGTTTCGGTGTAGCTGCTCAGCGTCTGGTAGTTGGCCGACAGGGTGACCCCGTACTGCTGCTCGCTGCCGAAGGTGCGGCTGCCGGTGGCGTTCAAACGATAGCCGGGGTCGTCCTGATCGCGCGGCTTGCCGACATTGTTGGCGTGACCGAGCGCGGCTTCGGCACTGAAGAAGGGCTTGCCGCCGTTTTCGAATGCGCTGCGCGTCTTGAGGTTGATCGCCCCGCCCGTTGCGTTGGGATCCAGGTCAGGCGTGAAGGTCTTGACCACCTGCAACTCACTGACCATCGACGCCGGCAGCAGGTCCAGACGCACGCCGCGGGTGATCGAGCCGAGCGTGCCGTTCGGCGTGCCGGGCGAGGCAATGGTCAGCCCATCGATGGTGACGTTGTTGTAGGACGGGCCGAGGCCGCGCAAGACCGGGGTGGCGGCCTCGTCGCGCGGATGCTCGTTGTCGGTGGCCGGCAATACCGACAGGCCGGGCACGCGGCGCAGCGCTTCGACGATGGTGCTGTCGGGCAAGGCGCGCACATCGGTGGCGCTGATCACATCGGTGATGTTGGTTGCCGCGCGCTTGCTTTCCACCGCAGCGGCATTGGCACGCCGCACGCCGGTAACCTGCATGGCGTCCAATGTCTGCACGCCGGAGCTGGAGGATGCGGCATCAGTCGAGGCTTCGGCGACTGGCGACGACGAATTGGATGCTGCGGCGGGCGTTACCGCAGTGGATATGGTCCCCACTGCGTCTGCAGGCATTGCAGCCGACGAGGTCTGCGCTACCGCGTTGGAAGAGTCGAAGGCATGCGCCTGCACGCCCGAACAACAGGCGGTGATGGCGATGGCAAGAACAGACAGGTGCAAACGGTATACATCGGAGCGCTGCATGGAATCCCGAGATCGCGCAGCAAGGGCGCCACGCCTGTGAGAAAGCACCCCACCGTAGCCACTGAAAATGACCCTTGCGTGTCGCGCGCATCGCATCGAAAAGACAGTGCGCAACGATGTCGCCGTAAGCGAAGAAGCGCTGACGTAGGAGCGCGCTTGCGCGCGATGGGGCTTTCCCGGTGACGCCCAATCGCGCGCAAGCGCGCTCCTACGACAGCCAGATTGCATCCCAGAATGGATAAGCGCCGACCCGCTCGACCAGTCCGGCGCGTAGCGGATTGGCGATAAGGTAACGAGCCACGGTGCGCAGATCGTCGTCCTTGCGCAGGCAGCTATCGTGGTAAGCCTGCGCCCAAACTGCGGCGGGCACCCCACGTTGCTTGTTGACTGCACGCGTGCTTGCTGCCTTCATGCATGACACCGTCCGCGCGAGCGGAGTGACATCCCCTAACTGCACCAGCCAGTGGACATGGTCCGGCATCAGCACCCAGGCAAGTAACGTGGCATCTTCTGGCAGCGCGGCGATGAACGCGCGGCACGCTGACGCGGCCAGCTGAAAATCGTCGAAAACACGTCGCCGCTGGCAGGTGGTAACGGTGAGGAGATAGCAGCAATTTGCCAGCGAGCGCTGGCCACGACGAAGCGCACGATGTCCTGCGGAAATAGAGTTGATCATCGACGCATGCTGGCCCGCCTATGCAAGCACTTGCATCGGAATCGGACGCTTGCTTCGGTGAGAAAACCCCGAACGTAGGAGCGCGCTCGCGCGCNNGCGCGCGAGCGCGCTCCTACCTTGTCGCCTTACGGCTGCACCACCGTGATCGTTGCCGGGGTAGTGCGACCCACGCCACGCAGCTCCGGCCGATACATGTCTTCCACCAGCGACGGCGGCACGGTGTAGGTGCCCGGCGTCACCGCGCGTACCAGGTAATACACCTGCGCCTTGCTGCCCGACGACAGCGCCAGCGCCGCCACATAACGGTCGTCGCGGAACTCTTCGTGCTTGACGTCGGCGGCACTGGAGCGCTCGCTGATGCCGATGCCGTCCACCACCACGTCGGCCCATTGCTTGGCATCGCCAAGATTGAAATTCTCGATTTCCAGGCCTGCCGGCAAGAGATCGGTGAGCAAGGCATCGGGCATCGATTCGTTGGCGGTAATGGTGACGCGCACGATCAGCGCCTCGCCTTCCTTCAACGCGCGCGGCGTCCACGGCTTGCCGTCGGTGGTGTACCAGCTGCGCTCCACGCTGAGGTGGCGCGTGTCCGCCTCCGGTGCGGTACGCGGGATGCCGGCCACTTCAATGCTGGCATACATCGGCGCCTCGCCCTGCGGCGCGAACTGCACGCCACGGGCCAGCGCCGCACTGTCGAAGCTGCGTGCGAACACGCGGGCTGGTGCGATCTGCTGCACCTCACCGCCGACCGTCAAACTGCCAGAGACCTGCTTGCCCTGCCCCACCATCAACGCCTTGCCCAGCCGCGCCAGTGCGATCTGCTCCTGCGTGCTCAGCCACAACACACCGCCGGCGCGGCGTGCATCCAGTGCCTGCCCCAGGGCCACCACGCGGGTGTCGTACTCGGGCCTGGACAGTCCGCGCTCGTGCAGCAATGCCATCATCAAGGCATCGTCGCGCACCGCACTGCCGTAATCGCCGAGATAGCGCGGACGCTCGGCGCTGTCCTTGGCAAACCCGGCCTTGATTGCTGCCTCGCCACGCTTGCTATCGCCCTGCAACGACAATGCCGCACCCAGATGCACCAGCGACAGGCCAGTCAGCGCCTTGCTGCGCTGGTTGTCGTACAGCGCGCGCAGCGTGCCCAGCGGAGCGCGGTTGACGCGTGCCAGCACGTAACCGGACCACGCCTGATTGGCGAACTTCAGGTTTTCGCGACGGTCCTGCCCATAGAACTCGTTGCCGCCGGACAGCAGGTCTTCGCTCAGGCGATTGAGCGCCTTCTGCAGCACGTTGTCGGGCACCGCAAAGCCGGCGTCCTTGGCATCGAGCAGGAACTCGGCGATGTACGGCGTCAGGCCCGGATTGACGTAGCCATCGTCGCCCCACATCGAAAAATGCCCGCTGGCGATCTGCATCGACGCCAGGCGGCCGAACGCGCCTTCCATGCGCTCGCGGCGCGTGGCTGCATCCAGCCCCTTGGTACCCAGCGCCTTGGCAATGGCCTCGTCGAGCAACAGCGCGGCATACCCCTTGCTGGTGGTCTGCTCGGCGCAGCCGTAAGGGTAGTCAAGCGCGCCCTGCATGGCGCTGGCGAACGGAATCGGCGGTAGCGGGCTGACCAGCATGCGCGCGGTGACCGAACCGGCCATCAGGCCATCGGCATTGGCGCTGTCCAGGGCGACCGGTGCCAGCGGGTCGAGCACGCGCGTCTGCGTGCGCAGTACCTGCGGCCAGCCGGCACGTACCGGCAGCTCGTAGTTGCGGTCGGCCTTGAACCCATTGCCGTCCACACGCACGCGCACCTTGGCCACGCTATAGCCTTCGGTGGCTGTCAGCGGGAAGCTCAGCGTCTGCTTGGCATCGGTGCCCAGCTTGATGCTGCGCGAAGCCTCGGCAATCGACAGCGGGCCGATGCCGTCCACACGCACGTTGAACTCGCCCGGCTTGCCAGTGAAATTCTGCACGTCCAGCGTCACCGTGCTGCGGTCGCCCGGCGCCATCACGCGCGGCATGCTGGCTTCGGCCAGGATCGGCGCACGCACGATGGTTTCCATGTCGCGGTTGCCATAACGCGTGTCCGAATACACCAGCGCCGACACCCGCAAGGTGCCGTTGAAATCCGGCACCGGCAGTTGCACGCGCGCATTGCCACGGGCATCGAGCGTCACCGCCCCGGAGAACAGATCCACGGTCTGCACGCGCGCGGTCGGGCGCTTGGCCTGCGGCAAGGCTTCCAGCGCCATGTCGCCGCCGAACTTGAGCTTGCCGCTGGCGCCTTCGAAGCTCTCGATCACGCGGCCATAGATGTCGTAGGCATCGGTGCCCAGACGACGCTGCGCGAAGAACTGCGCGTTGGCATCGGGCACCGGGAAGCGGGTGATGTTGAGGATGCCCACGTCCACCGCCGAGATGGTCACGTGCGCCGCCTTGCCGGCCAGCTCGGGCACGCTCACCGTCACCGGCAACGCCTGCTCGGGGCGCATCTGCTTGGGCGCGGCCAGGCCCACCGCCACGCGTCGCGCCTTGCGGTCCATCGGTACATACGCCACGCCCACCGCGCGCGCCGGGGTGATCTTGCTCGGCGCACTGCCGCCGCGGAACACCAACGCGGTGACGTAGACACCGTGGCGTTCCCACGCGTCGGTCACCGGAATTTCGAAGCTGCTGCCCGGCTTGACGTCGATGTCCTGCACGTACAGCAGCTTGTCGCTTTCCACCAGCAGCACGCCCTTGCCGGCATGCGGCGGGGTCAGCGTGACCTTGAGCGTATCGCCGGCGCGGTAGCCGGTCTTGTCCAGCGCCAGCTTGACCTTGTCCGGGCGCGCATCCAGGCCGCGGTTTTCGTCGTTCCAGCTCCAGCCGGCACGGAACGGGTAGCGCGTGGTCAGCCCGGTGGCCGGGTCGAACACGTCCAGGCGGTACTCGCCCCATTCCACCGGGAAATCGAGCTTGGCATTGCCGCTGCCCACATCGAGCGTGCGGGTGTCCTTGTTCTCGAAGCGGCGGGTGAAGTCGTAGTCCCAATGGTCGTCGGTGTAGTTCCAGTGATAGTCACGCAGCTCGCGCACCAGGGTGGCCTTCAGGCCCTTGGCCGGCTGCGGCTTGCCGTCGGCATCCACGCGGGTGAGTTCGAAGCGTGCGTTGCCATTGGCATCGGCGCCATCGGCGTCGTCGAACAACGGACGCACGCCGACCAGCGCCTTGGCCGGCCACAGCACGCGCTTGACCGTGCGCGTGACCGTGCGCCCGCCGGTTTCGTAGACGCTGCCGGAGACCACCGCGGCGATCGTGCTGACCGGCTTGGCTTCGGCCGGCAGCGCGATGTCTTCGCGCAGGATGCCGTCGCTGCCGAACGTGGTATCGATCACGTCCTTGGCTTCGCGCGGCAGTTCCAAGGTGGGGTCGCCGAAGAACCAGCCCGGCAACGCCTCCAGCGGATGCTGCTCGACGCTCACCGCAAGCTTGGCGGTGAAGCGGTTGCCATCGGCCGGCGCGCCATACAGATACGCGGCATTGGCGACCAGCGTGAACGGCTGGCCGGCGCTCAAGGTCTTTTGCGCGGCATCCAGATCCAGCTTCATGCGCTCGGGGAGGAACTCTTCCACGCGCACCGTCATGCCCTGCACGGCATCCTTGCTGGCAGGGTCGGTACGGAACTCCACCTGCCAGCGGCCGGTGGGCGCATCGGCAGGAATCTGCTGGGCGAATTCGAAGTAGCCCTGTTGGCCGGGTTGCAGCTTGGTTTCGCGGAAGGTCTTGCCGTCCGGCTGCTTCAGGCGCAGGAACACCGGTTGCGGCTTGGTGGGCTTGCCATCGTTGTCGCGCAGGATCGCCGAGACGCGCATGGTCTCGCCGGGGCGATACAGATCGCGGCCAGCCCAGGCGAACACATCGAACCACGCACTCTGGCGACCGGCCACCGCGAACTCGCTCAGGTCCAGCGCCGGTTGGTTGAACGGCAGCAACGAGACATCGGTCTTGCTGCGCGCCACCAGCACGTGGCCGGCATCAAGCGTGTAGTTGAGCAGCGCATTGCCGTTGCCGTCGGTGGCGCCCTTGAGGAACAGCTCGCCCTTGGCATCGAGGATGCGCACTTCCACGTTCTTGATCGGCTCGCCGCTCTGCAGCGAGGCGGTGTGCACGAACAGCTTGTCCTTGTAGGCGCGCGTGTGCAGGCCGATGTCGCTGACGGTGAAGAACGCGGTCTCCTGCTCGCTCTCGAAACTACCGGCGCGCTTCATCACCGCAAAATACAGGCCAGGCTCCTGCAGTTCCTTGATGTCCTGCGTCGGCAGGTAGGTCAGCACGCGCTCGTTCTGCTTGCCGCCCAGGATGAAACGGTTGACGTACACCGGGTCGGCCAGCTTGGACAGCGGTTGTTTGCCGCTGTATTCGCTCTCGAGCTCCCAACTGCCGCGACGGCCGCCGCGCTGGAACTGCTGGAAGAACGCCGGCAGCGACTTCTCGCGCACGCGCAGGAACTCCACGTCCACTTCCGGCACATTGACCGACACCACCGGCAGGCCGCGGCTTTCGCGCGCCGGCAGCACGCTGCCTTGCGAAGCGAACCCGACCACCGGCTTGAGCGCGCCGGTGTAGACCTTCTGTTTGAACGGCTTGCCCAGGCGGCTGCCATCGGCGGCCAGCAGGTTGGCGTCGACCAGCACGGTGTAGTCCTTGGCCGCTTCCACATACGGGTAGCGCAGCGTCTTGCCGTCATCGGACAGCGACCAGCTGCTGTCGCCGGTGCCGACCTTTTCTTCGAAACGCACCAGCGCATCGAAATCCTGCGTCCCCACCAGCGGACGCGAAAATTCCAGCGCCAGCGACAAACCGTCGCCGGTCTGGTCGGGATAGGCACGCACCAACCCGAATCCGGTGATGGCCTGCTTGTCGGCCTTGATCGCCTCGCCGCTGGCGACAGGCAGCTGCCCGCTTTCGTTGCGTTTGCAGGCCACCGCGCCGATCGCCACGACCAGCAGCACCACCCACAGCAGCATGCGCCGCGTACCACGCCAGTTCGTCCCTGATTGCTGCCTGTCCATTCGCGCTATCCCATGACTGAGACGGCCAGTATAGCGGCGCGCATCCTGCGGAGACCGCGCACGCCAGCCCCGCCCTCATCGGCGCTGCGCGCCACCTTCTCCCGCTTGCGGGAGAAGGCAAGAGCGATGCTGCGCCCACCTCCACGCTGCCAGCGCTGTCTTCCCGCCTGCCAATGCCGCCCTCTCCCCCGCTTGCCAATGCCGCCTTCCCCCGCCTGCGGGGGAAGGTGCCCTAAGGGCGGATGGGGGCATTTCAAACTAACCCACCCTCATCCCGCGCTGCGCGCCACCTTCTCCCGCTTGCGGGAGAAGGCTGTCCAGGAAACGCCTTCTACAAGCTCGCTCAGCGCAGCAGTTGCTGCATGTACAACGCCGTCCATGCCGGCTTGTCCACGCGCAGGCAGGCCTGCACGTTCGGCGTGCCCGGCCCCTCGCGCGTATAACCCTGCGCATCGACGTCCAGATGCAACGGCGTGGTCGGACACAGTGCGGGACGCAGCAGCCAGGCCACCGGCACGGCATCGAACAAGGTGGGTGTTGCACTGGCCCAGGGCTGGTCGGTATTGCGCCACTGGTAGTAGAGCTGGGTGAGTGCGTCGGTCAGGCCGTCGCCGTGCGCAAACAGTGCGACGCGCTCGGGCTCTTCCAGGCTGAGCTGGGTGGCATCCAGCGGCAGCAGCACGATCGGCACACCGGCCGCAAACACGCGCTGCGCGGCAGCCACATCGGACACGATGTTGTACTCGGCAGCCGGCGCGCTGGCCGGCCGATACGCAGACTTGCCGTAGCCCACCCGCACCGACCCACCCATCGCCACGATACGCTTGAGCTTGGCGAAACCGGCCGGGTCGCGCTGCTGCGCCAGTGCGGCATCGGTCATCGGGCCCAGCACCAGCAAGGTCACCTCGCCCGGGTGGCGATGCGCCTGCTGCAGGATCATCGCCGCCGCATCGGGCAAGCCGCTCGGCAGCTGCCCTTTCGCGGCCCAGCGCGCCTGGCTGAAGGGAATCGTGCTGGTAGTGCGCTTGCCTACTGCCAACGCAATGTCGCTGCGCCCTGCCTGTTGCAACAGACGCTGCAACAGTTGCACACGCAGACTGGTGTCGCCCCAGGCCGATGCGATGCCCAGCACACGCAGTTGCGGGCTACGCAGCAGCAACCCGAGCGCAAACGCATCGTCGATGTCGTCGCCGATATCGGTGGAGACCACCAGCAACTCGGTCGATGCAGGTGTCGGTGCACCTGTCTGCGCGCCGCCCGCGATGGGCGTGGGTGCCTGTGCGTAGCCCATGGCGGAGATGCACGACAACACCACCATCAACCCGATCCTGTGCCATGTTCGTTGCATGTCGCTGCTCCTGCCGCCATAAAAAAACCGCCGGCATGATAGCCGGCGGTTCGATACCGCTACATCACGACACCGATCAGAAATTGGCGCGGAACTGCGCGCCCACGATGCGCGGGTCGTTGATGAAGCCGGTGAGATTGTTGAAGTCGATCGCACCGGTGACGCGAATCTGGTTGGTGCAGTTGCGGCAGAACACCGACAGCTCGTATGCACCGGCGCCCCAGTTGTAGCCGATCTTGGCACCACCTTCGACCAGCGGCTGGCCGGTGAATTCCTTGGAGTCGTACAGGAAGAAGTTCACTTCGCTGCGGTAGGACCAGTCGGTGTAGAAGAACAGCTCGCCATCGTTGCCCATCGGGATGCCATAACGCAGCGTGGCGTTGGCCATCCACTTGGATGCCTGCGGCAGGTCGTTACCGTCGATCAGCGCGCGGCCGGCCGCATTGAGCGGGTCGGTCACGGTGCAGGTGCGGCACACGCCTACCGACAGGGCCGGGTCGTCGATGCGGGTCCAGTTGTAGGCGCCGCCGGCGGTGACGCGCAGGTTCTGGGTCAGCAGCGCTTCGAAATCGAACTCGGCGCCGCGTGCCTTGGTCTTGTCGGCGTTGAGCAGACGCACGTCGTTGGAGGTGCCGCCCACCGCAGTGAGCTGTTGATTCTTGACCCGGAAATCGTAGATGTCGAAGCTCAGGCGCGCGCGGTTGTCGAACAGGTCCGACTTGATGCCGACCTCGAACGAATCCACGGTCTCCGGCTCGGCCACGGTCAGCGGCGCAGTGCCCGAGGGCACGCCGAAGCTGGCGCCGCGGAAGCCGCGTGCGGCACGCGCATACACGTTGACATCGTCGTTGATGGAGAACGTGGCCGCCAGATCGCCAGTGACCTTGGAGTTGTCGGTCTCGCCACTGGACGGCTGGACCAGGGTGACGCGGTCCAGCGCCAGCACGTCGAAGGTCTTCTTGTCGTAGGTGTAGCGGATGCCGGCGCGCAGGTTCAGGCGGTCGGTCGCCGCGTAGTTCAACGAACCGAACGCCGCCCACGAGGTATTGCGCTGGCGGGTCAGCTGGTAGCTGGCCAGGTCGCCGCCGCTGAAGGTGTTGTAGGTGTAGTTTTCGCCTTCCACATCGTCGTGGAAGTAGTACAGGCCGGCTTGCCAGTTGAGCGGGCCTTCGTACTGCGATTCGGCCCGCACTTCCTGGCTGTATTGGTCCAGGCTCTTGATGCCGCCGGCGGTTTCCACCGGGAACGGAATCGCGCCCGGACCGGACGGCGGTGCGAACACCGCGCCGAAGCCGCCGTCGATGTCGCCACGGCTGTAGTACTTGCCGATGCCCTCATACGCGGTGATCGAGTGCAGCGCGATGTCGCCCAGGTCCCAGGTCAGATTGGCGCTGCCGCCATAGGTCTGCAGTTCCTGGGTGTTGGCGCCGTCGATAAAGGATTTTTCGGCCTCGAAGCCATCCACCAGCTGGTTGGTACCGGGCCGGATGATGTTGGCGCGGAACAGGCGCGCGGTGCCGTCCAGATGGCGCGCGTGCGCATTGAACAAGGCGCTGAAATCGTCGCTGGCCTGGTACAGCAACTGCAGGCGCACCGCCGAGTCGGTATAGCCTTCCAGATCGCGGCCGTCGCGGTTTTCCACCCAGTCGTCGCGGCGCTGGCCCAGCGTGGACAGACGCGCCGCCCAATGCTCGCCCATGGCGATGCTCAGGCCGCTTTCCAGGGTCATGGTGCCGTAGGTGCCATAGGACAGGCTCGCGTAGCCGTCATTGGCGCCGATGGTCGGCTTGACCGAGTTGAACTTGACTACGCCGGCCGGGGTATTGCGGCCGAATAGCGTGCCCTGCGGGCCGCGCAGCACTTCCAGGCCTTCCAGATCGAAGATCGGGAAGCCCTTCAGGAACGCGTTTTCCTGCACCACGTCGTCATAGATCAACGACACCGGCTGCGAGGCATAGGTATTGAAGTCGGTGTTGCCGTAACCGCGGATATACACGCGCGGGAACACACGGCCGTTGGAGGATTCGATATTGAGGCTGGGCGCCTTGCCGGCCAGCACGCGGATGTCCGAGCCGCTGGTGGAAATGGCGTCCAGAAATTCCGGGCGCAACACGCTGGCAGACACCGGCACATCCTTGGAATCTTCCGAGCGACGCTCGACCGTGACCTTGACCGCATCCAGACGCACGACACCGTCATCGCCAGAGGCCTGCTGTGCAGCAGCGTGGAACGGGAGAAGCGAAACGACGGCAACGGCAAGCGCGCTGATCTTGAGCGACCGGCTGGCTGACATGGGAAGACTCCGAATTCTGGTGGCGGGGCGGCTGCCTGGCCTGCATGCCGCGGTGCAACAGAATTAACACGATTTACACAAATATGGCAGAGCGCGTGCGAAAAAGTTTTCGGAATTCGCAAGAGCGTTCTAATTAATGCAACAGGGCCATGCAATTTGTGCGCTGGAGCCCCGCCGGTCTCAGCGACGCGCCACGGCAATCTCATCCTCGAATCGGCGTGCAGACGCCAAGCGCGCCTGTTTCGCTGCGTCGATTACCCGAGCCCGGCAACATCGCCCGGAACCCGCACCCAGCCTTCCATCAACACCCGCGCACTACGACTCATCAGCGCCTTGGTCACCTGCCACTGCCCATCGACCAGTGTCGCCTCCGCACCGACGCGCAAGCTGCCGGACGGATGGCCGAAGCGCACCGCCGTCCGCGTCGCGCCACCGGCGGCCAGATTGACCAGGGTGCCGGGAACGGCAGCGGCGGTTCCGATGGCGACGGCGGCAGTGCCCATCATCGCGTGGTGCAACTTGCCCATCGACATCGCACGCACCAGCAGATCGATCTCGTCCGCATGCACCGGCTTGCCGCTGGACGCGGTGTAGTCGGCCGGCGGCGCGACAACGGCGACCTTGGGCGTGTGCTGACGCGTAACGGCGTCCTCGACGCTGGCAATCAACCCCATCCGCACGGCGCCATGCGCGCGCAATGTTTCGAACATGCGCAGCGCGCGCGCATCGCCGTTGATCGCCTCCTGCAATTCGGTGCCGGTGTAACCCAGCTCGTGCGCATTGACGAAGATGGTCGGGATACCGGCATTGATCAGCGTGGCGGCGATCGTACCCAGACCGGGAATCTCCAGCTGGTCGACCAGATTGCCGGTGGGAAACATCGCCCCGCCCTCGCCCTCGGTCGCATCGGCGGGGTCGAGAAATTCCAGCTGCACTTCGGCGGCGGGAAAGGTCACTCCATCCAGCTCGAAGTCGCCGGTTTCCTGCACGTGCCCATCGGTCATCGGTACGTGCGCCACGATGGTCTTGCCGATATTGGCCTGCCAGATCCGCACCGTCGCGATCCCATCGCGGGGCACGCGTGCGGCATCGACCAGGCCATTGGCGATCGCAAACGGCCCCACCGCCGCCGACAGATTGCCGCAGTTGCCGCTCCAATCCACAAACGCACGATCGATGGACACCTGCCCGAACAGATAGTCCACATCGTGCCCGTCGCGCCGACTGGCCGACACGATCACGCTCTTGCTGGTACTGGACGTCGCCCCACCCATGCCATCGATCTGCTTGGCATACGGATCGGGGCTGCCGATCACCCGCAACAAGAAGGCATCGCGCGCCGGCCCCGGCTGTTGTGCGGCAAGCGGCAGATCCTGCAAGCGGAAGAACACGCCCTTGCTGGTGCCGCCACGCATGTAGGTGGCAGGGATGCGGAGTTGGGGAAGATGGGTCATTTTTTTGATCATGTGCATGAGGCGCCAGACTAGGAGATTGGTTGCACGCGCAGCGTAGGGCGCCTGTTAGGAACGCCAAGAGGGTTCTATTTGATTGAAGTATCAGGCATCTGCACGAGCAACATGAGTTGTTGCCCAAGCCATGCCCTGAAGTCCTGCTCTGACAGCGGATTAGGCGAGTGGCCCCGCTCGTTCCAGCGTCGGTCAATCATCGCGCCCCAGTCCACAAGTACTTGAGCAATTGCACCGTGCCCACGCCAGAATTTTATAGCGTCCGCACAACAACTCACATGACCATTGAGCTCCTGGATAGAGCACGTACCACTTAGGTAGCGTTGACCTGCCTCAAGCATTCGTCGAAATTCAACGATCTCAATTGTCATTGCACTGGCATCCAACGCCTGAATCAAGCCGACCCGTCAAGCGGGTTAGGCTTTACTGAGTTGTTAGGCGCCAACTCGGCAGCGCCCCATTTTTCCAGCAGTGAGTTAGCCTCTGCAGTGGGAAGTAGGTCGAGGCCATGAAGGTGCCATACGAGATGAATGCCTAGCATTTGTAACTCACCGTGCTCCAGGCCGTCTCGGGCCTGAGTCGCCACAGAAATTGCCTGCTCCCGGGGATTACTTTCCGAACCGTCGTAGAGCCATGGCTCAACCGTCGCGTTTGCAGCCTCAGCACATGTTTGGACCGCTGAGATGGCATAGCGTTCAGAAGCAAAAAAGCGAAGACGTGCCCCTGTATCAACTATCTCGCTGCCAAGCATGGTGACGCCGGGCATCAGACTGACCAGTGAACACACCGTTTGTAAAGTCTCCAAGCTTCCCGCCATGGTGGTATTTGCGCCTAACGCCTGCTCAAGGCGATTTTTCGAAGCGAATATGGATCTGATCTTCATCACTCATCGAGAAAATAAACGGTGTGGCCCGAAAAAGTGCCTCAGCTCTCAACCGATTGCCACCCGCGCACAAGAACCGGAAGCACTGGCCAACCAAGCGCTTCTGCCTTGGATAGACAGTGCTGAACTTGCGCTGCAACCTGATCCAAATCAACGACCGACTCTCCAATCTCCAAAGGCGAAATGAAGTACAGGGGTGAGTCATCTTGATCGCGATTGCCTTGGGCAAGGCGCGATCCGTGCGTGACGTAAGAGACCGCATCTTGGAACGCACAGAAACGCTCCCCACTAGCGTCCTCACCGTCGCCAATGTAAACCAGCGGCTCGACATGCGGCATCGTCATATCACCATCGGCAAATGTAAGCCGGTAGTACGTCTTCCCACGTGTTAGTGCAAGAGCTGTCATATCCATCCAATGCCTGAATCAAGCCGACCCGCCAAGCGTTCGGTCTGAATGAATTGCTAGGGGCCGACCATGGAGCCGGCAACCATCACTCGAAATAGAGAAAAATCCAAACCCGTTGCTCTTGAGTCAACTCATCCAGTTACGCAAGCGCCAACGCGCCGGGCTCACACGTCCGCAGCCCATGCGTGGGCACGTGCCCGCAGTGTCTGGAACACCTCGGCGCCCATCGCAATCGCAGGCCCCGAATTGGCGCCATCCATGAGCACACCGCGTAACAGCTGCACATCGCGCTGCCTGCGGATCAGCGCTTGCAGGCACTCGCTGCCTGAGCCAGACGCGTGTTCAGGGACCTGCTGATCGACAACTGCCTGGAGCTCGTCAGGCAGTGAAATTTTCATTGTGGCCACTCTCGCTTTGCAATGGCATAGCTTGCCCAAAATGTGCCTGCTGGCCAGGCGGCCCTCAAGCGGCCGCCAAATCCGATAAGCCGCAAGTCCTCAAGCCACCTTGCTCGCTTCCAGGAAATCCTGCGCAAACCGCTGCAGCACGCCGCCCGCCTCGTAGATCGACACTTCTTCGGCAGTATCCAGACGGCAGGTCACCGGCACCTGCACCTGCTCGCCGTTGCGCCGATGGATCGAGAGCGTCAGCGTCGCGCCCGGCGTGCGCTCACCCATGACATCGAATGTTTCGCTGCCGTCGATGCCCAGGGTCTTGCGATCGATCCCTGGTTTGAACTCCAGCGGCAGCACGCCCATGCCGATCAGGTTGGTGCGGTGAATCCGCTCGAAGCCTTCGGCCACGATCGCTTCCACGCCTGCCAGCCGCACGCCCTTGGCCGCCCAGTCGCGCGAGGAGCCCTGCCCGTAGTCGGCGCCGGCAATGATGATCAAGGGTTGCTTGCGCGTCATGTAGGTTTCGATCGCCTCCCACATCCGCACGACCTGTCCTTCAGGCTCCAGACGCGCCAGCGAGCCGGCGGTGACCTGCCCATCGACCACGGCCATTTCGTTGACCAGCTTCGGGTTGGCGAAGGTGGCGCGTTGCGCGGTGAGGTGATCGCCGCGATGGGTGGCATAGGAATTGAAGTCTTCCTCCGGCACACCCATCTGCGCCAGATATTCGCCCGCCGCACTGCTGGCCAGGATGGCATTGGAGGGCGACAGGTGGTCGGTGGTGATGTTGTCGCCCAGCACCGCCAGCGCACGCATGCCCTGCAATGTGCGTGCACCGGCCAGCGCGCCCTCCCAATACGGGGGGCGTCGAATATACGTACTGGTCGGGCGCCAGTCGTACAGCGGGCTCACGCGCGCGCCCTGCCCGACGCTGCGCTTGAACATCGGGTCGTAGACGCTGCGGAAATGCTCCGGCTTGACGCTGCGCGCCACCACCGCATCGATCTCCGCATCGCTCGGCCACAGGTCCTTGAGCGTCACCGCGACGCCATCGGCATCAATGCCCAGCACGTCTTTTTCGATGTCGAAGCGCACCGTGCCGGCAATCGCATACGCAATCACCAACGGCGGCGAAGCGAGAAACGCCTGCTTGGCGTACGGATGGATGCGCCCGTCGAAATTGCGGTTACCCGACAACACCGCCGTGGCATACAAGTCGCGATCGATGATCTCCTGTTGGATCACCGGGTCCAGCGCGCCGCTCATGCCATTGCAGGTAGTGCAGGCGAAGGCCACGATGCCGAAGCCCAGCTGCTCCAGCTCGCCCAGCAGGCCGGCCTCTTCCAGATACAGCTGCACCGCCTTGGAACCGGGCGCCAGCGAACTTTTCACCCAGGGTTTGCGCGTCAATCCGCGTGCATTGGCATTGCGCGCCAGCAAGCCCGCGGCAATGACATTGCGCGGGTTGGAGGTATTGGTGCACGAGGTAATCGCGGCAATGATCACTGCGCCATCAGGCATCTGGCCCGGCACGGCGTCCCAGACGCCAGCGATGCCGCGCTCGGCCAGCTCGCTGGTGGCCACCCGCTTGTGCGGGTTGGACGGGCCGGCCATGTTGCGTACCACGCTCGACAGATCGAACTGCAGCACGCGTTCGTACTGCGCGGTGACCAGATCGTCGGCCCACAAGCCGGTGTGCCGCGCATAGGTTTCCACCAGCGCAATCTGCGCGTCTTCGCGACCGGTCAGCCGCAGGTAGTCGATGGTCTGCTGGTCGATATAGAACATCGCCGCCGTCGCACCGAATTCCGGCGTCATATTGGAGATGGTGGCGCGGTCGCCGATGGTCAGCGCGCTGGCGCCGGCACCGTAAAACTCAAGATACGCACCCACCACGCGCTGCTGCCGCAGAAATTCGGTCAAGGCCAGCACGATGTCGGTGGCAGTGATACCCGGTAACGGCCGGCCGGTCAATTCCACGCCAATGATGTCCGGCAGCCGCATCCACGAGGCACGCCCCAGCATCACGTTCTCCGCTTCCAGCCCGCCCACACCCACGGCGATCACGCCCAGCGCATCCACGTGCGGGGTATGGCTGTCGGTGCCCACGCAGGTATCCGGAAACGCCACGCCGTCCAGGGTGTAGATCACCGGCGACATCTTCTCCAGATTGATCTGATGCATGATCCCGTTGCCTGGCGGAATCACTTCCATGTTCTCGAACGCACGCTTGGTCCATTCGATGAAATGAAAGCGATCGGCATTGCGGCGGTCTTCCACGCTGCGATTTTTTTCAAAGGCCTGCTTGTCGAACCCGGCGTACTCCACCGCCAGCGAGTGATCGACGATCAGCTGCACCGGCACCACCGGGTTGACCTGTGCCGGGTCCCCACCCTGCTCGGCAATGGCGTCGCGCAGGCCGGCCAGATCCACCAGCGCGGTCTGGCCCAGGATGTCGTGACAGACCACACGCGCGGGAAACCACGGAAAATCCAGATCGCGCTTGCGCCCGATCAACTGACGCAGGTAGGCCTCCAGCAGTTGCGGCTCGGCGCGCCGCACCAGGTTCTCGGCGTGCACGCGCGCGGTGTACGGCAGCGTTGCATAAGCGCCGGGCTGCAGCGCATCCACTGCGGCGCGTGCATCGAAATAATCCAACGAGGTGCCCGGCAAGGGCTTGCGGTACTGGCTGTTCATGGCTGGCGATATCGAAGCGGGCGAGGTTTTTTGCGGTTGCGGCGCTGCAGTAGCACCGCTGCGACTGCAGCGCCCTTCTCCCGCAAGCGGGAGAAGGTGCCCGAAGGGCGGATGAGGGCTCACTCCCCCACACTCTCTCAGGGACGCTGATCCAACGGCACGAATACCTGATCTTCCGGACCGGTGTAGTTGGCCGACGGGCGAATGATTTTGCCGTCCACGCGCTGCTCGATGATGTGCGCGCTCCAACCGGCGGTGCGTGCCAGGACGAACAGCGGCGTAAACATCGCCGTCGGCACGCCCATCATGTGGTAGCTCACCGCACTGAACCAATCCAGGTTCGGGAACATTTTCTTGATGTCCCACATCACCGTCTCCAGACGTTCGGCGATGTCGTACATCTTGCGGCTGCCCTGCGCATCGGACAGCTCACGCGCCACGTTCTTGATCACCTTGTTGCGCGGGTCGGACACCGTATACACCGGGTGACCGAAGCCGATCACCACTTCCTTGCGTTCCACACGCGCCTTGATGTCGGCCTCGGCCTCGTCCGGGGTGTCGTAGCGCTTCTGCACCTCGAAGGCCACTTCGTTGGCCCCGCCATGCTTGGGCCCACGCAATGCGCCGATGCCACCGGCAATGGCGCTGTACATATCGCTGCCGGTGCCGGCGATTACGCGGCATGCAAACGTGGAGGCGTTGAACTCGTGCTCGGCATACAGGATCAGGCTGGTGTGCATTGCACGCACCCACGACTCCTTCGGCGCAAACCCGTGCAGCAGATGCAGGAAATGCCCGCCGATCGAGTCGTCGTCGGTCTCCAGTTCGATGCGCTTGCCGTTGTGACTGTAGTGGTACCAGTACAGCAGCATCGAGCCCAGCGAGGCCATCAGCTTGTCGGCGATGTCGCGCGCGCCAGGATGGTTGTGGTCGTCCTTTTCCGGCTGCAGGCAGCCCAGCACCGAGACACCGGTGCGCATCACATCCATCGGATGTGCCGACGGCGGCAATTGTTCCAGCGCAGTTTTCACTGCCGCCGGCACACCGCGCAGCGAACGCAGCTTGGCCTTGTAACCGCGCAGTTCGCCGCTGTTGGGCAGCTTGCCGTGCACCAGCAGGTAGGCGATCTCTTCGAACTCGCTGGTGGTTGCCAGATCCAGGATGTCGTAACCGCGATAGTGCAGATCGTTGCCGCTGCGGCCCACGGTGCACAGCGCGGTGTTGCCTGCGGCAGTGCCGGACAGGGCAACGGATTTTTTCGGCTTGAAACCGGGGATGGTGGTGTCGTTCATGCGATGAGCTCCCAAGCGGTGGCGTGTTGCGGTGTCACTGAGGATTGACCAGGTGGACGCAGCAAGCGGCGATCATGCGCCTTTGCGCGCAAACAGTGCATCCAGGCGTTGTTCGTAGTCGTGGTAGCCGATGCGCTCGTACAGCTCTTCGCGCGTCTGCATCGTTTCCAGCACCGCTTGTTGATGGCCGTCGCGCCGGATGGCGGTGTAGACGGCCTCAGCGGCCTTGTTTGCCGCGCGAAATGCCGACAGCGGAAACAACTGGATCGCCACACCGGCAGCGGCCAGTTGGTCGCGCGTAAACAGCGGCGTCTTGCCGAACTCGGTGATGTTGGCCAGCACCGGCACGTCCACCGCATCGACAAAACGCTTGTAGGTCTCCAGGTCGTAGGCAGCCTCGGCAAAGATGCCGTCGGCGCCCGCTTCCACGCACGCGATGGCGCGCTCGATCGCCGCATCTACGCCTTCCATCTGGATGGCATCGGTCCGCGCGATCAAAAAGAACGCCGGATCGATCTTGGCATCGGCCGCCGCCTTGACCCGGTCCACCATCTCGCCCTGACTGACGATCTCCTTGCCCGGCCGATGCCCGCAGCGCTTGGCGCCGACCTGGTCTTCGATATGGCAGCCGGCCGCGCCCGCCTTGATCAGCGACTTGATGGTGCGCTCGATGTTGAACGCGCTCGGCCCGAAGCCGGTGTCCACGTCCACCAGCAGCGGCAACGCGCACACATCGGTGATGCGGCGCACATCGATCAGCACGTCTTCCAAGGTATTGATGCCCAGGTCCGGCAGTCCCAGCGAACCCGCCGCCACGCCGCCGCCCGACAGATAAATGGCCTGATATCCGGCACGCTGCGCCAGCAGCGCATGATTGGCATTGATCGCGCCGATGACCTGTAGCGGCGACTCGGCAGCCAGCGCCGCGCGGAAGCGGGTACCGGCGGAGGAAATGGGCGAGGACGTCATGGCGATTCCTGGGATGGGATGTCGGGACGGGCGCAGACACCATGCCAATCGTAAGTGCTTGATTGCATTACGGCATGTCCGGCAATCGTTGCAGATATGCAACAACTGGCGCAACATGAAACATCCATGCAACACGCCAACGTCCATGCGTAGCCCCTCCCCTGTAGATCTGGCCGACGCAGCGCCGCCGGTGATCTGGACCGTCAGCGTGTCGCGGCTGACCGGCCTGCTCGCCGATGTCATCCCCGAATTCGACCAGCGCGCACGCATCGAGCAGGTCAACCTCGGTTTTGCCGAGGCGGTGGAGGTCATCGGCCAGCGCCTGCGCCGCGAGCGCTGCGACGTCCTGGTCGCCGGCGGCTCCAATGCCGCCTATCTGCGTAGCCGGCTCGCGCTGCCACTGGCGCCGATCCAGGCCACCGGGTTCGACCTGATGGAAGCGCTGGCGCGCGCACGCCGCATCGCACCGCGCATCGGCGTGGTCACCCATGCCACCGACGTGCCCTCGTTCCGGGCCTTTCAGGACAGCTTCGACCTCGACATCGAGCACCGCCGCTTCGTCACCGCCGAAGACGCGCGCGACTGCATTGCCGACCTGCGCGCCAGCGGCATCCAGGTCATCGTCGGCACCGGCATGGCGATCGATTTCGCCGAGCAGGCCGGCCTGCCGGGCGTACTGCTGTATTCGGCAGATTCGGTTCGTCACGCGCTGGAAAACGCCATCGCACTGGGCACCGCCTCCAGCCAGGAACGCCCGGCCGCCCGCAGCAACGCACGCCGGATACGGCGCAGCGACATGCTGCTCGGCGACGACGCGGCAATGGTGCACGTCCGCGAGCTGGTGCAGTTGTACGCGCCGCACACGGGCACCGTGTTGATCAGCGGCCAGACCGGTACCGGCAAGGAGTTGGTCGCGCAACAACTGCATGCAGGCAGTCGCCGGCGTGGCCGCTTTGTCGCGATCAATTGCGGCGCCATTAGCGAATCGCTGCTGGAAGCGGAACTGTTCGGCTACAGCGATGGCGCCTTCACCGGCGCACGCCGCGGCGGCCACACCGGCCTGATCGAAGCAGCACAGGGCGGCACGCTGTTCCTCGACGAAATCGGCGAATTGCCGATGCCGCTACAGACACGGCTGTTACGCGTCCTGGAAGAACGTGAAGTGCTGCGCGTCGGTGCAACGAGGCCAATTGCCGTGGATGTGCGCGTGATCGCCGCCAGCCTCCAGGATCTGCAGTCCCTGGTCGAGCAAGGGCGTTTTCGTCGCGACTTGTTCTACCGCTTGACCGCACTACGCATCGCCCTGCCGCCGTTGCGCTATCGCTCCAACGACATCGCGCTGTTGCTGACGCATTATTTTCAGCAACTGGGCAGCATTGCATCGCCCTTGTCACCCGCCGCGCTGCAGCGGATGCAGCAACATGCATGGCCGGGCAATGTGCGCGAATTGCGCAACCTGGTCGAACGCTTATGCATTCACTGGAAGGCGCAAGCGCAGGACCATCTGAGCCTGGAACAACTCCAGCGATGGGCGCCTGAGCTGTTCGACGCATATACCGGCCCTGCACCGCAGGCCAACACCGGGCTCGCAGCATCCCGCCTGCAGCTCACCGCCACAGCGGTGCGCACGGCACTGGAGCGCGCCAACGGCAACCGCGCCCTCGCCGCCCAGACGCTCGGCGTTTCGCGCACCACCTTGTGGCGCTGGATGCAGGCACAAGCGATGGCGCCACAGCGCTGAATACTGCACCTCAGCTCGGCTTCCGCTCGAGGGAAGCCATGAGCGCTGATATCCAGCGATTGATTCACTGCTGCACACCGCTGAGCGTGTACGCGCGCGAGAATCGGCGCGCGTCGATGCAGTGATTACTTGATCCGCGTGTATTCGGTATCGCCCGTGCTCAGACGACCCGTCGCCTCGTCGATCGCATAGTTGAGCGTGCCGCTACCACTGGACACCTGCAGCACTCCCTTGGTCAGCAGCGCCGGGTAATTTCGGGTCCGGACCCCGCTGCCGAACAGCTCCGGCGTGGTATCGCGAATGATGAAGCTCTCGCCATTGTGCTCGATGCTCAGCACATTCTTCTGCGACTTCACATTCACCCACTTGCCCACGTACTGCTCGCCAACATCGCGCGCGCACCCGGCCAACAGCAACATCGCAACCAGCGCACTTCCAAGCAGCGTCTTCATCGCCACTCCATCTCGACCCGGGGCTTGCAGGATGGCAAGCCCCTGTCGAGCTCGCAAGGCATCGACCCTAGCGAAAAGTGCTTACCTACAGCGCCTTTCGAAGCGCAGCGCACGCTTCACCACAGACACCTTCCAAGAATTCATGATCGGTGCAATCGATAAAACGCAGCACCACGCCCTGCAGATCGCAGACTCTGATCGAACGCGCAAAACGCGAACATCGCCATGCCCTCAGCCAAGGTGCTCCACTGAACAGCATGCCGCTGAATTCGCGGCAGTGACTGCCGAGCATCACATCCAAGAGGACTGGCGCGCTGCCGTATCAACGCCCTCCTACGGCTACACCTACCTGGCGCCCACAAAAAAACCGGCTGTCGCCGGTTTTTCATCTGACGCTGAATATATGGTGGGCGGTACAGGGTTCGAACCTGTGACCCTTGCCGTGTGAAGGCAATGCTCTACCGCTGAGCTAACCGCCCGGTGACGCGAGCCGCACATTATAGGGCAGCTGCGACAATCGTCAACAGGTCTTTACCCAGGCATGTCGCACGCCCGCACAGCACCTCCATCCCCCTTGCTGCGCAGGCGTCTGCAGCGGGTACGGCCGCACCACCACACATCCGCCGGCCCGCCGGATCCGCTGTGGCAACAGCCTGGGTCACATCGTATGGGTGGGCTTGTCCGAGGTGGTCAGGCCAGCCAGCAGGGTTTCGATCTTGTTGCGCACCGCCTCGCCTTCCGGGCCGTCCGGAAACTGCACGCCGATGCCGGCGGCGCGGTTGCCCTGCGCGCCCGCAGGCGTGGTCCAGATCACCTTGCCGGCCACCGGCAGGCGCTCGCTGGAATCGGGCAGGGTCAGCAGCAGGAAGACTTCGTCGCCCAGCATGTAGCGCTTGGGCGTGGGCACGAAGATGCCGCCGCCTTTGACGAACGGCATGTACGCGCTGTAGAGCGCCGGCTTGTCTTTCAACGCCAGCGACAAAATGCCTTGGCGTGCATTCATTGCACTCATCGAGTTCCCCTAGAACGTGGCTGGCGCTCTCCCTCGCGCCAGGCCAGCAACAATTCCGTCACTGCCAGGTCGGCGCGGACGGTGGTGCGCAGCAGATCGCGTGTGCGATTGGCGGCGTCGAACCAGGTCGCCAGCTTGTGCAACCGCGACGGATCGGTCAAGCCGGCCGAGGCCTGCGCCAATGCCAGGTCGGCGGCATGCCGCAAACGCTGATCGGCCTGGCCGTCGTTGGTCCAGCGCTGCGCAACCTCCACCGCACCGGCGCGGCCGCTGGCGATCTGCTCCAGGTCCTGCGCCACTGCGCGACGTACCGCCAGGCCACCCTCGCGCAACCACTGTGCGGCAAGACCGGGATGGCCGCGCGCAGCCTCCAGTGCGTCCTGCGCGGCGCGCTCGCTGACGCCTTGCGCCAACAGCCAGGCCAGCGCTTCGTGCGCAGGCGGCAGCTTGAATTCCAGACGCTGGCAGCGGCTGCGGATGGTGGCAGGCAGCCGCGCCGGCTGCGCACTGATCAACCACAGGTAGCGCCCCGGCGAGGGTTCTTCCAAGGTCTTGAGCAAGGCATTGCAAGCCGCGCGATTGATCGCATCGGCCGGGTCGACGATCACCACCTGGGCGATGCCGTACTGCGGCGTCAGCGACAGCTTCTGCGAAATCTCGCGTACCTGTTCGATGACGATTTCCGTACGCAGCTTGTCGCCGGTGCGGTTGGGAATGAACGAAATCAGTTGCAGGTCCGGATGGGTGCCGGCGACGATCAATTGCCGGGTGCGCTGCGCCAGCGCCGGGTCCGGCGAGCTGGCCAGCACGTGCTCGGCCAGGGCAAGCGCGACTTCGCGCTTGCCCAGCCCTTCTGGGCCGCAGATCAGCAACCCGTGTCCAAGCCGGCCGGCATCCAGCGCCGCCACGGTCTGGTCGAAGGCGCGCTGCTGCCAGGGCGAAAATGCGGCGGTCATGGCGTGGGCTCCGGTTGCGGCATGTTCGGCTGGCGGCGACGCTGCAGATACCGCGCCACCGCGGCGTTATGTTCGGCCAATGTGGCCGAGAAGGCGTGAGCGCCGGTACCGTCGCCCACCGCCACGAAGTACAGCGCATCGCCCGCGGCCGGGCGCACCGCCGCCAGCAATGCCTCGCGGCCAGGCATGGCGATCGGCGTCGGTGTCAGGCCGGTGCGGGTATAGGTGTTGTAGGGCGTATCGGTGGTCAGGTCGCGACGGCGGATATTGCCGTCGTAACTGCTGCCGATGCCGTAGATCACGGTGGGGTCGGTTTGCAGCTTCATGCCCATCTGCAGACGACGCAGGAACACCCCGGCGATCAACGGCCGCTCGCTGCCCAGCGCGGTTTCCTTTTCGATGATGGAGGCCAGGATCAGCGCCTGCTCCGGCGAGGTCAGCGGCAGGTTGGGCGCACGCTGCTCCCAGGCCTGCGCCAGCGCCTTGTCCATTGCCGCGTGCGCGCGCTTGAGCACATCCAGATCGCTGTCGCCGCGTTGATACAGATAAGTCTCCGGCAGGAAGCGGCCTTCCGGATGCTGGTTGGCAACCCCCAGCCGCGCCATCAACGCGGCGTCATCCAGCGTGCCCAGGGTCTGCTGCAACGGCGTGGCGGTGGCCAGTGCGGCACGCAGCTGACGGAAATTCCAGCCTTCCACGATGGTGAAGCGGTACTGGATCACCCGCCCCTGGCGCATGCGGCCGAGCAATTCGCGCGGCGACAGGGCCGGCGCCAGTGCGTATTCGCCCACCTTGAGTTTGCCGGCCGCATCGACCTGACGCGCCAGCAGCTGCCATTCCAGATCGGTGCCCTGCGCGATGCCGGCCTCGCGCAATTTGCGCAAGGTGGCCTTGAGCGAATCGCCGGGCGCAATCACCACGCTGGGCGCGGTGGCGCTCAGCGGCGTCTGCGCGAAGTGCAGGTAATGCCGCCATGCCACCAGCGCGGCAATCGCCAGTAACGCTGCGAGCAGCAATGCCGTGCCCAGCACGGCCAGACATCCGCGTTTGCCAGTCACCGCCACACCCACCTCGTCATTGCTCCATCGCCGCGCAGGATACCGCGCACCAGTGATGTCCCGTTGAAGCGCTCATGTCTGCTCGATCGCGCGCAGCACGCCACGCGCCTTGGCGCGGGTTTCGTCCAGCTCGCGTTGCGGGTCCGAGTCCACGACGATGCCGGCCCCGGTGCGGAAGCAGACCTGGTTGCCGGCCACCTCGGCGGTGCGGATCAGGATGTTCAGGTCCATGTCGCCATCGCGATTGAGCCAGCCGAACGCGCCGGTGTAGGCGCCCCGCGCGGTCTGCTCCAGCTCGGCGATGATCTGCATGCAGCGCACCTTCGGGCAACCGGTGATGGTGCCGCCCGGGAACACCGCCGCAATCGCCTCGCCCGGGGTGACGCCGGCACGCAGGCGACCGCGTACGTTGCTGACGATGTGGTGCACATGCGCATAGCTTTCCACCGCCATCAGCTCGTCCACCTCGACCGTGCCCGGCGCGCAGATCCGGCCCAGGTCGTTGCGTTCCAGGTCGATCAGCATGACGTGCTCGGCGCGTTCTTTCGGGTGGCCGACCAGCTCGCGGATGCGCGCCGCGTCGTCGTCGCCGGCAAAGCGCGCCCGCGTGCCGGCGATCGGGCGGGTCTGCACCACATCGCCATGCACCGACACCAGCCGCTCGGGCGAGGAACTCACCACCGCGCGACCGGCCGCCTCGAACACGCCGGCGAACGGCGCCGGGTTGGCCGAACGCAACCGGGCGTGCAGCGCCGCCGGATCCACCGCAGCGGCAAACCGCGCATTCCAGGCGCGCGAGATATTGGCCTGAAAGACATCGCCGGCATGCAGGTAATCGAGCACCCGCCGCACCGCATCGGTAAAGCGCTCGGGTGCGTCCTCCTCCACCGCCACCGGCCCGACCCAGGCCGGCAACGGCGGCAGCGCGGCGCAAGCGGCGATGTCCTCGACGATACGGGCCAGCAGATCGTCGCGACCCGGTTCGGCCAGCGCGATGCAGCGTCCTTCCACGCGGTCACGCAATACCGCTGCCGGCGCACGCAGGGCCAGCGCGCTCGGCAGGCGGTCGGCGCGCACAGGCAGTTGCAGGATGGGTTCGACCTGCGTGGCCAGTTCGTAATCCAGCAACACCGCCCACCCGCCACGAAACGGCCATGCGCCGCTCGGATCGCGCGGCACCCGTTCGGCGTGCCAGGCGGCATCCAGCGCATCCAAGAAATTGCCGTCGATCACCCGCCCATCGCCATCGCGCGTGCGCCCGTCCGGATCCAGCCGCAGGCTGGCGCCGTCTGCAAGCAACAGTACGTCCCAGCGCCCGTGCTCGGTGCCGGAGGCGGTGGATTCCAGCAGCGCCGGATAGCGCTGCGGCGCCAGCCGGTGCAGCGCCAGCAAGTCGATGTCCGCGTGCAGTGATCGGGTGAGCGTCATCGGTCCGGGGTAGCGTGGGATACGAAAGCGCGCCGCCCTTGAGAAAGGCAGCGCGCGCAATGACTTGATCAGGAATCGGTCGAGCCGACACCATCGGCTGGCCGCACGCACGCAGTGCATGCGGGCGGACAGGGACTGTTGCATGACGCGCCGTGCGACAGCGCAGACGCGCCGACTCAGACGCGCTTGAACACCAGCGTGCCGTTGGTGCCGCCGAAGCCGAAGCCGTTGGACATCACCGCATCCACCTGGACCTCGCGCGCCACGTTCGGCACGTAATCCAGGTCGCAACCTTCACTGGCTTCTTCCAGGTTGATCGTCGGCGGGATGATGCCGGTGTGCAGCGCCATCACCGAGAAGATCGCTTCCACACCGCCGGCAGCACCGAGCAGATGGCCGGTCATCGACTTGGTCGAGCTGACCATGGTCTTGTAGGCGTGGTCGCCCAGCGCGCGCTTCATTGCCATCGTCTCGGCCAGATCGCCCAGCGGCGTGGAGGTGCCGTGTGCGTTGAGGTAGCCGATCTGTTCGGGGTTGAGCTTGGCATCGCGCATGGCCGCGACCATGCTGCGCGCCGCGCCTTCGCCGTCTTCGCTGGGGGCGGTCATGTGGAACGCATCGGAGCTGGCGCCGAAGCCGACCAGCTCGGCATAGATGCGCGCGCCACGCGCCTTGGCGTGTTCGTACTCTTCCAGCACCAGCACGCCGGCGCCGTCGCCCAGCACGAAGCCGTCGCGCTGCTTGTCCCACGGACGCGAGGCAGCGGTGGGGTCGTCGTTACGGGTGGACATCGCCTTCATTGCGCAGAAGCCGCCGACCGAGCTCGGCGAGGAACCGCGCTCTGCGCCACCGGCCAGCATCACGTCGGCATCGCCGTACTGGATCATGCGCATCGCCGTGCCAATCGAGTGATTGGACGTGGCGCACGCGGAGACTGCGGAGAACGTCGGGCCCTTCAGGCCTTTGATCAGGCTGACCTGGCCAGGCAGCATGTTGATGATGGTGCTGGGCACATAGAACGGCGAAATCTTGCGCGCGCCGCCCTCGTGGAATTTGATGGTCTGCTCTTCGATGCCGAGCAGCCCGCCGATGCCGGAGCCAAGAATGGCGCCAATGCGTTCGGCATTGCTTTCGTCGATCACCAGCCCGGAATCGTCCAGCGCCATGAACGAGGCGCCGACACCGTAGTGGATGAACGAATCCATCTTCTTGACGTCCTTGGCGGACACAAAAAGCGCGGGATCGAAATTCTTGATTTCGCCGGCGATCTTGGTGGTGAACTGCGAGGCATCGATCTGCGTGATCGGGCCAATGCCTGAGCGCCCGTGGATGATCCCATCCCAGCTGCTGGCCAGATCATTGCCCAGCGGCGACACCATGCCCATGCCGGTAACGACAACACGACGACTCATTGCAGATCTCCTCACCACGGAACGGACGGTGCTTGCGGTTTGCGGGTGACGCTTGAAAAACACAGGGCCGCATCAGCGGCCCCATGGAATGTCTGACGCAGCAGCGGCGCAATGCACGCCACCGCAGTCAGGAACAACGCATCAGCTCTTGACGTGAGCCTTGACGTAGTCGATCGCCTGCTGAACCGAGGTGATCTTCTCGGCCTCTTCGTCCGGGATCTCGCACTCGAACTCTTCTTCCAGCGCCATCACCAGCTCGACGGTGTCCAGCGAGTCGGCACCCAGGTCATCGACGAACGATGCGCTGGTGGTGACTTCCTCTTCCTTGACGCCGAGTTGTTCGACGACGATTTTCTTGACGCGTTCTTCGATGGTGCTCATTGGGGATATCGCTCCAGCTGGAGTAGTGGTGGTACGAAAAAAACGCCATCGCCGCTGCGATGGCCGCGTTGGATAGTGTAGTGGAAGCGCCCGAGCCTTGCATTGCATCACAAGTCCCGGCCGATCAGCCACTTAGCGCCTCCCGGCGCCGCACGCTCACGGCATGTACATGCCGCCGTTGACGTGCAGGGTCTCGCCAGTGATATAGCGGGCGGTCGGCCCGGCCAGGAAGGCCACCGCATTGGCGATGTCCTCCGGCGCGCCCAGATGACCGAGCGCGATCTGCTGCAGCAAGGCGGCCTTGGCCTCCTCCGGCAACGCCTTGGTCATGTCGGTGTCGATGAAACCGGGCGCCACCACATTCACGGTGACGCCGCGCGAGCCGATTTCCTTGGCCAGCGACTTGGAGAACGCGATGATGCCGGCCTTGGCGGCGGCGTAGTTGGTCTGGCCCGGATTACCGGTGACCCCGACCACCGAGGCGATATTGACGATGCGGCCCTTGCGCGCCTTCATCATGCCGCGCATCACCGCCTTGGAAGTACGGAACACGCTGGTCAGATTAGTGTCGATGATGGCCTGCCAGTCGTCGTCCTTCATCCGCATCAACAGGTTGTCGCGGGTGATGCCGGCGTTGTTGACCAGGATCGAGATCGCACCGAACTGCTTGCCGATCGCATCGATCAGGCCATCGACCGCCGCCGCATCGGTGACGTTGAGTTCGCGACCGTGGCCGCCGTGGGCCGCCAACCGCTCGCCGATCGCCGTGGCACCGGCGGCCGAGGTGGCGGTGCCGATGACAGTGGCGCCCTGGGCGGCCAAGGTGTCGGCAATGGCCGCGCCGATACCGCGACTGGCGCCGGTGACGAGGGCGACTTCGCCCTGCAAAGGCTTGCTCATGACTACTGTTCCTCGAAGGGGGACGCTGCGATCACCGCCGCGAGCGTCGAGGGGTGCCGATACCACCGGCACGTGCGTCGAATCAGTGCGCCCACGCGTCGAGCGCGCCGGCGTAATCGGCTGGCGTGGCCAGCGGGCGGGCGTCCAGGCTCTTGTCGATGCGCTTGATCAGCCCGCTCAACACCTTGCCCGGGCCGCATTCGGCAATCCTGGTGATGCCCTGCGCCGCCAGCGCCTGCACGCAGCCAGTCCACTGCACCGGCAGGTACAACTGCTCGACCAGGGCCTGGCGAATCGCCGCGCTGCCGTCGTGCACGCGCGCATCGACGTTCTGTACCACCGGAATCTGCGGCGTCTGCCAGCTCAACCCGGCCATCGCTTCGCCGAGCTGATTGGCGGCATCGCGCATCAACGGCGTGTGCGACGGCACGCTCACCGCCAGCTTGACCGCCTTGCGCACGCCGCGCTCGGCCAGCAGTGCCAGCGCGCGATCCACCGCCGCCGCATCGCCGCCGATCACGATCTGACCGGGCGAATTGAAGTTGGCCGGCACCACCACCTGGCTGCCTGCCGCCTCGGCGCAGACGTCCAGCACCAGGGCGTCTTCGGCGCCCAGCACCGCAGCCATCGCACCGATACCGGCCGGGGCGGCGGCCTGCATGAACTGCCCGCGCAGGCGCACCAGGTGCGCGCCGTCATGCAGCGACAGGGCACCAGAGGCCACCAGCGCGGTGTATTCGCCCAGGCTGTGCCCGGCCAGCAAGGCCGGACGCGCGCCGCGCTGCGCAGTCCACAGCCGCCACACCGCCACGCCCGCCGCCAGCAGCGCCGGCTGGGTGTACTCGGTACGGTTGAGCATCTCTTCCGGGCCACCCTGGGACAGCGCCCAGAGGTCGACACCGGCGCCTTCGGAGGCTTCGGCGAACGTGTCGCGAACCTGCGGATGCAGTTCGGACAGTTCGGCCAGCATGCCTAAGGACTGCGAGCCCTGGCCGGGAAAGACGAAGGCGAGAGTGGATTCGGTCACGCGCGGCTGCCTGCAAAAATCGAGCCGGGATGATACGTGCGAAATCGCCCTGGCGTCTGTACTGCCGCGTATGCAAGGCCGCGCCAGCGCGCGCGTTCGCCAGCTACAACAAGGCGTTGAGCAGGTCGATGTCCCCGTCGGCGAGCCAGTCCACGCACACCACCAGCACCAGCACGACGCCGAACGAGGTCGCTGCATGGATGGCCAGGATGGCGCGCGCCAGCGCCGCGGCAGAACGCCCCAGCCGGCCGGTGAGCTGCGCAACCCGCTGCAATCGCCCGGTCACCACATGCGCATGCGCCGCCACGGCCGGGCCGGCCGCATCGAAGGCGCCGGTCATCAACCCCTGCAGCACCTCACGGCGGCCGCGGTAGTACTTGGCCACGCCGTAGCCGAACACCAGCCAGTCGCGCGCCTGCGCCTGCGCCAGGTCCATCACTTCCAGCGGATCCTCTTCGAAATCGATGAAGCCGACCGCCTGCCCGTCGTAGGTCATGTTGCGCGGAAGCGGCTGGCCGAAATACGCACCTTCGCGGTGGGCATCGGCGATGGCGGTCACTGCCAACGCGATCAGACGATCGCGCTCGGGCGCATCGGCCTCGCGCAGGCAACTGGCGAAGGAACGGCCATTGTCGCTGAGCACCAATGCCGCCTGCCCGCAACCGACCACGCGCGGCACATTGACCGCCTGCGCCTGCAGTTCGCCGAGGCGGCGCGCTTCCAGGTCGCGCGCGGCATCGCCGCCACGGTGCGGCGGCGGACGCAGGGCATCCAGGCCCCAGCGGCGGGCGACGAAGTTGAGGGCGCCGAGCGAGACCGCCCGGTTGCCGCGGCGATACTGCTTCAACCAGACGCGCTGGCCGGCGATGACGATGGGTTCTGCCATGACGGGTCCGTCCCTGATGCTGTCAGGCGCCGCCGCGTCCGCCGGCGGCGCCTGCGGAACTCAATAGCGCAGCAGCGCCGAGCCCCAGGTAAATCCACCACCGAACGCTTCCAGCAGCAGCAATTGGCCCCGCTGCACGCGGCCGGAGCGCACCGCTTCGTCCAGCGCCAGCGGCACCGAGGCCGAGGAGGTATTGCCGTGGCGATCCACGGTGACCACCACCTGCTCCATCGGCAGATCCAGCCGCTTGGCGGTGGCTTCGATGATGCGCAGATTGGCCTGGTGCGGGATCAGCCAATCCAGGTCGTGCTTGTCGTAGCCGTTGGCGGCCAGGGTTTCGTCGACCACCGAATCCAGCGCCTTGACCGCGTACTTGAACACGTCGTTGCCCTTCATCAGCAACGCGCCGCCACCATTCTTGCCTTCGCCGAAGCCCACCGACACGCCCACCGGGTCCCACAGCAGCTCTTTCTTGCTGCCGTCGGCATGCAGATGCGTGCTGAGGATGCCGGTCTCTTCGTCGGCCTTGAGGATCACCGCGCCGGCACCGTCGCCGAACAGCACGCAGGTGGTGCGATCGGTCCAGTCGACGATGCGGGTCAGCGTTTCCGCCCCCACCACCAGCACGGTATTGGCATCGCCGCTGCGCACGAACTTGTCGGCCACGCTGAGCGCATAGACAAAGCCCGAGCAGGCGGCATTGACGTCCATCGCACCGCAACCGACGTTACCCAGCCGCGCCTGCAGCAGGCAGGCCGTGGACGGGAAGATCAGGTCGGGCGTGGTGGTGCCGATGACGATCAGGTCGATCTCGTCGGCGGTGACGCCGGCCGCTTCCATCGCCTTCAGCGAGGCGAAATACGCCAGATCGCTGGTGGTCTGGTCGTCGGCGACGATGTGACGTTCACGGATACCAGTGCGCGAGAAGATCCATTCATCGCTGGTGTCGACGATCTTGGACATGTCGTCGTTGGTCAACACCTTTTCGGGCAAATAGCTACCCGTGCCCGCGATTCTGGAATAGATCCGCTTGCTCATGCTGTTTCCTGGTGCAAGAGCCGCGGTGATTGGCGGCTCCGGAAGTATCGAGGGTCACCCGCCGGCAAAACTGCGGCGGGTGCCACGGATCAATCTTCTTGGACGGCCGACGACTTGGTCGCGATCACCTTCTTGCCACGGTAGTAACCGTCAGCGGTGATGTGGTGACGCAGATGGATCTCGCCGCTGGTCGGGTCGGTCGACAGCTGCTTGGCGGTGAGGGCATCGTGCGAACGACGCTGGCCGCGACGGGACGGGGTGACACGGGATTTCTGCACAGCCATGGGATTGCTCCAACTTTAGTTCGATAACTTGTCTGTTGAGTCGAACAGCACGCTCTACGCCCGCGTCGACCTGTCTTTCCGCCCTTAACAGCGGCGGTTACTGTTTCTTCAACGCTGCCAGCGCCGCGAACGGACTGGCCTTGTCTTGCTCTTCCTGGCTCGGCACCCACTCGGCCTCGATGGCTTCGCTGCCCGGCGCCATCGGCACCACCGGCACCGACAGCACCAGTTCGTCCTCCACCAGATCCGTCGCCCGCAGCATGCCGTCGTCGGGCACCAGCAAGGCTTCGTAATCGGGCGGCAACGCCGCCTCTTCGTCCTCGTCGCGGATCAGACCGAGACGCTGCCTGATCTGCACCGGATACAGAAAACGCTGCAAGGTGCGCTGGCAGGCCAGCGGCAGCTCGACATCGATGCTGAGTTCGACATAGGCGACCTTGAGCAGGGCGTCCTGATCGAACTGGAGCGAATAGACGCATTCGCCCTCGGTATCGACCAGACTTCCCTGCAAACGGGTCATCGCAGAGAGCGGGATGCGGCCATCGAAGCGCCTGCGCGCTGCGACCATCCGCCAAGCATCCAGCATTTCGGGTACGTTCGCGGACATAAGCCGCAGAATGTTAAAGACCCGCAGTAGCCATGTCAAATGGCCCCATTCACATGTGCCGCAGGACGCGCGGGCTGGCAGACTCCCCTGCCCGCCTCTTTCGACGTTCATGATGCCACGCCTGATCCTTGCTTCCACCTCCGTCTATCGGCGCGAGATGCTGGGCCGCCTGCGGCTGGACTTCACCACCGCCCGCCCGGAGGTCGACGAGCAGGCGCTGCCGGGCGAAGCGCCGGGCGCGCTGGCCAGCCGCCTGGCCGCCGAAAAAGCCGCCGCAGTGGGTGCGCATGCGCCCGGGGCCTGGGTCATCGGCTCGGACCAGGTCGCCGATCTGGACGGCCAGGCCCTGGGCAAGCCGGGAACCCTGGACCAGGCACGCGCGCAGCTGAGCGCCATGTCCGGGCGGGTGGTGCGCTTCCACACCGCCGTCAGCCTGGCCGGCCCCGACCGCCGCCTGCATGCGCTGGATGTGACCGAGGTGCAGCTGCGCCTGCTGACAGCGGTGGAGATCGAACGCTACCTGGCCGCCGAACCCGCGCTGGATTGCGCCGGCAGCTTCAAATGCGAGGGCCTGGGCATCGGCTTGTTCGATGCGATTCGCTCGGAAGACCCAACCGCCCTGGTCGGCCTGCCGCTGATCGCGCTGGCGCGGCTGTTGCGGCAGGCCGGGTTCGCGATTCCGTAAGACCAACTCGGCCGTGACAGGGCCGCTCAAGCGAATCTGCTCGCAAGTCGCCATGACGCTATAGGCCCACCGTCACCACGGCGCGACTTACAGCCAGTGAGGCGTGGCACGACCGCTGCCCGTTGCACGAGCACCGGCCGGTTGCGCTACTCCGGCCGAGCGAGTTCGCAGAATTGATATGGGTACTCGGCTTGTCCGACATGCGAGGACAAGGTGCGGCACCGTGACGGATCCAGGCTCAGCCCGTACGCAGCCAGACGCTGCTGCGCGGATTCGCGCACCGCGCGATCTGCAGCGGCGATATCCAGCGCCTTGCCCCTGGGCACCTGCAGCACACAGCGCCCTGGCGACACTGCTTCCAGCTGCGCACGCAGACCGCGGGCGATCAACCAGCGCAACCGCGCGCACCGAGGCTGCGTGTCCCAGCCAAACTGCTGCGCCCAGCCATTCATGCGATCGATCCGCAATCGCTGCTTGTCGCGCGTCGCACCCAGCATCGCGTACAGCTGCGGCCGCTCGGCGATCAAGGCCCTGACCCGCTCGCGGTACCGATCGGTCTCGGAGAGATTGGTCGCCACGCCAATGTAACGCGCCTGCTGCGGCAACAGCGGCACTCGCCAGGACTGCGGCTCGTCGCCGACCAGCAGCACCGTGGATGCAGCAGGATCGGCAAGCGCCGGTTGCTCGACCTGGAAACTGTCGCGCGCCCACGCCTCATGCCCCCAGTCCTTCCATCCAGCCACCGCAACCAGCGCGCACATACCGATCAACCACGCAGCCTTGCGATCCGCATTCACCGCAAAGGCATGCCGGCATACGACCCACAGCACCAATGGCGCAAGCAGCTCCAGTACCAGCAGGTAGCGGTGGATACTGAAGACCGCTTGCCACAGCGCATAGGCAATGCCGAAGAACACCAGCAGGACTACCGCTGCGCGATCGCGGCCTGTCGCAGGCACGCGGCGGCGCAGCACGATGCGTCCCGCTGCCATCAGCGTGACCGCATACAACACCGCCCATCCCGCCTGTACCAGACCGAGATCGCCGACGCGTTGCGGCTTGAACGTAAACAGCAGCGGCCAGATCAGGTGTTCGCCGATGCTGCGCGGCAACCAGCGGACATCGGCAATCGACACCGGCTGAGCCAGCGGCGACTTGAACACGCCGTTGAACTGCGGAAACAGCGGGTTGCCGAAGTGTTGCCAGACCTGCCAATACCAGTGCCCGGCCAGCAACAGCAAGACCAGCACCGCGACACCGGCCAGGACGCTCAACCCCAGAATCCGCGAACGCATGCGCCCGCCGTCGCACAGAACCGCCGGCGCCAGCGCCAGCGCGTACAGCGCATTGGTGAGCTTGAGCGCGATCGCCAGACCGATCAGTGCGCCGGCAATGGCCCACCCCCACGCAACGCCTCGCCCCTGCCGCGCGTTGGCCTGTGTCAGCAGCACGATCGCCAGCGACGCCAGCACCGGGATCGCGCTGGCGGTATCGCCCATGGTGTTGCCCAGTTCGGACAGGAACACCGCACTGCACATGCCGGCCAACGCGAACAGCGGGGTCCACTGCGCACGTCGCGATTCATTGGACAGGACACGCCACGCCACGACGGCCACCGGCATGAACACCACTGCATGCAGCGCACCCAATGACGCCCCGACCAATGGCCCGGACAGATGCAGCATCAACCAGGCATGCAGCACATCGAGCAGCGGACTGAAATAGCTCTGCATCTGCGCCGGCGCCAGGTCCACGCCCAGACGGCCATGGGCCCACGCGTCACCGATGTAGAGATGGTAATTGCGTAAATCCCAATTGGCGTCCTGACCGAGGCCGAGCGAGAGCAGCGCACCGAGCAGCAGCACGGCCACGACCGCAGCGATGATCTGGCGCGGCGAATGGAAACCGAAACGATCATCCGCCCAGCGCAACAAACGCTGCCGGCGCGTCGTCGACGTCGCCCTGGTCACCGATGCCATCACTGCGCCCCCTTGTCGTGCGAGGCCGCCACACGATTGCCTACGCCCGGCTCGGCCAGATACGCCAGATGCTTGGCTTCGACGCGCCCACGCGTGACCGTATCCAGAATCAGTCCGCAGGCCAGCAACAGAAAGCCCAGCAGCATCAGCGCCACGCACAGGATCGCGGTCGGAAAGCGCGGCACCAGACCGGTCTGCAGATAGGTCTCGAACAACGGGATCGCCAGCACGATCGACAACGCGGCGCTGAGCGCAAAACCGATCGAGAAAAACAACAGCGGCCGCTCGGCCTTGAACAGTTTTGCAATCGTGGTGAGGATGCGCCAGCCGTCGCGCCAGGTGTTCAACTTGCTTTGCGAACCTTCCGGGCGCACGCCATATGCCGTCTCGACCTCGGCGACCGGCATGCGCAGCTGCAAGGCATGCACGGCCAGCTCGGTTTCGGTTTCGAAGCCATGCGCATGCGCCGCGAAGGATTTGACGTAGCGCCGCGAAAACACTCTGTACCCGGACAACATGTCGTCGAAACTGCGCCCGAACAGCACCCCGGCGCAGCGCGTCAACAGGACATTGCCGAGCCGATGCCCTGGCCGATAGGCGGCCTGCTGTTGATCGCGACGCGCGCCGACCACCATGTCCAGCCGTTCGTCGATGAGCTTGCGCACCAACGCCGGTGCTGCGGCTGCGTCATACGTCGCATCGCCATCCACCAGCACGTAGATGTCGGCTTGGACATCGGCAAATCCACGCCGCACCACGTTGCCCTTGCCCTGCAGCGCAACGCGGCACACCTGCGCGCCAGCTGCCGCGGCGTTGGACGCGGTGGCATCGCTGGAGTTGTTGTCCAGCACGTGGATCGCCGCACCCGGCAATGCCGCAGCGAAATCGCCGACCACGGCGGCGACGGTCGCCGCCTCGTTATGGCAGGGCACCAGCACGGCGATTCGAAACCCGGACAGAGGTACGGGATGGGTAACGGGCAAGGCGTCGGTCATTGCGTGATCTAAGGTGCGGAAACGGTGACAGGCTGCTCCCACCAGTCCTCGACGCTGCCGTCGCGGCCGTGCAGGCGCAGGCCCAACCAATGCGTGCCCGATGGCAGCGCGCGCGTATCGAGCGTGGCGGAAAAGCCGACGTTGGGATGCTGCGGGTCGGTGGAGATCTTCCAGTAGGGGCGGACATCCATCGGGCTGCCGTAGTCGGCTCGCGCGACCGGACGGCCATCGAGGAGCAGCTCCACATCGGCCAGGCCGATACCGTCCTTGAACGCCCAACCACGCACCTGGACCTGGCCGGAGACCCGCACATCCGGCAGCGGCGTGTCGATCCAGGCCATTGCCGGGGCGATGCACGGCCCGGGAGCGCGTTGCGCCGGCAGCCCGAACAGCAGAAAACGTTGATACCCGTGATCGTTGGAGACCACCGTGGGCGGTGGCAACGGGCCGACCATGTCGCAGATCGCGTGATAGCGCTTGAGCAGGTCGCGGTAACGCTGATCGCTGGGCGACAGCACCAGCAGACGCGGGCCATCGCGGTGTCCGTCGCTGAGCAGGCCCCATTGCTGCAACTGCGCGCTGCGCCCGTGCTTGTCGTTCAAGTCGGCACGCAATACCTCGATCTGCGCATCGTGCAACTGAAAACCAAGCTCGGCGCCCACCTTGAAGTTCTCTGCCAGCACCCGCGTGCCCGGCGGCATCTGCGCCAGCTGACGTTTGACCGCACGCGCCAGATCGTTCCAGCCGGCGAAATTGCGTGGGTAGTATTTTTCGCCGGCCGCATGCGCGCGGATCGACGGCACCGACACCGCCAGGTAATACCCGTAAGCCCCCAGCGTGCCGAGCAGCGCAAGCAGCCATGCGGCACGGCGCAACGGAAGCGGCCAGCGCAACAGGATTACCGGCACCGCCACCAGCAACGCCAGATAGCCGGGCAGCGGCCAGTGGAAACTGATCCGCTCGGCATCGCTGAAGAAGCCGAGCACGAAGATCGCCACGGTCGAGATGCCGCCCAGCAATCCGAAGTAACGCCACTGCGCACGCGACCCGCCGCCGGAACGCGTGCCGGCCAGACTCACCTTGACCATCGCCCAGGCCAATAGCGGCGTCACCGCCGCCGCCTGGATCAGCAGGAACCACAGTCCGCCGATCTGGAACCGCCACGGGTGCCGGTCGACCAGTTGAAAGCGCAGCCCGGCCTCGTCGTGGTCGGTGTTCCAGAACAGCAGCGGCAGCCAGCTCACCGCGCCCACCGTCAGCGCCAGCCAGATGCGCGGGTCGCGCAGCACCGCACGCCCTTGCGGAATGCACAGCAGCGCGATGCAGCCCACGCCGATCACACCGACGAAGCGGTAATGGCTGAGCGCGCCGATGACCAGGCCGATCGCCAGCTCCAGCGCGCTGGTGGCATCGACCTCGCGCAGCAGGCGTGCGCCAGCATCCATGCACAGCACAGCTGCCAGGGCCATCGGCACGTCGGGCACGGCCAGGATGCCCAGCGTGGCCGACAGCGGCATCAGCAGCGTCAGGCTGCCGGCCTGCCAGCCCAGGGTGGAACCGAACCAGCGCGTGGCGATGTGCGCAACCAGCCACGGCAGCAGCGCGGCGATGGCCAGAAACGGCAGCCGCAGCGCCAACAGATGATGACCGCCCGCCTCCACACCCAGGCGCGCCAACCAGGCGGTCATACCCGGCAGATCCGAATACGCCGCAGCCAGGTGCTGGCCCTCCTGCCAATAAAACGCCTCGTCCACAAACAGCGGCAGCCGCGCGGCGATCAACAGCTTGACGGCCGTCGCCAGTGTCCACAGGATCACGAAGGTGCGATGTGCGCGTTGGTCCCCTTGCATTGCCCTGTGCACTCTTCTTCTCACCTACGGAATTGTGATGTCGACACCGCTGCGTTCCACGGAAATGCTAACCGATGCGCTGCGCCATTCGCTGCGGCGCGCACAAGACCAGGTCAATTCGCTGCTGCTGGGCAAGGCGCAGGAAGTGCGGCTGGCGTTCGTGGCGCTGCTGTCCGGCGGACATCTGCTGATCGAAGACCTGCCCGGCCTGGGCAAGACCACCCTCGCCCACGCGATGGCCTCCAGCCTTGGATTGGGCTTCCAGCGCGTGCAGTTCACTTCCGATCTGTTGCCGGCCGACGTGCTGGGCGTATCGGTGTACGACGCGGCCTCGCGCCAGTTCCAGTTCCACCCCGGCCCGGTCTTCACCCATGTGCTGCTGGCCGATGAGATCAATCGCGCCCCGCCGCGCACGCAGAGTTCGTTGCTGGAAGCCATGGCCGAACAGCAGGTGACCCTGGACGGCGTGACCCACGCCTTGCCGGAACCGTTCTTCGTGATTGCCACGCAGAATCCGGTCGACCTGTCGGGCACGTTTCCGTTGCCGGACTCGCAACTGGATCGCTTCCTGCTGCGGCTCAGCCTGGGCTACCCCAGCGCCGATGCCGAGCGCGCGTTGCTGTCGGGGGTGGATCGGCGCGAGCTGATCGCCCAGGCCGCACCACAGCTCAGCGATACCGACGTGGTCGCGCTGCGCGCGGTGGTGGGCCAGATCCATACCAGCGACGCGTTGATCGGCTATGTGCAGGCCTTGCTGTTGCGCAGCCGCCAGCACGCCGGGGTGCGCGTGGGCCTGTCCCCGCGCGCCGGCATCGCGCTGCTGCGCGCCGCCAAGGCGTATGCGCTGCTGCTCGGGCGCGAGCACGTACTGCCGGAAGACGTGCAGGCGCTGTTCGTGGCCGTGGCCGGGCATCGGCTGGTGCCGGAAGCCGAATCGTCCTCCGGGCCGGCGCTGGCCAAGGCGCTGCTGCACAGCGTGCCGGTGGACTGACCCAGGTGCGTGCAGCCTTGCGCGGCATTGGCCGCCGGCTCAGCCTGCTGGCCCGTCCGCGGGGAGCGGAAGCATTGCCGATCGTGCTGGATCGGCGGCGCATCTATGTGTTGCCGACCCGCTTCGGGTTGTTCGTCACCGCCCTGCTGCTGGCGATGCTGCTGGGCGCGTTGAACTACAACAACAACCCGGCCTTGCTGCTGGCCCTGCTGCTGGCCACCGCCGGGATCGCCAGCAGCATCATGGCGCACCTGCAGTTGTCGACGCTGCGTATCGAAGCAGTCTCGGCCGAACCGGTCGTGGCCGGCGAGCCGCTGCGGATGCGGGTGTCGTTGGCACGTCGCGATACCCGCGTGCGGCGCGGGCTGCGACTGGACCATCTGCAAAGCAGCGGTTTCTGCTCGCTGGTCGAGCACGACATGGCCGAGATCGACCTGCTGGTACCCACCACGCAGCGCGGCTGGCAGGACATCGAACGCATCCGCTTGTCGAGCACCCAGCCGCTGGGCCTGGTGCGGGCCTGGTCGTGGGTGTGGCCGGAAACCCCGTTGCTGGCCTATCCCAAACCCGAAGACCACGACCCCACCTTGCCCGATGGCGCCGGTTCGCCCAACCAGACCCGCCTGCATGCGCAAGGCGAAGAACTGCATCAACTGCGTCCGTACCGCGCCGGCGATGCGCCGCGCACGATTTCCTGGAAGCATTCGGCGCGTCGCGACACCTTGCTGGTGCGCGAATACGAACAGCCGCTGGGCATCGAAGTCACGCTGGACTGGCGTGCGCTGCACGCGCTGCCGTACGAACGCCGCATCGCGCGGCTTGCCCGCTGGGTGAATCTGGCCGAACGCGACGGACGGCGTTACCGCCTGCTGCTGCCGGGCCAGCCGCCACTGGGGCCTGCGCAAGGTCCGTCCCACCACCACCTATGCCTGCGCGCCCTGGCGCTGCTTCCCCATGACTGAGCCGTCCCTTCCGATCAGCCAGGCCAGCCGCGGCTGGGTGCTGGCCACCAGCTGGCTGGGCCTGGCGCCGTTACTGCTGCAGTTGCCCGGCCTGCTCGCCACCACCATTGCGGTGGCCGCGGTGCTGGTCGGCGGGCTGAGCTGGCGCGGCACCGTGATGGCGCCGGTGCGGGGGTTGCTGGTGATCGCGATGCTGGCAGCGGTGTACTGGCAGATCGGTATGCGCTTCGGTCGCGATACCGGGTGCGCGGTGCTTGCCGCGATGCTGGCGATCAAGGCATCAGAACTGCGTTCCCTGCGCGATGCGCGCAGCCTGCTCGGCTTTGCCTTGTTCGCCCCGTTTGCGGCATTCCTGCTCGACCAGGGGCCGGCAACGATGGGGCTGGCGTTGCTGGCGGTGGTCAGCGCCTTGCTCAGCATGCAGCGGCTGGCCGACGAAGAACATCGCACCAGCACGCCTGGGCTGCGCCTGCAGTTGCGCGGGATCGGCAAGCTGGTGGCCATCGGCGTGCCGCTGGCCATGGCCACGTTCTGGTTGCTGCCGCGCCTGAGTTCGCCGCTGTGGGGCGTGCCTGAGCGCGCACTGTCGCGGCCTGGCCTGTCGGACAACATGTCGCCGGGCGAATGGATCGACCTGATGGCCGACGACAGCCCGGCGCTGCGCGTGCAATTCGCCGGCAAGGCGCCACCGCCGCAGCAGCGCTACTGGCGCGGGCCGGTGATGTGGGATTTCGACGGCCGCACCTGGCAGCGCGCGCGCTGGACCGGTCGCGGCCAGCCCGCATCGGTCACGCCCGGCCCACAGACCTATCGGTATCGACTGGATTACGAGCCGACAGACCGTCGCCAGCTGGTATCGCTGGACCTGCCGACCCAGGGTGTCGCCGATGCCGAGCTGTCGCCCGATTACGAACTGTTCGCGCAGCGGCCATTGAGCGCACTGACCCGCTGGGAGCTGCAATCGGCGCCACCGGCACGCTTCGATAGCGACCTGCCCGATCAGTTGCGCAAGCGCGCACTCGCCCTGCCACCCGGCTTCAATCCGCGCACCGTCGCGCTTGCCAGGCAATGGCGGGCCGACGCCGGCAACAACGACGATGCCGTCGTGCAGCGCGCACTGGGTTGGATCACCCGTGAATTCGCCTACACGCTGGACACGCCACTGCTTGGCCGTAACAGCGTGGATGAGTTCCTGTTCCAGCAGAAAGCCGGGTTTTGCGAGCACTTCAGCTCCTCGTTCGTGGTGCTGATGCGCGCCGCCGGCATCCCCGCACGCGTGGTCACCGGCTATGCCGGCGGGACCTACAACGGGCTGGGCAACTACTGGGTGGTGCGCCGCATGGATGCGCATGCCTGGACCGAGGTGTGGCTGGCCGGTCGCGGCTGGGTGCGGGTGGACCCGACTGCCGCCGTGGCGCCCGAACGCATCTACGACACGCTGGAAGATCGCCTGCAAACCGATGGCAACAACTTCGCCCAGCTCGGCACCTGGGCCGGCCTGAGCCAGGTCGGCGACTGGCTGCGCCGCGGCTGGAACGATCTGGTGCTGTCCTTCAATGCCGACCGCCAACAACGGCTGCTGCAGCCGCTGGGTATCGACCGCCTGGAGCCCACCCAGCTGGCCGCCGTCTTTGGGGTGTTCGCGGTCGGTGCACTGGCGTGGATGAGCTGGTTGCTGGCGCGCGGCGAACGCGAGCGCGACCCGCTGCTGCGTGCCTGGCATCGGCTGGGCCGGCGTTACGGCAAGCTGGGCCTTGCCCGCGAACCGCACGAACCGGCCATTGCCTGGGCGCAACGCGTCGCCCGCACCCACCCCGACACCACATTGTTGGCACTCAGCCAACGTTTCGCTGCCGCGCGCTACGCTGGCGCTGATTCGGACAGCGCCTCACTCCTTAAAGATCTGCAGCAGCATCGCCCGCGAACCGGAGTTTCCTCATGAGTACCCGCTTTCTTTTTCCCATTGTCGCTGTGCTCGGGCTCGCAGCCTGCGCCACCGCGCCCAAGCCGCTGCAGGGCCAGTTCCCCACGGTCAGCCCAAGCGACTCCACTGCCAGCGCGCAGCTTGGCACCTCGGTGCGCTGGGGCGGCAAGATCATCCAGACCAAGCCTGGCCAGGGCCAGACCTGCTTCGAGCTGATTTCGCGCCCGCTCAACGCCAGCGGCCGTCCGGATCGCAATGCCGTGGATGCCAGCGATGGCCGCTTCCTGGCCTGCCGCTCGGGCTTCTACGACCCGGCCGTGTTCGAACCCGGCCGTGAAGTGACCTTCATCGGCAAGATCGAGGGTTACGAGACCACCAAGATCGGCGAGTACGACTACAAGCTGCCCAAGGTGAACGCCGACGTGGTCTACCTATGGCCGGTCGTGCGCGACGTGGACGTGGTGCCGGCCTACCCGTACGGCCCCTGGGGCGACCCGTGGGGTCCGCGCTGGGGCGGCGGCTGGGGCTGGGGCCGCGGCTGGTGGTAAGCGATTGCTGAGTCAGCCGTGATGCAAAACGCCGCTCTTGAAGGAGCGGCGTTTTTGTTTATGTGGACAAGCCGTCGACATCAACGCGCTCGTGCTGCATCCGTCCCCGCCGGTCCCGCGCTGCGCACGCGCAACACGCCGGCTGTGACCGCGGCTGCGCGGCTGGCGAGAGTGCATGCCGATGCGCATCGTCGTGCGGCCGCAGCGGACGGGCGATCGACCAGGCTCGACCCCGGCCTATCCTTACCACTCAACGACCTGTTCAGTCACATCGTTGGCAACGCCCAGCGATGCACAGTCAGGGTGTGCCGAAGCGACCCAGCGGCGCACCGGCCAGCAGATGCAGATGGATATGGAATACCGTCTGCCCGGCATGCTCGCGGCAATTCATCACGATGCGATAGCCGTCCTGCGCCAGGCCCTGCTCGCGTGCATACGACGCTGCAGCGAGTGCGAGCTTGCCCACCAACAGCGCCTGCTCCGGCGGCACATCGTCCAGCGTGGGAATGGCGTGCTGCTTGGGAATGAACAGCACATGCACCGGCGCCTGCGGCGCGATGTCTTCGAAGCCCAGCACCTCGTCGTCTTCATAGACGATGGTGGCGGGGATTTCGCGACGGATGATCTTGCTGAAGATGGTGTCGGACATGATGGGGATTGGGGATTGGGGATTGGCAAGAGCTTACCGCGCATGCCTCCGCTTTTCGTTTCTACGAATCCCCAATCTCAACTCCCCAATCCCCGCCCTCAAACCGCCTCGCTACGCGTGCCGAAGGCGTGCGACAGCGTGCCGCGATCCACATATTCCAGCTCGCCGCCCAGCGGCATGCCTTGCGCGAGCCGGCTGGGCCGCACGCCATGCTGGCGCGCCAGCTGCGCCAGGTAATGCGCGGTGGCCTCGCCCTCCACCGTGGCGTTGGTGGCAATGATCATTTCGGTGATTTCGCCGGCAGCCAGGCGTTCGCCGAGTTGGTCCAGCCCCAGCTCGCGCGGGCCGATGCCATCCAGCGGCGACAGGCGGCCCTGCAGGATGAAATACACGCCGCGGTAGCCGGTGGCGTGCTCGATCGCCAATCGGTCGGCCGGCGATTCCACCACGCACAGCTGCTGCCGGTCGCGACTGGCGTTGGCACAGATCGGGCAGATCTGCGCCTCTGTGAAGTCGCGGCACTGCACGCAATGGCCGACCTTTTCCACCGCATTGGCAAGCGCCGCCGCCAGACGCCGCCCACCCTCGCGCTCGCGCTCGAGCAGGTGGTAGGCCATGCGCTGGGCCGATTTCTGGCCCACGCCCGGCAACACCCGGAAGGCTTCGATCAGTTGTTCGAGTAGGGAGGACATTGGGTGGCCGGGATTGGGAATTGGAGATTTGGGATTCGCAAATGCAGAGGCGGATCTCGCTTCCAGCCAATCCCCAATCCCGACTCCCGAATCCCCTCGCTCAGAACGGCAACTTCATGCCTGGCGGCAACTGCATGCCGGCAGTCGCCGAGCCCATGCGGTCCTTGGATTCGGCGTCGATCTTGTTGGAGGCATCGTTGAAGGCGGCGGCGATCAGGTCCTCGGCCATTTCCTGGTCGGAAAGGATGCTGGGATCGATCCGCACCTTACGGCACTCCTTGGCACCAGTCAGCGTCACGCTGACCATGCCGCCGCCGGCGGTCCCGGTGACTTCCAGCTTGGCCAGTTCTTCCTGGGCGCGCTGCAGGTTTTCCTGCATCTTCTGCGCCTGCTGCATCAATTGGGCAATATTTCCACGCATGGGGCGTTACTCGTCGTAAGGGCGGATGGAATCGGGCACGACCCGCGCGCCTTGCTGCTGGATCAGCTGCTGCACATTCGGGTCGTTCATGAAGGCGCTTTCGGCTGCGCTCTGGCGCTCGCCTTTCTGGCGGTTGGCACGCTCATGCAAGGTCTCGACATCGGCGCTGCCGGTTTCGATCACGATGCGCGGCGTGTCTCCGAGAACCGGCGCCAGCGCCTGCGCGAGGTTGGCGATGGAGCGCTCGGAGTTGAGATATTCAAAGCCCGGCGCCAACGCAAGCCGCAGCACGCCATCGCGATGGCCGATGAATGCCGCATTGGCCGCGAGCTGGCGCGACGGGCCGTTCAACCCGCTACGGGTGACCAGCTCGAGCCATTGTTCGGCGTCGGCAATGCGGCCGTCGTCGATCGGCGTGCCCGAATCGTTGCCGGGCGCAACCGCGGATGACGATGCTGAAGCTGGCGAAGTCTCGGCGGGCGCAGCGACAGAGGGCGCATCTGCAGCCATCTCTCCGGGCACGGGAGCAGCGGCGGTGGCCAGCGCAGGCACGAGATCGGGTATCGCCGTGGTCGGCGCCACAGCAGCGGCTTCCGGCGGTGGCGCCATTGCAGACTCGGGCGCAAGCACGCCTGCCGTATCGGCCACTGGCGCAGCATGCGTACGCACCGGCGCATCGTCCACCGCCCACGGCGGCGCGTCGTCGGTGCGCGCGGCGGCGGACGAACGACCATCAGCCAAGGCCTCCGACGCAGGAAGCACCACAACCGGTGCCGGTGCCGAAGGGGCGGCGGCTGCCGTTGGTGCTGGCATTGGTGCCGATGTTGACGCCGACGTTGCTGTGGACACCGACGCCGCACCAGCACCCGACGCCGCTTCAACCACCTCGACCGGCTTGGCAGGCGCCGCCGCAGCCGTCGCCGGTGCCGCCGCCTGCACGCCCGCAGCGGCCGTGCGTGCGCCGCCGCCTGCGCTGGCACCGCGTCCATCGTCGCTGCTTCCGGCCGGCACCGCCGCAGCGGGGCGGAACGCCAGCATGCGCAGCACTGCCATCTCGAAACCGGCGCGCGGGCTCGGCGCCAGATACAGGTCGCGGCGCCCGTTGAGCGCCATCTGGTACCACAGCTGCACGACTTCCGGCCGCAGCTGTGCCGCGAACGGGGTCGGGTCGATGCCGTCGCCGACGAACGCCACCGACGGCACCAATTGCTGTACCTGCACGCGGTGCAAGGCCTCGGCCAGTGCTTCCAGCACTCCGCTCCAGTCCGGCGAAAATTCCGCGAGTGCAGCGACCACCTGCAGCAGGCGCGCGCCATCGCCGTCGGCCAGCGACTGCAGCATCGCCCCGACCTGGGTGCGGTCCACCGTGCCCAGCATCGTACGCACGACATCCTCGCGCAGCGCACCGCCGGCATAGGCGATCGCCTGATCCAGCAGCGACAAGCCGTCGCGCAAGGAGCCATCGGCGGCCTTGGACAGCTGCACGATCGCCGACGGGTCCGACTCGATTTCCTCGGCGGTCAGGATGCGCGTCATCTGGCCCTGGATCTGGTCCTCGTCCAGGCGCTTGAGGTTGAACTGCAGGCAACGCGACAACACCGTCACCGGCAGTTTTTGCGGATCGGTGGTGGCGAGCAGGAACTTCACATGTTCCGGCGGCTCTTCCAGGGTTTTGAGCAGCGCGTTGAACGCCGCCTTGGAGAGCATGTGCACTTCGTCGATCAGGTAGACCTTGAACTTGCCGCGCGAGGGCATGTATTGCGCGTTCTCGATCACCTCGCGCACATCGTCCACGCCGGTGTTGGACGCGGCGTCGATTTCCAGCAGGTCGATGTAGCGGCCGGCATCGATGTCCAGGCAGGCCGGGCAGATGCCGCACGGGTCGGCACTGGTGCCGGTCTCGCAGTTCAGCGACTTGGCGAAAATGCGCGCGATGGTGGTCTTGCCCACGCCGCGGGTGCCGGTGAACAGGAACGCGTGGTGCACGCGCCCGCTGTCGAGCGCGTTGGTGAGCGCGCGGACCACGTGCTCCTGGCCCACGAGTTCGGCAAAACGCTTCGGGCGCCACTTGCGGGCGAGAACGAGATAAGACATCGGGCAACCAGCTTGTTCTGAGCCGATATTGTGCCACGGCGCGTCTCACCGGCTGCGCCGGGAAGATTCAGCTTGTGGTACGGGCCGGCGACCGCTAGAATCTGCGGCCCTGTTCGACCCCGGTCGTGCAGGTACGGAGAGGTGTCCGAGTGGTTGAAGGAGCACGCCTGGAAAGTGTGTAAGCGTCTAAACCGCGCTTCGGGGGTTCGAATCCCCCTCTCTCCGCCAGTTTCATGATTTGCGCAATGACACCAATGCCGCAAATCGCAGGGCCATGCCAGTGGCCCACGTCTTATGGTGGCCCCGTCGGTCCCTCGCGACGCTAGATCGAAAATCCCGCCAGGGCCGGAAGGCAGCAACGGTATCGATTGATGCGGGCGCCGAGGTCAACCGGCGGGGACACCACCCTAACCTTCGACAGACGCCAGGCCGACTAGCCGGAACACTGGCTTGCGCCTGATTGATCGAGCAACAAGCAGCAGCCATCTTTTGCGGCGCTGTGCGCCCATGCATAAAGCCAACAAGTCATTTGTGCCCGCCGTGGCGACGGCACACACATTCCTGCAGCGTTAGCGCCTCCCTCGGCGCGATGCGGGCGCCGAGGTCGACCGGCGCGGCACTCCCACCCTTCAAGCAGGTCTCGGTTCGCAGCCCCATCGCCGCGCGCGTTTTGGCCTAGCTGCGGAGACTTCATGGATCAAGCAGACCGACTTTGACGCAGCGTGGTCGAACGCGACGATGCCGGTCGAACCGGCAGCGCAGTGCGCCAGGGCAGACATGCTGTTGCACACGTCATGCGACCGAGGACATCACTGCGACTCAGGATGCAGCCAGCCCGCGTCGCCTTCCAGGTAGTGCTCGTGCTTCCAGATCGGCACGCGCGCCTTGACCTCGTCGATGATGTAGCGGCACGCGTCGAACGCGGCGCCACGATGCGCCGCACTGACGCCCACCCAGACCGCCATGTCGCCGATCTGCAGCTCGCCCACCCGATGCACGCAGTGCGCATGCACGATGGCGAACCGGCGCATCGCTTCGTCGAGCACGCGCTGACCTTCGGCCTGAGCCAGCGCGGCATAGGCTTCATAGCGCAACCCGGCAACGCCACGGCCTTCGTTGTGATTGCGCACCCAGCCTTCGAAACTGGCAAACGCACCAGCCTGCGGATGCACCGCGCCGGAACGCAGCTGCTCCACCGGCAATGGCAGATCCGAAAGTGCAAAGATGGCTACGACCTCATCGCTCACGCTCAACCTCCCGAGACTGGCGGAATAAACACCACTTCGCTGCCGTCGCGCAGCGCATCGTCCCAGCGCGCGAACGCGCCATCGACGGCAACGCGCAACTGTGCAGGCGTCCAGCGCAGGCCGTGCCGCGCGTCGAGTTCGGCATACAGGCCACGCAGGTCCGGCGCGCCGGATTGCACCCGCTCGTCGGCGATTCCAGCCGCTTCGCGCAGACTGGCGAAATACAACACCGTCACCGTTGCCGTCATTGCGCCGCTCCGATATCGCGCTTGCCGCCGCGCTTGGACACCAATTTGGTCGGCCCGATCGTCATCGCATGCGATAACGCCTTGCACATGTCGTAGACCGTCAGCGCCGCCACGCTGGCGCCGGTCAGCGCTTCCATCTCCACCCCGGTGCGATGCACGCAGCGCACCGTGCAGTGAATCTCCAGCACCTGCTCGCCTGCCCAGTCGATCTCGAAACGACAGGCATCGATCGGCAATGGATGGCAGAACGGAATCAGCTCGTGCGTGCGCTTGACCGCCATGGTGCCGGCGATCACCGCGGTCTCGACGATGCCACCCTTGGCGCTGCGCAAGCCATTGGCGCGCAACTGTGCGGCGATGGCGGCCGGAAAACGCACCCGGCTTTGGGCAGTGGCGCTGCGCGCGGTGACTGCCTTGTCCGAGACATCCACCATCGTGGGCAGTCCGGAATCGTCCAGGTGGGTCAGGCGTGCGGAACGGGGTTTTGCAGGCATGGGAAACGACACGATGACAGGCGCTCAGGATGCGGCATTCTCGGTGAACGGAGTGGCTTGATGGAACAGCATTCGCCAGCATGCACCGTCCAGGCGCCATAACGAACTGCGCAAGGCACCCCGCACGACGCCGTCGACGTGCGCGCGGGTGCGATAGCGCAGCTGCGCCAGCTGCGGAGCCAGCAGTACGCAGACGAAGCCGTCGGCCGCGTAGTCGGCAGCCGCAGCGCTGGCGGTCAATGCAGCGATGATCTCCTCACGTGTGTAGCGCCGGCCCGAGGCACCAAACTCAACGAACGCCGGATCCAGTAGCGCCTCCAGCTCCGGCAGCGAGCGACGCACCTGCGGATCGAGCAGACGCAGCTCCAAGCCGCGCAACTGCGTCAGCAGCGCACAGGCGCTCACCCGCCGATCAGGAACATTTCGACCGGCTTGCCACGTCGCGGTGCGGCGGATGCGCGCACCTCGCTGTAGCGGTCGCCGCGCATGCTCCAGCGTTGACGCAAATGCGTGGCCAGGCCTTGCTCGCCGTCGGCCAGGGCCGGCTTGAGATCATGGCCCTGGCTGGCGAACAGGCAGGTGTACAGATGCCCGTCGGCCGACACGCGTGCGCGCTGGCAATCGCCGCAGAACGGCACGCTGACCGAACTGACGAAACCCACCTCGCCCGCGCCGTCGACGAATGCATGGCGTTGCGCAACTTCGCCGGTGTAATTGGCGTCCAGCGCCCTCAGCGGCCAGCGCGCGTGGATGCGCGCGTGCAACTGCGCCGAGCTCACCACCGCGTCCGGGGTCCAGCCGTTGCAGCTGCCCACGTCCATGAATTCGATGAAGCGCAACACATGCCCGGTGCCACGGAAGTACTCCACCAGCGGCAACACTTGGTCCTCATTGACGCCACGCTGCACCACGCAATTGATCTTCAGCCGCGTGAAGCCGGCCTGCTCGGCGGCAGCAATGCCGGCCAGGACCTGTGCGATGTCGCCACGGTCGCCGCTCATGCGCTTGAACAGCGACGGATCCAGTGCATCCATGCTCACCGTGATGCGCCGCAGCCCGGCCTGGCGCAGCGCCTCGGCCTGGCGCGCGAGCAAGGCGCCATTGGTGGTGAGCGCCAGGTCCTCGATCCCTTCGATGGCGGTCAGCCGCGCAATCAAGGTCGGCAGATCGCGACGCAGCAGCGGCTCGCCACCGGTCAGGCGCACCTTGGTGACGCCCACCGACACGAACGCCCGCACCAATGTTTCCAGCTGATCGAAACTCAGGCGCTGTTGCGCATCGAAGCCGTAATCGTCGGGCACACGGTCGGCCGGCATGCAGTAGCCGCAGCGGAAATTGCAGGCTTCGATCACCGACAGGCGCAGATCGCGCAGCGGGCGGCCGTAACGGTCCTGCATCGGGGTACCGGTCAGGGTCGGCAGCGACAAGGCGCCCATCAGCGCACCGTGTCGGCGGTCGGGTCCGCCAGCGTCAGGTACTGCCCGGGCACCGCGACGCGATGGCCGCGTGCGCGCAGCACGTCGCCGTCGGCGTCGCTGGCGTAGTGGTACAGCAGCATGCGGCTCAACAGGTCCTGCGGATATTCCCGCTCCAGATCATCCACGCCAGTATGCGACGGGTTGCCGTGAACGCCGCAGTCATGCGCGATCAACTCGTTGTCGTCCGCGTAACGCTTCAGCATTTCCGGGATCGGCCGGGTGTCGCCGGTCCACACCAGCGCGCCTTTCAGGCGCAGCCCGTAGGCCGTCTCCGGCCAGTGGTGGCGCACCGGGAACACCTCCAGCCGCACCCCGTCGTGCCAGAAGGCATCGCCGACCGGCACCAGCTGGAATGCATCCCAGAAGTTCGCCCCGCCCTCGGCGAGCACATTCGGGTAGTCGGCAATGCGCCGCTGCAGCAGCGGCACCACCGGCGCCGGTACGTACAGGCGCGTGCGCCCGCGTCGCTCGGAGAAATAGCTGTCGACGAACACCCGCTCCAGCCCGCCGACATGATCCAGATGCACATGGGTGATGAAGATGGCCTGCGGCAGGTCACCGTAATGCGCCTGATAGGCGGTGAGCCCTTCGCTGCCGCAGTCGATGGTCAGCCACGGCGCGCCAGCGCGCTCGAGCGTGGCCATCGGCGAACCAAGCGCCACTGCCGACGCATTGCCGACTCCCTGCACGCGCAACGCCCACTGCATCAGTAGCCCCGGCCCCAGGCCAGCTCGTAGGCGCGGTGCAGCCGCTCGTAATCCTTGTCGACCTCTTCGCGGCTGCGATTGCCGCGCAGCTTCAACAGCGACCGATGCAGCCGCTTGAGATTGCGCTCGCGCCAGCGCGTGGCCGGAATGCGCAGCACGCCCCGGTCGAAATCGATCAGCCAGCCATGCCCACTGGCATCGAACAGGATGTTGTGCGCATTGAGATCGGCGTGATCCAGACCGGCGCGATGGAAACGCGCGATCAACTGCCCGGTGGCTTCCCATGGCGCGCCGCGCCCGGCCACCTGCGCATGGTCGGCCAGCGAGCGCACGTCTTCCAAGCGCTCCATCAACAGCGCCGCGCGATAGCCCAGGCCTTCGCGCAGATAGCAGGCCGCCAACGGACGCGGCACCGGCAACTTGCGCTTGATCAGTTCGCGCATCAAGCGGAATTCGGCAAAACTGCGCGTGCGGCCGGCACCTTTCCATAGGTATCGGTCGCGGCTGACGCGTGCGGCCATGCCGCCACGCAGGTACTGCCGCAGCACACTGCGACCGAACGGGGCATCCACGAACCACGCACCGCCACGCCCGCCTTCGTCGACCGGTCGCGCTCTGTCGCCCCAGCGTTGCGGCGAAAACAGCCCGGCATCGGCTTGCCGCAGCCGTTCGCGGTCGAACAGAATGGCGCCATAGCCGCGGGCCTCGCGGTACGGCGTCAGCGCTTCGGTGGCGTCGAAAGAAACCATCTATCGAGTCTAACAACACCATGGCTGTAACGCCTGCATCGCTGTGTTTGCTGCGCTTGTCCGCCCTGGGCGACGTGACCCATGTGGTGCCGCTGGTGCGCACGCTGCAGGCGGGTTTCCCGCAGGCGCAACTGCATTGGATCATCGACAAGGCCGGCCTGAAGCTGCTCGACGGCCTGCCCGGCGTGCACTTCCATGCCTACGACAAACGCAGCGGCGTCGCCGGCATGCGCGCCTTGCGCCAGGCCTTGGCACCGCTGGGGCGCTTTGACGCCTTGCTGCAGATGCAGGTGGCATTGCGCGCCAACGTGCTCTCGGCATTCGTCCCGGCGCGCCGCCGCATCGGCTACGACCGCAGCCGCTCCAAGGACCTGCATGGCCTGTTCGTCAAAGAGCGCATTGCCGACCGCCCCGGCATCCATGTCCTCGACGCCATCGGCAGCTTCGCCGAGCCGCTGGGCCTGCGCCAGACCCAGGTGCGCTGGGACCTGCCGGTTCCCGACGCCGCGCATGCCTGGGCGCGCGCGCAATGGGACGACGATGGCCGCCCGGTGCTGATGATTTCGCCCTGCTCCAGTCACGTGCGGCGCAACTGGTACCCGGACCGCCACGCCGCCCTTGCCGACCATGCAGCGGCCCAGGGCTGGCGCGTGGTGCTGTGCGGCGGCCGTAGCGAACTGGAGCGCAGCACGGCTGACGCCATCGTGGCGAACACGCGCGCACCGCTGCTGGACCTGGTCGGCAAGGACACGCTCAAGCAGCTTCCCGCGCTGCTCGCCCGCGCCGACCTGGTGGTCACCCCGGATTCGGGCCCGATGCATATCGCCAATGCGATGGGTAGCAAGGTGCTGGGGTTGCATGCGGCCAGCAATCCGCGACGCAGCGGCCCGTACTCGGACGTGCGCTATTGCGTGGACCGTTACGACGCGGCAGCGCGCAAGTTTCTGCGCACGCCGGCCGACCGGCTCGGCTGGGGCACCAAGATTGAGTTCGACGATGTGATGTCGCTGATTACCGTCGACGACGCAATTGCTGCATTCGAACGCTATCGGGCCGATCATCCCCGCTGACTCCCGGCAAACGCTGGCGCCCAACTGATCCTCAGATCGATTCGGCTCATGACGCGCGGCTTTTCGTTTGCACCAGGACTCAAGTCGCCTGGCATCCAGCCTTCAAGCCGATGCACCGGCATCGCACCAGCCGCCTATCGCGATGACAGGCGGCGCAGCGTTCCAGTGCGCGGGCTGGTGCCGGCGCAGTCGGCCCCTCACTCCGCTCAGGCGCCGGTCGCGCGATAGTCCTGGTAGGACTTCTCTTCCACGTACGAAGAACCCAGCGCCAGGTTGATTTCCTTCTTGATCCGCGCGCGCTCGTCGTTTTCGATGTAGACGCTGCGTGCCAGCTGCACAAAGCCGTCGTCGAAGCTCTGCGCCTGCTCCTTGAGCCGGATGTCGTCTTCGATCACCCACAACCGCTCGTTGACGGCCTTGAGCTCGGCGCGCAACCGCACGATGTCGTGACCGGCAGCCGGATGCGCCATCCAGCTGGCTTCCAGCGCGGACAACTCATTGCGGACATTGGCCAGCTTGGCCGCATCGCGCATGCGCTCGGACTTGATCTGCAGGATCGCGATCTTGTCGAGCAGCTCACCAAAGGACACGGGCACCAGGATCTCGGACATGACAGGCCTCCAACAGGGGTCGAGCGGATTGTAGTCATCGCAGCCACGGCCGGCTGCGACACATAAACAAAAGCCCCCTTGCGGGGGCTGATGCGAATCTGGCGTCAGAAGGGGATTCACCCGGCACTTCGTGCCTTCGCCGTGCAGACAGCGCTGCTGTCTGTCGAACCCGGGGCTTCTCGCCCCCCAATGACGCCGGCAAAACTCACGCGTCACTGGCGCAACTGCTCGCCTCAATCTGGCGGAGAGGGGGGGATTCGAACCCCCGAGGCGCTATAAACGCCTGCCTGATTTCGAGTCAGGTACATTCAACCGCTCTGCCACCTCTCCAGATGGTCCCCAGTGTCCTGGGGCCGTGCATCATACGGGCACACGCGCCAGGCCACAAGCGGCCCGGGCCAGCGCTCCACCGCCCGGCTGTCGGCGCGGCGTGAACCGGTACTGCGCCCGGCGCGAGCGCTCTGTTGCCGCTGGCCGGCCGGGCCGCGATGATGGGCACGCATCTTCTCCCTGGCGACCCGGCCCCATGCTCGAATTCGGACACCTCACCCACGTCGGCCTGCGCCGTGACCTCAACGAGGACACCTATTACGGCGACAGCGAATTGGGGCTGTGGCTGGTGGCCGATGGCATGGGCGGACATGCCTGCGGCGAGGTGGCCAGCGCACTTGCACGCGAAACCATCGTGCGCGAAGTCCGCGCCGGCACCCCGCTCGCGCAGGCCGTGCGTATCGCCGACGAAGAGATCATCAAGACCTCGCGCCGCTGCAACGACACCTTGCCGATGGGCACCACCGTGGTCGCCGCACGCGTGTTGGGCCAGCGTTTCGAGGTGGCCTGGGTCGGCGACAGCCGTGCATACCTGTGGCGCGACGGGCGCCTGGCACAGCTGAGTCAGGACCATAGTTACGTGCAGGAACTCATCGCCCAAGGCACGCTCACCAGCGAGCAGGCGCGTGCGCATCCGCATCGCAACGTGGTGACCCAGGCACTGGGCGTCACCGATCCGGTCCATCTCAACGTTGCCACCATGCAGGGCGAGCTCAAATCCGGCATGCAACTATTGCTCTGCAGCGATGGGCTGACCGAAGAAGTGGACGATGCAGCGATTGCGGCAACCCTGTCGCAAGCCGACTGCAGCGCGCAGGAGTGCGTCGAATGCCTGGTCGCCGCAGCGCTGGATGGCGGCGGTTCGGACAACATCACCGCGATCCTGGTGCGTAGCTACTGAGCCACGGCAGGACAGCGTCGAGGGCGGCCTTCGAACGCGCGGCAGAACCTCGCGAGGTCCTGACCATGCGCTGCACCCGTTGCCGGCATGCGCCGCCAGCCAAGGGGTGCAGCGCCACTTCAACCGGCGACAGCGCTCTCTTCGACAGGCGCGTCCCACAGCGCGCGGCCGGCCTTCTTGCGCAGCTGCGCCAATCGCGCTTCGTGCGCATGCGATTCCGACGCAGTCACCATCACGCGCGGGCGCGGCAACAGCAACGCGGGGTCGAACGCGATCATGCCGTTGTTCTCATTGCTGTTCTGGCCGGCATCGGCGCTGGCAAAGCCGATCTCCTCCTGGCCCGAGGTCAGCGCGATATACACATCGGCCAGGATCTGCGCATCGAGCAAGGCGCCATGCAGCTGGCGATGCCCGTTGTCCACGCCCAGGCGCTTGCACAAGGCATCGAGCGAATTGCGCTGCCCCGGGTAACGCTCGCGCGCCATCATCAAGGTGTCGACCACGGTGGCGCGGTCGACGATGCGGCCGTAACCATTGCCCAGCAGCGACAACTCGTTGTCCAGAAAGCCCAGGTCGAACGCAGCGTTGTGGATGATCAATTCCGCGCCGTCGATATAGGCGAGAAACTCCTCCACCACATCGCCGAACAACGGTTTGTCGGCCAGGAATTCCAGGGTCAATCCGGTGACTTCCTGCGCACCCGGCTCGAAATCGCAATCGGGCTTCAGATAGCGATGAAAATTGTTGCCGCTCGGGCGCCGCTCCAGCAGCTCCACTGCACCGATTTCGACGACGCGGTTGCCCTTGCGCCATTCCAGGCCGGTGGTTTCTGTATCGAGAATGATCTGACGCATGAATCCTCTTACGCAGTTGCAGCGCCGCCGCGCTGGGCGATGGCCTGATTGCGGGCAAGCACGTCGACGCGCTCGTTGTCCGGGTCGCCATTGTGACCCTTCACCCAGCGCCAATCGATGCTGTGCCGCTGGGTGGCCGCATGCAGCCGCTCCCACAGTTCGCGGTTCTTGACCGGATCGCCGCCGGCGGTTTTCCAGCCACGCCGCACCCAACCGGATATCCACTCGGTGATGCCCTGGCGCACGTACTGTGAGTCGGTATGCAGCACGATCTGGCACGGCTCGGTCAGTGTCTCCAGCGCCATGATCGCGGCCATCAATTCCATCCGGTTGTTGGTGGATACCGCTTCACCGCCGGCCAATTCCTTCTCGCGGCCGTTGTAACGCAGCAGGGCCGCCCAACCGCCCGGCCCCGGATTGCCGAGGCAGGAGCCATCGGTATGCACTTCAATTGATTTCATCAGTTTCCAGAGTTGTCACGTACTAAGGTCAGATCGTGGCCACCGGTTGCGGCCAGCGCGTTGGCCGCGCGATCGGCGTCGGCGCGATCGGTGCGGAGGCCCGTTTTTCCACTTCGAGTAAATACACCGCGCGCCATGGCGCGCGGCCAGGATCGGACGAACCGCGCCCGGTCCGCCAGATGGGCCCGAGGAAGCGCTCCGTTGCCACGCACTGCAGGCCGGCCTGCTGCGCCAGCGATCGCCAGCGATCCGGGCGCAATGCCACCGGGCCGCGCCGCGCCCAATGAAAGCGGTACGGGCTCAGCGGGTTGAGCGTGAACAGCCACAGCCGGCCTCCCGGCATCAGCAGCCGCTCGCATTCGGCCAGAAACTCCGCCGCACCGCCAACGACCGCATGCTGCACCACAATGGCTTGCAGGCTTTCGGTGGGCAACGGAAACGGCATCGCACAGCGCGCATCGCCTGCGAAGCGTCCGGCGCTACGAAACAGGCGCAGGCCGCGGCCATCGAGCACCTCGCGCGGCGGCAATTCCTTGGTCGGCGCCACCCACAACCAGGGCTGGGATGGCCGCCGTTGCAGGGACTCCAGCGCCAGGCGACGCTCGGATTGGAGCAGGCTTCGCCCCGCCTCCGTATCAAACCAGGATGAGACGCCAGCTTGACGGGAGAATGGGACGGCAGGCATGGTCCCAATTCTATGCGACTGACCGCCCTGCCCGCATTCGACGACAACTACATCTGGGCGCTGGTCGCCACAGATGGCCGCGCCGTCGTTGTAGACCCCGGCCAGGCCGAGCCGGTCATCGCCGCCGCGGAGCGCGATGACTGGGCCCCCAGCGCGGTGTTGCTCACCCATCATCATGACGACCACATCGGCGGCGTAGCCGCGCTGCAGCAGCGCTGGCCGGCACTCGAACTGTTCGGTCCCGATGACCCTCGCATCCCGGCAGATGCCCATCGCGTTACCCAAGGCGAGCGCTTGCAGCTGCTGGAGACCAGCTTCGAGGTGATCAAGGTCCCCGGTCACACCCGCAGCCACATCGCCTTTGTGACAGACCGTCATCTGTTCAGTGGTGATACCCTGTTCAGCCTAGGCTGTGGGCGGATGTTCGAAGGTACCGCTGCTCAGATGTTCGACGCGTTGCAGCGCCTGGCATCTCTGCCCGGCGAAACGCTTGTGTGTTGCGGCCATGAATACACCCTGGCCAACGCAGCCTTCGCGCTGCACGTCGATCCAACCAACGCTGCCTTGCAGCGCCGTCAACAGGAAGCCCAGGCCATGCGTCAAGCAGCCCGTCCTACCCTGCCGATTTCGCTCAAGAGTGAACTGGCCACCAATCCGTTCTTACGTACCAGCCGTCCTGAAATCCGCGCCGCGGTAGCACCGCGTGCAGCCGGCGCACTTTCCTCAGAAGTAGACGTTTTCGCCGAACTTAGGCGCTGGAAAGACGAATTTCGCGCATGAGGCGCTTGATTCTGGCAGTGGTGGCCGCGCTTGCGGCCATCGCGCCGGCAGCTGCCTCGTCCAACGACGCAAGCCGCCTCACCTCCGCCGACACCGCTGCCACTGCGCCCGGCATGCGCAATGGCCGCGAGATCTTTTCGTCGTTCCTGGAAGGCCGTGCCGATCCAGGCTGCGACAGCGAACACAGCGATACGCGCTGGGAACAGCATTTCTCGCGGGCCCCGGCTCGCTTGGCCGACGACGGTCAGGACGTTCTGCCGTTGTTTGGTTACGTGGTCGACGAACTGCGTGCCGCGGACATGCCGACCGAGTTTGCGCTGATTCCATTCGTCGAGAGCGGCTACCGCCCCGGCGCACGCAACGGCAGCGGCCCGGCAGGGCTGTGGCAGTTCATCGCCACCACCGCGCGCAACCACCACGTGCCGGTCGGCGCGCAGTACGACGGCCGGCTGTCGGCCGTGGATTCCACCACCGCCGCAGTGCGTTATCTCAAGACCCTGTACGGCATGTTCGGTGGCGACTGGCGACTGGCACTGATGGCCTACAACGCAGGCGAGTACCGCGTCCTGCAGGCCATGCGCAGCGCCGGCATGAACGCGCAGAACGCGCGCCCGTCGGAGCTGCCCGGCATGTCCAAGGTCACGTACGACTATGTCGAAAAGCTGCATGCACTGGCCTGTGTACTCGATCATGCGCAGCAGCAGGGCAGCTTGCTGACCTCGCTGGATCGCCAGGTGCCGGTACTGACCGAACACGCACTGCCGGCCGGCACCAGCCTCAATACCTGGGCCGGGCAGCGCGCGATCGAGCCGCAGCTGTTGGCGCGCCTGAACCCTGCAGTGGCGAGCGCACGTGCAGCACCCAAAGGCGTCCACGTACTGGCGCCCGCTGCGGCAGCGCAGCCTGGCTCCGGCGGTGCAGTGGTCGCCTCCACCTCTGCAAGCATGGATGCTGATACGACCGGCCCCGCCACAGCGGTCGCCAGCACCACGACGGCCAAGACGTCCCGCCCTTCGCCCGCCCGCACCCATACCGTGCGCAACGGCGAATCCGCGTGGGCCATCGCCCGTCGCTACGGCATCACCGTCGCCACCCTGCTCGCCAGCAATGGCCTGGACAAGCGTGCCGTATTGAAGCCGGGCATGGTGCTGTCGTTCAACGACACACCCTGAGCAGGCCGCTCGATCGGCCCAGTGCGGCTGGTTGCCGCGCGCCTCGCCTTTCGCTGTCGCTAAGACCCCAGGCCTCGAAGCGCCTTGACGGACTGCTGCGTCTGCATCGAGTGACATCGCGCGTGTCTGGATAGCTTGCCGGGCATCGGTCGACGCGGCAACGTACGGCACCGGCGCGCCAGTCACCGGCCCTCCACTCTTCCCGCACGGATTTCAGCCGTCCGAATCAGAGGAAGAGGCTCGGCGCGCTCCAAGACCGGTTGGCGCAGCGCTGGTCAGGCATTCGCGCTGCCAACATCCAAGCCGCACGCCCACGACAAGAGCATGCGTCGCCGCACCGCCAGGAGCGACTGGACGTAGCGAGCACGTCCTCAGCCGCGTGCGCGCAGCCGCGCTCGCCATCCACGTGCACGAGCAGGACATTCCGATTCCGAGCACTGGCTGCGCCCGCCCGGCCGCCACGCGATTGGTCATCGGCCGCAGCTACCGCGCAGTCCTCGCGCACTCGCCAATCACGTGAGCGTGACTTCGTCCCACTTCGCATCAGCGGCCGCAACACGCGCGCGCCGTCCCGAAACCCAACGCCATCAGCGCAAAAAAAAAGCCCGGTCGCCCGGGCTCTTTCTTTGTCTCGATCGACACCCAGCCGTTACAGCTGCGCTTCTTCGATCTGGATCTTGTAGCGCTTGCGCATTTCCTTGACGTAGGCCTGCGCGGCATTGTTGCCATCGATCTGGCTCAGCTGCTCGCGCAGCATCGTCTGCTGCTCGGCCGGCATCTGCTTCAGGTCGCCCGGCGTCGCCTTGCTGATCACGAACACCGCAAAGCGGCCGCCATCCAGTTCCACCTTGCCGACCGACGGCTTACCCTCGGTCGGACGCGGTGCACTGAAGATCGCGCGATTTGCCGCCGGCGTCGGAATCGGCGCCGTGCGCGGCAGCCCCGGGATTGGCTGCACCTGCAGCTTCTCGCTTGCCGCCAGCGCCTGCAGGGTTTCACCCTTCTGCACACGTGCCAGCAGCGCATCGGCGGCGGCGCCGGCGGCTTTCTCGGTACGATCGGCATGCACCGCGGCAATCACCTTGTCGCGCACCTTGTCCAACGGCAATGCCTGCTCGGCCGTGTGATTGGTCACGCGCAGCATCACGCTGTGGTTAGGGGCGATGGCGATCGGGTCGCTCACCGTGCCGTCCTGCACCAACGTTTCGGAGAACGCCGAACGCAGCACCGCCGGGTTGGCCGCAATCCCGCTGGCGTTGGTACGCGAGAACGGGCCCAGGGTCTGCACCGGCAAACCGACCTGCTTGGCCGCCGGCTCCAGGGCAGTCGGATTCTTGTAGACCTGATCCACCAGCTTGCCGCTGATATCGGCGTACGCCTTGTCGGCATCGGCCTTGAGCTGCTCGGCAGCAAGCTGGTCGCGCACCTGCTCGAACGACTTGCCCTGCCCGCCCTTGACCTCGCGCAGCTGGATCACGTGATAGCCGAACTCGGTCTTGATCGGCCCGACCACGTCGCCGGCCTTCATCGCAAACAGCGCGTCTTCGAACGGCTTGACCATGGTGCCCTTCTCGACCCAACCCAGGTCGCCACCGGCATCCTTGGAGCCCGGATCCTGCGAATTGGCCTTGGCCAGCGCGGCGAAATCGGCGCCCGGCTGCTTGGCTTCCGCAGCGAGCTTGGCCGCCTTGGCTTCGGCCGCCTTCTGCGCAGCGGCATCGCCACCTGCACTGATCAGGATGTGCGACGCCAAACGCTGGTCCGGCTCGACAAAACGCGCCTTTTCTTCCTCGTAACGCTTGCGCAACGTCGCCTCGTCGGCAGCAGTCGCTGGCGGCATCGTGGCGGCATTGAGCTCGACGTACTCGATGCTCACGGTCTCCGGCTGGCGGAAATCCTGTGCATGCGTGTCGTACCACTGCTTGATCTGCGCATCGCTGACCGGTGCGGTATCGGCAGCCGGAGCGGGCAACATCGCCAACTCCACATCGCGCGTTTCACCCATCAACTTGAGCAGGCGCTCGAACTCGGTCTTGGTCGCAAAACCCGATTCGGCAACGGCCTGGGGGATCACCGACTGCTGCAAGCTGTCGCGCACCAGCGCATCGAACTGCGCCGGCAAGCGCGGTGGCGTGCCCTGCGCCAACGCGGCGCGGTACTGGTCCGGACTGAACTTGCCATCGACCTGGAACGCCTGAATATTGGCGATGTAATCGCGCACCGTCGCATCGCCGATCACGATGCCGGCGTCTTCGGCGCCAAGCCGCACGACTTGCTCGTCCACCAACTGGTCGAGCACCTGCAGCTTGTTTTCGCGGGATTCGAAGGTGCGCGGGTCGAAGTTCTCACCCTGGCGCTGGCGCTCCTGCATGCGCGCCTGTTCGAAGCGCGCACGGAAATCCTGCGTGCTGATCTCATGGTGTTGCCATAGCAGCGAGACCGGCCACCACGTGGGTGCCGATTTCCACCAGGTCGGTGGCGCCTGCACCTTGGCCACATTATTGGCGCCAATGCCGCCCAGGTAGCTGTTGTCGATGACGAACAGGAACGGAATCATCAGCAACCCCAGGATGGCGGTAGCGATCCAGCCTGACGTCTTGTCGCGAAGTTTCTGCAGCATTGGCAAATCACGGCCTGTGGGCGAGCCGCGCAGTGTAACCCGCCTGACGCCAAGCACCCAGCCCAACGCCAGCCAGCCCCGGGCCAAGATGCAGCAAAGGTGGGGCCGCGTAACGGCAAAGGCGGCACGCGCGCCGCGATACGATCGTCATGGCACCGGGTTATCGCCGCGCCGGATCCGAGCTGCGGCCACCCAAGGCCAATGCGCGATCCACTCGCCAGACAATCTCAAACAGCCAATAAAAAAGCCCCCGGCACAAGGCCGAGGGCTTGGGTATAACTGGCGGAGCGGACGGGACTCGAACCCGCGACCTCCGGCGTGACAGGCCAGCATTCTAACCAGCTGAACTACCGCTCCGCTTTAAACTTGGACATCTACCCCACGGCATTCGCGTCACGAATGCCGTGGAGAAAACGAAGCCCCCAATTGCTCAGGGGCTTCGATGTAACTGGCGGAGCGGACGGGACTCGAACCCGCGACCTCCGGCGTGACAGGCCAGCATTCTAACCAGCTGAACTACCGCTCCGCGCTTAAAACTTTGCTTGGTGCTTAGTGGTGGGTGCTGAGGGTTTCGAACCCCCGACCCTCTCCGTGTAAGGGAGACGCTCTACCGCTGAGCTAAGCACCCTAGCGAGTCGATTAGTTTACTGCATCCTTCAGGGCTTTGCCAGCCTTGAATGCAGGATTCTTCGAAGCAGCGATCTTGATGCTGTCGCCGGTCTTCGGATTGCGGCCGGTACGCTCAGCGCGCTCGCGGACCTGGAAGGTGCCGAAGCCAACGAGGGTGACAGCGTCGCCCTTCTTCAGCGCCTTGGTGATTTCGCTCACAACCGCGTCGACAGCACGGCCAGCTTCAGCCTTGGAGATGTCAGCGGCAGCGGCAACGCCATCGATCAATTCGGTTTTATTCATTCTTGAAACTCCCTTTGCGGCAGATGCCGCGGAATCGACAATCGGCGCTCTTGCCGTTAGCGAAGAACCCGACACAAGTGGTATCGCGTGACGCATCACATTTTGCCGCGCCCACGAGTCGTGCATTTATACCAGCGCCCCCAACAGCACGCAAGCCAAAACCCAATAACGACGCGGGTTTTGGCTTGTTTCGGGACGTCTTAGACAGCGCACGTTAGTGCTTGACGCGGGCACCCGGGGTAGTGCGCGACTTGCCGCGCACGGCAACGCGCGAAGCGGTCTTGCGGGCTTTTTCCTTGCCTGCCTTCTTCGGTGCCAGCGGACGCTCCAGGGCGAGATCCAGCACTTCATCGATCCACTTGACCGGCACGATCTTCAGATCGCGCGTGACGTTGGCCGGGATGTCTGCCAGGTCCTTGCGGTTCTCGTCCGGGATCAACACGGTGCGGATGCCACCACGTAGTGCCGCCAGCAATTTCTCCTTCAAGCCACCGATCGCCGACACGCGACCGCGCAAGGTGATCTCGCCGGTCATCGCCACATCGGCGCGGATCGGCACCCGGGTCAACACCGACACCAGCGAGGTCACCATCGCGATACCTGCGCTGGGACCGTCCTTCGGCGTCGCGCCATCGGGCACATGCACGTGCACGTCCTGCTTCTGCAGGAAGTCCACATCGATGCCGAGTCGCTCGGCGCGCGAACGCACCACCGACAAGGCCGCCGATGCAGACTCCTTCATGACGTTGCCGAGCTGACCGGTGAGAATCAGATTGCCCTTGCCCGGCACCAGCGTGGATTCGACCTGCAGCAGCTCGCCGCCGACTTCGGTCCAGGCCAGACCGGTGACCAGGCCGATCTCGTTTTCTTCTTCGGCGCGGCCGAAGTCGAAGCGACGCACGCCCAGGTACTTGTCGAGATTCTTCGCGTTGACCGTGACCAGCGCCTTTGGCTTGCCCTTCTTGGCGGCAACCTTTTTCACCGCCGGTTGCGGACCGGCAAGCGCGATTTCCTTGACCACCTTGCGGCAGATCTTGGCCACTTCGCGCTCGAGATTACGCACGCCCGATTCGCGCGTGTAGTAACGCACGATGTCCTGGATCGCATCGCTGCCGATCTCGATCTCTTCCGGCTTCAGGCCGTTGGCCTTGATCTGCTTGGGCACCAGGTAACGCATGGCGATGTTGAGCTTCTCATCCTCGGTGTAGCCGGGGATGCGGATCACTTCCATGCGGTCCAGCAACGGACCGGGAATGTTGAGCGAGTTGGAAGTGGCGACGAACATCACCTCCGACAGGTCCAGATCCACTTCCAGATAATGGTCGTTGAAGGAGTTGTTCTGCTCCGGATCGAGCACCTCCAGCAACGCCGACGACGGGTCGCCACGGAAGTCCATCGACATCTTGTCGATCTCGTCCAGCAGGAACAGCGGATTCTTGCTGCCGACCTTGTTGAGGTTCTGCACCAGGCGGCCCGGCATCGAGCCGACATAGGTCCGGCGATGGCCACGGATCTCGGCCTCGTCGCGGATGCCGCCCAGGCTCATGCGCACGAACTTGCGGTTGGTCGCCTTGGCGATCGACTGCCCGAGCGAGGTCTTGCCCACGCCCGGCGGGCCGACCAGGCACAGGATCGGGCCCTTCATCTGCTTCACGCGCGACTGCACCGCCAGGTATTCAAGGATGCGCTCCTTGACCTTGTCCAAGCCATAGTGATCGGCGTCCAGCGTGTCCTCGGCAACCTTCAGATCCTTGCGGACCTTGGTGCGCTTTTTCCACGGCACGCCCAGCAGCCAATCCAGATAATTGCGCACCACGGCTGCCTCGGCGGACATCGGCGACATCTGCTTGAGCTTGTTGAGTTCGGCCTTGGCCTTGGTCTCGACCGGCTTGGGCATGCCGGACTCGGCGATCTTGCGCGCCAGCTCTTCCAGCTCGCCCGGCGCGTCATCCAGATCGCCCAGCTCCTTCTGGATGGCCTTCATCTGTTCGTTGAGGTAGTACTCGCGCTGGCTCTTTTCCATTTGCGACTTCACGCGGCCGCGGATGCGCTTTTCCAGCTGCTGCACGTCGATTTCGCCATCTACCAGCCCAACCAGCAGCTCCAGGCGCTCACCGATCTCGGTGATCTCCAGCAGGCGCTGCTTGTCGGCCAGGCGCACGCCGATATGCGCGGCGATGGTGTCGGCCAGGCGGCCAGGCTCGTCGATGCCGGCCAGGGTCTGCAACAGCTCCGGCGGCAACTTGCGATTGGTCTTGACGTACTGCTCGAACAGGGACATCAACGAGCGCGCGATCGCTTCCACTTCCCGCGGCTCGCGGCCATCGCTGGCCTCGACTTCGATGCCCTGCCCCTGCAATGCGCCGTCCAGCTCGACGACCTTGTCGACGGTGACCCGCGACAAGCCCTCGACCAGCACCTTGATGGTGCCGTCGGGCAGTTTGAGCAGTTGCAGGACCTGGGCCAGGGTGCCGACGGTGTACAGATCGCTGGCGGCCGGGTCGTCGGTCTCGGCCGACTTCTGCGCAACCAGCAGGATGCGCTTATCCGCCTCCATGGCCTTTTCCAGCGCGCGCATCGACTTGTCACGGCCGACGAACAGCGGAATCACCATGTGCGGAAACACCACCACGTCGCGCAGCGGCAACACCGGCAGATCGAGAACTTCTGGTTGGGACTGGGCCATGGGGCGCTCCGCAGGAATGGGAATTTAAGGCGTAAAAAAAGCCGATGGCCCCGTTATGGGGCCATCGGCGAGGTGTTGCAAGTAGCGCTTGGATCCCCTTTAAGCGCGAGCCGGGCCAGGGCCTGGCTTCACGCTCACAGGACTCAGTCGCCGGACGCGGCCTTAGCCGGAGCCGGTTGCGCCTGGTAGATCAGATACGGCTCGGATTTGTGCTCGATGACCGACTCGTCCACCACCACCTTGCTGACATTTTCCTGCGAGGGCAGCTCGTACATCGTGTCCAGCAGCACCGATTCGACGATGGTGCGCAGACCGCGCGCGCCGGTCTTGCGCTTGAGTGCCTTCTTGGCAATCGCGGACAGAGCGTCCGGGCGGAACTCCAGTTCCACGCCTTCCATATCGAACAGCTTCTTGAACTGCTTGGTGATGGCGTTCTTGGGCTCGGTCAGGATCTTGATCAGCGCCGGCTCGTCCAGCTCTTCCAGCGTTGCGACCACCGGCAGGCGGCCGACGAACTCGGGGATCAGGCCGAACTTGATCAGATCTTCCGGCTCGACCTCGGCCAGGATCTTGCCGACTTCCTGCTTGCGCTCGCTGCTCTTGACCTTGGCACCGAAGCCGATGCCGCCGGCATCGTTGGAACGCGCCTGGATCACCTTGTCCAGACCAGCGAAGGCGCCGCCGCAGATGAACAGGATGTTCTTGGTGTCCACCTGCAGGAATTCCTGCTGCGGATGCTTGCGCCCGCCCTGCGGCGGCACCGAGGCGACCGTACCTTCGATCAGCTTCAGCAACGCCTGCTGCACGCCTTCGCCGGACACGTCGCGGGTGATCGACGGGTTCTCGCTCTTGCGCGAGATCTTGTCGATTTCATCGATATAGACGATGCCCTGCTGCGCCTTCTCGACGTCGTAGTCGCACTTCTGCAGCAGCTTCTGGATGATATTTTCCACGTCCTCGCCGACATAGCCGGCTTCGGTCAGCGTGGTGGCATCGGCGATCGTGAACGGCACATTGAGCAGGCGCGCCAGCGTTTCGGCCAGCAGCGTCTTGCCCGAACCGGTCGGACCGACCAGCAGGATGTTGGATTTGGCGAGCTCGACGTCGTCGTTCTTGCTGCGGCTTTCGATCCGCTTGTAGTGGTTGTACACCGCCACTGCAAGCGTGCGCTTTGCACGCAACTGCCCGATCACGTACTGATCCAGCACTTCGAGGATCTCGCGCGGCTTGGGCAGGCTGGAACGGGCCGACTGCGCCTTCTCTTCGAGCTCTTCGCGAATGATGTCGTTGCACAGCTCAACGCACTCATCGCAGATGAATACGCTGGGACCGGCAATCAGCTTGCGGACTTCATGCTGACTCTTACCGCAGAACGAGCAGTAGAGAATCTTGTTGCTGTCGCCGGAACGACCTTGGCGGTCTTCGCTCATGCTTCTGTTACCCAGTTACCCCACCCGATGCACGGGGGTTCGATTTCGAGAATAGCACAGGGTCGGGAGGACGTTTGCCCAGCCCGACCCTGCCGGTTTTTCCTGCAATTTCAGCGATCTGGCGATCAAGACGGCTGGATCGACTCTTCCGGACGACGTTCCAGCACCTGATCCACCAGGCCATAGGCCTGTGCATCGACCGCGCTCTTGAAGTTGTCGCGCTCGGTGTCGCGCGCGATGGTCTCCAGCGACTGGCCGGTGTGCTTGGCGAGGATCTCGTTCAAGCGCGAACGCAGGGTCAGGATCTCGCGGGCGTGGATGTCGATATCGGTCGCCTGGCCCTGGAAGCCGCCCAGTGGTTGATGGATCATCACGCGCGAATTCGGCAGCGCGTACCGCTTGCCCGCCGCACCCGAGGCCAGCAGCAGGGCGCCCATCGAGGCGGCCTGGCCGACGCAGATCGTGCTCACGTCAGGCTTGATGTACTGCATGGTGTCGTAGATCGCCATGCCGGCCGTGACCACGCCGCCGGGCGAGTTGATGTAGATGCTGATGTCCTTTTCCGGGTTGTCTGCTTCCAGGAACAGCAACTGGGCCACGATGACGTTGGCCATATGGTCGTCGATCGGACCGACCAGGAAGATCAGACGCTCCTTCAGCAGACGCGAGTAGATGTCGTACGCACGCTCGCCACGGCTGGTCTGCTCGACCACCATGGGCACCAGGTTCAGGGCTTTGGTCACAATGCTCATCAGTCTTCCCGTTGTGGCAGCGGCCTGTGCCGCTGCCCGTGTTCGACATCCGCGCCCTCGATCCTGCAGGGCGCAGTCCTTCTCTTGCTACCGCATCAGACGCGAATGGCGTCCTGGAACGACAGCGGCTGCTCGGTGTGCTGGGCGCGCTCGGCGATCCAGTCGATCACCTGCTCTTCCATCACACGGCTCTGCAGCCCATTCATCAGTTGGGGGTCGTTGCGGTACATCTCAATGACCTGTTCCGGCTCTTCGTAGGTCGAGGCGATCAGACGCAGCGTTTCGCTGACGCGCTTGGATTCCAGGCGCAGCTCGTTGCGACGGGCCACTTCACCGACCAGCAGACCGACCAGCACGCGCTTGGCGGCGGCATCCATGAAGCCCTGGTAGGCATCGTCCGGCACCTGGCCCGGATCGCGGCCGCTGCGACGCACCTGCTCGACCTGCTGGGCCAGCATGGAACGGGCCTCGTTCTCGACCAGACGCGGCGGCATTTCGACGTGCGCGTAGGCGGCGATCAGCTGCTCGCCCACTTCGCGACGCAGACGGTTCATCAGCGCGCCCTTGAGCTCGCGCTCCAGGTTGGTGCGGATGTCGGCGCGGAACTGCTCGGCATCGCCACTCTTGACACCGAAGCTCTTGATGAACTCCTTGTCCACCACCGGCAGCACCGGCTCGGACACTTCAACCGCCTTGACGTGCACCTGCACGGTCTTGCCGGCCAGCTGCGGAACGCGCCATTCGGCCGGGAAATCGACGGTCAGGGTCTTGTCTTCGCCCTTGGTCAGGCCTTCCAGGCCTTTTTCGATCTGGTCGAACATCACACCCGAGCCCAGCACGCTACTGCCGGTCTCCACGCCTTCGGCGGGCAGACGCTCGTCGCCGGCCTGCGACCAGGTCTCCAGCGCCACCAGGTCTCCGACCTGCGCGCCGCGCTCGACCGGGTTCCAGGTACGGCGCTGCAGGCGCAGGTTTTCGATCATCTGGTCGATGTCGGCATCGGTCACTTCGGCGGTGTGACGCACCACCGACAGCTTGGCGACATCGATATCGCCGAAGTCCGGCACCACTTCGAAGGTGGCGACGAAGTCGAAGTCGCTTTCGCCCTGGTCGATGCGCGGGTTGCCGGCCAGACGCAGCGAGTGCTCGCGCACGGCCGAATCGAAGGTTTCGCGCAACAGACCTTCCATCGCCTCGGCACGCACCTGCTGACCGAAGCGCTGCTCGATGACCTTGGTCGGCACCTTGCCGGGACGGAAGCCCTTGATGCGCGTGGTCCGCGCCAGCTCGCGCAGGCGACCGCCGACGTGGGTCTCCAGACGCTCCTGCGGCAGGGTGAAGGTCAGGCGGCGTTCCAGATTGCCGGTGGATTCGATCGATGCTTGCATGTTGACTCCTGCCACCGACTGCACAAGCGTCGGCACGAGATGGAAGATGCGGGTTGACGGATGGCGAGAAAGCCGCCGAGCCTTGTAGTTTCGCCGATAACGGCGGCGGCTACCAGCGGGACGCGCGCAATGGCGCCTGCAGCGTGAAGCCGGTTTGCGGGAGCTGCAGCGGCCGGAGCACTCACGGCCGCACTGCATTGGTGCGAAAGGGGGGACTCGAACCCCCACGCCTTGCGGCGTCAGAACCTAAATCTGGTGCGTCTACCAATTCCGCCACTTTCGCGATGCTGCAGGTGCCCGCGCATTGTTGCAGGGATGCCGGCAAAGAAAAAGCGTTGCGAACGGGCCGGCACGGCGGTGCGACTGGTCTGGAGCGGGCAGGCACGCCCCCCCCCCCTGTCTGGAGACCAGCGCGAACCGGACTCGACTGAACGGTTTACGCTGTCAGCCTGATCCCAGCCCAAACCCGGTAATGCTGCGTGCGCATGACTGCGTCAATATTTGCGAAAATTCCGTTAAACCAACGCCCCAGAGAGCATGCCGTCGCAATGAGAGACCGATACCGTCAGATCGTGGCACTGTCGCGAGACTGCATCAAAGAGATCGACCTCGACGGGCGGATCACGGCGGTCAATGCCAACGGACTGACCGCCTTGGCCGCCAGTGGTCCGGAGCAGATGCTCTCTCGCCCCTGGCGGGAGTTCTGGCCGGCCGAGGCCGTCGCGTTGGTCGATGCGGCACTGGCGGCATCGCTGGCGGGCTCGGTCCATGAGTTCGAGGCCAGCTGCGTCAACTTCGTTGGCGTGCGCCAGACCTGGCAGGTGGTCACCAGCCCGTTGTTCGACGAGGCCGGCCACGTCGAGGCGATCCTGGCGGTCAGCAAGAACATCTCCGACCGCCGTGCGCTGGAAGCGGCGTTCCACACGCTGGATCGCACCTTGAAGGCCGAGCGCGAATTCTCCATGGGCGCGTTGCTGCTGGCGCGCACCCGCGCCGACTCGCTGTCGACCGAGTTGCACAGCCTGCGCGATCTGCGCGAACGCATCGAAGACGATCTGGACATTGCGCGTGCCGCACAAGGCGCTGCCGAAAAGATCTCCGAGCAGGCGCAAAAGGGCGAGGCGGTCGGGCAACTGCTGGCCGGCGTCGTGCACGATCTGAACAATGTGCTGCAGGCCGCCACTTCGGCGATCGACCTGGTGGTCCAACGCGGGAAGATCGACGCACAGGACGGCAAACTGCTCGGCGTGGCCGATGCCGCGCTTCAACATGGTTCGGTCATGGCACAGCGGCTGGTCGGGTTTTCGCGCCAGTACCCGTACAGCCCCGAGGCCGTTGATCTTGCAGCATTGGCCGACCAGCTCAACCCGTTGCTGCAACAGGTCGTCGGCGCAGACCTGCGCCTGCACGTAAACACCGCTGCGGGCGGATGCTGCGCCATGGTCGACCGGCATACGCTGGAACGCGCGATCTTGAACCTGGTCATCAATGCGCGCGACGCCTGCGCAAGCGGCGGCGTCATCCATGTGGAGACCGGCCAAACGCACGTTGCCAACGCCGACGCGACCTTGACCAAACCCGCCGGCGACTTCGCCACCATCGCGGTCGTCGACGACGGGCACGGCATGGATCGCCATGTGCAGTCGCGGTTGTTCGAGGCGTACTTCACCACCAAGAGCGCAGACAAGGGAGCCGGCCTGGGCCTGGCGCAGGTGTATAGCGCGGTGCGCCAGGCAGGCGGCTTTATCGACGTGACATCGGCACCGGGCAACGGCGCGCGCTTCGTGCTTGCGTTTCCGCGCGTGCAGCAGGCCTAACACTCGGTCGGCCACGGCAGAAGTGCACGGCTGCGTGTGCGCGCAGTGCAGGTAGCGATGCGGGTTGGTCGCTGTGGCGATTGCGTGCAGCGCTGCGATTGTGCAGTTCCTTCGCCCCTGCCTGCAGTGATCGGCGACGCCCTTGACTTGGAGCAACGAACAAAACGACGGCGCCTCTCGCCAGGCGGCGCGGCCGGCGCTCGGTGCGGCATATACCACGCGTGCACTGCGGTTCCTCCGCGCCGCCCACGCCCACCTGACGACTGCTCGCTGCGTTTTGTTAGCCGCTCTTGATCGCGGCTAGGATCGGTTTCGACCCTCCGAGGCGCCGCCCTATGACACCCTGCTGACCGAGTGATGCATCAGCATCCACTCAGCATTCGATGTTTCTTGCGTGATGCTCATGCAGGTGATTCCAGCAGGATACGTCGCGCCTGCGCTTGGGCATGCACCGTCGGCGACCTGCAGCGCGACGACTTGAAGTTACTTGCAGGGGACCTTGGACGGCATGCACTTCGCTGCAAACATCATGTCTTCGTAAATCCCCTGTGTCAGATACCTGAAACGCAGTGAGGCGATAAAGCGCGTCACACCGCGTGCGTTCGCGCCGGGAGTGCGGGCTTCGTTGTTGAGAGATCCTGACCTGTCCCACAAGCACACCATCTGGCGCTCTTCACTGGCAATCGCACTGTCGGCATACGCATGCCACCTTCTGAAAGCCCGCTCGCCGATACGCCCCTGGCTGCACGTCGCCAGCAAATGGAAGACTTGCAGCACCAGCGGCGAGGGACTACCTGAGGCGTGAAGCTTCCAATTCCTGCTCACCCCACGCAACCCGCACTTGTCGGGTAAACACAGATGAGACACCACACCATGGTCCAGCTACGGAATCGCAACGCGTCACGCCTGTTCACAGCCATTGGGACGGCGCTGGCTTTTCTGCCGATTATCGCAATGGCATCGCCCGCGCGCGGCACGCTGCTCAACAGCAATTTCCTGACCAGCTATACCAGCTCGGCACTTGGCGCACTGCTGCCTGGCGAGAAGGCCGGCGACTTGCCGACATGCGATGTCCGCTTGGCGGAATTCACCTATGCCACAGTCGGTGTACAGGGCGAGCCGACCACCGCATCGGGCGTTCTGCTGGTGCCGGGTGGCACACGCTGTAAAGGCCCCTACCCGTTGCTGAGCTGGAACCAGGGCACCCAACCGAAACGGACCGCGGAACAGGCCAAGGACATCCGCGATGCGAAGGGCGACGACCCACTGGTCACTCGACTGGCAGGCAAGGGCTATGTGGTGGTGAGCACCGATTACCTGGGTTTGGGCAAGTCGCAGTATTCGTTCCATCCTTATCTGCATGCGGCCACCGAGGCCAGTGCGAGCATCGATGCGATGCGCGCCGCGCGCCAGGTTCTGGCGCGTTTGAACACGCCCCTGTCGGGCAAGGTCATGCTGTCGGGATACTCGCAAGGCGGGCATGCGGCGATGGCGACCCAGCGCGAGATCGAGGCGCACGATGCCAAGGAGTTCGACCTGGTTGCCAGCGCGCCGATCTCCGGGCCATATGCATTGAGCCAGACCTTCCTGGACAGCTGGAGCGGAACCAATGCGGTTGGCGAAAGCACATTCGGCCTGGTGCTGGCGACGTACGCGCTGGTCGGCATGCAGCATGCCTATCACAACATCTATCTCGCCCCGTCGCAGGTCTTCCAGGACCCGTGGGCGGGCAAGGTCGAGGGCTACTTTCCGGGCACGCACGACCTGACCGATCTTGCGATCGGTGACGCACTGCCGGGTATCGACAAGATCGGCAGCTATTTCCAGCCCAGCTTTTACAGGGACGTCCCGCGCAATCCAAACAACCCGTTCCGCAAGGACTTGGCGCGCAACGATCTGCTGGACTGGGCGCCGCGCACGCGCACGCTGCTGTGCGGATCCTCCAATGACGCCACCGTGCCACTGAAGAACGCCGCCACCGCCATCGACAGCTTCAAGCGGCACGGCAGCACGCAGGTCACGGTACTGGATCTGGGAAGCGGCAACCGCGACGACAACAGCGCCCTGGAGCACCTGCTCACCAAGGAGAGCTGCATGATTGCCGTGCGCCAGCAGTTGCTGGACACGCAACGCTAAAGACGCGCGCACGGCGCATCGTCGCGATGCGAGATGAGGACACTGCCGGCGGTGTGCAGCGCACTGCCGCCGCCAGGCAGCCATCCGGTCACACCCAAATGACCAGGCCGAGCGGATCGATTCGCGCGTCGAAGTGTCGACGTGGACGCCAGGCGCTGCATTTGCTGCGTCGATGGCTGCGCACCGATGCAGCAAATGCAGCGCGCCTGGACCAGATGTCGACGCAAAGAAAAACAGCCACTCAACTTTCGCTGAGTGGCTGCCTGTCTGGTGGGCCGTCAAGGATTCGAACCTTGGACCTATTGATTAAGAGTCAACTGCTCTACCAACTGAGCTAACGGCCCTGAAACTGAGTCGCGCATCTTATGCGCTTTTTTGCTTCGTTGCAACACCCCGCGATGCATCGGGTCAAACTTTCCTGCTATCAGTGGGGTGGCTGAGGGGACTCGAACCCCCGACATCTGGAATCACAATCCAGTACTCTAACCAGCTGAGCTACAGCCACCACTGAAAACCTGCTTCCTACCGTACCGCCGATGGCGCGCCCGACAGGACTCGAACCTGTAACCGCCGGCTTAGAAGGCCGGTGCTCTATCCGGTTGAGCTACGGGCGCCCGGACCGAACTTCGCATTCCCACGCCGTCAAGAGCTCGGAATGGTCGGGGTAGAGGGATTCGAACCCCCGACATCCTGCTCCCAAAGCAGGCGCGCTACCAGACTGCGCTATACCCCGGCGGGACCCTTCCATCCCGAAGGCTGGAAAGGTCGGCTATTTTGGGAACGATTGGCCTCGCTGTCAATCGTTTCCGTGTAAATCGGGCGATCCGGTATCCTCACTGCAACGCTCGCCTGCAAGGCGAGCACCACTTTCATGGAGAACATGTATGCGTAGCGGTAACCCGGCCCTTCGGGAATCCACGTTCCTCGACCTCGGCTCCGGCTCGGTGGTCACCCGCGACGGTCAGGCGATGACCCTCAACGGCACCGTCAACAAGACCGGCCTGCTGTTGCTGATGGCAGTGCTCACCGCCGCTTTCGCCTGGTCGCAATCGATCGGCGCCGACGGCATTCCATTGCCGGTAGCTCGCCTGTACATGATCGCAGGCGCGATCGGCGGGTTGGTGTTTGCATTGGCGACCAGCTTCAAGCCGACCTGGGCACCGGTCACCGCACCGCTGTACGCGCTGGTGGAAGGCTTCTTCCTGGGGTCGATCTCGGCGGTGTACGAGGCCCGCTTCAACGGCATCGTGTTCCAGGCGGTGCTGCTGACCTTCGGCACGATGTTTGCGCTGCTGTTCGCGTATCGCAGCGGCATGATCAAGGCCACCGAGAACTTCAAGCTCGGCGTGGTCGCGGCCACCGGTGGCATCGCACTGGTGTATCTGGCGACCATCGTGCTGGGCTTTTTCGGCGTGCGCATCCCCTTCATCCACGACTCGGGCCTGATCGGCATCGGCTTCAGCCTGTTCGTGGTGGTGGTGGCGGCGTTGAATCTGGTGCTGGACTTCGACTTCATCGAAAGCGGCGTCGAGCACGGCGCGCCCAAGCACATGGAGTGGTACGGCGCGTTCGGCCTGATGGTGACGCTGGTGTGGCTGTACATCGAGTTTTTGCGCTTGCTGTCGAAGCTGCAGTCGCGCAATTAAGGGAATTGGGAATCGGGATTGGGGAATCGCAGAAGCGGCGCCCTCAATCATTCGGATTTCGAGCAGAAGAAAGGGCGCCTGGGCGCCCTTTCTTTTTGTTGTGCTGTCGCCGTGTCGCTTAGAGGCGGCTGGCGATGGCCTTGGCAAAGCCCATGGTGTTGCCGGTGCCGCCCAGGTCGGGGGTCAGCGAGTCCTTGGCTTCCAGGGTGGCGACGATCGCTTCGCGCAGGCGTTCGGCGTTCTGCGGCTGACCGATGTGGTCCAGCATCTGCGCGGCGCCCAGCAGCAGAGCGCACGGGTTGGCCTTGCCCTGCCCTGCGATGTCCGGCGCCGAGCCGTGCACCGCCTCGAAGATCGCCGCATCGACACCGATGTTGGCGCCCGGGGCCAGGCCCAGGCCGCCGACCAGACCGGCGCACAGGTCGGAGATGATGTCGCCGAACAGGTTGGTGGTCACGATGATGTCGAACTGTTCCGGACGCATCACCAGCTGCATGCAGGTGTTGTCGACGATCATTTCCTGGAATTCGATTTCCGGGTACTGCGTGGCCACATCGCGTGCCACCTTCAGGAACAGGCCCGAGGTCGACTTGATGATGTTGGCCTTGTGCACCGCGGTGACCTTCTTGCGGCCGGTGGCGCGCGCCAGGTCGAAGGCGTAGCGCACGATGCGCTCGGAGCCCTTGCGGGTGACGCGGGCGCCGGAGAACGCGGTCTCGCCATCCTCGGACACGGTCTGGCCTTCGCTCAGGTAGGCGCCTTCGGTGTTTTCGCGCACCGTGATCAGGTCAACGCCATCGGCGAAACGCGACTTGGTGTTGGGGAACGACTTGGCCGGACGCACGTTGGCGTACAGGTCGAACTTGCGACGCATGGCCACGTTGATCGAGCTGAAGCCCTCGCCGACCGGCGTGGTCAGCGGGCTTTTCAGCGCCACCTTGTTCTTAGTGATCGAGGCCAGAGTGGACTCGGGCAGCAGATCGCCGTGCTTTTCCAGCGCGACCAGGCCAGCGTCGGCGTACTCGTAGGTCAGGCCAGCCTGCAGCGCGTCGAGCACGAACAGCGTGGCATCCATGATCTCCGGGCCGATACCGTCGCCGCGGATGACCGTGATTGTCTGCGTCATAACGTTGGGTTTCCGAACTTGAAGGGGGGAGCGCCAGCCGTCAACGCGGCAGATCGGCGCAAGGAGGTTTCACCGGCAATTATGCCCGATGCCGGTGACCGCGCCCAAACCGACCATGGTCTAAGTGGGCGCGGGGGCGTTGGCTGGGTCGCGCGCCGCAGGGCTGGAGCCATCTCGATCCAAGGTCGGGATGACCACCCGCGCATGCTTGGCTGGATGCTGCCGCCAGGCAGTGACCTCGGGCGCAGCACGCGCGCCCTTACGAATCGCTGATCGCCAATCCCCACTCCCGCGCCCCAAGCCAGGCAGTCAGTCGTGCGCGTGCTGCTCCGGTGCCTGGGCGCCGCCTTCGAGCTGATCGAGGAAATCCACTGCGCGGCGCAGATGCGGGATCACGATGGAGCCACCGACCACCAGCCCGACCGAGAAGGTTTCGAAGAACTCTTCACGGGTGACGCCGGCTTCCTTGCACTGTGCCACGTGATAACTGATGCAATCGTCGCAGCGCAGTACCATCGAGGCGACCAGGCCGAGCAGCTCCTTGGTCTTCACGTCCAGTGCACCGGCCTGGTAGGTCTGGGTGTCCAGCGCGAAGAAGCGCCGTACGACCTGATTGGGCTCGGCCAGGATGCGCTGGTTCATGCGCTGGCGGAATTGCGTGAACTCGCGCAGGCGATCGGCGCTGCCGTCATCGGAACCACTCATGCCTGACCGCCTGCGGCGGCGAACAGTGGCTCGAGCTTGCCGGCGCGATGCATGGCCATCATGTCGTCGTAGCCGCCCACATGGACATCGCCGACGAAGATCTGCGGCACGCTGGTACGCCGGGCCAGGGCGACCATCTTGTCGCGCTCGGCCGGGTCGAGGTCGATCCGCACCTCGGTCCAGGTCTGGCCCTTGCTCTTGAGGAAGTTCTTGGCCGCCACGCAATACGGGCAGATGGCGGTGGAATACAGGGTGATCTGCGGGCCGGTGGCCGCGTCCTGCCCGGTGTGGTCTTGGCTCACGGGAAACTCCGTGGTGGGTTTGAGGTCTGACACATGGTAGCGGGCGACTGGAATTTCCATGTCGTCACCGCAACACTGTGGATTAATTGCCGATTCACGCCGCTGCGCTGCGCTGCCCGCATGCTCCGCGCACCACCTGGGAGTTCCACTTGCGCCTGCTTCCGCTCGCTACCGCCCTCACCCTGGCCATCGCCGTGGGCGTGGCACCTGCGCAGGAAAGCCGCCTGCCCGATATCGGCTCGTCGGCTGGCGAGCTGCTGACTCCGGCCCGTCAGGCCGAGTACGGCAAGATGATGCTGGCCGAGTTGCGCAACTACGACTACGTGCTGGACGACCCGCTGATCGGCGACTGGCTGCAGACCATGGGCACCCGGCTGGGCGCCAACAGCGACCAACCGCAGCAGCCGTTTACCTTTTTCATGCTGCGCGACCGCCAGATCAATGCCTTCGCCACGCTGGGCGGCTATATCGCGGTCAATGCCGGGCTGGTGCTGACCGCCGAGCGCGAGGACGAAGTGGCCGCGGTGCTGTCGCACGAAATCGCCCACGTCACCCAGCAGCACGTGTTGCGCGGGGTCGAACGCGCCCAGCGCGACCAGATCCCGATCCTGCTCGGCATGCTGGCGGCAGTGGTGGCGGCGCAACAGGCCGGCGGCAATTCCAAGGGCGATGCCACCATGGCCACCATCACCAGTGCGATGGGGCTGATGCAGCAACGCCAGATCGACTACACCCGCTCCAACGAATCGGAGGCCGACCGGCTGGGCATCCGCACGCTGGTACGCAGCGGCTACGACGTGGACGCGATGGCTGGCTTCTTCGAACGCATGTCCGTTGCGATGCGCGCCAACGAGGGCGGCTATAGCGCACCGGATTTCCTGCAGACGCACCCGGTGACCACCACCCGCATCAGCGAGGCCAAGGCGCGCGCCGAGCAGATGAAGAAGAACACCGTGGTGTTGACCACCTCGGTGCCGGGCGGAACGCGCCAGGAGCGCGTGGACCCGGCCGACCCATCGTTGTCGGAGCCGCTGAGCCGCAACGGCAACGCGCTGCTGCCGTATGCGCTGCGGCTGCCGGTGGATGCGCTGAGCCGTGGCGGCGACCAACAGGGTTTCGACTGGGCCAAGGAGCGCCTGCGCGTGCTCAGTGCGAGCACGCCCGACGCGGCCATTCGCGAATACGAAAACCTGCGCCGCAGCGCCAAGCAGGGCCTGACCGATGCGCAGCGTTACGGGCTGGCGCTGGCGCAACTGCGTAACAGCGGGAGCCGGCCGAGCGAACCGGTGGCCGAGCTGACCGGCCTGCTGGAGGCGCATCCGGACAATCTGTGGCTGGCGCTGGGCCTGAGCGAGGCGCAGGCGCGCGTGGGCCAGCGCGAGGCGGCCAACGCCCGCTTCGATGCGCTGCTCAAGCGGCTGCCGAACAACCGTGCGGTGGCGCTGACCTATGCCGGCGCGCTCAACGAACAAGCCGGCAAGGAATCCGGTCAGCGCGCGCGTCAGGTGCTGGAGCCCCTGCTCTACCGCAGCGGCGAGGACCCGTTGCTGCAGCAAACCTACGCCCGCGCCTGCGAGCTCGCCGGCGATCATCTGCGAGCCAGCGAGGCCTATGCCGAATCGGCGTCTCTGAACGGGCGCCCGGAACAGGCCCTGATCCAGTTGGAGGCGCTGAAAAAGAAGGACCTGGACTATGTGACACGGGCGCGTGTGGATGCGCGGATTGCCGCAATCACGCCGACGGTGCTGGAACTGCGTCGCCAAGGCATTCGCGATCCGGATCTGTCCACGCAGTGACAGCGGGTGCGGCAAGACGCATCGAGCGGCATGCTGCGCCTGGCTTCACCATTCCTGCAGCGGCTCAGCCCGCTCCGCAGAACGACGGTCTGACAGGAGGCAACGCCCGCCATGTCACATTAAAGTCACAAAACCGTAGTCTACTGGCGATCAACCAAAGCCAGACGGTAAGCCCCGCGTGCAGAAACGCATTCTGATCGTCGACGACGAACCCGCGATCCGCGACATGGTGGCGTTCGCGCTGCGCAAAGGCGAGTTCGAACCCATCCATGCTGGCGACGCGCGCGAGGCGCAGACCGCCATCGCCGACCGCGTGCCCGACCTGATCCTGCTGGACTGGATGCTGCCGGGCACCAGCGGGCTGGATCTGGCGCGGCGCTGGCGCAAGGAACAGCTGACCCGGGAGATCCCGATCATCATGCTGACCGCCCGCGGCGAAGAGAACGACCGTGTCGGCGGGCTGGAAGCCGGCGTGGACGACTACGTGGTCAAGCCCTTCTCGGCACGCGAGCTGCTGGCGCGTATCCGTGCGGTGATGCGCCGCACCCGCGAGGACGACGAGGACGGCAGCGTGGCCGTGGGCCGGCTGCGTATCGATGGCGCCGCGCACCGGGTGTTTGCCGGCGATGCGCCGGTGCCGATCGGCCCGACCGAATACCGGCTGCTGCACTTCTTCATGACCCATCCGGAGCGCGTGTATACGCGCACCCAGTTGCTGGACCATGTCTGGGGCGGCAGCGTGTATGTGGAAGAGCGCACCATCGACGTGCACATCCGCCGCCTGCGCAAGACGCTGGAACCGTTCGGCCTGGAAAACATGGTGCAGACCGTGCGTGGCTCGGGCTATCGTTTTTCGTCGGCAACCTGACGTGCCGCACCGCGACCCGGCCGCTGCCTGGCCGGGTTGCCTGCCCACCTGACGCTTCGTGGTAACGCCTTCCATGCCCCAACATATCCGTTCCGCCTGGCTCAAGACGCTCGGCACCCTTGCGCTGTTACTGGGCGCTGCCGTCGTGGTGGGCGTGCTGATCGGGCATGTGTGGATGGCGTTGACGCTCACCGCGCTGGGGGTGCTGAGCTGGCATTACTGGCGGCTGCGCCAGGTGCTGCGCCGGCTCACTGCGCGCCAGCGTGCCGAGCCTGCCGCCGGTGTCGGCGCCTGGAACGAACTGGACCGCCTGCTGTATCGCAGCCAGGCCGAAATGCGCGGGCGCAAGCGACGCTTGATCGACATGCTGCGCACCTATCGCGCCGCGGCGCAGGCGCTGCCGGATGCGGTGGTGGTGGTGGACCGCAACAGCCAGCGCGTGCAGTGGTTCAACAAGGCGGCCGGCGGCCTGCTCGGGCTGCATCATCCTGGCGATATGGGCGTGTCGGTGGTGGAACGCCTGCAGCCATTGCCGCTTGCCCACTGGCTGGCGGCCGGGCGCAATGCCGAGCCGATGCTGGATGCGGCCTCGCCGGTGGACCCGGACCTGCGCCTGAATCTGCGCCTGATCCCCTACTCCGACGACTACTGGCTGCTGGTGGCGCGCGATGTCAGCAAGCTGTTGCGCCTGGAACAGGTGCGTCGCGATTTCGTGGCCAATGTGTCGCACGAGCTGCGCACCCCGCTGACGGTGGTGCACGGCTACCTGGACATGCTCGACCCGGAGGACTTTCCGGACTCTGGCCCGATGCTGGCGGAGATGCGCAAGCAGTCGCAGCGCATGGCGCAGCTGGTCGAGGACCTGCTGACCCTGTCGCGGCTGGAATCGCAGGAAGAGCTCGGCGAAGAAAACGTGGCGATGGCGCCGATGCTTTCGACCTTGCGCCGCGAGGCCGAGGCGCACAGCCAGGGCCGGCACACGGTGGAAGTGATCGATGAAGCCGGCGTGGACCTGCTCGGCTCCAACAAGGAATTGCACAGCGCGTTTTCCAACCTGGTGACCAACGCGGTGCGCTATACGCCCGGCGGCGGCACGGTGACGATCCGCTTCCTGCGCGAGGGCGACGGCGCGGCGCTGGCGGTCCGCGACACCGGCTACGGCATTCCTGCCTCGCACCTGCCGCGCATTACCGAGCGCTTCTACCGCGTCTCCAGCAGCCGCTCGCGCGAGAGCGGCGGCACCGGGCTGGGGCTGTCGATCGTCAAGCACATCCTGGGCCTGCACCAGGCACGGTTGGAGATCGAAAGCGAAGTGGGACGCGGCAGCGAATTCTCGTGTCATTTTGTGGCCGCACGCGTGGTGCAGCGCGACCAGTCCCTGCCACTGTCACGCTCGGCGTGATATGTAAGCAGTGCGCGTCGACGCGCGTCGCGATGCACCTGCGCAACGTCCGTTGCACGCGCTGCACCGCACACCAATCCGTCTTGATGACCGACTCCATGGGCCACGCCAAACAACTGCACGACGTCACACCTTCCGAGGACATCGCCACCGATCCCTTGCGTGATCCGGCGCTGTACATCAACCGGGAACTGTCGCAACTGGACTTCAATTTCCGGGTGCTGGCGCAGGCGCTGGACGAACAGGTGCCGCTGCTGGAACGGCTGCGGTTCCTGTGCATCTCGTGCACCAACCTGGACGAGTTCTTCGAGATTCGCGCCGCCACCGTGCGGCACGCGCAGGAGTTCGGCCTGCCGCCGGCACCGGACGGCCTGAGCCCCACGGCCATCCTCAACGCCGTGCACGACCGCGCGGCCAAGCTGGTCGAGCAGCAGTACCACGCGTGGAACGATGTGCTGCGCCCGGCGATGGAAGAGGCCGGCGTTGCCGTGCTCGGCCGCGCGACGTGGACCTCGCGCCAGAAGCGCTGGCTGCGCGCCTACTTCCGCAACGAGATCATGCCGGTGCTGTCGCCGCTGGGCCTGGACCCGGCGCATCCGTTCCCGAAGATTCTCAACAAGACCCTGAACATCGTGGTGGTGCTGGAAGGTCAGGACGCATTCGGGCGCGCCGGCCATCTGGCCATCGTGCGTGCGCCGCGCTCGTTGCCGCGCATCATCCAGTTGCCGGCCAGCCTGTCGCCGGAGGGCGCGCAAAGTTTCGTGTTCCTGTCCTCGGTGCTGTCGGAGTTCGTGGACGAATTGTTCCCGGGCATGCAGGTCAAAGGCTCCTACCAGTTCCGCGTCACCCGCAATTCCGAGCTGGTGGTGGACGAAGAGGAAGTCGAAAACCTGGCACTGGCATTGCGCGACGAACTGGTCACGCGCGGCTACCGGCCGGCGGTGCGGCTGGAGATCGCGCACGATTGCCCGGCGCCGATCATGCGCACCCTGCTGCAGAACTTCGGTTTGAACGAGAATGCGGTGTATCGCATCGTCGGGCCGGTCAATCTGAGCCGTGTCACCCAGGTCTACGACCTGGTACAGCGCCCGGAACTCAAGTACCCCTCGTTCAACCCGCGTACCCTGCGCGAAAGCGAGGGCATCTTCCAGATCGTCAGCAAGGGCGATGTGCTGCTGCATCATCCCTTCGATGCGTTCACTGCGGTGCTGGATGTCATTCGGCAGGCGGCCGTCGACCCGAACGTGCTGGCGATCAAGCAGACGCTGTATCGCACCGGCAAGGATTCGCTGATCGTCGATGCGCTGATTCTGGCCGCGCGCAACGGCAAGGACGTCACCGTGGTGGTGGAGCTGCGCGCGCGCTTCGACGAAGAGGCCAACCTGGGCCTGGCCGACAAGCTGCAGGAGGCCGGCGTGCAAGTGGTCTATGGCGTGGTCGGCTTCAAGACCCACGCCAAGATGCTGCTGATCGTGCGGCGCGAGGGGCGCAAGCTCAAACGCTATGTGCACCTGGGCACCGGCAATTACCACAGCGGCACTGCGCGGCTGTATACCGACATCAGCCTGATCACCGCCGATGCGGAGATCGGCAACGACGTGCACATGCTGTTTCAGCAGTTGTCCGGGCTGGCCCCGCGCATGAAGCTGGAGCAGCTGCTGCAGTCGCCATTTACGTTGCATGCCGGTGTGCTGAAGCGGATCGAACGCGAGACCCGCCTGGCACGCAAGGGTCGCCCCGGCCGCATCATCGCCAAGATGAATGCCCTCAACGAACCGCAGGTGGTGCGTGCGCTGTATTCCGCCTCGCAAGCCGGCGTGCAGATCGACCTGATCGTGCGTGGTGCCTGCACGCTGCGTCCCGGGGTGCCGGGCGTGTCCGAGAATATCCGTGTGCGTTCGATCGTCGGGCGATTCCTGGAACACAGCCGTGTGTACTGGTTCGGCAACGACGGGGCGGCCGAGTTGTACTGCGCCAGCGCCGATTGGCTGGAACGCAACCTGTTGCGCCGCGTGGAAACCTGCTTCCCGATCCTGGAACCGGATCTGGCCAAGCGCGTGTATCGCGAAGTGCTGCAGAACTACCTGGACGACAACGTCAGTGCCTGGGAACTGGATGCCGAAGGCGTGTACCACAAGCGCACCCCCGGCCCTGGCGAGCCGGCCCATTCGGCGCAGATGACCTTGCTCGATCGGATCTGAGAACGCGAGAGCCGTGGGCTCTCACGTGGCCAACCGCCCATCGGCTACCATGCGGCCATGCCAATGCCCTCCCCCACGATTCCGCCCCTGCGCGATGGCGATTTTCTTGCCGCCATCGACTTAGGGTCCAACAGTTTCCACATGGTCATTGCGCGCTACCTGATGGGTCAGCTGCGCGTCGTCGATCGCCTGCGCGAAACCGTGCGCATGGCCGATGGCCTGGATGGCAAGGGTGGTCTCTCCAACGAAGCACGTCAGCGCGCGCTCGAATGCCTGGCACGCTTCGGCCAGCGCATTCGCGACGTGCCCTCGCTGCGCGTGCGCGCGCTGGCTACCAACACGGTGCGTCAGCTGCGCTCGCCGCAAGCCTTTTTGATGCCGGCGGAGACTGCACTGGGGCATGCGATCGAAGTGGTCAGCGGGCGCGAGGAAGCGCGGCTGATCTATCTGGGCGTGACCCATGCGCAACCGCCCAAGCCCGATCAACGCAGGCTGGTGATCGACATCGGCGGTGGCTCGACCGAATTCATCATCGGCCAGGGCTTCCAGACGCTGGAACGCGAAAGCCTGCAGGCCGGTTGCATTGCCAGCACGCGACGATTTTTCCCGGGCGGCAAGTTGTCGAAGAAAAAATGGAAGGATGCGCTGACCGAGATCGGTGCCGAATTTCAGCAGTTCGCCGGCCAATACAAGGCGCTGGGCTGGCATGAGGCGATCGGTTCGTCCGGGACGCACAAGGCGATCGGCGAAATCTGCGCGGCGATGAAGCTCACCAAGGGTGCGATCACCGCGCAGGCGCTGCCGGCGCTGCGCGATGAGCTGCTCAAGGCCAAGCGCATCGAAGACATCCAGCTGCCCGGCCTGGCGGCCGAGCGGCGCCCAATCATCGCCGGTGGAATTCTGGTGCTCGAAGCGGCCTTCCAGGCGCTGGGGCTGGAGAAGCTGATGGTCAGCAAGGCCGCGATGCGCGAAGGCATCCTGTACGACATGCTCGGCCGCGGCGGCCAGAACGACCCGCGCGATAGCTCGGTAGCCTCGCTGGTGCAGCGCTACGGCATCGATGAGGTGCAGGCGCAGCGCGTGGAAGCCACGGCCTGCCGCCTGTTCGATCAGGTCTGCGAATCCTGGCAACTGGATGGCGACGATGCGCAGGTACTGCGGCGTGCCGCACGCCTGCACGAGTTGGGCCTGATCATCGCGCACAGCCAGTATCACGTGCATGGCAGCTATATCCTGGAACATTCGGATATCGCCGGTTTTTCGCGGCAGGAACAGCAGGTCCTGGCGGCGCTGGTACGCACGCACCGGCGCAACGTGCCCAAGACCGCCTTCGATGCGCTGCCGGACCGCCTGCTGCTGCCCCCCCGCCGCAAGGCTGCGCTGCTGCGGCTGGCAGTGCTGCTGCACCGTGCGCACGAATCGGACCCCATCCCGACCCTGGAACTCACTGCCGACGACACGCGGCTGTCGTTGATCCTGTCGCAAAGCTGGATCGATTCGCGCCCGCTGCTACGCGCCGACCTGATCGGCGAAGTCGAGAGCATGGCCGGCCTGGGCATCGCGTTCAAACCGTTTGTGACCTGAGGCCTGTGGCCTCAGGCGGGATTTGGGATTCGGGATTCGGGATTAGTCGGCTGCGGGGCTCTGATGTCTCTACCTGACGGGCGGCGGTTGCGCTAAACGCAGGCAGTGCGGCGCCTTTGCCAATCCCGAATTCCTAATCCCGTCGCACTTGTCACCGCCGCGTCTTGTCGGCGCAACATCAATGCCATCGCCCTGCCGGAAGCTAGCCAAAACCGGAGAACGGGCATGCGCTACGCGATCGTTACCGAAACCTATCCCCCCGAGGTCAACGGTGTTGCGCTGACGGTCCACGGCCTGGAAACCGGCCTGCGCGCGCGCGGGCATCAGGTGGATGTGGTGCGTCCACGCCAGAGCTGTGACACCGCCACGTCCGATGCATTGCTGGTGCGTGGCGCGTCGTTGCCGCGCTACCCGGGGCTGAAATTCGGTCTGCCGGCGACCCAGCGGCTGATCCGTCATTGGCGAACGACGCAACCGGACGCGGTCTACGTGGCCACGGAAGGCCCGCTGGGCTGGTCGGCGATGCGTGCGGCACGCCGGCTGGGCATTCCGGTCGCCTCCGGCTTCCACACACGTTTCGACGAATACCTGCCGGACTACGGCGCCGCCTGGCTGCAAGGCACCGCGCTGCGCTGGATGCGACGCTTTCATAATCAGGCCGACGCCACCCTGGTGCCGACGCGCGAGCTGCAACAGGTGCTGCGCGAGGACGGCTTCGAGCGCGTGCAATTGCTGGCGCGCGCTGTCGACAGCCAGCAGTTCGATCCTGGCCGACGCGATCATGCCTTGCGCGCCGAGTGGGGCATCGAAGGCGAAGGCTTCGCAGCGATCTATGTCGGACGGATCGCCAGCGAAAAAAATCTGCCCTTGGCGGTGCAGGCATTTCGCAGGCTGCAGCAGATCCGCCCGAAGGCGCGCTTTGTGTGGGTCGGCGATGGCCCGGCGCGCGAAAAGATCGCGCACGAGAATCCCGACTTCATTTTCTGCGGCGTCCAGCGCGGCGAGGCCTTGGCGCGCCACTTCGCCAGCGGCGACCTGTTCCTGTTCCCCAGCCGCAGCGAAACCTTCGGCAACGTGACCCTGGAAGCGATGGCCAGCGGCGTGGCGACGGTCGCCTTCGACTACGGTGCCGCGCGCGAATACCTGCGCAATGGCCAGACCGGCGCGGCGGTGGACACCGACGCGGCTTTCATCCAGGCCGCCGTCGCACTCACCCAAGACGACGCGCTACGCCAACGCCTGGGTGCGGCGGCGGCGCAGGCGATGAAAAAATTGCATCCGGACAATGTGGTCTCCGACTTCGATGCCTTGTTGCTGGGCATCACTGCGGCACGGGGGCGTTATGTCGTCAACGCGGCTTGAGGTCTTGCGCGGCCACGAAGCGCGCTGGTGCCGACGCGCCAACCATTGGTGCCGCCGACACACGGTGCGCCGCACATTCGCCACCATCAGCCGCCTGGGCGATGGTGTGTTCTGGTACAGCCTGATGGGCCTGCTGGTGCTGCTCGACGGCATGGGTGGCGTTCGCGCCTCGGCGCACATGGCTGCCACCGGCGTGCTCGCCTTGACGCTGTACAAGGCACTCAAGCGCTGGACCCGCCGCCCGCGCCCCTACGCCGCCGACGTGCGTATCCGCGCCTGGGTGGCGCCGCTGGACGAGTTCAGTTTTCCCTCCGGCCACACCTTGCATGCGGTGTCCTTCAGTATCGTGGCGCTGGCCTACTACCCGTGGCTCGCCCCGCTGCTGGTGCCATTCTCGGCATGCGTGGCGCTATCGCGCGTCGTGCTCGGATTGCATTACCCCAGCGACGTGCTGGCCGCCACGGCGATCGGAGTCGCGCTGGCGAGTCTGTCGCTGTGGGGGCTGCCGGCACTGATCGGGTAGAGGCTTGCGGCAGCGCCGCGCCGCGCGCGCTTGCGTGTGCCTGGCCCGGTTCCCTTATCGTTCTTGCGCAGCAGACGTGGACTCGGGCCAGGTGCCTGCGCAGGTGCACATCGCTGCGATGCGTTGATCGCCCGCTCACGCAATCGCGGCTTCCGCGCCTCGCCATCCGGCGGTCCGGACGTACAATGGCGCGATGACGACACTGTTCATCTCCGACCTGCATCTGGATCCGGCCCGGCCGGCGATCACCGCGCTGTTTCTGGATTTCCTGCGCACGCAGGTGCCCGGGAGCGATGCGCTGTACATCCTTGGGGACCTGTTCGAAGCCTGGATCGGCGATGACACGCCATCCACCGCTGCAGATGAGGTCGCGGTGGCATTGCATGCGGTGGCCGATTCCGCCATCCCGGTCTTCTTCATGCCGGGCAACCGCGATTTCCTGGTGGGCGAAGCCTACGCGCAGCGCGCCGGCTTCCGCATTTTGCCCGACCCCACCGTGATCGATCTGTACGGCCAGACGACACTGCTGCTGCACGGCGACCTGCTGTGCACCGACGACACCGCCTATCAGGCATTCCGTGCGCAGACGCGCGACCCGGTGTTTCAGGCGCAGTTTCTGGCGCAGCCGCTGGCCGCCCGCGTGGCCTTCGCGCAGCAGGCGCGTGCGGCAAGTCAGGCCCGTTACGCCGAACTCAAGCAGGGTGACCAGGCGCAGCTGGAAACCGTCACCGACGTGTCGCCGGCCGAGGTGGAAGCGACCTTCGTGCGTTACGGGCTGGATCGCATGATCCACGGCCATACCCATCGCCCTGCGATCCATACCCTGCAAGCCGGTGGCAACACCTGCACGCGCATCGTGCTGGGCGACTGGTACGAGCAAGGCTCGGTGCTGCGGGTGGATGCCGATGGGGTTGCGTTGGAGCAGTTGCCGCTTTAGATCCGGGATCCGCACCTGCATGCGGGGATTGCGCCGCGGCGGGTCCGAAGCCGCCGGTTGCGCGACTGTGGCGGCGGCTCTTCGCATCGCAGGCCAAGTGCGACCACTGGGGCGCACGCACGACGGCGTGCCGCTGAGGACAACGAGCACGCTGGCCAGTCCAGCCGGTGCAACGCGCGCTCAACACGGCCCAGAACGCGCGTTGCGCCCTCAATCCGGGCGGCGCACCCAATCCAGCCGGCATCGGATACAGCGATCGATCGCGCTGCTGAAAGTCCGTACAGTGCGACCTTCATCCATAGCGGATGCCGCTACCAACATCGCGTTCGGGTGCGCAACGACGCAGTGGCAGCGCTCGCCGGCAACCCGACGCCTGCGTGCAATCCCGAATTGCCAAGTCGCTACAGCGTGTCACTGCACGCTGCGCGCACGCTCGGCGTAGTCGACGAAATCCGCATTGACCACGTCGTACCAGAACAGCGTGCCATCTGCCTGGACGCGGAAGCGGTCGCGCACCGGGCTGGTCTGCGGGTCGCCTGGGCAGCCGTCGCCGTGGCGTTCGTGCACGGCAAATTCAAACGCATCCGGCGTTGGCGGATCGTCCTGTTCGGCCATGATGCTGATGCAGTTGTCCGGGTAGACCTTGTCGCTTTGCAGCCGTGTTTCGAGCACCTGCAGCGCGCGCGCCTGGGCAGCGTTTTCGGTGGCGGGCGCCGGCGCGGCCACCGCAGGCTTGGGTGGCGTGGCGGCGGGCTCGGCAGGTTGCTGTTTGCATCCGGCAACTGCCAGCGCGACCAGGCACAGCAGCGCATAACGCGAGGACGTGGACATGAGTGCTCCGCTCGACAGGACGTGGCCGGCAGGCGCCGGCGGTGCGTCTAGTCTGCGCGATCATCGCGCCCGGGTGTAGCGCAGTCGCGCAATGGCCCGACACCGCTCGGTGCCGGGCCATCGCAATCGCTCACCGATCAGCGGAAGCCGGCGATGGTGGCCTTGGTGTTGACCAGCACGCGCTGATTGTCGGCGGTGCTGGCATTGCCCATGGGCACGCCGTTGTAGCTGATGTTGGGGTTGGACCAGTAGTTCAGCCGCGGGCAGCCGCTGGTGCAGTCGTAGGCCATGATGGTGCGCCAGCTGTTGCCGTAACGATAGCCGTGACCATACGCGTACGGCGAGGTGCTCGGGTCGTTGGTGGCATCGTGGCGGGCGCTTTGCAGATGGCCGATTTCATGCGCAAAGCTGTAGTAGCCGGTCGCGCAGTCCCAGTACACCGATGCGAAGGCGCTCGCGGCGGTGGAGCCGATGCCCGAGGCCAGCCCGCAGTAACTGCTGTTGTCCAGCACGATCACGCCCACGTCTGCGGTGTAGGTGTTGCGGCTGGTGTGGATGCTGTCCATGTAACCGTCGTTGGTCACGCGGAAGCGCTGCAGGTCGGTGGTGAAGTTGCCGGTTTCGGTGTAGCTGGTGGTCTCGTAGCGCGCCAGCTGCAGGGTGATGCCGACATTGCTGTTGATATAGCCCTGGTTGGCTTCGGCCACCGCCAGCTGCACCAGCGACTGCATGTTGCCGCCGTACGCGGTCACCGCCTTGTTGGTGGCCACGACCAGCACGCGGATGGTGGCTGGGCTGCCGGATGAGGCGGCCGCTGCGGTCACGCGCCCATCGCCGGGCATGTCGAACTTGGGCAGCAGGCTGTATTCGGCCGGATGCTCCTGCGGCATGCGCTGCTCGTCGACCTGCACCAGCACATGACGCCCATCGGCCAGGGGACGCAGGCGATACAGCTTGCCGGCGTAGCGGATGGTGCCAGTGACGGTTTCGCCGCTGCGCACCAGGATGGCCGAGTTCAACGGGTCCACGCCGGACAAGGTGCGCGCGCGGGTGCCAGCTCGCGGACCGAGGTTGCCGTACCACACGCTGTCGCCGCCCTCCAACGCGTCCACCTTGGCCTGCGTGGCGGTGATGGTCTGGCCATCCAGCTGCAATTCCAGCAGTTTTTCGCCAGCGGTCACCGCGCCGGCATCGAGCTGCACCACCTGTGCGTTGGTGGTGGACGGGGCGCTCAACAGGCGTTGCAGCGAGGGTTCTGCGGTGGCGGTTGCCGCGGCGCTGCGGCTGAGCGCAGGGCCGGTTTGGTACAGGGGCTTGCCGGCAGCAGCGGCCGACCCGGCCAGGCACATGGCGATCAGACCGACCGTGGTGCACATCGACTTCGACTTCATCGTCTCTCTCTCCTAAGACATGGAAGCAATGGGTGCGAAACACCGGGCCCCTGTCCCCGGGACGCCATTAGGGCGCGCCGGAATGTACCGAATGCAAGTTGTTGCAAAAGAAAATTACGTTTTTGTGATGCTTGCCGATGACTGGATGCGATTCCGGCCGCATGCGCGACGACGTAGCGCACAGTTCCGGTCGAAAGCGGTGTCGGCGAGACGCACGCGTCGTGCTGCAGCGGTGGGAGTCAAACGACGTACCCAGGTGCGTCGACGGACCGAAAGCCGCTCGCCAACCAACGCGCGTCGATCAGCAGGCATCGCCGTTGCTTGGCTGGGCCTGTCTCGAATGGACATGTCGGAGGCCAGTTCCGGGGGCGCCGCCGGCAGCAACCTGCTGGTTGTTCCCGGCGTTTTGTCAGCCGCTCTAACGAGAAGGTTCTCGGCTGCCTTGGGAGGCTTAGGCGCGCTGCATGCGGCGCTTGCAAGGCGCTTGATCCGTGCGTTAGCCGCAGGACCCTTGCCTGTCCGCCATCGCAGGACGCGCGGTGAATCCGTCCATGCAGGCTCTTATGCAGCATCCATGCATGCAGCGTCAGCATCAGCTCCCGCGACGGTGGTCAGCCAAGGACGGAGCGTGATGGTCGATATGCCTGGCTTCTAGATCGAGCCATCGACCAAATCCCTGGTGTGGCATCCCACCGCTTGCAGGACACGGTGATCGCAGGGATGGATTCGCTGCGTCGCTTCCGATTGGTAAGGGCGCCGCAGCCTCGACCAGCGCCGCTTGCGAAGCGCCGATGGCGCCGAGCGCACCCAAATCACTCTGCGGCCCGTACCCGACAGGGCATGCGCGTACCGCTGCATGACAGCGGCATCGAACCCCGCCCTCAGCCGGCCTGCTCTACCAGATCAGCGAGTTCGTCTTCGTCGAAACCGGCAAGCAGCCGCGCCTGCAGATTGAACGGGCCATGCAGATAACCGCCGGCGTATTCGCGCAACAACGCCTTGAAGCGCGCCCTTGGTTCGATGCCGGCCTGTGCGCAATACCAGCGGTACCAGCGCGAGCCGGCGGCCACGTGCGCCACTTCCTCGCGCAGGATCGTCTCCAGCACCTGGGCCGTGGCGGCATCGCCGAGCGAACGCAGTTTGACGATCATCGCCGGTGTGACATCCAGGCCGCGCGCTTCCAGCACCCGCGGCACCAACGCCATGCGTGCCAGACCGTCATGCGCGGTTTTCTCGCACATTTCCCACAAGCCGTTGTGCGCGGCAAAGTCGCCGTAGTCGCGATCGTGTGCCTGCAGGCGTGCGCGCAGCAGCATGAAGTGACGCGATTCGTCGTCGGCCACCGCCACCCAATCGGCGTAGAAGCCCTCCGGCAAGCCACGAAAGCGATACACCGCATCCCAGGCCAGATCGATCGCATTGAGTTCGATATGCGCAATCGCATGAATGAAGGCAGCGCGTCCTTCCGGCGTGCCCAGTCCACGCCGCGGCAGCTCGCGCGGGTGCACCAGCACCGGCGTGGCTGGCCGACCCGGCATGCGGATCGGCGCAGGCGCCGGCGCAGCGGCGTTCAACAGCAGCCGGCCCTCGCGAAACGCGGCTGCGTACTGTTGCGTCAACGCGACCTTGTGCAGCGGGTCGGCAGCATCCAGGCACGCACGCGCGGCATCGAACAGATCCATGCTCACCGGGCCTGCCGCAACGGTTGCCGGCCCAGTGCTGCCAGCGATGCTGCACGCACCTGCTCGCATGGGTTTGCCTTGATCCGCAACTCGCAAGCGGTGCGTTTGGCACACACCAGCGCAAACAGCCGCGTCCGATCGGCCGGCGCAGGCGCGGGCGCGGGCGCGGGCGCGGGCGCGGGCGCGGGCACCGATGATGGCAATGCGCCGGGTTCACCCGCGCCAATGCCGACTCCAGCGCCGAGCAAGCGCGCCTGGTCGCTGCGGCAATCCACCGCGTACGTCCATTCGGCCAGACCCGCTGGCGGCGCGCCTGCAGGTGCCGCCTCGCGCACGCGCACAACCACAATCGCCTCGCCTACGCGCGTGGCACCGGCAAGATCCAGCCGCTGCGCGCCTGCCGGCGTGGCGAATGCGCGGTCCAGCGCGGCCTGTTGCTGCCAGTCCAATTGCATGTCCAAGGTGGTGCTCAGCGCAACAGGACCCTGCCCGTTGCGCAGGCGCACATCGTCCACGGTGCGGATCGGTGCAGCATGATCGGCGTCGCAGCCCGACAGCAGCAGGGCTGCGACGGCGGCGACCACGGCCAGCTGGCCGCAGCGCCGTGACACTTCAGGCGCGGCGACGCTTCTTGGCATCGTCCGAGCGCAGTTGCTGGATGCGTTCGAAATAGCCCGGTTCGATACCGGTGATGTATTCGCCGTTGAAACACGAGGAATCGAATTGCTGGATGTCCGGATTGCCCTCGCGCACCGCCACTTCCAGATCTTCCAGGTCCTGGTAGATCAGCCAGTCGCAGCCCAGGAATTCCTGGATTTCCAGCTCGCTGCGGCCATGCGCGATCAGCTCTTCGGCGGCCGGCATGTCGATGCCGTAGATGTTGGGATAGCGCACCGGCGGCGCGGCCGAGGCCAGATACACCTTGCGCGCACCGGCGTCGCGCGCCATCTGCACGATCTGCCGGCTGGTGGTGCCACGCACGATGGAATCGTCGACCAGCAGCACCACGCGGTTGCGGAATTCCAGATGGATCGGGTTGAGCTTGCGGCGCACCGACTTCTGCCGCTCGCCCTGCCCCGGCATGATGAAGGTGCGGCCCACGTAGCGATTCTTGACGAAACCCTCGCGGTACTTCACGCCGAGCACATTGGACATTTCCAGCGCCACATCGCGCGAGGTGTCCGGGATCGGAATGATGGTGTCGATATCGTGATCCGGGCGCAGGCGCAGGATCTTCTCGCCCAGCTTCAGGCCCATGCGCATGCGCGCCTTGTGCACCGAAATATTGTCGATCATCGAATCGGGGCGCGCGAAGTACACGTACTCGAAGATGCACGGCGCGTTGACGGTCGGCGCAGCACAGACTTCCGAAAACAGCTCGCCGCGCGCGGTGATCACCATCGCCTCGCCGGGACGCACGTCGCGTACGCGCTGGTAGCCGAGGATGTCCAGCGCGGCCGATTCGGAGGAGACGATGTATTCGGTACCTTCGGCGTGCTCGCGCTTGCCCAGCACCAGCGGACGGATGCCATGCGGGTCGCGGAAGGCCACCAGCCCCAGGCCCAGCACCACGCTCACCACCGCATAGCCGCCCTTGCAACGACGGTGCACGCCGGCCACCGCGCGGATCGCCGCCTCGGGGGTGAGCATGCGCTGCGCGTCCAGTTCGTAGGCGAACACGTTCAGCAGCACTTCGCTGTCCGAATCGGTATTGATGTTGCGGCGATCGGCTTCGAACACCTGCTGGCGCAGGGCCTCGGTGTTGATCAGGTTGCCGTTGTGGGCCAGCGCGATGCCGTAGGGCGAATTGACGTAGAACGGCTGCGCCTCGTCCATGCCTTCCGAGCCTGCGGTCGGGTAGCGGCAATGCGCAATGCCGACGCGGCCTTCCAGCACCGCCATCTTCTTCTCGTCGAAGACATCGCGTACCAGGCCATTGGCTTTTTGCACGCGCAACCGCGTGCCGTCGGCGGTGGCGATGCCTGCGGCGTCCTGCCCACGATGCTGCAGGACGGTCAGGCCGTCATAAAGTTGCCCGGCGACGTTTTGGTTGCCGACAATACCGACGATGCCACACATGGTGCGCGTTCTCCGCTTCGGCTTGCGCCGTTACTGTGAAGGTGGCCGTGCCTGGCCTTGGGGTTCGACCCGAGCCGGGTCGCTTTCTCCGCCGCGAACCTGCGCCGGATCGATATTGGCCGGCATCGCCTGCGCCGGATTGCCTCCGTCGCTGGCAGCGTTGCCGGGTCTGCCGAGCGCCCGCGACATGGTGTCGCTCAGGCCAGACCCGGACAGCATTTTGCCCAGGTCCGTATTATCGCCTGTCGAAGGCAACTTCCCCAACTCCGTGGGCAGGTTGCCCAGTTCCATGGATGGCATGTCCATCGACGGCATGCGCCAGGCCGGCAGTTGCGCTCGCATCCAGCCGGCGCCGGGCTGCAGGATCGGCAGCAGCACCGATTGTCGCCACGCCGGTTCGCGCGGCAGTGGCGTGAAGCCCATCAGCAGCACCAGCACGCTGGCCAGAAACCCGCCGCGCACCACGCCCAGACCGAACCCGAGCATGCGGTCGGTCCCGCCGAGCTTGACCGCATCCACGCCGGCGCGAATGACCATGCCGATCACCGCCACACTGATCAACACGCCGACAAACACCATGGCGTAGCCGCCGAACGACTCGGTAGCCGACGGATGCTTGCCATCGGCCAGCCAGCGCGCGGCCGAGCCGCCCAACAGGAAGGTCGCCCAGCCCGCCAGCAACCACGACAAGGTGCCGACCACGATGGCGACGAAGCCGCGCAGCAGGCCCAACAGCGCCGACACCAGAATGATGACGCCCAACACCATGTCGATCATTGGCGAGGTCTCCGCGCGGCGCATGCGCCGGTCCAACGTGGCTTGCTGATCATTGCCTTCCCCTCCGTGGGCGTGAAGCTGTCGAAACTGCGGGTGTGGCCGAAAGACGCCAGCGCTGGTCATCCGCCTCTGCGGCGCCTGCAACACGTGGACCGGACGCGTGGCTCACGCCGATTCGCACCGCAGCCGCTGCCGCCAGGCGACGGCGCGGCAGGTTGAGATCATCTCTAAGGATGCGGACGCACCATGCCGGAAATGCCAACCTTGGCCGCCACCTGTGCACGCAACTGCTCGGCATCGCCACGATTGGCGACCGGGCCGACGCGCACGCGGTTGAGTGCGCCCTTGTCGGTGCGGACCTGTTCGACGAAGGCGCTGAACCCGGCAGCGCGCACGCGGTCGCGCAGCGCATTGGCATCTTCGGCGCGGCCGAACGCGCCCAGCTGCACCGCAAACCCGACGCCGCTTGCGGCAGGAGCCGCCGGCACGGTGGGTGCGGCTGCAACCGGTTTTGCCGGCTCTGGCTTGGTCGGCTCTGGCTTGGCAACTTCAGGCTTGGCCGGCGCCGGCTTGGGCGCTTCGGCCGGCGTGGGAGCGGCGGCGACCGGCTTGGCCGGTTCCGGTGGCAGGCTCTCGGTCTTGGGCGCGGCAGGTGCGCTGGCAGCGGCCACGCTGCTGCCAGGCTTTGCGGCAGGCGCGGGCGTCGGCGTGGCAACCGGCGCCGGTGCGGCAGCGTTGGCGTCCAGCGTCACCACCTGCGCGTTGACGTCGCTGCGCACCTTCACGGCCTGCAGCCGCGCCGATTCGGCCTGGGCCTGATCGGCATACGGTCCCACGCGCACGCGCCAGGCGGGGCGACCATTGATCTGGGTCTTCTCGCTGAAGCCGGGCAGCTGCGCCTGCTTGAGTCGCGCGATCACCGCATCGGCATCGGTGCTGGTGGCATACGCGCCAAAATTCACCGCGTAGTTGCCGGCCGCCACTTCCGGCGCGGACGGGGCGCTGGAGGGGTCGGCCAGATCGGCGGCGTCCGGGTTGTCCTGCACCGCGGCCGGCGCGCCGGGGGCACCGGCCATGCCCAGCGCGCCACCCGCCGGCGCATTGCCCGGGGTGACCAGCGGCAATTCGCGGGTTTCGAACTCGCCATTGCCGGGCGCGGCAGGCGCCTCCAGCGGCACATCGGCCACACCGCTCGACGGCGCGGGGCCCTTGACCAGCATCGGCAGGAAGATCACGGCAAGCGCCACCAGAACGATGGCGCCAATCAATCGCTGTTTCAGAGCAGTGTCCACAGTAAAGAGCGCTACAGGCGTGGCGGGGTGCCGCGGCGATTATAAGGCCGCCGCCACCTTGCCGACCCTAGTGGGCTGAACGAAGTGCGTTCAGCGCGTCGGCAACGGTATGAAACGAGCCAAACACCAGCACGCGGTCCCCGGGCGCAGCCATGGCGAGCACCGCACGCACCGCGCTGGCGACGGTGTCATGGCAGGGCGCCTGCCCGGCAGCCGTGCCTTGCAGGCGCTGCCGCAGGACCTGCGCAGACTGGCCACGCCCCCCCTCCAGCCCGGCCAGGGCCCAATGATCGACCTGCGCGGCCACTGCCTCCACCACGGCCGAGACGTCCTTGTCTGCCAGCGCCGCGTAGATCGCATGTGTGCTGCCGGCAATCGACTGCGCGCCGAGCGCCTGCGCCAGCGCGCGCGCGGCCTGCGGGTTATGGCCGACATCCAGCAGCACCTCCACGCCGGCGACGTCGCTGCGCTGCAGGCGCCCGACCACCTGCGCATCGGCAATCCCCTGCGCCCATGCAGCCTGCGGCAGCGCCACCGGCAAGGCCTGCAGCGCGGCAATGGCGGCGGCGGCGTTGGCCAGTTGTACCGGAGCCTGCAATGCCGGCATCGGCAACTCCAGGCGCACTGCAACATCGCGCCAGCACCAATGCCGTGCGTCGATCGGCTCGAAGAAATAATCGCTACCGGCGCGGATCGCGTTGGCACCGAGCAGATAGGCGCGACGCAGCACGCTGGAGGGCGGGTCGATCTCGCCCAACACCACCGGCTTCCACGCGCGGATGATGCCCGCCTTCTCGCCGCCGATCGCCTCGCGGTCCTCGCCCAGCCAATCGGAGTGGTCGATATCCACGGTGGTGATCACCGCCACATCCGAATCGATGATGTTCACCGCATCCAGGCGCCCACCCAGGCCGATCTCCAGCACCGCCAGATCCAGGCCGGAGCGCTGCAACAGCCACAACGCGGCTAGCGTGCCGAACTCGAAATAGGTCAGCGCGGTCTCGCCGCGCACCGCCTCGACCGCCGCAAATGCCTCGACCAGCGCGGCATCGCTCGCATCGGCGCCATCGATGCGCACACGCTCGTTGTAGTGCAACAGATGCGGCGACGTGTACGCCCCCACCTTCCACCCGGCTGCGCGGCCGATCGCCTCGATGAAGGCCACCGTCGAGCCCTTGCCGTTGGTGCCGCCGACCACGATGACATGCCTGGCCGGCGCCTCGATCTGCAGGCGCGCAGCCACCTCGCGCACGCGCTCCAACCCCATCGCGATGTTGCTGGGGTGTTGCTGCTCGATATAGACGAGCCAGTCGGTGAGTGTGGTGGGAGTGGTCACGGGAAGGGCTGCGCGGAAAGACGCACATTATCGCTACTGCGGCCACCCTACGCACACCCGCCGGCACAAGGAAACACGCTTCAGCTGCATCAATCTGACACCCGCGACCACTGCGCGACAGACGCGATGACGACCATTCAAAGGGCTTCGGTGACCGCCGCAATGCGCATGCCCAGGAGAGAGTACTGACCGCTCAATCGCACCGAGACCCGCTGTTCCGGATGCCGCCGATACAGGGGCTCATCGATACACAGATGGCTGGGGAAACGGTCTTGCAGAGGTCCGCCGCTCAACCGGTATTTGCATGTCCGTGCGCTGCGCACATAGGTAGCCTGCATAACATGGGTCTGGTCAAAATCCGTGCCAGCGATGCGCGTATAGATCCACGGTGCGCCTCTGGCCAGCACGATCCAGCACAGCAATCCCAGCAGGGGCGGCGCCAGGCAGATCGCCAGAACCGTGTTGAACGGCCGCTTGCCGACCACCGCCTTCCATCCCCCACTGCGATAGGCCTGCACCACGACCAAGGCAGTCAATCCGCCTCCCAGCAGCCACATTGGCGCGATCCAGCGCCGCCCGGACAGAGAGGGTGCGGGGATGAAATCGCTGAACACCCCTAGTACCAACAAAACCGCCAACCCTGCATGCGTCGTATGCCGGAATGCCTTGCGCCACCTGGAGGGCGTCACGGTACGACGCGCCCTTTCATCGCACGTCCTTGCCGAAAGCGAACTTACAGCGCGCGATGCTTGGCTTCACCAAAGAACGGGGTGTGGTGCGCGCAGTCGTTGAGGCGCACTACTTCCAGGTGATCGACATCGTCGCCTTCGAGCAGGTTGAGCGTGGTCGGGGCCTGGCGAAAGCTCCACAGCTTGGACAGCGGCAGGCCGAGGATCCTGCACAGGATCACGCGGTTGACCGCGTCGTGCGCGACCACCAGCAAGGTGTCGTCGGCGCCCAGACCGTCGGCGGCACGCGCCAGGCCGCGCCAGCTGCGGTCCAGCACCTGGCGCAGCGATTCGCCGCCCGGCATCAGCACGGTGTCGGGCTCTTCGCGCCAGGCGCGCAGGCGCGCGGGATCCTTGTCGTTGATCTCGCTGGCCAGCAAGCCTTCCCACTCGCCGTGGGCGATTTCCTGCAGGTCCGGATCGGTCTGTAGCAAGCTTTCGCGCGATGCGCCCAACGCGGCCTTGGCAGTGGCCTGCGCGCGCGACAGCGGCGAGGCGACCGCACGGGTGATCTGCAACGCCTGCAGCCGTTCGCCCAACGCACGTGCCTGGCCTTCGCCGACCGGCGACAGCGGAATATCGATCTGGCCCTGGTAACGGCCTTCGGCGTTCCACGGCGTCTCGCCGTGACGAGCAAGCAGGATGCGCATGCGCTGAGAGTTCCTTGGGGGAGGGGCCGGCACGCCGCGGCGAAACCGGACCGCATCATAACCGCTCCCCGCCCCTTCCCTCTGCGCTCGCGCGCACGCCCTGCTCTTCGGACGGCGCTGCGCGCCTGCGATGCCCTGCTGCGCGTCAGCGCCGCTGGCCTCCGGCGCTGACGCACCGCACTGCCGATCGCGGAAACCTGGCGAGGTGTCGAGGTCGGCATGGTGCCGGCATGTTCAATCTGGAGCTCGGCATCCTGGTTGACCGCCGCCCGTATGGAACTGCACTGCCGCGCACACCGCGCACCTTGTGTGCTGTGCGCGACGCGAGACGGTCGCAACACTGCGCCGATCCAACCGTCGCCCAACGAATCGGGCGTGCTCAGGCGCGACCGAGCGCCGGGTCGCTGCGGCTGGGGCTGCCGGTCTCCAGGTGTCCGGCCAGACGCCGCCGGAACGCGCCGCCCGGCAGTTCCACGACCACGTCGTACCAGTGGTCGCTGGCGGCCAGCGGCAGCTGCAACACCTGGCGCTGACCTGCAAAAAGCTGCAGCGCGCGCGGGGCCGGATCCGCATAGTCCAGCGCGCGCAGGTGCAAGGTGCAAGGCCGTTGCCCGGCGTTACCGATCTCCAGCACCAGCGTGCCGGCGTCCTGGCGCGCTTCGACCCACGGTGCTGCCGCCGTTTCCGGCGTCGTCGCCAGCTCGCCGGAAAATTCGCGCAGGAATCCGTTCGGCCCGTGCACGCGCAACGCATACGCCCCGTCGTGCGCGGCGCCCACCGGAACGTCATCGAGCCGGGTGCCAGGTAATACCGTGTAGTACCACGGCCCGCCAGTGGGCGCGCTGGTGTAGACGTTGAATGCAGCCGCAGCCGTGCCGGTATTGACGAACTGCAACTGCAGCGCGCCATCGCCTTGCGCGCGCGCGTGCACCTGCAAGGCGTACGGCAACGCACGCGCCGGACGTTGGCCGGGCTCCTGTCGCGGCATGACGGCGTTGGTCGGCGGCACAGGCAATGGCTTGTCGCGTACCGCCGCCGTGCGTGTGCGGTAGTCGTCGATGGACGGCAATGCGCTCATCGCCGAATCATCGGGCTTGCGGAAATCGAACACGCTAGTGAGATCGCCACTGACCGCGCGACGCCACGGGCTGATATTCGGCTCGGCCACACCGAAGCGACGTTCCAGCAACCGCAGCACCGAGGTGTGATCGAACACCTGCGAATTGACCCAGCCGCCGCGCGTCCAGGGCGAAATCACCAGCATCGGCACGCGGATGCCCAGGCCCACCGGCACGCCGTTGTAGGCCTCGCCGCGCACATCGACATTGCTGCGGCCCATGCGCGCGTCCAGCGCCGGCAGCGGCGCCGGCACATGATCGAAAAAGCCGTCGTTCTCGTCGTAGTTGATGATCAAGGCCGTCTTCGCCCAGACCTCCGGATTGGAGGTCAGCGCATCGATCAGCCGCGACACCAGCGATTCGCCGTAGGCCGGCGGCGCTTCGGGGTGTTCGCAATAGGCAGTCGGCGGAATGACCCACGACACCTGCGGCAGGCGATTGCCCTGCACGTCGGCAGCGATTGCGGCGATCAGGTGATCTGCCTGCGTGCTGGCGGCGTTGTCTGCGGTGGATCCGGGTACACAGGCACGCGCGCGGCGATAACGTTCGTCAGCTGTGTCCAGTCCACGGTAGTGCGCAAAATACGCCAACGAATTGCAGCCGAAGTTGTCGTATTCCTGATACACGCGCCAATCGATGCCGGCCGCCTGCAGGCGCTGCGCATAGGTGGTCCAGCCCATCGCCGCATACCCGGGCTTGTCGCGTGCCATGTCGGCGGTCCAGTTGCCGTCATCGGCGTTGCTGGCCACCTGCGCGCGGGTATCGCCCACACTCAGACCGCTGGTGCCGGTGAACAGATACATGCGATTGGGGTTGGTCGGCCCGTGCATCGAGCAGAAATAACCGTCGCAGATGGTGAACGCGTCGGCAAGCGCGTGGTAGTACGGAATGTCGTGACGTTGGAAGTAGCCCATCGTCAGTTCGCCCTTGTACGGCACCCACGCGTCGTATTCGGCCCAGCGCGTCGGGTCCTGCCCGTGGCCAGCCTTCCACGAATGATCCAGGCTTTTGATCAATGGCGCGCTCGTGGTTTTTGTATCGAACGCAAACGGCAGCAGCCGTCGTCCATCCGGCGCCGGCTGACTCCACACCGGCTGGCCATCGCGCAACTGCAGCGCATGCGGATCGCCGAACCCGCGCACTCCACGCAGCGCGCCGAAATAATGATCGAACGAACGGTTTTCCTGCATCAGGATCACCACGTGTTCCATATCGCGCAGCGTGCCGGTACGCGCATTTGCCGGCAATGCCAGCGCGCGACCGATCGACGACGGCAACGCCCCGGCGGCAGTGAGCGCAGCAACGCGCTTGAGGAAATCGCGGCGCGAAGAAGATGACGTCATGACGAAAGATCCTGCAAAAGTCGGTGACGTGCAGCGCACACGGCGGCCGCACACATTACGTATAGCGGGCCTGCGCGACAGTTTTGCGACAGCCGCCGTCATCAATGTTTCATGAGCCGTTGACACCCTGCGTCGCGAAACGCCGGTCTTGCACCGTGCGTCCGCCCTCAGCCGTGCTCGAACAGGACTCCCCCATGACTTCCGCCCGTCGTTTCCATGTCACACCACTGGCTCTCGCCCTCGCCGCGTTGCTCCCCGTCATCGCACACGCCGCCGATCCCGTCGTCAGCGCAGCCGATGCACCGGTGACGCCTGCCGATGCCGCCGGCAACGCGACCCAGCTGGATGCGATCAACGTCGTCTCGCAAGGCAGCACACGGCAGGTGCAGCGCATCAGCCGGCAGGACATCGAGCAGCTGACACCGGGCAGCAGCGCATTCAAGGCGGTGGAAAAACTGCCCGGCGTGCAGTTCCAGTCCGCCGATCCGTTCGGCACCTACGAGTGGTCCACACAGGTCACCTTGCATGGCTTCGATCAGAGCCGCCTGGGCTATACGCTCGACGGCATTCCGCTGGGCAACATGAGCTACGGCGTCACCAACGGCCTGCACATCACCCGCGCCATCATTTCCGAAAACCTCGGGTCGGTGGAGATCGCACAAGGCGCCGGCGCGCTCGGCACCGCATCCAACACCAACCTCGGCGGCACCATGCAGTTCTACTCCGCCGATCCGCAGACCACGCCCGGCGCGCGGCTGGTGCAGACGGTCGGCAGCGATGCCACGCGACGCACCTTCGTGCGCGCCGATACCGGCGACCGCAATGGCTTGTCGGCGTATCTGTCCTATGCCAATGCCACCACCGACAAGTGGAAGGGCTTCGGCGATCAACAATCCGAACAGGCCAACCTCAAGACGGTGTACCAGTGGGGCGAGGGCAATCGCCTGAGCCTGTTCCTGGATACCTCGCGGCGCAAGGAATACGACTACATGGACCTGTCGTTGACCAGCCAGCGCGCACTGGGTTGGGACTACGACTACCTGCAACCGGATTGGGCCACCGCCGTACAGATGGCGCGCGCCTACCAGACCACCGGCGCGACCAGCGGTGTGGCCAACGGCTACCCGCAATCGCTGGCCGGGCTGCCCAGCGATTACAGCTGGCTCGATGCCAGTTATTACGCCGGCGGCGGCCTGCGCCGCGACAATCTTGCCGGCCTGTCGGGCACCTTCGTGTTCGGCGGTGCAACCCTGGATGCCGCGGGCTACTACCACGCCAATCGCGGCGAAGGGCAATGGGTGACACCGTACGTCGTCACCTCGGCGCAGATCCCGGTGTCGATGCGCACCACCGACTATGGCCTGGACCGTTTCGGCGGCACCAGCGCATTGAAGTGGTCCTGGGGCAATCACGACCTGGAAGCCGGCGTATGGGCCGAAAATGCGCGCACCACGCAAGGGCGCAATTACTTCGCGTTGGGCAATGAGGGCTACACCTCGCTGTACAACGTGTACGAAGCGCAGACGCCGTTTCGCCGCGATTTCCTGCAGCGCTACACCACCCAGACCCGCATGCTGTACGTCCAGGACACCGTGCGCCTGCTCGATGACCGGCTGACGTTGAACTACGGCGCAAAGGCGCTCAACACCACCACGCGCGCGCAATCGCTGGTGCCCACCACGTCGCTGGCGCAAGGCCGCATCCGCGCCGAGGACAGCTTCCTGCCGCAAGTGGGCGTGAACTACAAACTCGACGAGCGTCAGGACGTCTATGCGTCCTACAGCAAGAACATCGCCGCCTTCGGGTTCACCCCGTTTGCCACCTCGCAGGCCGCGTTCGATCGCAGCCGCTCGACGCTGGAGCCGGAAGAGTCGCAAACCGTGCAGCTGGGGTACCGCATGCAGGACGAGCAGTTCCAGCTCTCGGCCGATGCCTACTTCACCAAGTTCTCCAATCGCCTGCTGACCACCTCGCCGTGCACCGCAGTGCAGACCTGCGCGGCGATCCTGAGCAATGTCGGCGCAGTGCATAGCGCCGGTGCGGATCTGGCGCTGATGTGGCGCCCGACCGAAGGCCTGAGCTGGTTGAACTCGCTGTCGTGGAACCGCTCGCGCTATCAGGACGATTACCTCAACAACGGCGTGGTCGCGACCTCGGGCAAGGACGTGGTGGGCATTCCCGCGTTGATGTTCTCTTCCAGCGCCAGCTACCAGTTGGGCAACCTGCGCCTGGACCTGGACGGCAAGTACGTGGACAAGCGCTACATCACCTTCCTCAACGATTCGCAGGTGCCCTCGTACTGGCTGTTCAACGCCGGGGCGCGCTACGACTTCGGTCGCGTGGGCGGCGTGGCGGATATCGCCCTGGCCCTGAACATCACCAACCTCACCGACAAGCGCTACTTCGCCAGCACCGGCACCAACGGTTACGTCGCCTCCGATCCGGACGGCTACAACCAGACAATGGTGGTGGGTGCGCCACGCCAGTACTTCATGAGCCTGGACGTGAAGTTTTAACCAACTCCACACCGTCTGAGGCGCCCTCATCCGGCGCTACGCGCCACCTTCTCCCGCGTGCGGGAGAAGGCATGCCGACGGCGCCCCGGCGCCGTGAGCCGGTCTGCCGCGCACTTTCCCGAGCCTTCAGGTTCGCTCGGCTCGGCTTGCTCGGCTTGC
>NZ_JPLE01000159.1 GCF_001010415.1 Xanthomonas pisi DSM 18956
GATCACGGTGCGCAGCGAACGCCAGTCGAAAGTCTCGGCCGACACCATCACCATGATCGCCACCAGCGCGACCACCGGCACCTGCGACACCCACGGCTTGAGCAGCACCATCAGGATCAGCAGGAACACGCCGGCGAACAAGGTCGACAGCCGGCCACGGCCGCCGTACTTCACGTTGCCCACGGTCTGGCCGATCATGCCGCAGCCGGCAATGCCGCCGAACAGGCTGGCCGCCG
>NZ_JPLE01000160.1 GCF_001010415.1 Xanthomonas pisi DSM 18956
CTGAAGAACAGTGGGAGATTATTGGGCCGACAATCCGTAAAGAAGGGTCAGAAATATGGATCATCTTTAACCCGGATGAAGAGGCCGATTTCGTCTACCAAAACTTTGTTATGCGACCGCCGAAGAATGCCATAGTTAAAAAGATAAACTGGCAAGATAATCCATTCTTGTCGCAAACAATGCTGGACGTTATCGCAGGCATGTACGAGCGTGACCCGAAAAAGGCAGAGCACGTTTATGGCGGCGTGCCGAAGACTGGCGGCGACAAATCTGTAATCAACCGCGCATTCGTTAAGGCCGCGCTAAATCTCCACAAACACCCTACGCTGGGGTGGAGTTTGTCAGGGTCTAACCGTATAGGCTTTGACGTAGCGGACGATGGCGACGACCTTAACGCCACTGCATTCGTCACAGGAAACGTATTACGTGGCATCAAGACGTGGGAAGGTCTGGAAGATGAATTGTTGAAATCGGCAAGCGGAGTTTGGAAAGATGCGCTTACATTTGGCGCTTCTATAACTTATGATGCCATCGGTGTCGGCGCTTTTGCTGGTTCAAAATTTGATGAACTGAACGAGTATGCAATACATGAAAATCCATCATTTCCAAGAATCGAATTTAATGCGTTCAATGCGCAAGGGTCTGTTGATGATCCTGATGACGTTTTTCT
>NZ_JPLE01000161.1 GCF_001010415.1 Xanthomonas pisi DSM 18956
GCGTCCGCTTTGTTAGGTGATTTGACTCCACGCTTTGCCATGTCCTTTTTGGATTCAACTTTGAACTTGCCAAGAACAGAAGTGTCTTTGCGCGGCGCTGACATCTCAAAAAGAAACGTCTCAATCTCTTCAGTAGTCCAAGCTGGAATCCCAAGTTCCGGTATACCATCGGTGTCAATTGAAATCAATTCATCAGTCGGATATACGGCTTGCCCAGTTGCATATTCGTATGTCTTTCTGAATCTCTCTGCAATTTCAGTCCCCTTTTGCGCTTTTATGTTTGCGAAATGGTCTTTATTGAGTATTTCAACGTGTGGTAGGTCAAGAAAAACGTCATCAGGATCAT
>NZ_JPLE01000162.1 GCF_001010415.1 Xanthomonas pisi DSM 18956
GAACACAAGTGTATGCTTGGATTTGATTCAGCAGAAGAAGCGAAAGAAGCTTATCAAGCATCATTTGGTAACGGTTGGAATGGATTTGACTCAATCCACGAATTGGATGTAAACTCATTCAAGGAGTGGTTGAAGGGTGATTGCTCTCAAGCATATGGAGCACTCAATAATCCTACTAATTCACCGAAGCAAGGTTGATATGGCGTGGAAAGCTTCGAAAAAACGAGAACGCCGCTCACCCGATAGAATCGGGCGCGGCAGTCCGATAATCCCATCCAACGCTATTGCGATGGCCTATCGTCGTGAGATGAAAGGTCTTTGCTATGCGATGATTGATGACTATCAGGCAGGCATTGCTGAGTGGCTTGAAAAGAAGCAGGGGAAAAAGTTCTTTGCGGAAGACTCTGGTGATTG
>NZ_JPLE01000163.1 GCF_001010415.1 Xanthomonas pisi DSM 18956
GCATTTTCGTAAATAGTACCGACAGGGTAAATAGTGTTAAAAATATTTGCAATAGACGAGAATTCCCTGCTATATGTCGGAACAGGTTCTACATTAGGCCATCCGATATTATTGAAATCGGTCAAAGCCACATCGCCTGTCACATTTACGGTTGCACCTTGTGCGACATACCTTTCATCAGTTGTATCTAAAATGTCATCGATACTTAATAAAGTGCCTAAATCGTTATTAAACCATGTAATATCAATAATGTCTTGGTCTTCAAACTTACGGTCAAAGACTAAAGCACGTGCGATAGTTGCATCGTTACCATCATATTCAATAGAATAATC
>NZ_JPLE01000164.1 GCF_001010415.1 Xanthomonas pisi DSM 18956
CCGCCGCCGGACGTGCGCCGCAATGCGCGCCTGGATCCGCAAGTCGGCGCTGCCGGCGCCACCCAGACCGCCGCCGATCAGCGCGCCGACGGCAATGGCAACGCCGGCGCCAAGCCCAGCCCGGTGATCCGGCGCGGCAGCGGCACCATGATCAACCAGAGTGCAGCCGGTGCGCCGGCCCCGACGCTGGGCATGGCCAGCAGCGGCAGCGCCACCTTCAACTTCGAAGGCGAGTCGGTGCAGGCGGTGGTCAAGGCGATCCTGGGCGACATGCTCGGGCAGAACTACGTCATCGCCCCGGGCGTGCAGGGCACCGTGACCCTGGCCACGCCCAACCCGGTCTCTCCGGCGCAGGCCTTGAACCTGCTGGAGATGGTGCTGGGCTGGAACAACG
>NZ_JPLE01000165.1 GCF_001010415.1 Xanthomonas pisi DSM 18956
GCCCTTCGGGCACCTTCCCCTGCTTGCGAGGGAAGGGTAGCGGGATAGCCCGCTTGCAGATGATTCAACCGGATCAACGAAAACGGCAGCCGGTTGGGCTGGGCGAACTGGATGCGGAATTCACGCTCGGCGCGTACCGCTTCGGTGCCGGCCATCTTGGCCAGGCGCTTCATGCGGCTCTGCGCCTGGGTGGCCTTGCTGGCCTGGGCCTTGAAGCGG
>NZ_JPLE01000166.1 GCF_001010415.1 Xanthomonas pisi DSM 18956
GGCGCTGCTGGCCGGTGCGCAGGTCTGCGGTATCGCCGCCTCCTCCCCGCAACGCGCACGCGATGTGGCGCAGTCCTGGAATGTGCCGCGCGCCTATCGCGATATCGAGGAGGTGGTCGCCGATCCGCAGGTGCAGGTCGTGCACGTCTGCACGCCCAACCATCTGCACCGCGCCATGGCGCAGGCGGCGCTGGGAGCCGGCAAGCACGTGATCTGCGAGAAGCCGCTGGCCACGACGCTGGAGGATGCCCGCGCGTTGGCGGCACTGTCCGCCTCGACCGGGCTGGTTGCCACGGTTCCCTTCGTCTACCGCTATCACCCGGTAGTCCGCGAGGCGCGCGCACGCATCGCGCAGGGCGAGCTGGGGCCGCTGCGCCTGATCCACGGCAGCTATCTGCAGGACTGGCTGTTGGACCCTGCCAGCAACAACTGGCGCGTGGACCCGGCGCTGGGCGGCGCATCGCGCGTGTTCGCCGACATCGGCTCGCACTGGTGCGACCTGGTGGAATGGGTCGGCGGCGAGCGTTTCGTCGAGG
>NZ_JPLE01000167.1 GCF_001010415.1 Xanthomonas pisi DSM 18956
ATCGTTGTCAGGTATAATACATTGGACAGCGGCCTTGTCGACAAGACATACCCTGTGGCAGTAGACAGCAGGACAGGCGGCGCACTCATACTCACTCCAGAAGATAAATCAGATGTCGTTAACATGCTCATCAACAGCAAAGACGTAATCGTGTTTTATCATGTTGAAGGCGTATCAGACTACCAAATGGCCTACTATCCACTGCCCTTAAGAGATGCTTCAGGTAATGATAAAACACAGGATGTGCGTTGACATGGGTGGTAGTTATGCAGAAAGATTTGGAAGAAAACAAAAGGCTGAAAAAGGCTTTGACGTCTCAAATCTTGTCCCTGTTGGTAAAGCTTATTGGGGAGTCAATTAGCAACAAGGTGGCACGGGCCGCGATTGTTGGCGTGATTGGCATGGCGGGGGATTACTTCGACTTGCCAGACAATGATACAAGTTCCGCCCCGCCCGTCCAGGGTGAAGCCGTAAAATAAACAAAGGCCCATATGGGCCTTTTTCTTACATAACTTCCAGTGCATCCTTGTAACGCTTCCGTCGCAAATCCCCATGGTTGGCCGTATTCGGCGCGGCCCCGTTAATCC
>NZ_JPLE01000168.1 GCF_001010415.1 Xanthomonas pisi DSM 18956
AAGCGCCAAACAGTTGATCTTTAACTTTTTCGCCCAGCTCATCGATAGACTGCGCCACGCCAACTTCGCCTTCTTTGATCGCCGCCAGAACGCGCCCACGGGTGGAGTGCTCTTGCGGCTGGCTCAGGCCGTTGCCAGTGTAGATGAAGTGAGTAGCTTTTGCACGACGCTGACCGTTTGCCTTTTTAGCAGCCTTGCGCTCTGCGATGGCTTTGCGACGTTCTTCAGCTTCTTTCTTACGCTGTTCTTTTTGCTGTTCTGCAGCTTCTTTCGCCGCAATCTTAGCAGCTTCACGCTCTGCCTTGCGTTTCGCTTTAGCTTCTTCTTTGGCCTTCTCTTTTTCGGCCTTCGCTGCAGCACGGGCTTGATCACGCTCTGCTTTCTTAGCAGCAGCTTGTTCAGCTTTCAGGCGCTTGGCTTCTTCTTTAGCCTTTGCCTTTTCGGTTTCTTTTGCTGCTTTTGCGGCTTCACGCTCTGCTTTCTTTGCAGCAGCCTTTTCTGCATGC
>NZ_JPLE01000017.1 GCF_001010415.1 Xanthomonas pisi DSM 18956
GACTCCCCAATCCCCGCCCCAAACGACAGGTCCATGACAGCTTCGCGGGACTAGGCTGCAGCCAACGCGCCACGGCGGTCGTCGTGGTGCATCGCTGAACGTGATTCACACATGTACCTGGGAGGGTCTGTGAGCAACGACACCTTGCGTCTGCGCGCCTTCACCGCCTGCGCTGCGATCTGCCTGGCACCGGCTGCACAGGCGGCCGATGACGCCGGCCCGGTCACTGCCGAGGTGGGCGGGCGCGTGCACTGGGATTTCACCGTGTTCGACAACGACGAACGCGGCACGCCCGAGCGCAACGACACCCAGTTCCGTCGTGTGTGGCTGGATGTGGCAGGCAAGTTCTATGGCTTCAACTACAAGGCCGAGGCGGAATTTGCAGGCTTGCAATACGAATCCGGTAGCCGCGGCATCCTGGCGCGCGATGTGTACATCGCCAAGAAGTTTTCTGCCGGTACGCTGACCGTGGGCCAGTTCAAGCAGTACTTCTCCCTGGACGACCGCACCGGCTCCAACTATGGCCCGTTCCTGGAACGCGGCTATGCCTCCACCACGCTGGCGCCGATCTATCGCAAGGCCATTTCCTGGCAAGCCAATCGCCCCGATGCCACCTGGTCCACGGCGCTCTACAGCCTGGAAAGTATCGACAATTCCTCGACCAAGGGCGGCGCGCTGGGCACGCGGCTGACCTTCGCACCGGAGATGGGCGAGGCACGGCTGCGCCACCTGGGCGTGTCGCTGGCGCACGAGCGCTACTCGCATCCGGGCAGCGACGGTGCGGCATCGCTGTTGATCCGGCCACGCCCGGAGAACGATCTGGCCAACAATAGCCGCATCACCTTGGCGCGATTTGCCGATGGCCGCGATACCGACTTCGACAAGTGGTCGCTGGAATATGCCGAAGTGCTGGGCCCGTGGTCGTGGCAGAGCGAATTCAGCGGCGGTCTGCTCGACGATGGCAGCCAGCATGCCAAGGTCCTGGCAAGCTACGGTCTGGTCAGCTGGTTCGTCACCGGCGAATCGCGCGGCTACGATCGCAAGACCGGCCGTTTCAGCCGTATCGCCACGCCCAATCGGCCCAGCGGCGCGTTCGAACTGGCGCTGCGCTACGACCACATGCGTGGCGACCAACATCTGGATGGACAGCCCAACTTCATCGATGCCAGCACGCAGTCGTGGACGTTGGGCGGCAACTGGTACTTCAAGCCGAATCTGCGTGTGATGCTCAATGTCATCGACAGCCGCAACCGCGACCGCACGATGAATGCGGTGGTCGATCACACGCTGGCGGTGACCGGCCGGTTTCAGTACGACTTCTGATGCACCGCTGCATCGCGCCACGGTTCCACCCCCTGTCGGCATGCGTCGCCGCGCTGCAGCGCCGTCGCCATGCACGCACGAAGGACGTCGCCTTTGCCGTTGCGGTAGCGACGCAATGAACGGCGTTCTTGCAGCTACGCACCACCACCGCAACGTGTCCTGCGCAGCGGTGCGCTCCACCCTCTCCCTGCCGTACGTCCCAAAGGATTTGCCCGCATGCTGACCGCGCTCGGTTTCGGAATGGTGATCACCTTCATGTACCTGATCATGAGCAAGCGGCTGTCGCCGCTGGTGGCTCTGATCACGGTGCCGATCGTGTTCGCGCTGCTGGGCGGCTTCGGCTCCGGCATCAACGAGATGATGCTCGAGGGCATCAAGAAGATCGCGCCCACCGGCGTGATGTTGATGTTCGCAATCCTCTACTTCGGGGTGATGATCGATGCCGGGCTGTTCGATCCGCTGGTCGGGCGCATCCTGCGGCTGGTCAAGGGCGACCCGCTGAAGATCGTGATGGGTACCGCGATCCTGGCGATGCTGATCTCGCTCGATGGCGATGGCTCCACCACCTACATGATCACCGTCTCGGCGATGCTGCCGCTGTACCAGCGCTTGGGCATGAACGCGCTCAACCTGACCTGCGTGACCATCCTCGCCAGCGGCGTGATGAATCTGACCCCGTGGGGCGGCCCCACCGCACGCGCGGCGACGGCGTTGCATGTGGACCCGGCCGATGTGTTCGTACCGCTGGTGCCGGCGATGCTGCTGGCCATTGCCGGCATCATCGCGCTGGCATGGTATCTGGGCATGCGCGAGCGCCGCCGCCTGGGCGTGGTGCGCCTGCCGGCCGACGGCAACTGGCTGGACACCAGCATTCCCGAGGACAACGACGCGCTGCCGCGCGTGGAAGACACCGAAGACATGAAGCGCCCCAAGCTGCTGTGGGTCAATCTGATCCTGACCCTGGCGCTGATGGCCGCGCTGGTGATCGGCGTGCTGCCGATGCCGGTGCTGTTCATGATCGGCTTCGCGCTGGCCTTGATGATCAACTATCCCAATCTGGCCGAACAGCGCCGCCGGCTGGTCAACCACGCCGGCAACGTGCTGTCGGTGGTGTCGCTGATCTTCGCGGCCGGCATCTTCACCGGCATCCTGTCCAATACCGGCATGGTCGAAGCGATGTCGCGCAGTTTCCTGGCGGTCATTCCGGACAGCTGGGGTCCGTATCTGGCGGTGATCACCGCAATCGTCAGCATGCCGTTCACCTTCTTCATGTCCAACGACGCGTTCTACTTCGGCGTGTTGCCGATCCTGTCCGAAGCGGCTGGCCATTACGGCATCACTCCGGTGGAAATGGCCCGTGCCTCGCTGGCCGGCCAGCCGGTGCATCTGCTCAGCCCCCTGGTGCCATCGACCTATCTGCTGGTCGGACTGGCCAAGGTCGACTTTGCCGACCATCAACGCTTCACCCTGAAGTGGGCGGTGCTGATCTCGATGCTGATGCTGGCGGGTGGATTGGTGTTTGGCTTGTTTCCGTTGGCGCGCTGACCGTCGCCGGGATTCGGCATTCGGGATTGGAGATTCGCAAAAGCGAACGCCAAAGCCCGCTGTTGCGAATTCCCTCATCTCCAATCCCGAATCCCAACTCCGAAGGAGTTCACCCAATGACTCTCCGCATCGCATACGTCACCAGCGGCATGGGCAGTGTCGGCACTGCGATCTGCCAGAAGCTCGCGCGCAGCGGGCACACCGTGGTTGCCGGTTGCGGACCCAATTCGCCGCGCAAGGCGTCGTGGTTACGCGAACAGCGCGAGCAGGGCTTCGACTTCGTCGCCTCCGAAGGCAATGCCGCCGACTGGGATTCCACGGTAGCCGCCTTCGCCAAGGTCAAGGCCGAAGTCGGCGAGATCGATGTGCTGGTCAACAACGCCGGCGGTAGCCGCGACACCTTGTTCCGGCAGATGACGCGCGACGACTGGAATGCGGTGATCGCCAGCAACCTGCATTCGCTGTTCAACATCACCAAGCAGGTGGTCGACGGCATGACGTCGCGCGGGTGGGGACGCATCGTCAATATCGGCTCGGTCAGCGCGCACAAGGGCCAGATCGGGCAGATCAACTTCGCCACCGCCAAGGCTGCGATGCATGGCTTCAGCCGTGCGCTGGCACAGGAAGTCGCCTCGCGCGGCGTCACCGTCAACACCATTTCGCCCGGCTATATCGCCAGCGCGTCGATCAGCAGTTTTCCACCGGATGTGCTCGACCGCCTGGCCACCTCGGTGCCGGTGCGCCGCCTGGGCAAGCCGGTCGAAGTCGCCGGCCTGTGCGCATGGCTGGCCTCCGATGATGCGGCCTATGTGACGGGCGCCGACTACGCGGTCAACGGTGGTCTGTACATGGGCTGACAGCGGCGGTTGGCTGCAAACGGCTGGCGTGCACGCATCGGCACGCCCGCTGCGATCGCGCAGAACGATTCATCCAGCGCCTGCAGCGCCGTGCCCGCGATCGGCAGGTACCGCGCTCCGGTCCTGCACGCTGCCTCCGATCTGCCAGCCGCTGCCGAGTTCGTGTTCGCCACTCCTGGCTGCCGATGTCCCGCTGCCCGGCGACCCACCACCCGTCAGCCGCGCCCGACTGGTGCGCATGACGCAATCGCGATCGCAGCGCTAGGACGCGTGTGCGCAATGGCGCAGCGCCTGTGCGCACAAGCGACCGCCACTACGCGAACAACCCGCCTCTAGTACGAACTGATTACACTCTGGCTTTTCCGCAGTGCGCTGCCATGGCCAAACCTTCAGAACGCACCACGCCCAATGCACGCCCGCAGATGGCCGACATTGCCCGCATGGCGGGCGTGTCCGAGTCCACCGTGTCGCGCGCCTTGGCTGGCAGCCCGGTGGTGGCAGAGCGCACCCGCGCCTACATCAAGCAGATCGCCGCCGATGCCGGGTATCAGGTGGACCCGGTCGCACGCAGCCTGCGCGCCAGGCGCTCCAACACCGTGAGCGTTGCGGTGCCGATGATGCACGCGCTGGACCAACCGCTGTCCGATCCGTTCCTGATGACCATGCTGGCGCTGCTGGCCGAAGAGCTCACCGGGCGCGGCTACAGCATGCTGCTGTCCAAGCTGGACCGGCATCAGGACGGCTGGGTGGAGCAGCTCGCACGCGGCAGCCGCTCCGACGGCGTGATCGTGCTCGGGCAAAGCTCCGAACATGCCGCACTGGACGAAGCCGCACGCGACGGCCTGCCGATGGCCGTGTGGGGTAGCCGCATCGATGGCCAGGCCTACATCAGCGTGGGCAGCGACAACTTCCAGGGCGGCGCGCTCGCCACCGAACACCTGATCGCCAGCGGCCGCCAGCGCATTGCGTTTCTGGGCGACGACCAGCTGCCGGAAGTGGCGCCGCGGTTTGCCGGCTACCGTCACGCCCTGGAGCGGCATGGGCTGGAATTCGACACCCGCCTGCATGCGCGCAGTCATTTCGTCAGCGAAGATGCCTACCGCCTCACCCGCGCCATGCTCAAGAAGACCGATCCACCGGATGGCCTGTTTGCGGCCTCCGACGTGATCGCCGTGGGCGCCATTCGCGCCCTGGTCGAAGCCGGCCATCGCGTGCCGCAGGACATCTCGCTGGTGGGCTTCGACGATATTCCGCTGGCCGCCTACAGCCAGCCACCGCTGACCACGGTGCGGCAGGATCTGGGCCTGGCCGCGCGCCTGCTGGTAGACAGGCTATTGGCGCTGATCGCGGGTGAGACAGTGGAATCGGTTGAAATGCCCGTGAAGCTGGTGGTGCGCGAGTCTGCTTGAGGCGGGGATTCGGGATTCGGGATTGCGGATTGCGGATTGNNGGGAGAAGGTGCCCGAAGGGCGGATGAGGGGGGGGACGGCCAGTCGGTCCACCGTACTCGGCAACCCAGGCAACCCGGCAGGCATGCACGTCTCGCATCTTCGGCAGCCGGCGATATCAGCAAGGTATTCCTACGAATCTGCCAATATCACTTTCGACTTGCGGACCCGCACGCACAGCATCGCCACTGCGGCGGCCAGCATCAGCGCGCCGGCCAGGCGGATCACGTTGCGCGGGTCGCCGTGCAGCAGCCGCTCGTAATACAGCGGCAGGGTGACGATCTGGATCAGCATCGGCAGCACGATAAACAGATTGAACAGGCCCATGTACACGCCGGTGCGCTCGGGCGGAATGCTGTCGGCAAGCATCAGATACGGATTGCCCATCATGCTGGCCCAGGCCAGTCCAATCCCGATCATCGGCAGCAGCAACAACCAGCGGTTCTCGATGCCTGGCAGCACCCACATACCGACACCGGCCGCCAACAGACAGGCCGCATGCGTGTACTTGGGGCCGAAGCGGCGGACCACCGGCACCATCGCAAATGCCGCCACGAACGCGATGAAGTTGTAGAACCCACCGATCTGCCCATTGACCAGACCGGCCTCGCGGAAGCCGTGCGAGGTGGCGTCGGTGGTGCCGAACAAGGTGGTCGACAACGACAGTACGATGTACTGCCAGTAGCAGAAAATCCCATACCACTGGAACAACATCACCGGCGCCAGCTGACGCATGGTGGGCGGCATCGCGCGCAGGGCGCCGACGATTTCGCGCACGGTTGCGCCCAGGCCGGCGCCGCTCTGACGCATGCGCGCGATCTCGGCCGGCGCAAGCACAGGCTCGCGCACGCTGCGCGCAGTCAGCAGGATGGACGCGGCCGAAAAGCCCGCGCCGATCACGAACGCGGCAATGGTGACGTAGGGAATATGGTGCGCGTTGGCAGCGTCCTGATTCATGCCGAACCACACCAGCAGCGGCGGGGTCAGGTACGCCAGCGTCTGCGCCAGGCCGGTGAACGCGCTTTGGGTGAGATACCCGAGTGGCCGCTGCGGTGGCGCAAGCACATCGCTGACCAGCGCACGGTAGGGCTCCATCGCCACGTTGTTGGCCGCATCCAGGACCCACAGCAGGCACACCGCCATCCACAACGCGGTACTGAACGGCATCGCCAGCAGGCACAGGCTGCACACCAGCGCACCGAGCACCATGTACGGCATGCGGCGGCCCCAGCGGGTCACCGAGCGGTCGCTCCACGCGCCGACGAAGGGCTGCAGCACCAACCCGGTGATCGGCCCGGCCAGCCACAGGTACGGCAGGCTGGCGTGATCGGCGCCCAGGTAGTTGTAGATCGGGCTCATGTTGCTCTGCTGCAACCCAAAACTGTATTGCACGCCGAAGAAACCGGCATTGAGCGCCAGGATGCGCGCGAAAGAGAGCGGAGGAGCGGTCGACGGCATGCGGGGCCCAGGGCATCGGTGCGGCTCCCAGTGGCCGCAGCGCACTGTACCCTGCCGGTTATGCAATCGATTGTAACGCTGCGCCGCAACAAGTCACTCCGAAGAAAACAGTCACTTTATCCGGTGCTTGAAATGCTGCGTTGCAAGATTGCAATCGATTGTAGTCGGGCGTATTACTGCGCTCGCGCTGCAGGCCGCACGGCCATTCCCTGGGAGGGGACGATGCAGGCGTCGGCATACCACCACCTGTGAGAGAGAGAATCGCGATGTCCACCTTGCACACCCTGCGCCTGCATGCCCTGGCCTGTGCGGTCGTTTCCTGCCTGTGCGCGCCCGCCGCGCTGGCTCAGGACACCGCCGCCGCACCTGCCACTCCGCCGGCCGCCGACAGCGCCGCGGTCAATCTGGATTCGGTGTTCGTCACCGGCACCTCCACCGCCACCACCAAGTTGAAGTCCAGCGTGTCGGTCAGCACCGTGGGCGCCGAGGCGATCGAGCAGTCGGCGCCGCGCAGCACCGCCGAGATCTTCCGCAACATCCCAGGCATCCGCTCCGAATCCAGCGGCGGCGAAGGCAACGCCAACATCGCCGTGCGCGGCCTGCCGGTGGCCTCCGGTGGCGCCAAGTTCCTGCAGCTGCAGGAAGACGGCCTGCCGGTGATGGAATTCGGCGACATCGCCTTCGGCAATGCCGATATCTTCCTGCGCTCGGATTTCACGCTGGATCGCATCGAAGCCATCCGCGGCGGTTCGGCCTCGACGTTCACCAGCAATGCGCCCGGCGGCATCATCAACTTCATCAGCAAGACCGGCGACACCGAAGGCGGCAGCGTCGGCGTCAGTCGCGGCCTGGACTACGACAACACCCGCATCGACTTCAATTACGGCGCGCCATTCGCCGAGCACTGGCAGTTCAACATCGGCGGCTTCTTCCGCCAGGGCGACGGCGTGCGCGATGCCGGCTACACCACCGACAAGGGCGGCCAGCTCAAGGCCAACCTCACCCGCCTGTTCGAGAACGGCTACGTGCGTGTGTACGGCAAATACCTCAACGACCGCGCCGCCGGCTATCTGCCGGTGCCCACTTCGGTGCGTGGCCGCGACGGCTCCCCGGACCTGGGCGGCTTTGCCGGTTTCGATCCGGGCAACGACACCTTGTACAGCCGCAATTTCCCCACCGATGTCGGCCTGGATGGCAACAACCGGCCGCGCCGCACCGACCTGGGCGACGGTATGCATCCGATCTCGCGCACCATCGGCGCCGAAGCCTGGTTCGACCTGGGCAGTGGCTGGAACCTGAGCGAGAAATTCCGCATCGCCGACAACAGCGGCCGCTTCGTCAGCCCGTTCCCGGCCGAAGTCACCGATGCCGCCTCGCTGGCATCGTCCATCGGCGGCGCCGGCGCGCAGCTGGTGCAGGCCGATGGCCCGAATGCCGGCCAGGCCTACACCGGCACCGCGATCCGCACGCATCTGTTCAATGTCGCCATCAACGATCTGGGCAACGTCACCAACGACCTCAGCCTCTCGCGCGAGTTCGATGGCGACGGCCGCACGCTGAATCTGCGCATGGGCTATTACAGCTCGCGCCAGACCATCGACATGGACTGGACCTGGAACTCCTACGTGCAGAGCCTGGGCCGCGACTCGCACCTGCTCAACGTGGTCGACGCAACAGGCGTGTCGCGCTCGCAAAACGGCCTGTATGCGTACGGCACCCCGTTCTGGGGCGATTGCTGCATCACCCGCAGCTACGACGTGCGCTACGACGTCAACGCGCCGTACGTCGCCCTCACCTTCGACAGCGGCAAGTTCAGCATCGACGGCAGCCTGCGTTACGACATGGGCGATGCGCGTGGCAGCTACAGCGGCACTGCGATCGCGCAGAACCTGGACGTCAACGGCGATGGCGTGATCCAGCCGGTGGAGCAGCGCGTGGCCACGGTCGACACCGCCAACGCACGCCCGGTGGACTACGACTGGAACTACCTGTCGTATTCGTTGGGGACCAATTATCTGATCAACGATGACCTGGGCGCCTTTGCGCGCATCAGCCGCGGCGCTCGCGCCAATGCAGATCGCCTGTTGTTCGGCGTGGTGCGCGACGATGGCTCGGTGTCGTCCGACGAGGGCGTCAACGTGGTGCGCCAGGCCGAAGCCGGCCTGAAGTGGCGTCGCGACGGGCTGAGCCTGTTCGCCACCGCGTTTTCCGCACGCACCCAGGAGCAGAACTTCGAAGTCACCAGCCAGCGCTTCTTCAACCGCAGCTACGAAGCCCACGGCGTGGAGCTGGAAGCCAGCTATCGCTACGAGGGCTTTACCGTCAACGGCGGCCTGACCTGGACCGATGCGGAGATCTCCCGCGACCAGATCACCCCGGAAAACACCGGCAATGTGCCGCGTCGTCAGGCCGATGTCGTCTGGCAGCTGACCCCGAGCTATCGCGGCGACGGCTACCAGTTCGGCGTGAACCTGATCGGCACCACCGATGCCTACACGCAGGATTCCAACCAGCTGAAGATGCCCGGCTACACGCAGGTCAACCTGTTCGGCGACTACCGCGTGACCGATGCGCTCACCGTTGCGCTCAACGTCAACAACCTGTTCAACACCTTTGGTCTGACCGAAGCCGAAGAAGCCACGATTCCGGCCAACGGCATCATCCGCGCGCGCTCGATTGCCGGCCGCACCACCAGCATCAGCCTGCGTTACGACTTCTAAGGACCCCGCGCCGGGCCCAGGCCCGGCGGCTTCCAATGAGCACCTCCCTCATCGATTCCACCGCTTGGCGCGCGGCCTTTGCCGCGTCACTGGATGCACAGCACGCCCCCTCGTTGCTGACGCGTTTTGACCAACACGCACCGCGCCTGCTGCAGGCGCTGCAGTCGCTGTATGGGCAACGTCCCGACTACGCGGCGTGGTTGACGCAGTGGCTGGCCGCACTCGGCAGCAGCGCGCAACAACGCCCCCAGGCATTACAACAGCTCGACGCCACCCGCACGCCCGGCTGGTTCGGCGCACAGCACATGCTGGGCTACAGCGCCTACGTGGACCGCTTCGCCGGCACCTTGCAGGGCGTGGCCGAACGCGTGCCCTACCTGCAGGAGCTGGGCGTGCGCTACCTGCACCTGCTGCCCTTCCTGCGCGCACGCGCCGGCGACAACGACGGCGGTTTCGCGGTCAGCGACTATGGCCAGGTCGAGCCCAGCCTGGGCAGCAACGACGACCTGGTCGCCCTGACCACGCGACTGCGCGCATCCGGTATCAGCCTGTGCGCGGACTTCGTGCTCAACCACACCGCCGACGATCACGCCTGGGCAATGGCCGCACGCGCCGGCGATGCACGCTATCTGGACTACTACCACCACTTCGCCGACCGCAGCCTGCCCGACCAGTACGAAGCCACGCTGGGGCAGGTGTTTCCGCATACCGCACCGGGCAATTTCACCTGGGTGGAGGACACCGCGCAGTGGATGTGGACCACGTTCTATCCCTACCAGTGGGATTTGAACTGGAGCAACCCGGCCGTGTTCGGCGAGATGGCGTTGGCGATGCTGCAGCTGGCCAACCTGGGAGTGGAAGCGTTCCGCCTGGATTCCACCGCCTATCTGTGGAAACGCACCGGCACCGACTGCATGAACCAGCCCGAGGCGCATACCTTGCTGGTGGCGCTGCGTGCGGTCACCGACATCGTCGCGCCGTCGGTGGTGATGAAGGCCGAGGCCATCGTGCCGATGGCCGAACTGCCTCCCTACTTCGGCAGCGGCGCAGACCAGAGCCACGAATGCCATCTGGCTTACCACAGCACGCTGATGGCGGCTGGCTGGTCGGCCTTGGCGCTGCAACGCGGCGATATTCTGCATCAGGTGATTGCACACAGCCCGCCATTGCCGGCCAACTGCGCATGGCTGAGCTATGTGCGCTGCCACGACGACATCGGCTGGAACGTGTTGCAGCACGAAGCGGCAGGCAATGCCGCGCAGCCGCCATTCGCACTGCGCGATGTTGCGCGCTTTTATGCCAATGAGGTGCCGGGCAGTTACGCGCGCGGCGAGAGTTTCCAGAGCAGCGGCGACGGCGTGCACGGCACCAACGGCATGGCCGCCGCACTCGCAGGTATCCAGGCCGCGCAGGAGACCGGCGATGCAGCGGCGTTGCGCATTGCAGTGGATCGCTTGGTGCTGCTCTATGCCATCGCGCTGGCGATGCCGGGCGTACCGCTGATCTACATGGGCGACGAACTCGCACTGCCCAACGACATCGGTTACCGGATGGATGCGCACCGTCAGCATGAAGGCCGCTGGCTGCATCGCCCGACGATGGACTGGCAGATCGCGACGCAGCGCAACGATGCAAATTGCCTGGCCGGGAAGGTGTATCGCCGACTACGCGCATTGATCCAGCAGCGTGCTGCACTTCCCGCCCTGGCCGCTGATCAGGCGCTTGGCAGCATTACGCTGGGCGACCCGCAGCTCTTTGCGTTGACGCGTGGCGACAGCTTCCTGGCCGTGCATAACTTCGGCGAGCAGCCACGTGAGTTGACGCTCGCAGCGATTGGTGGTGATGGATGGACGGTGTTGCCGACTGACGATGATGTGGATGCCGCAGCGCCGAGCGATAGCGCGGTGCTTGTGCTCCCGGCTTACGGCGTTCGTTGGTTGAAGCGTGATGTTTGAGCATGCCCGGCGTGATGCGCCGAGCGGTGATCTGCAGCGTTTTGGGTAAGCCGCACCCTCATCCCAGCCCCTCTCCCGACGGGAGAGGGGCTTGCACCTCTTGCACCTGGATTTTTATCGCTTCGCCCGAATGACTGGGCCTTCTCATCGACCTGGCGTCACCGCTTTCGGTACGCGATGAGCGGCAGGCACCTTACGGTTATTGAGATGCAAAGCGAAAACCTAAGAGCAACTAACAAGACGACTGCGCTCAGCGCCAGGCGGGCGCGGCCGGTGCTCGGCGCGGCATGTCCCACGCGTACACTGCGGTTCCTCCGCGTCGCCGACGCCCACCTGACGACTGCTCGCTACGTTTTATAAGCCGCTCTAAGCAGCAACGATCGATGGATCGTCGCTGCTTCCCATGTTTCTGCTGGTGTCGCTGTCGCAAGACTTCAGCAGAAAAATCGGACGACAACCGGGATCAGCGCTTCGCGAGTTCGAGCAAGGTCTCAGCTGTCTTTTCCGACGAAGCCGGGTTCTGGCCGGTCACCAGGGTGCCGTCGGCAATCACATGCACCGCCCAGTCGGCCTTCTTCTCGTACTTCCCACCGAGTTCGGTGAGCACGTCTTCGACCAGGAACGGCACGATCTTGGTCAGACCGACCGCCTCTTCTTCGCCATTGGTGAAGCCGGTCACGCGCCGGCCGTTGACCAGCGGCTTGCCATCGCTGCCCTTGACGTGACGCAGTGCGCCGGGCGCGTGGCAGACCAGGCCGTGCGGCTTGTCGGCTGCGGCAAAGGCTTCGATCAGCGCGATCGACTGCTTGTCTTCGGCCAGGTCCCACAGCGGGCCATGACCGCCCGGGTAGAACAGCGCATCGAAATCCTCTGCTTTGACGTCGGCAAGGCGATGCGTGGTGGCCAGCACCTTCTGCGCATCGGCATCCTGCTTGAAGCGCTTGGTGGCTTCGGTCTGCGCATCGGGCTCGTCGCTCTTCGGGTCCAGCGGCGGCTGGCCGCCCTTGGGCGAGACCACGGTGATGTCGGCGCCGGCGTCCTTGAAGACGTAGTACGGCGCGGCGAATTCTTCCAGCCAGAAGCCGGTCTTCTTGCCGGTATCGCCCAGCTGGTCGTGAGACGTGAGCACCATCAAGATTTTCATCGCATTGCCTCGTGTTATGGCCCGGATCGGGCGAGGCATGCAGTGTGCAGTCCGGCTCGTTGCAGCCTCGTGTAGACCGCACGGGCGTGCCTGCGCAGGTTCACCGACGCGATCACCCTGTGATCGCGTACATGCACTCATCGAACGCAGTGTGTCATCTCAGACATTCATTGCCGGTGGCTGCAATTGATCCATGCGGATGCGATTGGCGAACAACGAAAACGCCAGCATGCCGGCCAGCCCGCTGACCCGGCTCACCCACGGCGGCAGCCAGCGCGGCGCAACCAACACCCCACTGTCGAACAAGGGCGCAAAACGCGCCACATCGCCCAACGCCATCTTGCCGGCGAACAGATAACGGCACAGCTGCAGTTGGTCGCGCTGCAAGGCATGCCGGAAAAAGGTATGCACGGCGACCAGGCCGCGCAGGTACACGGTGTCCTTGGTAAACGCACCGCCGCCTGCAGTGGGCACGCCGCGGAACACGCGTTGCGCCGACGAAAAACTTTCGCTGGCGCTCTGGCCACTGTCGGTGAAATAGCGGAACACCTCGATGAAGTCCGCTCCCGCGCGCGCCATCGCAATCGCCTCGATGCGCAGGCTGATGCGCTTCATGCGTTCGATATCGATGCTGCCGGTGATCTGCTCGGCGAACGTGGCCAGCCCTTCCTGCGTCGCCGTGGTGCGCGGCGAGGAAATACCCAGGCTGGGCAGATGCAGCTGCGCGCGCCCGTTGAGCGCGGTGAGCGAATGCACCAGGGCTTCGTGATGGAACAGCTGCGCGCGGTCGTAATCGCTGAAGGTGGCGCCGCTGCGCAGGCGGATGCGGTGCGCGCCTGCCGCAGCCTTGGCGAGCAGATCCGGGTCCAGCGTGACAGTGATGACGCGCCCTTCGAAGAAGGCATCCAGATCGTTCTGCAGCTGCATGCGCAGGGCGGTTGCCGACACCGGCACCTGCTCTTCCGGCGCCAGCAGTTCGCGGTCCAGCTCCTGCGCGATCTGGATGAAATGCCGCGCCGCCTCGCGCGTGCTCGGGCCGTTGCCCGGCATCGGGTCGTCGGGCACGCCGAACAATTGCGCCGAGTAATCGCTCACTGCCGGGGTGCCCAGCGATTCCAGCAGGCCAGCAGCCAGGCCCCAGCTATGTGTCGAGTCGATCAGGTAGGCGCCCACCGGGTGATGCGGATCGGCATCCTTGGCGATCGCCGCCAGCTCGCGCCGGGTATCGCCGAAATCCAGAACCGGATACTCCACCTGCGGCAGCTCCGGCTGCCCGCGCGCCACACCCTGCAGGAACGGCTCCTGCAACGCACGCGGCCAGCTCGCCAGGGCGAGCAGGCGCACACCGCGCACTGCCTTGACCAGGCGCGCATCCAGCGCCGCGTGGTGGACGATGTCCGGCGGCCCCTTGCGCGCTGGCATCAGCGCCGTCCGGGACGATCGACGCTGGCCGGCCGCTTGCCCGAGCCCTTGCCACGGGCGTTCTGGGCGACGCGGGTCGCAAGCTTTTCGGCCGCAGCGGTCACTTCCACGCGCAGCTTCATGTAATTGGCCACCCGCTCCGGATCCAGCTCGCCGGCCTCGATCGCCGCCTGCACCGCACAGCCGGGCTCGGCGATATGTGCGCAATCGTTGAAGCGGCACTGTGCCGCCAACGCCTCCACATCCGAGAAGCCGCCTTCAGCCAGATCCTCTTCGCCAGTCGGTTTGAGCTCGCGCATGCCGGGCGTGTCGATCAGGCAGGCACCGGACGGCAACGGAATCAGCGCACGGTGGGTGGTGGTATGCCGGCCGCGCGAATCGTTCTCGCGCACCGCATTGGTCTTCATCTTCTGCGTGCCGAGCAAGGTGTTGGTCAGCGTCGACTTGCCGGCACCGGACGAGCCCACCAGCACCGCGGTACGGCCATCGCCCAGCCACGGCCGCAACGCCGCCACGCTGTCCGGATCCTTGGCATTGACCGCACGCAGCGGGATGTTCTGCGCTTCCAATTCCTCGAGCACCGCCAATGCGTCCTCGGCGTATTCGGTCTGATCGGCCTTGGTCAGCACCACCACCGGCTGCGCACCGCCACCGCCTACCAACAGCAGATAGCGCTCGATGCGGCGCGGATTGAAATCCGCATCCAGCCCGCACACGATGAACACCGTATCGATATTGGCCGCGATCACCTGCTGGTGGTAATGCTCGCCAGCGGCCCCGCGCTTGATCGAAGTGCGCCGCGGCAGCAGCGCCACAATGCGCTTGCCCTCCATCAGCACCCAATCGCCCACCGCGGCCCGCTCATGGCTCGGGAACCGCGGCCGCTGCCACTCCGGCAACGACTCGGCCTTGAGACTGGCCTCCGGCGTATCGGCCACCACATAGCCGGTGCGATGCTGCTCCACCACCCGTGCCGGCAACGCCTGCGGATGCGCGGCAAAGACCGCCTGCCAGGCCGAGTCCTCGGCAGGGCCGGGCCAGGGCCAGCCGATGGATTGGAGGGTGGGGTAATTGGGGGAAATGTCGCTCATCGGGCGATTCTAGCTGGCTGGACGCAGTGGCTTGTGCAATCGGCTCACGGCCTGCCCTCACACGCCTCTTGACATCGTTGCCGATGCAAGCATGCCCGCCTGTCATATTTCCGCTACCATGCCAAGCCTCACGCCTGCCACCGGCCCGTCGCATGTCCACTGCCCCGCAAAAGCCGCTCGCCATCCGCGAGCGTCTGTCCGAAGTCCGCTACGAGATCCGGGGCGAGCTGGCGCGACGAGCGCGGGAGTTGGAGGCGCAGGGCCGCAAACTGATCAAGCTCAATATCGGCAACCCGGGTGCATTCGGGTTCCGCGCGCCGGAGCATCTGCAGCGCGCCATCGCCGACGACATGGGCCGCACCGATCCCTACACCCATCAACAGGGCCTGCCGGAAGCGCGCGAGGCGATCGCCAAGGCGTATTCGCGGCGCCAGCACCCCGATGCGCATCCGGACCGTATCTTCGTCGGTAACGGGGTCAGCGAGCTGATCGACCTGTCGCTGCGCGCCCTGCTCAACCCCGGCGACGAAGTGCTGGTGCCCTCGCCCGACTACCCGCTGTGGTCGGCGGCCACCATCCTCAACGATGGCCGCCCGGTGTATTACCGCTGCGCGCCGGAAAACGGCTTCCAGCCGGACCCGGTGGAGATCGAAACGCTGGTGTCCTCACGCACCCGCGCCATCGTGCTGATCAATCCCAACAACCCCAGCGGTGCGAGCTATTCGCGCGAGTTGCTGGAGCGCATCGTGGCGATCGCCACCAAGCACAACCTGCTGCTGATGGTCGACGAAATCTACGACCAGGTGCTGTACGACGACGCGGCTTTCGTGCCGGTGGCGCCGCTGGCCGGTGCGCACCCGTGCATCACCTTCAGCGGGCTGAGCAAGGTGCACCGCGCCTGCGGCTGGCGGGTGGGCTGGGCGCTGCTGTCGGGCGAGCAGTCGCGCATCAACGACCTGCGCAACGCGATGGACCTGCTCGGCGCCTTGCGCCTGTGCGCCAACGTCCCGGGCCAGTACGCCATCGATGCGGCGGTCAATGGGCCGGACACCATTTCCGCGTTGTGCGCGCCCGGTGGCCGCCTGTACGAAACCCGCCGTGCGGTCATCGAGGCCTGTGCGGCCAGCGAGCATCTGCAGCTGGTGGCGCCGGCCGGGGCGCTGTACGCCTTCCCGGCGGTGGTCGGTGCGGCCGCGCGCAATTTCGACGATCACGCGTTCGCGCTGGACCTGATGAACGAAGAAGGCGTGCTGGTGGTGCCCGGCTCCAGCTTCAACGTGCCGTACCGCCATCACTTCCGCGTGACCCTGATGCCGGAAGCCAGCGTCATGCGCGATGTGTTCGCGCGCATCGACCGCGCACTGGCCCGCCGTGCGGAGGCCGTGACCAAGGTCGTGCCACTCAAGTCGCGCAGCGTCGCTTGATGGCGGCGCCTGCCACGCCACTGCGCTATCTGGCGCTGGGTGACTCGTACACCATTGGCGAAGGCGTCGCCCCTGGGCAGCGCTGGCCGATGCAGTTGGTCGATGGCCTGCTTGCCCACGGGTGGAACGTGGCGCCGGCGCAGATCGTCGCCACCACCGGCTGGACCACCGACGAACTGCAGGCCGGTATCGAGGCGGCCGCACCGCAGGGGCCGTTCGCTCTGGTCAGCCTGCTGATCGGCGTCAACAACCAGTACCGCGGGCGCTCGCTGGACGAGTACCGCACCCAGTTCGATGCCCTGTTGCAGAGCGCGGTCGCGTTTGCCGGCGGCCATGCCGCGCGCGTGCTGGTGCTCTCCATCCCCGATTGGGGGCTGACCCCGTTTGCGCGCGCGCAGGGCGGCGATGCCGGGCTGATCGCGGCACAGATCGACGCCTTCAACCGCGTGGCCGCGGAACGTTGCGCAGCGCGCGCGGTGCGGTTTATCGACATCACCGCCATCAGTCGCGATGGCGGCGACGCCGTCGACATGCTGGTCGACGATGGCCTGCACCCCTCCGGTGCGATGTACGCGCGTTGGGCAGCGGTCGCGCTGCCTGCTGCGCGCGATGCGCTGGGCGCGGTCGGGCCTGTGGATCCGCTTGCCTAAGCGCGGCTAACAGGACGATTGGGCCCACTGAAAGACGGACGCGGCCGCTGCTCGATGCGACGTCGCTCACTCGTTCGCACAGGTTCTGAGCTCGCTTTCTACGCCCACCTGACCACTGCGCGCTACGGTCTGGCAGGTGTTCCAAAGCGCAGACGTGCTGCCTTGTTCCTCGTTGCGCGCATCGTGCGTGCTGCGGATCTGTTGCTGTAGCGCAATCCTGATGCCCAGCGACCGTGCTGCCGTGCCTCGATTCACCGCCACGCGCTTGCTTTTCGCGGACGCAACGCAGGCTCGGACCTGGCGCACGCGATGGCGACGACACGCGCCACTGCCTGCGGTCATGCATCGCGAAAACGCCACCCAGGCCTACCGCAATCGGTACGAGTGGCCCTAAGCTAGTCGCGCAGCACGCCTGATTGCCAAGGAACGACATTGCACAGCACCGCCACCCAGCCGATGAGCCGCGCACAAGCGCTGGCGATCGCACGCGCATTCTTGCCCAAGCATCCGCTCGGCAACCGCTACGATTACTACTACACGCAGGCCAAGCTGCGCACCGACCCGTTGTATCCGGGTGTGCTGGCGCAGCTGCGCAGCACCACTGCGCCGGTCCTGGATCTGGGCTGCGGGCTGGGCTTGCTGGCGCATGCCTTGCGTGCCGATGGCCAGGCGCTGGCGTATCACGGCGTGGATGTGGATGCGCCCAAGATCCGCCGTGCGCAGCACATCGCGCAACGCTCGGGGTTGGGCAACACCAGGTTCGACGTGGTCGATCTGAGCGTCGCATGGCCGAAGCATCAGGGTAGCGTCACCATTCTGGACGTGCTGCAGTATCTGCAGTCGGACATGCAGGCCAGCCTGCTGCGCAGCGTGGCGCAGATGCTCACCCCTGGCGCCAAGCTGGTGATTCGCAGCGCGTTGGGCGATGCCAGCGGCCGTGGCCGCACCAGCCGTGTCACCGACGTGCTGGCCCATCTGAGCGGCTGGATGCAGCGCATGCCGCGCAGCTACCCCACCCGCGACAGCCTGCAGGCGCACCTGGATGCGGCCGGCCTGCGTGCAAGCTTCGCACCGCTGTACGGCAACACGCCGTTCAACAACTGGTTGATCGTGGCCGAGCCGCGCTGAGCGCTGCCGCAGTGGCGACAACGGTGCAGGCAGACGCGGTGTCCGCATGCACCGTCTCCATCGCTGACGTGCGCACTCGACGCACGCACCACTGCCCCAGGGCAGCTGACACGCCTACTGCGCGGCCGGTGCACGATGCGGCATGTACCGCGCGTACAGTCCGGCTCCTCCGCGCCGTCCTTACCCACCTGAGGAGCGCTCGCGACGTTTTGTGAGCCGCTCTTAAAACTTCCATGACAGCGTCAGCTCCACATCGCGCGGGTCGCCGTAGATCAACTGACTCTGGTAGACGATGTTGGCGTAGTAACGCCGATCGAACAGATTGCGCACATTGAGCTGCGCCGACCAGTCCTGAGTGATGTCGTAGCGCGCCATCGCATTGGCCAGCACCACACTGCCCTGGGTCAGCCGCTGCGTCGTGCCTTGCGGCCCCGCCATCAGCTCGTGGATGGCCGACTGCCAGCTCAGCCCGCCGCCCAGCCGCCACGGTCCGGTCTGCCAGCTGGTGAACAACGTGGCTTCGCGGCGCGGGCTGGTCGGGTTGACGTCCACACCGCTGGCGTCGTTGGCATCGAACTGGGCGAACCCGAACGCGATGCGCCACTGCTCCGACAGTTGCCCGTCGAGCTGGACCTCCACCCCCTGGCTGACGGTGCCCTTGGCGGCGAGATAGGCCTGGGTGGTGGTACCGGGCACCAGTTGCCCCGGGTCGTTGACCGCCAGGTTGTCCTGCTCGATGCGGAAGAGCGCCAACGCGGCATTGAGCTGGCCGCCGAGATACTCGCCCTTGGCGCCCACTTCGTAGCCATTGCCTTCCAGCGGGGCGAGATAGCGCCCATCGCGGTCGCGGTTGTTCTGCGGTTTGAAGATGCCGGTGTAGCTGGCATACAGCGAATGGCGGTCGTCCACATCGAAAATCAGGCCTGCATACGGCGTCGTGCGGCCGCGGCGCTCGTACGAATTTGCAGGCACAAGCTGGTCGGTATTCTTCCAGTCGGTGATGCGTGCACCGACGATCGCCTTCAAGGTGTCGCTCAGCTGGAAGCGCCCGGCCGCATAGGCGGCAACCTGGCGCACATCGCGGTCTTCGCCCCTGGTCAGCGCGGTCCATTGCGGCTGCGCCATCGTGCCGGTCCAGGCGTAGACGCTTTCCGCCGTCAACGGTTGCAGCGGTGCGTTGGACCAGCTGCGCACGTTGCGATTCATCCAGGTGGCGCCGGCCACGATCGCGTGCTCGCGGCCCCACAGCGTCAGCGGCAGGCTGAGGTAGGCGTCCAGACTGTTCTGTGCGCTGAGCGTGGGATAGCGCCCACCAAAAGTGCTGGCAAGGCCCAGGCCGGTGTCCCTGTCCGGGTAATCGAGATAGCCGAACAGCACCGACTTCCAGTCGGTTTCGAACCGTTGATGCGAATACTCCACCTGCAGCTGCGCACCGTTGTCGAAGCGATGGGTCAGGCCGGCGAATGCGTTGGTGGTATCGGCCACGCCACGCGCCCAGCGCGGCGTAAAGGAATCCGAACGCGCAAAGTTGGTGCGGCTGCCATCGCTAAAATACGCCGGCACTCCGCCCCAGGTGGTGCCGCGACCATCGTTGCGCTGTTTGTTGATGCCGATGTAGCCGCTGGTGGCATCGCTGAGATCTGCATCGACGATGCCGTAGAACAGCGACGACCGCTTGCTGTAGTAATCGCGAAACGAGCGCTTGTCCTCATGGCTGGTCACCACGCGGCCGCGCACGGTGCCGGCCGCGTTCAACGGCGATTGCGCATCGACGGTGCCGCGATAGCGGTCCCATCGGCCGGCCGAGAGATCGATGCGACCGCTGGGCACCTCGCTGTCGGCATGCTTGCGCAGCAGATCGATGGACGCGGCCGGGCTGCCCGCGCCGGAGGTCAGGCCATTGGCGCCGCGGACGATCTCCACCCGGTCGTAGATGGCCATGTTCTGCTGTACATCGCCACTGTAGTCGGTGGGAATGCCATCGATGCGGTAGTAATCCACCTCGAAGCCGCGCGCGGTGATGTAGGTGCGCTCGGTGTCCCAGGTGGGCGAATTGAAGCCGGCAACGATATCGGTGACGTCCTGCAGCGATTGCAGGTTGCGGTCGACGATCTGCTGGCGCGTCACCACCACCACCGACTGCGGCGTGTCGCGCAGCGACAGTTCCAGCTTGGTCGAACTGCGCGCGACATCGGCGGTGTAGGAATCGTTGCCTTCGGTGGCGGCGCCGCGATGCGCCGTGATCTGCAGGCGATCCAGATCGACCGGATCGCGGGCGTTTGCCTGCGCGGCGGCCAGCGCCGGGCACGCGCAGGCCAGCGCAAGCAAGGACCGCGTCATCCCGGCACGCGGGACACTCGGATCGACACGCGCAGCGGCGCGCACGGAAGCGGGGCGATGGAACATGGTGTCAGCCTCATGATCGGAAGCTGCCGTCGATGACGGCGACTGAGGCTGGCGCGGCCACACCGTGCACGATGCGACCCAAGAGCTGGCTGGGGCGCGCATGGTCGATCCGGGCCGGAGCGCTGTCAATAGAGGCGCACGCTGGATGCGCTGCAATCCACGGCAAAGCGTCTGTTCCGGTACACGACGTACCGGGCGGGCGCCCGGCAACACGCCCGTCGGCTTGCGGCGCGGAATCTACGTGCCATGCCATCGATGACGGCCCCGGACAGCCGATCGGCGCGTATGGGAATTGGTGGACGCCATGCATGGCCGACCGCGTTTGGCTGCCGCAAGGCCCACGTGCATCGATGCCGCGGGCAGTGCACCGCCCGCGTCCCGATTGCAGGTCTACGACAACGCGACATCCGCGCGCGTTACTTCGCTCCGGGCACGATCCCCACCAGCCCGCGCACCCGCATCGCCTCCAGGACGCCGCGCAGGATGGCCAGGTTGTGGCCGTGCGCAGCGCCTTCGTGCAGCAGCACGATGGCGCCGGGGTGCAGGTCGCGCACGATGCGCGCGATGGTGGCGTCCGGCTCGCAGCGCACGCCGTCGAAGCCGCGTGCACTCCAGGCCACACGGGTCAGCCCGTGTGCGCGCAGTGGCGAGGCGACGAAGGGGTTGGTCATGCCGACCACCGAGCGATACAGCCGCGGGGCCTGCCCGGTGATGCTGGCCAGGGTGCGCTGCGCCAGGCCGATTTCCTGCGCCATGCGGCGCGGCCCCAATGCCCAGAACCAGGCCTGCGGATGGGTATGGCTGTGGTTGCCGATGCCGTGCCCGCGGCGCACGATCTCGCGCACCAGTTCCGGCCGCTGCTCGGCACGCGCACCGACCACGAAGAAGGTGGCCTTGGCGTCGTAGGCATCGAGCAGTTCGAGAATGGCCGGGGTATCGTCGGACGGGCCGTCGTCGATGGTCAGCCAGACCTGCGGCGCGGCGCCGGGCAGCTGCGCCAGGACCGGCGCGTACAAACGTGCGCGCGGCAGGAACACCGGCACCACGAACAACGCATGCGACACCAGCAGCGCCGGCAGGCCCCAGGCCCAGCCCAGATGCCACCACAGCACCGCCACCGCGACCTGCGAGAGGGCGAACAAGCCCACCCAGCGGTAGGGGTGGGAAGGGATGCGATACAGCGTTTCCGGCGTGGTCATGCCGCATGATGCCATGCGGCGTAGAATGCCCGGTCTCCACGCTCTCACCGAAGTGCTGCCATGTCCCTCGATCCCGCCCTGCGTTCCCGTATCGATACGCTGCTGCAATCCAGCCGCGTGGTGCTCTTCATGAAAGGCCAGCCCGGCATGCCGCAGTGCGGCTTTTCGGCCAAGGCGGTCGGCGTGCTGGACGGGCTGGGCATCGACTATGCCCACGTCAACGTGCTGGCCGACCAGGAGATCCGCGAGGGCATCAAGGCCTACGGCGACTGGCCGACCATTCCGCAGCTATACGTGGATGGCGAGCTGATCGGCGGCAGCGACATCATCCTGCAGATGGCCGACAGCGGCGAGCTGAGCAGCATGCTCGGCCTGCAGGCGCCAGATCGCAGCCCGCCCAGGATCACCATCACCCCGGCTGCGGTGGAGATGCTCAAGGGCGCGCTGGCCGATGCGCCGGATGCGTCGCTGACGCTGGCCATCGATGCGAATTTTCAGCCGAACTTCCAGCTGGCGCCGACCAACCCGAACGCCATCGCCGCCGAATCCAACGGCCTGCGCGTGCAGTTCGACCTGGCCAGCGCACGCCGCGCCGACGGCATCACCATCGACTGGGTGGACGACATCCGCGGCCGCGGCCTGGCCATCGACAACCCCAACGCGCCCAAGCCGGTGCAGGAGCTGTCGGTGCGCGACGCCGACGACCGCCTCAAGGCCGGCACGCTGACCCTGGTGGACGTGCGCCCGGCCGACGAACGTGCGCTGGCCACGGTCAACGCACCGTTCCGCACCCTGGATGCGCACGAGCGCACCGCCATCGAACAGTTGCCCAAGGACACCCCGCTGGCGTTCCTGTGCCACCGTGGCGGGCGCAGCCTGCAGGCCGCCGAACATTTCCGCGGGCTGGGCTTCAGCAACGTCTACAACGTCACCGGCGGCATCGACGCCTGGTCGGACGAGGTGGACAACGGCGTGGCGAAATACTGAGCGCGGCGACCGACGCCACGCACCGCTGCATACCGAAACGGGCGCTCCATGGAGCGTCCGTTTTTTCATGGATGACACCCACAAGGACTTCGCCACATGCACACCCGTTCGATCGCGCTCGCAATGGCCGCCCTGTTGCCACTGGCCGCACATGCCGCCGCCCCCACCCGCGCCGTCCTGCTGGTGCCGACCTACGACAGCCAGCCGTCCGACGACCCGTTGGAATACATCCCGGTGTGGTTGGGCAAGGCCGTGGCGAACGACTCCACCCTGCCCAAGTCGCTATTGAACCAACCGCTGCAGGCTTTCGATAACGGCGTTTCCACCGCCAACCTGCGGCTTGCCGCGCTGAGCGTGGACGACAACAGCATGTGCGGCGGCACGTCGAAACTGCGCTTGAAGGGCAACCCCACCCTGGCGCACTCGCCGCTGTTGTCGACGGTGGATCTGAATCCGGGCAAGCGTTTCGCCGGGCGCGCCGCCACTGCTGCCGAACAGGCGCAGTTGCTGCGTCAGGTGGGCGACACCGCGCAGCTGCGCAAGAGCGTCAAGCCGGCGGCGTTGGCCCAAGCGCTGGCGGCCTTCGAGGCGGACCGCGCGCAGGACGCAGCGTCGCTGCAGATCGTGACCGATACACAGCAGCCGCAGCGGCGCGTGGCGGTGCTCACCGCAAACCATCCGACCAAGACCGGCAATCCGGACAACCCGACCGGCGTGCTCGTGGTGCTTGCGATCTTCGAGCACGACGGCAGCCGCTGGCAGTTCCGCCGTGGCAGCGCGGCCAGCGGCTGCGATGATTGCGAAGACCTGCCGCTGCGGACGCACCTGCTGCAGTTCGGCGATATCGACGGCAATGGCACGCTGGACTTCGTGCTCTCGGAAAGCGGCTACGAAAGCTACGGGTTCTATCTGCTGCTAGGCGAAGGCGCCGGCTGGCGCTCGGAAGCGTTGCCGGGCGGCTGCTGATCGCAGTGGTGCCAATGCGCGATGCCAGTGACGGCAGCGCGCATTGGCGCAGAGCCGCATCAAGGCGCATGGCGCACGCGCCACGCCAGCGCTCAACCGGAAAATCCACCCTCGTCGAGAAACTGCTGTTCTTCGGCGGTGGTCTCGCGCCCCAGCACCGCATTACGATGCGGAAAGCGCCCGAAGCGCTGGATGATCTGCTGATGCTCCTGCGCCCAACGCGTCGTCTCCGCCTCGCCCAGGGCCGCGATCAGCTGCATGGCGCGCGCCTGCTCCTGCAGATCTTCTGCGTGCTCGAACGGCAGATAGAAAAACAGCCGCAGTTGCGCAGACACCTGTTGATCGAACCCATGTTCGAGCGCCTGCTTGGCATGACGCAACGCCAGCCCGTCGGTCGCATAGGCATGCGCACTGCCCCGGAACGCATTGCGCGGAAACTGGTCCAGCAGGATCAGCAGCGCCAGCGCATCTTCGGCACGCGCCATCCAGTGCGCATAGTCGCCCCGCGCAGCAGCAAAATGCTGCTCGCTGAAGTGCTGGCGAAAATTGGCATCGAACGCATCGTTATGCGTGAACCAGCGGGCCGAACCGGCCAGCTCCCAGAAAGCCAGCACCACATCGGCCTGCTTATTGCGCTCTGTTTTGGCAATCATCGACGCTCCCCCTGAGGAATACGGCACAGCATGCACGCTTACATGTGATGAAGCAGCCGCAACCGCACCTTCAGCACTTGGCAAGCACGGCGCTGGCGGCTAGGTTTGCGGCCTACGCTTTCGTTGCACCGGGGAAATCCATGCGTTCCATCCTGTTCGCCGCCCTTGGCGCGGCGCTGCTGTGCGGGCCTGCGTCTGCGGCGTCGCGGTTTGTGCAAGACCCCTACCCCAGCACCTACCGCGCGCTTGCGTCCGGTCCGGTGCTGATCCAGCACGCCACGGTGCTGACCGGCACCGGCGAGCGGCTGGACGATGCCGATGTACTGCTGCGCGACGGCAAGGTGGCCGCGGTGGGCCGCGCACTTGCAGCGCCGGCCGACGCGCGCCGCATCGATGGCACCGGCAAGTGGGTCACCCCCGGCATCATCGACGTGCACTCGCATCTGGGCGTGTATCCCAGCCCCGGCGTCAGCGCGCACAGCGATGGCAACGAGATGACCGCACCGGTCACGCCCAACGTGTGGGCCGAGCATTCGATCTGGCCGCAGGATCCGGGCTTCGGCACCGCACTGGCCGGCGGCATCACGTCGCTGCAGATCCTGCCTGGCTCGGCCAACCTGATCGGCGGACGCGGCGTCACGCTCAAGAACGTGGCCTCGACCACTTACCAGGGCATGAAGTTTCCCGGCGCGCCGTGGGGGCTGAAGATGGCCTGCGGCGAAAACCCCAAGCGCGTGTACGGCGAAAAGGGCGGCCCCGCCACCCGCATGGGCAATGTGGCCGGCTACCGCGCCGCGTTCATCGATGCGGCCGACTACCTGCAGAAAAATGCGCCGAAAAAGACCACCGCCAAGAAACGCCATTGGTGGAGCAGCGGCGGCGACAACGACAGCAGCGGCGATGCCGGCGGCAAGCGCGATCTCAAACTCGACACGCTGGCCGGCGCCATCAATGGCGATATCCGCGTGCACATCCATTGCTACCGCGCCGACGAGATGGCGACCATGCTCGACCTGTCCAAGGAATTCGGTTTCCACATCGCCGCCTTCCATCACGGCGTGGAGGCCTACAAGCTGGCCGACCGGCTGGCGCAGGAAAACGTCTGCGGCGCGCTGTGGGCCGATTGGTGGGGCTTCAAGATGGAAGCCTTCGACGGCATCCAGGAAAACATCGCCATGGTCGACCGACCGGCCAACAGTTGCGCCATCGTGCATTCGGATTCGGAAGAAGGCATTCAACGCTTGAACCAGGAGGCCGCCAAGGTGATCGCCAACGCACGCCGCAGCGGCACCGAGATCGCGCCCGAACGCGCCATCCGCTGGCTCACCAGCAACGCCGCCAAGGCGCTGGGTATCGAGAAACAGACCGGTGCGCTGGAGCCGGGCAAGATGGGCGATGTGGTGGTGTGGAACGGCAATCCTTTCAGTTCCTATGCCTTGGCCGAACAGGTGTACATCGACGGTGCGCAGGTCTACGACCGGCATGACCGCGCACTGCAGCCGGTGTCGGATTTCATGCTGGGCCAGGAGGTGGCACGATGAGCCGCGCCGGGTTCGCACGCCCGCGCCTGCGCGCGCTGGCCGCGCTGGTGATGGCCGCACTGGCTGTGCCTGCAGTCGCACAGCAGGTGCTGATCCGCGATGCCACCGTGCACACCGCCACCGCGCAGGGCACGCTGCAGCACACCGACGTGCTGGTGCAAAACGGCGTGATCCGCGCGATCGGCAGCAATCTCGCCGCGCCTGCCGATGGCCGCGTGATCGATGCCAGGGGACGCCCGCTGACGCCGGCCTTGTTCGGCGGCATCACCGAGATCGGCATCGAAGAGGTGTCCGGCGAAGACAGTACCGTGGACAGCGGCATCAAGCTGGCCGAGCAACCGATGCGCCCCGAGTTCGACGTCACCCTGGCCTACAACCCCGACTCGGTGCTGGTGCCGGTGGCGCGCGTGGAAGGCATCGGCTTCACCGCGCTCGGCGCCACCACCAGCGGCGCCTTCATCGCCGGCCAGGGCGGCATCGTGCGGCTGGACGGCAGCCCGGACCCGGTCGGCCCGCATGCCTTGTTCATCCGCATCGGCGCAGCGGCGTCCGATCTCACCGGAAGCTCGCGAGCGGCGCAATGGATGCTGCTCGATCAACTGGTGGCCGAAGCGCGCGGCCGCGTACCGGCCGATTCGCCGCATGCCTTGCTGACCCCGATGGGCCGCAGCGTGCTGGCCAGGTATCTGGCCGGGCAAGGTCGCATCGTGGTGCAGGTGGAACGCGCGGCCGACATCCGCCAGTTATTGCGCTGGGCGCAACGCGAGAAGGTGCGCATCGCCATCGCCGGTGGCGCCGAAGCCTGGAAGCTGGCGCCGCAACTGGCGCAGGCCAGGGTGCCGGTACTGGTCAATGCATTGGCCGATCTGCCGGCCACCTTCGATCAGATCGGCGCCACGCTCGAAAATGCCGCGCGCCTGCGCGCGGCCGGTGTGGAGGTCAGCTTCAGCCAGAGCGGCGATGCCTCGCACAATGCACGCAAGCTGCGCCAGCTGGCCGGCAATGCGGTGGCCAACGGTCTGCCGTGGGAATCCGGCCTGGCCGGGCTGACCCGCGTGCCCGCAGAGATCTTCGGCGTGGCCGACCGTATCGGCAGCATCGCGGTGGGCAAGCAGGCCGATCTGGTGCTGTGGGAAGGCGACCCGCTGGATGTTGCGCACTATGCCGAACAGGTCTGGTTGGGCGGGCGCGAGATGCCGATGCGCTCGCGCCAGACCGAACTGCGCGACCGCTACCTGCAGCAGGCAGGGCCGCTACCGCGTGCGTATCTGAAATAAGCGTCGCCAACGACACCACGCCTGGGCGACCGCCAGTCAGGCGCGGCCGGTGCTCTCAATCGACATGTCCGCCTCGTACACTGCGATTGATCCGCGCCGGCCATGCTCAGCTGGGGACTGGTTGCTCGCTTCGGCTGTTGCAGGTGCTGCCTGCGTCGATGCGCACGTGTATCGCACTGGTTTTGCCAACGCAGGCCCGCGCGTGCACCAGCCTGCGCATCCACCATCGCCGGCAGCCTGCCGGCATCACTCGCAAGGACTGCCGATGCGCCTGCCGCCCCGCCTGGGTTCATCCATCATCGCTGCCTGCCTCGGGTTGCTGCCGCTGTCGGGCATGGCGCAATCGGGGTGGATCAACGCCCAGGGCGAGTCGGTTGCACAATCGCCCAGCCGCAAGACCGTGCAGGACATGGGCGCCAGCCTGCTGCTGACACCGGATGCGGACTGGCAACAGAAGTGGAACACGCCCAGCGACACCGCTCCGCACTTCAATCAGGTCGACCATGTCGCGACCGGCGACACACTGTTCGCGCTGATTTTTCTGTCCAATCCCGGGCTGGATGCGCAACGCCGCGCCGATGTGGTGTGCAGCATCCGCGTCATCGACCCCACCGGGCATGCCGAGCAGAACACGGTCGATGCGCCGTGCCTGCAGACGCACATCGAAGGCGACCCACGCCATGTGTATCTGGCGCAGGTCAGCCTGGCCGTGCGTGCGGAGGCGAGCGACCCACCCGGCCGCTGGCAGGTGCAGGTCACCGTCAACGACCGGCAGCGCGGCATCCACATTCCACTTGCCAGCACCTTCACCATGGGCCGCCAGCGGCAGCCCGCAAGGACGCCATGAGCACGCTGTCGTTGCGCGCGCGGGCGGGCTACCTGTTGGTGGCCGTTGCACTGTTGCTGATCGAAGTGGCGATCGCTGCCGGCTGGATCGGCGGTGCGTGGGTACGCGGCAGCCTGGGCGATGTGCTCGCCGTGGCGCTGGTCTATTGCGGCCTGCGCGGCGTGTTTGGCTGCCCGCCGGGATGGGCCTGCACCCTGGCAATCGCCATCGGCTGCGCGATCGAAGGCTTGCAGGCCATCCATCTGGCCGACCGGCTTGGTCTGCACCCCGGCAGTGCGGCCTATATCGCGCTCGGCAACACCGCAACGCTGCACGATGTGCTGATGTATGCCATCGGCGGCGGTGTGGCTTTCGGCTGCGATGCGCTGTTGCGACCGCGACCGCATGTGGCACCTGCAGCCCCGCTGATCGATTGATCCTGTTTTTCCTGGAATGCCATGTCCCCCCTTCTGTCTTCAGCCATCGTCCGCTGCGCCGCCATTGCCACCGTGCTTGCGCTGGGCGCCTGTGGGCGCGAAAGCGCATCCGCCCCGTCATCGAGTGCCGGGGCGATCGCTGCCGCTGCAACGACGCCTGCCCGCACCGCAGTGAGCTTGCACTGCCCGGATCTGGACGATGCCGCGCGCGAGGCCGCCGCGCTTGCCGCAGGCGCGCGCGATCGCGTGCGGCGCGTGGGCGCGCATCGGCTGGACGTGGAAACCGATGCAGGCACGCAGGTGTTCGACGACACCCCGCCCTACGATGCGCCGCTGGACGGCGCCGAGTACCGCTATTGCGATCGCCGCGATGCGTACGTGTTGCTGCATCATCGCGATGGCGACACTTTTTCCGGCGTGCTGATCGACACCCGCAGCGGTGAGCAGCTTCCCGGCGGTACCCAGGTGGTGATCGCGCCGGATCGCAGCCGCTATCTGGCCGTTACGCAACGCGACGGCATGGACGGCGAGCAGTGGCGCGTGATGGACTTCAACAAGCGCGTGCTGATCTCCACAACCAGCATGCTGCTCAGCCGGGATGGCACGAGCGGCATCGCCGAACTGAGCGCACCGCAATGGTTCGGCACGCAGCTGCAGGCGACGGCCACCTGCCTGAGCGACGACACCCAACACTGGCAAGTCCGTCTGGCCAATGCGCAAGGTGCCTGGAACTGGCAGCCGCGCCGCACGTGTGACGCCAGCGATGCAGACCGATGACATGATGTTTGCAGGCGGCGGATTGCGCTCGATCCAACGCGCGGTGCTGCGCCAGGCGCCGGCCAATCTGCAGCGCGGAATCGAGGCCGTGGGCGGGCGCCTGATCCTCACTGCAGACGCGCTGCTGTTCCAGCCACACGCCTTCAACGTGCAAACGCGTTCGCTCGCCGTGCCGCTGAGCGCAATCGTGTCGCTGCAACCGCGCTGGACACGGTTGTTCGGGCTGCTGCCGGTGGCGCCGACATCGCTGGCCGTGCGGTTGGACAACGGCGATGAGCACCGCTTTGTGATCGGCAAACGCGACCAATGGATTGCCGCCATTGCCGGCGTCCGCGACGCGCTGAGCCAGCTCTAGCACACCTGCGATCGAGCGCAGCCATCGCAGTCACCCAGCAACGCGTTCCACTCCAGGTCGCAGTGCAAGCGTGACCCGCACTTAGGTTCATTGCTGAAGTTTGAACCGGGTGCACGCTCTGCATCTGGAGCACTCGCAGCACAGGTCGCGCCCGCCTAGCATCGCGCAGCGGCATCGCGGCCACACCCTTGCTTGGACTGAGGAACTGAACATGCTCCACCCCACCTTGCGCATGCTGGCATGCGCGCTGTGCCTGTACGGCGGCGTCAGCGCACCGGCCATGGCTGCCTTCGGATTCACCCGCAGTGGCGACCGCGTGGTGGTGGACACCGGGGCCGAGCTGGTGTTTTCGGTCAATGCCAACAACGGCGACATCGTGTCGATGCGCTACCGCGACAACGAGCTGCAGACCACCGAATCGAAGGGCTCGCATATCGCCTCGGGCCTGGGCAGCGCCAGCGTGGACGCGCGCGTGGTCGGCGGGGCGATCGTGGTGTCGGCCAAGGCCGGCGATCTGACCCAGTACTACATCGCTCGCAAGGGCCGTAATGCGATCTACATGGCCACCTACGCACCGACCCTGCTACCGGTGGGCGAGCTGCGCTTCATTGCGCGCTTGAACGTCGCCAAGTTGCCCAACGCGCAACAGGAACCCGACTCCAATGTCGGCAGCGTGATCGAAGGCGAAGACGTCTTCCTGCTGCCGGACGGGCGCACCAGCTCCAAGTTCTATTCGGCGCGCCGCATGATCGACGACCGGGTGCATGGGGTCAGCGGCTCGGGGATTGCGGTGTTCATGCTGATGAGCAACCGCGAGCGCAGTTCCGGCGGGCCGTTCTTCAAGGACATCGCCACGCAAAAGACCCGCGTGACGCATGAGCTCTACAACTACATGTATTCCGACCACACCCAGACCGAAGCGTTTCGCGGCGGCCTGCATGGCGTCTACGGCCTGTTGTTTACCGACGGCGGCGCTCCGAACAGCGCGCAGCTGAGCACCGACTTTGTCGATGCCACGTTGGGGCTGAGCGGCTATCTGGCCGGCAGCGGGCGCGGTGCGGTGAGCGGTCGGGTCGGCGGCGTGCTGTCCGGTCAACCGGCCGTGATCGGCTTGCGCAACGACCAGGCGCAGTACTGGGCCACCGCCAACGGCAGCGGCGATTACCAGGTGGCCGGCGTGCGCCCGGGCCGCTACCGCATGACCCTGTACCAGAACGAGCTGGAAGTGGCGCAACGCGAGGTGGAAGTATTCGCCAATGCAAGCCCGCAGGTGGCCTTGCAGGCCGTGACCTTGCCGGGCACGGTGAAATGGCAGATCGGTGTGCCCGACGGCACGCCGGCCGGATTTCGCCATGCCGACCTGCTGCCGCGTGCGCATCCGTCCGACACGCGCATGCGCTGGGTGCCGGTCACCTACAGCATAGGATCGAGCAGCGTGGGGAGTTTTCCCGCCGTGCAGTGGCGCAGCATCAACACGCCGACCCGCATCGACTTCACCCTGACATCCAATGAAGTCCGCAGCTATCGCCTGCGGATGTTCGTGCCACTGGCGCAGTTCGGCGCGCGCCCGCAGGTTGCCGTCAACGCACGCTGGAATGGACCGCTTCCTGCCGTCCCCAACCAGCCCAAGACGCGTGGCATCACCCGCGGCACCACGCGCGGCAACAACACGCTGTATGAGGTGGACATTCCCGCCTCGGCACTGCAGGCCGGCAGCAACCGCATCGAGATCGGGCTTGCATCGGGATCGCCGGACAACGGCTACCTCAGCCCGGCGGTCGTGTTCGACAGCATCCAGTTGGTAGTGCCGTAAATCCGATGCGCCTGCTGTAAACACCGGCATGGCCACCACTGCGCGAACCTACGTGCAATGGTGGCCATGCTTCAAGCTGGCGTTGCCATCCGTGGATGACGGCGCATCGGGCGTTGCGCGCCGACAGCATGCCGACCGCGCTTGATGCATGCGCCATGCCATCGCATCGATGGCGAGTTGCCGGGTCTATTTGGCCGCGATCGAACCGGTGAGCGATACCGAGCCCATCCCGCCGGTGACCTCGAAACCGCCCTCCACCACCTGCAGATACAGATCGCTGCTGTAGCGGCCATCGCCGCCGCGTAGCGCCTGCAATCTCGTCAAAAATGCCTTGACGTCGACATTGAGGCTGCCCTTGGCCGGAAGCGCATTGCTGTTGCCGGCGCTGCCATGCGGAATGAAGGTATAGACGTAGTAGCCGGCGGCCGAGTTATTGCCTTCCCACAGATCGTAGGTCACACCGCCGGAGGTGAATGCATTGGACGCCGTCAACGTGCCCAGCGGGTAGGAATTGTTGGCGCCCCAGATCATCACTTCCAGCTGCGGATTGCCCTTGCTGGTGTCCTTGCGGAAAAACAGATCGTAGGCAAAGTCGCCGGTCTGTCCGCTGCCCTTGGTGGTAAAGGCCAGCGTCCCGCTCAGGCTGCCCACCTTCGAGACCTGGTGCGGGAAATAGCTGTCGGTGGCCGGGTTCATCGTGTAATGCCAGCCGCGGCAGATCGCCGGATACCCGTACAACTGCCCACTGGGCAAGTTATAGGTGACGGTCAGGCTGGGCGTGCTGCCGGAGCCGAAGGTCGGCTTGATGTTGTTGGTATTGTCGTTGAAATTATTGTTGTAAGCGTATTGCGTACCGTAGACCTTGGTCTCGCCGGTCGCGGCGCTGGCGCCGGAGGCGACCAGTACCAGGGCCAGCGCAGCGGCGCGCGGCAAAACGCCGCAACGCAAGGACAGACGGAAACGAGCGTGCACATGCATGAGGTGAACTCCGATGATGGATGGATGGGCCACGCTCGCCATCTGGCAACACGCCAGCGGGTGGGCGATGACCGTGGGCACATCCGGCGCAATGACGCCTTGACGCCACGCCGAATGCCCGCGCACTGACGGGGCGCGAACATGGCCATCCCTGCAGACCGATCACCGTGGCCTCGTCCGATGCGCGACGCATGCGTCTGCATGCGCCGCCCAAACGACCACATCGTTGTGCGATACAGCGTAGTTCAGCGGTAGCCACCATCGGGTCGCAGCGTGCGGACCACCGTGCAGCCCATCACCGACCTACGCCTGCATGGACCGACACCGCTGCGCTGACGGTCCATGCGCGACGCTTGGGGCTTACTTGGCGTCCATCGTGGCGCTGACCTTGGCCCAGCCATTGCCGCGCACCACTTCAAACCCCGCTTCGGCCGCATGCAGATACATGCTGTTGTTGTAACGGCCGTCCTTGGAACGGTTGTTCTGCAGCCAGGTCAGGAACGGCTTGGCATCGATGTTGAGATTGCCGCTGGTCTTGAGCGTCGGCTGGCCAGCGGTACCGGTCGGGATGAAGGTGTAGACGTAATAGCCGGCACCGGAGTTGAAGCCTTCCCACAGATCGAACGTGCGCCCGCCGGCAGTGATCACCTTGGTGGCGGTGACAGTGCCGATCGGCCAGGAGTTGTGGTCGCCCCAGATCATCACTTCCAGCTGCGGGTTGCCCTTGGCGGTATCCCAGCGGAAGAAGATGTCGTAGGCAAAGTCGCCCGCCAGGTTGGTGCCGCCGGCGCTGTAGGTGAACTTGAACGGCAGCGAGGAAATCGAGGAAATCTGCTTGGGGAACAACGTGTCGGTGGTCGGATTCCAGTCGTAATGCCAGCCGCGCACGATCGCCGGATATCCGTACAGGTTGTAGTCGGCGAAGTTGAAGGTGACGGTGAGCTCCGGCGTGCTACCGGTGCCGAAGGTGCCCTGGATGATGTTGTTGGGGTCGTTGAAATTGTTGACCCATGCATAGTGTTTGCCAAAGATCTTGTACGGCCCGGCCAGCGCCGCCGGTGCCAGCGCGACCAGGCCGATTGCCAGCGCGGCCTTCCACCAGCGCGATGCGCGCCGCCGTGTGGCGGGCGCCTGCGCACCGGTCTGCGTGAGGGTGTTGGATGGGGTGGTGTGCATGTGGACTCTCCATGGTGTTCAGCGCGGCGGCGCCAGTGCGGCGCTCCCGGGACCGCCCTGCAGCGGTTGCGGCCGACCCTAGCAGCGGCCCCGCGAAAGGAGCTATAGCGATTCCGGCAGGACAGCCCCGCCAAGCACGATAGCGGGCGCTACCTTGCAGCCCGAACGTGTCCTGGTCCTCAGTTCGTCACCATTGGCCCGGCCAGGCACCATGTATCGCTCAGTGTTCCGGCACGACCTGGCACGCAAATGGTGCAGAGCCACATGCCTCCCCCGGCCTGCGTCGGCCCTAGTGGCCCGCCCGGCACCTGGCCGCTGTAGACGCCCGATTGGCCACGGTCAGGCCCGGGGCCGGCACACGCAGTCAGCCGATGGGTCTACGCGCCAGGCCGGTTTTGCGATAGCGTTTGCACTTGTAGAGACGACGCAATAGCCGGAGGGGGCGACGATGCGCATCGGAATCGTGGTGGACAGTGCGTGCGATCTGCCGCAGGACTTCATCCAACGCAACAACGTGATCGTGCTGCCGATCAGCGTCCGCATCGGCGAAGCCGTGCTGGCCGATCACCGCGATGAAGAAGCCACGCTGAGCTTTCTGCAGGCGCACGTAGCCGAACGTGGACACGAGGCGGAAACCACTCCGTTTTCGGTCAACCAGATCCGCGATCTGTTCCTGCAGCGCCTGGTCATCGATTACGACCACGTGTTCTGCCTGACCATCTCCAAGCTGCGCAGCCAGATCTACGACAACGCCATGCAGGCCAGTTTCGCGATCCTCAACGACTACAAGCCGATCCGTCAGGCCGCAGGTCACAGCTCGCCATTCGCGTTGCGCGTGATCGATACCTTGAACCTGTTTGCCGGCCAGGGCGTCACCGCGGTGGAAGCGGTGCGCCTGCGCGAGCAGGGCCAGGGCGTGGCGGCGATCCGCACGCGGCTGGAGCAGCTGGCCGAACACACCTATGGCTACATGATTCCGCGCGATCTGTATTACCTGCGTGCGCGCGCGCGCACCAAGGGCGATCGCAGCGTGGGCCTGATCGGCGCGGCGCTGGGTAGCGCACTGGATATCAAGCCGGTGCTGCGCGCGTATCGTGGCGTCACTGAACCGGTGGCCAAGCTCAAGGGCTTCGAGCCGTCGGCCGAGAAACTGTTCGGCTTCACCGTGCGCAAGCTCCGCGAGGGTCTGATGACACCCACCGTGTGCGTGGGCTATGGCGGCGAGCTGGCCGAGCTGCATGCCCTGCCCGGCTATGCCGCGTTGCAGGCCGCCTGTCAGAGCCATGGGGTGGAGCTGTTCGAAAGCGTGATGAGCCTGACCGGCATGGTCAACGTGGGCAAGGGCGCACTGGCGGTGGCCTTCGCCGCCGAAGCGCATGGCTTTTCTGCCTGAAGCAAACGCTGGACGGCACACGGCCTTCGACGGCGTTCTCACCCCGCCTCGGCTAGTGTGCCGCCGTCATTCAACGGAGTGTGTCCATGCCTGTCAGCTACTCGATCAGCCTGCCCGACCCCAAGCTCGCCCGCGGCAGCGCGCCATCGGTGAGCTTCACCGCCAACGGCGCCGACGCGTTTGCCGAACAGTTGCAGGCCGCACTGCGTGACCCGGCCTGGTTCGACCGCTGGCGCCAGCTCCAGGCCGACCCGGACGAGGTGGACCCGGCACTGGGCATCACCGATCCGTCGGCCACCGTCACCGGCAAGCAAGACGACCTGCGCATCGACCTGGTCGCCACCACCAGCATCCCCGGCGACCTGTTCAAACAGCGCATGCAGGCCCTGGCCGGCCATCACTGGGAAATGCGCGACGTGCGTTGACGGTGTGCGCCGCCATGCTGCATGCGTGGCGGCGCGCGGTCATGCCCGCGCCAATGCGCGGCGTGGCCAGCGCCATTTGAGGTTCACCGCCAGCGTGCCGAGCACGATCAACGCCAGGCCCAGCCATTGCACCGGCACCAGCGCATGGCCATACAGAAGATAGTCCAGCAACAGCGTGACCAGCGGGTACACGAAGGCCAGTACCGCGATCGTGGCCACAGGCAGATGCCGGTAGGCCGAATAAAACAGCACGTACACGATCCCGCTGTGGATCACGCCCAGGCCCACCAGCCACACCCAATGCATGCCCGGATGCAACGCGGCACTGCTCGAAAATCCGGCCAGCAATACCGTCCCGACCCAGCACTGCACCGTGACCACCGCCAACGGCCGCTCGCGACTGATGCGTCGCGACATCAGCAAGGATGCGCCGCATAGCAGGGCCGCCAGCAGGGTCAGCGCAATCCCGAGCAGATAGCCGCGCTCGGCCGCCTGCCACAGCCGCGCCGGATCGGCCGAACACGCCACACCCACGAACGCCAGCAGCGTCCAGCCCAGATCGGCGCGCCGCGTGCGCTCGCCCTGCAGCAACGCCGCCAGGATCAGCATCACGAACGGAAACACGTGATACACCATCGTCGCCACGCCGATCGACGAGCGCGCCATGCCGGCGAACAACGCCACCCAGTTCAACACCAGCAGCACACCGCTGATCGCCGCATCGCGCACCAACGCACGCTCGCGCCACAGCCCGCGCAGCTGACCGCCGATCACACCGCATACGGTGAGAAACAACGCACTGAACAGGCAGCGATAGAACACCGCCGTTACCGGATCCTGCCCGCTCTCGTGCACGAAGACCCCCACCGACCCGATCAACACTTCGGCAACCAGCAACTGCCAGAGCGCGCGGCGCGATGCGCCTGCCGATGTCGCCTGAACAGACAAGGCAATGCTCATAGCGCAATCGTTCCCTGCAGATACTGCACAGCGCTGCCACGCACATACACATGCTGTGGCTCAACCCGGCATGTGAGCTCGCCGCCGCGCGCCGATGCCTGCAGCGCATTGAGCTCCGTCTTGCCCAGCCGCTGTGCCCATAGTGGCGCCAGCGCGGCATGAATCGACCCGGTCACAGGATCTTCGCTGCCGCCATTGGCCGGCCAGAAATAGCGCGAGACGAAGTCGTGCCCGGTCCCTGGCGCGGTGACCGCTACATCACGCGGCGCCAGCGCCAGCATCCGGCTGAGATCGGGCGTCACCTCACGCACCTGGTCTTCATCGGCGTAGACAGCGATATACGCCTGCGCATTCGCATACACAGCCTGCGGCGCGATCGACAAAGACGCCAACAAGGCTTGCGGCACTACCGACAGCAACAGCGGCATCTGGTTGGGGAAGCGCAGTTCGAAGGTATGCTCGGCCACCCTGGCGACCTCGATCTCACCGACAGCCGGCGCGCGCAATCGCAACGGAAAAACAACGTCGTGATGCATCGCAATCACGAACGCGCTGGCCAATGTCGCATGCCCGCAAAAGCCGACCTCCTTGAGAGGGGAAAACCAACGGATGTCAAAGACACCGCTCTCGTCGCGAACGAAGAATGCGGTCTCCGACAGATTGTGTTCGCTGGCAATCGCCTGCATCAGCGGCTCCGGTAGCCAGCTCTGCAACGGCACCACCGCAGCAGGATTACCCTTGAACCGCACTGTGGTGAACGCATCGACGATAAATACTGAAAGCAGCACGGCCAACCCCACAGAAGAGAACCCACACCTGGCGCACTCACCGGGCACAGCCAGTCTGCAACGCGGCACACGACCATGACAGATTCAGATAAGCTGAAAATCGACCAATACAGATGGAAGGTGCCGGCATATGCTTCTGTACGAATCGCTAGCCACGCAGCTGCGACAGCAGATCGACGGCGGCACCTTGCGTGCCGGCGAGCGCCTGCCCTCGATCCGGCAACTGGCTGCCAACCACGGCATCAGCACAGCCACCGCAGTGCAGGCCTGCCTGCAATTGGAGCGCGAAGGACGCGTGCAAGCGCGGCCACGCTCCGGTTACTTCGTGCGTACCACGGCGTCTGCGTTGCCAGCTGCAGCACCCGCAACGCGTCGGCGCAAACCGGGCATGGTCGACAACCCGGCCTTGCAGCGCGTGCTCGACACCCTGGCGCGCACCGACCTGCTGCCGCTGCACACCGCCACTCCCGCCGCTGCGCTGTTACCGGCTGCGCAGTTGGCGGCAGCACTCTCACGTCAGTTGCGGCGCCAACGCAACGCTGCGCTGGACTACGCACCGCCGCAAGGCCACGCCGCACTGCGCCGACAGATCGCACAACGCTATGCGCACTGCGCAACCACGGTGGCTGCGGAAGAAGTGGTGATCACCGCCGGCGCGATGGAAGCCATCAGCCTGGCGCTGCGCACGCTCACCGCACCGGGCGATGTGGTGCTGGTGGAAGCGCCCACGTATCACGGCATACTGCAGGCCGTGGCGGCGTTGCGGCTCAAGGTGCTGGAAGTGCCCAGCCGCGCCGGCCACGGCATCGATGTCGCGCGTCTGGACGTGCTGCTGCAACACACGCCGGCACGCGCCGCAGTGCTGGTACCCAACTTCAACAATCCCAATGGCAGCCTCACCCCCGACAGTGCCAAGCGCGCGCTGCTCGACAGCTGCGCACGCCACGGCACCGTGGTGATCGAAGACGATATCTACGGGGAGCTGGATTGGTCGGGCCAGCGACCGCGCCCGCTGCGCCACTTCGACACGCACAACAACGTGATCACCTGCGGCTCGTTCTCCAAGGTACTGTCGCCCGGGCTACGCGTGGGCTGGCTGCTCGGCGGCGACTGGACCGACGCACTGGTACGCGCCAAGTATTTTTCCACCGTTGGCAGCGCCAGCTTGCCGCAACTGGCATTGGCCGATTATCTCGCGCAACACGATCTGGAACGGCATCTGCGCAAGCTACGCCGCACCCTGGCCGACAACGGCCAGCGCCTGCGCGATGCGATCGTGCGGCATTGGCCGCAGGGCACACGCGTCGGCGACCCGGCGGGCGGCTTATCGCTGTGGCTGCAGTTGCCCGATGGTGGAAGTGGCCAGGCCTTGTTCGAAGTCGCGTTGGCCGAAGGCATCGGCACCTCGCCGGGTCATCTGTACTCCAGCCGTGGCGACTACGCAGATCATCTCCGCCTGAGCTGCGGCCAGCCATGGAGCGAAACGCTGGAACGCGCGATGCGTCGGTTGGCGACGCTTGCGACGCAGGTGGTGCGTTAGCCTGGTTGTTGGCGTCAACGTTCGATTTGTCGTTGTCGTTGTCGTTTGCCGTCGACTTCGACTTCGACTTCGACTTCGACAAAAGATATCGCCGCACCTACCTGACGCGAACTTTCAAATGCGCAGTGGCGAGCCCCCTTCCCTGCGGGGCGAGAAGGCACTGCTTGCGCGCCACTGGCGCGCGTGCCTTGGAGCGCCCGCGCCGCTAGCGCGGGCCGGGGCGGGAGCGGGGGTTGGGGTGAGGGTACGGTGCGAAGCACCCGCATGTTCCAACTGCACGAGCCTTCACCCGTCCCCTCATCTGCCCCAGCAGAGCACCTTCTCGCCAGCGGAGAAGGGCAATCGCGTCTACATCAGCGCAGCCCTGGCATCCCACTGGCGCCGATCAACTCCGCGAATCAACAGCCACAAACAAAACGTCGTCTCGCCGACCAGAACCGGCAACAGAATGCCGGGATTGATCAGCTTGGCAAATGCAGGCGCCAGCAGTTCGGCGAACGAGGCCACCAGATAACTGAGCCCAGCCAACACCATCAATCCGCCAACGAACCTGGGCAGATAGCGCGATCGCCAGATCAGCGTGCCACTGACCAGGCAGGCAGCACCGAAAAACAGCAGCGCGATATTGAAGCCAATTTCATGTCCCAGCAATGCCAGCGCGGCCAGCGAGAAGCCATGCGCAGGATCGGCTGCCGACGTGCTGCCGGAAGCCAACGGCAGCACCATCAACTGAAACAACTTGCTGACGGCTTCCACCGCAAGCGATGCGGTATTCAACAACACGAACAACAGCGCCAAGCCCCTCCCCGCAGGCCGCAGCAACATGTATTCGATCCACAGCTGCACCACTGCGATCAGCGGTACCACCAGATTCGCAGCCAGCCCCAGCGTCCAGAGCTGCGCATGCTGCACAATGGCGTGGAGCGTGGCCTGGGCATCGCCAGGCACTACCAGTGCGTTTGCTACATAGCCCTCTGCCAGACCACCCAGGACGATGACGGCGAGATAGAGCGCGCCAGCGACGCGCGCATAGAACTGCGGGCGAGCTTGAATGTCGTACGCCATGGAGTGTCCAGTGGTTGTGGGGAGTATGCGAAGCGAGAAAGCAGTCAACGCCAGCGGTCGCCGGGCATGCGAATGAACGTCGAGACGACGTGCCCCCACGGAATCAGGACCGGAAAGACCACCACCAGCAGGCAGGCCGACAGCGTGGACCAGATACCGACATCCATCCGGTCGTGCAACAGCCGCGGCGCGGCGACGACGCCGAGCCAGATCGACTTCCATGCAATTTCAAACAACAGCAGCGGCAGCATTTTCAGCGGATAGCGAAGGCCAAGCAATGCCAGCAGCCCCATCGCTCCCAGCATGCACTGCACCACGCCCTCCATCAGTTCCCAGCTGTCGTGGCGCAGCACGATACCCGGCCAGACCTGTACACCCAGGCCGACCACGAGCAGCAGATAGCCGGCGCGCAAGCCATACAACCGCCAGAGCGGCACGTCGCTCGAAGTCCGCCCCGACACGGAAGAAACTGCAGCACCGCTGGCGTCAGTCTCGGTCGCGATCATTCGACGTCCTTGAGAATTCTTTCGATACCGTCGAGGCGGATACGCATGTCGTTCAAGGCAACCTGCGTTTTCTCGGCCAGCTCACGGTAGGCCTGGTTGTGATCCAGCTGCGCCTTGGCCTGCCTGATCGCAGCAAGATAGCGCATGCCGAAAACCAGCAGGATCGTGCCCAGCGGCAGGCAGATGGTCAAAAGATACAGATGCTCCGACAAGGCCGTCTCCTATTTTTCCGTCTTGTCGGTCAGCGATGTCGCTGCGTCGGCAATGACCGAAGGTGAAAGTTCCAATCGAAAGGCGCTGACCTCGAAGTAGTTGAGCGCTTTTCCGTCATGCGACACCTCGGGCTGGCTGGTCACCAGACCTGCGGCCTCGAGCTTGTTCAAATGCAGATGCAAGAGCGGACGGCTGATCCCCACTTCTCGCGCCAGGCTGCTGATGTAGTTGCGGCCACCGGTTTGCAGTGCCGCAATAATCCTCAGTCGGTGCGGATTATCGAGCGCCGAAAGAATCTCCAGCAGTCGATCCCCTGTCGTTGCCCCACCATTTTTCATGCGTAAGAAATATCTGACAGGTGCAGACATGTCAAGCGTTGCGAGGGGCTTTTTGCATGAGCGCGATGCTGGAGTGCGGAGTCGTTACCGGCGGTATGGGTAAGCGACCGGCATTGTCTGTCCGCACTGGTTGCCCGACTGATGCACACGCTGTGCAAAGCACTGCATCACGCTGCCGCAGGCGCGAGCCGGGGGGCACCATGGACACGCCGCATCATGAAGTACGCACGAGCTGCAGTGCAGGCAAGCGCTATCGCGCATGGCGGCGTTATGCACGGCGGCGCTAGGTAAGTCTGTTTCCAGCTGTAAGCCAACGCAGTGACGCCAGAGATAGGCCCCTCACGCCAGGCGAGTGCCAGCCGCCGGCCGGACGTTGGACGGATGAGGCGAAAAGCGTGTGCCGCACCTGGCACGCTAACGACGGCACTGCACCGCACTGACCGTAAATAGCGGCTGCAGCAAAACAGCGATCTTGCCGCTACTGCCTGGTGCAACTTTCATACGCGACTCCCTCTCCCGGCGGGGCGAGAAGGCACTGCTTGCGCGCCACTGGTGCGCGTGCCTTGGACCGCCCGCGCTGCTAGCGCGGGCCGGGGCGCGGAGCGGGGATTGGGGTGAGGGTACGCGGCGAAGCCTACGTACACCCAAACTCCACCAGCTTCGCCCGTACCCGCATCCGCCCCTGCGGGGCACCTTCTCCCGAGGGGAGAAGGGACAACGATCCGCTACGCGCCCAACCACACAATCAACCACGCAGCGCCGCAGCGTGATGCGCGATGTGCTCACCAATGAAACTGGAGATGAAGTAATAGCTATGGTCATAGCCGGGCTGCATCCGCACGGTCACCGGGTATGCCGCCGCCTTGGCTGCGTCTTCGAATAGCGCGGTTTTCAGCTGGTTTTCCAGAAATTCGTCCGCGCCACCTTGATCGATCAACAGCGGCAAACGCTCCTGTGCCTGCGCGATCAATGCGGTGGCGTCATACGCCTTCCAGCTGTCGCGATCGTCGCCAAGATACTGTCCAAACGCCTTCTCGCCCCACGGCACCTGGCTGGGTGCCACGATCGGCGAGAACGCCGATACGCTGCGATAGCGCCCCGGGTTTTTCAGGGCGATGGTCAATGCGCCATGCCCGCCCATCGAGTGGCCGCTGATCGCGCGCGCGCCGGTGGTGGCAAAGTGCGCTTCGATCAGCGCCGGCAATTCGTTCACCACATAGTCGTACATGCGGTAGTGCGCCGCCCAGGGCTGCTGCGTGGCATCGACGTAGAAGCCGGCGCCCTTGCCGATGTCGTAGCCCTCTGCATCGGCCACATCGTCGCCACGGGGGCTGGTATCCGGCGCCACCACAATCACCCCATGCTCGGCGGCATAGCGCTGCGCACCGGCCTTGCTGATGAAGTTCTGCTCGGTGCAGGTCAGGCCGCTGAGCCAGTACAGCACCGGCAAGGGGCCGTCGGCGGCCTGGGGAGGCAGATACACGCCCACCTGCATACTGCAACCCAGGCTCTGCGATTGATGCCGATACACATCCTGCCAACCGCCAAAACAGGCACGGTGTTCGATACGTTCCATGAAGATTCCTTGCGAAGAGAAAACCCTGCAGCCGGATCACCGGCCGCAGGGTTGGACCATCAGTGCAACAAGCCCTTCTTGCGCGCTACCTGCGCAGACAGCGCATCCATCAATCCCGGCGACAGGCAGTCGTAGGGCGTCAACCCCAGCTCGGTCAGACGCGTGCGCACGCCATCCATCTGCTCCGGCGGGGTGCCGGTTTCGATGATGGACGAGACGAATGCGGCAAAGCCCGGCGCCGACCACCCTTGCTGCTTGGACAGTTCGGTGTGCACGAAATCCAGCCCGTAGAACGCGTGCTCCTTGTTCTCGATCCGGCCGAACAGATGCACGCCGCATGCCGTGCAGGCGTGTCGCTGGATCGCCGCGCTTTCATCGACGATCTTCAGCTTTTCTTCGTGCGCAAGCACCTTGACCTTGTCGCGCGGCGCCACCGCAATCACGGAAAACGTCGCGCCCTCGGGCTTCCAGCACTTACTGCAGCCGCATGCGTGGTTGTGTGCAGTCTGCGCACCCACTTCCACCACCACCTTGTCGCTCGCGCAGTGACATTCGAGGGTTCCCCCTTGAAAGTGTTCTGCACCGCCTCGCGCAACGCCACCATCTACCGAAGGATGAATCGACACGTTAGCCATCATGCCCCTCCCGGAGTCTCGGTCCCACGTGCGCGGAAGCGGCCGCGCGCCGCTCCTGGCCGTGTGGTCAGAAATGAATCACGGTGCGGATCGACTTGCCTTCATGCATCAGGTCGAAGGCTTCGTTGATCTCTTCCAGCGGCATGGTGTGGGTGATGAACGGATCGAGATCGATCTCGCCCTTCATCGACTGCTCCACCATGCCCGGCAATTGCGTGCGCCCCTTGACGCCACCGAAGGCGCTACCGCGCCACACGCGGCCGGTGACCAACTGGAACGGACGGGTGCTGATTTCCTGGCCGGCGCCGGCCACGCCGATGATGACGCTCTCGCCCCAGCCCTTGTGGCAGCACTCCAGTGCCGAACGCATCACATTGACGTTGCCGATGCACTCGAAGCTGAAATCCACGCCGCCATCGGTCAACTCGACGATCACTTCCTGGATCGGCTTGTCGTAGTCCTTGGGGTTGATGCAATCGGTGGCGCCCATGCTGCGCGCCAGGTCGAACTTGCCCGGGTTGGTATCGATGGCCAGGATGCGCCCGGCCTTGGCCTGCACCGCGCCCTGGATCACCGCAAGGCCGATGCCGCCCAGACCGAACACCGCCACGCTTTCGCCCGGCTTGACCTTGGCGGTGTTGTGCACCGCACCGATGCCGGTGGTGACGCCGCACCCGAGCAGGCACACCTTCTCCAGCGGCGCTTCCGGGTTCACCACCGCCAGCGAGATTTCCGGCACCACGGTGTATTCGCTGAAGGTGCTGCAGCCCATGTAGTGGTAGATCGGCTCACCGTTATAGGAGAAGCGCGTGGTGCCGTCCGGCATCAGCCCCTTGCCCTGGGTGGCGCGCACGGCCTGGCACAGGTTGGTCTTGCCGGACAGACAGAATTTGCATTTGCGGCATTCGGCCGTGTACAGCGGGATGACGTGGTCGCCGACCTTGACGCTGGTCACGCCCTCGCCGATCTGCTCGACGATGCCGCCACCTTCGTGACCCAGCACCGACGGGAAGATGCCTTCCGGGTCATCGCCGGACAGCGTGAAGGCATCGGTATGGCACACGCCGGTGTGGGTGATGCGGACCAGCACTTCGCCGGCCTTCGGCGGTGCGACGTCGATCTCGACGATTTCCAGCGGCTTGCCGGGTCCGAATGCGACTGCTGCACGGGATTTCATTGGAATAGCGCTCCTGACGAGGATGTGCGAGGACGGACGCGGCATGCGCCGGCCCGGTGGGAGTTCATTTGAGGTAGGACCGGACCAGCCCGAGCAGGTCCTGGACCCGCTCGGCGCGTTGCGCGTCGGACGCAGCAGCATGTCCGAAGTCTTCACGGATATGCGCTTCAAGCACCTGCGACATCAGCCCATTGACTGCCCCCCGGATCGCGGCGATCTGCTGTAGCACCGGGGCGCAGTCTGCGCCCGACTGCAGCGCGCGCTCAAGTGCGTCGCACTGCCCGCGCAACCGCCGTACCCGCGCCAGCGCGCGTTTCTTTTCCAGCGGCGAATGCGGCATGCCGACCCTCGACCCGAAATACTGGGGGGCAGTATAGGCATCTGGAAGAAAAAAGCGATGCCGACGGCGTTCCGGTAGTCGATACGCACGCTGCACCCGACAGAAAGTGACCGTCCTCACATCAACGGCGTTGCGGTTTCATGCAGTGGCGAGAAACGACCGCGACAGTCGCCCTGCTGCATCGCCGCAGGCGATTTGCGCAGCGGCGTCTCGTCGCGGCTAAGGTTGCGAGCGCTGCTCGTGCTCGCGCTTGAACTGCAAGCAGGTGGCGTGAAAGCGCTCGAGAGCGGGCGAAAAAAACTTGTCGCGATGGGCGATCACAAAGAACCGCCGGGTCAGTCGCGGCAGCCCAGCGGTCAACGGCTTCAACTTCTTCGTTGCGATCAGCTCATCCACCACCCAGCGCGACAGGCAACTCACCCCCAGCCCCTGCACCACCATGTTCTTGATCGCTTCCGAGCTGCCGATCTGCCGGGTATCGGACAATGCATGCAGATGCCGCAGCAGCAACTGCTCGACCTCTTCACGCGTGCCCGAGCCAGGCTCGCGCAATAGCCAGTCGGCATCGCGCAGGTCGGTCAACGTGACCTTGGCCCGCTTGGCCAACGCATGCCGGCGACCGACCACGACCAGCAACTCGTCCACCAGCCACGGCTCGGCACGCAGCTCCGGCAGATGGCAGGGTCCTTCGATCAACCCCATGTCCAGCTCGAAGTCGGCCACCTTGCGTGCAATGGCGCTGCTATTGGCGCTTTCCATATCCACCCGCAGCGTGGGCGCCTGCTTGCGTAGCGCATGCAACAGCAGCGGTAACACATGATTGCCGATCGTCGTGCTGCACCCGATCTTCAAACGACCGGTAGAAGCCGCAGCGCCCGGTTCGAATCCCGCCTCGATCTCCTGTGCGCCATCGAGCAGCCTGCGCGCCTGCGGCAACAACGCCGCGCCCACATCGTTGAGCACCAGGCGTTTGCCGACGCGATCGAACAACTGCGTTTCCAACGCATGTTCCAGCTCATTGAGCGCGGCACTGGTGGCCGACTGCGACAACGCCACCGCCAGCCCGGCGCTGGTGGTACTGCCGTGCTGGGCGATGGCGCAAAAGATCTGGAGTTGCCGCAACGTCAGCCGCACGATCTACCTGCTTTACAAGTAATTGATAACGATATTACCCGTTTTACAGTTATGTCCTGCCGCTGGACACTGTTGCCATCACATTCTCCGACGCGTCACCCGCCGCCATGCCCACTGCGACTGCACTGCCCGTCCCCCGGAGGCTGCGCCCGTTCAAGGCGCTGTCCGGCCCGCGCGAAGTCATCCGCCAGTTCACCCCGAACTGGTTCGCTGCCACCATGGGCACCGGCATTTTCGCGCTGGCGCTTGGGCAACTGCCATGGCGGGCTCCGGGCCTGGCCGCGGTCGGCGAGTGCCTGTGGATGTGCAACGCTGCGCTGTTTGTGGTCTTCGCGCTGTTGTATGCCGCACGCTGGGTGCGGTTCTTCGATGAAGCCAGGCGGATCCTGGGGCACGCTGGCGCGTCGATGTTCCTGGGCACCATCCCGATGGGCCTGGCGACCATCATCAACGGTCTGCTGCTGTACGGCGTGCCGCGATGGGGCAGCGCCGTGCTGCCGCTGGCCGAGACCTTGTGGTGGGTGGACGTGGCGATGGCCTTGGCCTGCGGGGCGGGCGTGCCGTATCTGATGTTCACCCGGCAGCAGCACCGCATCGAGCAGATGACCGCCGTATGGCTGTTGCCGGTGGTGGCGGCCGAAGTGGCGGCGGCCAGCGGCGGGTTGCTGGCTCCGCACCTTGCCGATGCCGGCACGCGGTTCGCGGTGCTGATCGCCAGCTACGCGTTGTGGGCGTATTCGGTGCCGGTGGCGATGAGCATCCTGGTCATCCTGCTGCTCCGCATGGCCCTGCATCGGTTGCCGCCGGCCGGCATGGCAGCATCGAGCTGGTTGTCGCTCGGCCCCATCGGCACCGGTGCGCTGGGCATGCTGGTGATGGGCGCCGACGCCCCGGCGATCTTCGCCGCACACGGGCTGGCCGACCTCGGGCGGATCGCCGCGGGCATCGGTACGATCGGCGGCCTGCTGTTCTGGGGCCTGGGCGCCTGGTGGCTGCTGCTGTCGGTGCTGATCACCGCACGCTATTTCCGTGCAGAGGTGCCATTCAATCTGGGCTGGTGGGGCTTTACCTTCCCGCTCGGTGTCTACGCACTGGCCAGCTTGCAGCTCGGCGCACGGCTGCAGCTGATGTTCTTCACCGGTTTCGGCGTCGCCTTGGTCGTCGTGCTTGGCGTGGTCTGGGCACTGGTGGCGATCAGGACCCTGGCCGGCGCCTATCGCGGCAACCTGTTCGTGTCGCCCTGCATTGCAGACCTGCAAAGCGAAACGACTGCGCGGTGAGCGCTGCAGCCGGAGTGCTGGATCGATCCGTTGCCATGGATGAGCTCATTGCAACACCCGACCCGGCCGGCAACTGCGCGATCGTGCCTCGCATGGATTCGGTGCCATGACTGCATCCCCAACAGGCTCGGCCCACACCGGCGCAGTCAGGTAACAGGGTGAACTGCACCCACGGCAGTGACGTTGCACGCTGTAGCAATGCCTACCTGCAGCCGCGCACGCTGTGCTGACCCTGACGACAGCCGGCAGTTGCACACAGTCCGGCACGACCGCACGCACCGCCTGACGCGTCACCCCTCAACGATCGACCACGACCGGCGCAATTCCGACAGCGCTTTGCGGCGCATGCTCCGGCAGCGACGCCAGCACTGCGCTGCGGAAGCGCGCCGCGAATGCCGCATCGCTGGCCTGATAGAACGCACGCGCATTGGCCGAGAGCGCGTCCAGCGCGACCTGCGGCATGGCGAGCGCGGTGTCCACCGCCTGCGCGATTCCTGCTGCGTCGACGTAGTAGTAGGACGCCAGGCGCCGCTGGCGCACCTCGCCCACCGGAATCAGCACGCCATGTGCCGGCGTGACCAGCTCGTTCATCGGCTCGCCATCGGTGGCCAACGTCACCGCACCCACGCTCAGCGCTTCCATCAGGTAGTGCCCGAAGCCTTCGGCCTCGGAGGGGCAGAGGTGGAAAAGATGCGCGTTCTGCAGGCGGCGTAATTCCGCATCGTCGAGATAGCGCACGCGGTGATCGATATTCGGCGCCACCACCGGCTTGCCGGCCGTCCGCGGGTTCTGCACCACCGTCAGCAGCGGCCATTCCGGATGCTGCTTCCAGGTCTCCAGCAGCACGCGCGTGCCCTTGGCGGTACTGCGCCCGGCCAGATGGAAAAAGGCACGCTGGCGCGGCACCCGCGCATCGAAGCGATCCGGGCTGGTGAAGCCGATGAAACGCGTCGTGCAGCCCAGGCTCTGGAAAATCCGTTCGGCATGGCGGGTCTTGCACAGCACCGCGTCGAATTTCGGCAGCAACGGCAGCCATTTGGGCAACAGCCATTCCGGATTGGGCACCAACAGGTTGATCTGCCCCAGTGGCAGGCAGCGCGCATACACGCGTTCGGAAAAGATCTGCAGCGGGACCCGTCCGAACAGCGCGCGACTGGCCCACAGGCGCACCTCGCGCCCGGTGTCCTGCAAGCGCTGGCTGGTGAACCCCAGTTCCTGCACCGGCACGCCGCCGGCGCGCAGGGTCTGCGCCATCAGTACCATGTCGCGGGTCAGGCCCACGCCGTTATCGCGGCTGATCACCCGCATCATCGGAAACGCCTTGCCATGCACGCACTCGCCATCGGGATGGCGCAGTGTCGAAGCGATGGTCTCCTGCGTGATGTCCCGTCCCGTCATGTCGCCTTGCACATGTGCCAATAATTGACAAATTTGATCATTATGATGGGTGTTCCAGCCTTGCACCTGCGAGCACCATGTATCCGGTAGCCACCACCCTGCGCGGCCCAAACACCGCGCCACCGACGATGACCTCCATGGATATGCAACAACCCTGCGTTCTTGTGGTCGACGACGACCCGGACCTGCGCAAGCTCATCGGCGAATTTCTGAGCGCCCACGGTTACCAAGTCGACGTTGCCGAAAACGTGGCGGACATGCGCACACGCATGGCGCAGCGCCGCCCGGACCTCATCGTACTCGACGTGATGATGCCGGGAGAAGATGGGCTGAGCGCCGCACGTGCCCTGGCCAGCGAACGCGGTTCGCCGGCGGTCATCATGCTCAGTGCGCTGGGCAACGATACCGACCGCATCATCGGCCTGGAAGTGGGTGCCGACGACTACCTGGCCAAGCCCTGCAACCCGCGCGAACTGCTGGCGCGGGTACGCGCCCTGCTGCGCCGCAGCCAGGCCAGCAACGAGCAGGCCGATCAGCGCGGAAACGTCTACGAATTCGCCGGCTGGCGACTGGACGTGGTGCGCCGCGACCTGCGCGACCCGACCGGCATCTTCATCAACCTCTCCGACGGCGAGTTCGCGTTGCTGCGCACCTTCGTCGAGCATCCGCAGCGGGTGCTCAGCCGCGACCAGTTGCTGGACTATGCGCGCGGCCGCGATACCGACGTCTACGACCGTGCCATCGACAGCCAGATCAGCCGCCTGCGCCGCAAGATCAACGAGCGCGTCCATACCGAGTTGATTCGCACCGTACGCAACGAAGGCTACATGCTGCTGCCGGGCGTCTCGCGTCTGTGAGCAAACCGGCACGTCGCGGGCTGTCGATCTTTGCCCGCACGTTCGTCCTGCTGGCGGTGGCCCTGCTCACCGCCCAGGCCATCGGCATCGCCCTGCTGGTGATGCGCACGCCTGTCTACGAGCCGCCGGTGCACCCGCCGGAAGTGGTGGCGCTGCTGTCCACGCGCATGCCCGCCGGCACCCAGACCCTGAAGGTGCACGACGGCGCGCAGCCGCCGTCCGCACCGCCCGGCCAGGTCCGCGACGCCTTCGCCGAGATGCTGCTGGCGCACTGGCTGGACGTGGACGCGCAGCGCGTACGCTTCTATCGCAGTGCCGACGACCGCGAAAGCCCGCAACTGGCCGTCGACCGACCGCGGCATCTGCCCGGCCAGCCGCACGCCACCGATGCTGCAGGCAGCGACGGCCGGCAACGGATGTCGCCCGTATGGGTGTCCGGCCGCAAAGCCGGCGACCCGCCGTTCGGCAACGGGCGACGCCCGGACCAGGCGCCCGACGACTGGGAAAGCGAACGCCTGACCCCCGGGGTACCGTTGCTGGATGGCTTCACCGCCGCACTGCAGCAACCCGATGGCCGCTGGCGTACGGTGGAATCGCCGCGGCGGCGGCTGTCGGCCGAATTCAAGACCCATATCGTGCTGCTGTTCCTGGCCGGACTGCTCGCCAACGTGCCGCTGGCCTGGTGGTTCTCGCGAGCCTTGTCGGCCCCGATCAAGCGTTTTGCCGAAGCCGCCGACCGGCTGGGCCGCAATCCTCACGCCGCCGCGCTGCAACGCAGCGGCCCGCCGGAAATCGTCCGCGCCGCCGATTCGTTCAATGCGATGCAGGCGCGCCTGAACCGGCTGATCAACGAGCGCACCCACATGGTGGCGGCGATCGCACACGACCTGCGCACACCGCTGGCGCGGCTGTCGTTTCGACTGGACGACCTGCAACCGCCGTTGCGCGACAAGGCGCTGGCCGATATCGACGAGATGAAGGCGATGATTTCTGCGGCACTGGATTTCATCCAGAACGATCGCCATCGCGGCGAACGCGCGCCGCTGGACCTGCGCCTGCTGGTGGAGAGCGTGGTCGACAACGCCACCGATATCGGCGCCGACGCCGTGCTGCTGCCCGGCCCGACCATCACCCTGGATGGCGACCCGCTGGCATTGCGCCGGGCCGTGATGAACCTGCTCGAAAACGCCTTGAAATACGGCAAGTGCGCGCGCCTGCAGCTCACCCGTGATGGCGAGGATGGCGTGCTGTGGATCGACGACGACGGCCCCGGCATCGACCCTACCCAGCGCGAACAACTGCTGCTGCCGTTCGTGCGTGGCGAGTCCTCGCGCAACCGTGGCACCGGCGGCATCGGCCTGGGCTTGTCGGTGGCGCATAGCATCGTGCTGGCGCACGGCGGCGACTTGCGCCTGGACAATCGCGCCCAGGGCGGGCTGCGCGTGACAGTGCGCCTGCCCTGCATGCCGGAGCGGCGCTGACGGCAGACCGCAGCCGGCCGCACCGGATAGGGACGCAAGACCTGCAGCGGCATCGTCGCAGCGGTTGCGGCGAAACAGTTCAGCACCTGGCCATCGCGCCGATCCGGTGTCGGCAACGCGCTCGCCGGCAAACGACGCCGAGCATGCCGGCGACCATGCGCATCAAGCAGTGCGGAAGCCGCGCAAGCAAGGATGCACCACCGACAGCGCATCGCTCGCGCAGGCACACAGCACGACGCGCCGCACCGCGGCGCATTCGACCGGACAGCATGACTCAGTACGCAAACTCGCGGAACACGCGGTCGATATCGCCCTTCCATGCGCCGTGATACAGCGCCAGCTTGCGCTCGGCGGCGGTGACGCCGCTCTCGGCGATCTCGGCGATCACATCGACAAAGCCGGTTTCGTCCTGACCATCGCCATTCAAGCGTGCGCGCCGGCGCAGGCCTTCGCGGGCGATGTTGACCGCTTCCACCGCCAGGTCGCGCACGGTGCCGTGACGGAACGGCAAGCCCAGCGCATGCTTGGGCACGCCGTCACGCAAGGCGTGGCGTTCGGTCGGGCTGAAATCCTTGACCAGGTCCCAGGCCGCATCGAGCGCGGTCTGGTCGTACAGCAGGCCGACCCAGAACGCCGACAACGCGCACAGGCGATTCCACGGGCCGGCATCGGCGCCACGCATTTCCAGGTATTTCTTCAGGCGCACTTCCGGGAATGCGGTGGTCATGTGGTCCGACCAGTCGCGCAGCGTCGGCAACGCACCCGGCAAGGCCGGCAGCCTGCCCTGCATGAAATCGCGGAAGCTCTGCCCGCTGGCATCGACATAGACGCCGTTGCGATACGAGAAATACATCGGCACATCGAGCAGATAATCGACGTAGCGCTCGTAGCCGAAGCCGTCCTCGAACACGAAATCCAGCATGCCGGTGCGATCGGCGTCGGTGTCGGTCCAGATGTGCGAGCGATAGCTCAGGTAGCCGTTGGGCTTGCCCTCGGTGAACGGCGAATCGGCAAACAGGGCGGTGGCGATCGGTTGCAATGCCAGCGACACGCGGAACTTCTGCACCATGTCCGCTTCGGTGGCGTAATCCAGATTGACCTGCACCGTGCAGGTACGCGTCATCATGTCCAGGCCGAGCGAGCCGACCTTGGGCATGTAGTTCTTCATGATCTGGTAGCGGCCCTTGGGCATCCACGGCATCTGGTCGCGGCGCCACTTGGGCTGGAAACCCATGCCCAGGAACCCCAGCTGCAACTCGCCGGCCACCTGCGCCACTTCGTCCAGATGGGTGCCGGTTTCCACGCAGGTGTCATGCAGGGTTTGTACCGCTGCGCCTGACAGTTCCAGCTGGCCGGCCGGCTCCAGCGTCACCGAGGCGCCATCGCGCAGCAGCGCGATGGTGTGGCCGTTTTCCTGCACCGGTTCCCAGCCGAAACGGGTCAACCCGGTCAGCAGCGCCTGGATGCCACGCTCGCCTTCGAAGGTGGGGGCGCGCAGGTCGTCGAGCTGGAAGCCGAACTTTTCGTGCTCGGTCCCGATCCGCCAGTCCGCGCTGGGCTTCTCGCCGGAGGCGAGGACCTGGACCAGTTCCGCGCGTTCGGTGATCGGCGTTTCGGCAACGTGGCTGGGACTCGACAAGGGCAGGCTCGCAAACGTGAGGGGGTGGGACGATGTGGGGATACTCCCCAGCCACCGCAAGGCCCGCACTATACCCGTAGGGCATGCCAGAATTGCCGCTATCGGCCGGGTCTGAGATTTCCATCCATGCGCACGCCGCAGGATGGGCCGCCGTGCGCATCGCTGCGGTCGGCGCATCCGCCGCCGTGTCTGTTGCAATAGCCGGCCGCAACCGCTGCGCCCGCCGATCCCGGCTGCCGACGGGACCGTGCGGACGGCACGCAGGAGACGGCGAGCACTGGCTCGCCGTCTTGCATCGCATCAAAGGGCAGCGGCCATCGCAGCCGCCAGGCCTCACTCCGCGGCAGGCGCCACGACGTCCAGGCCCAGCCAACCGCCGACGATGCCGCGCAATTCGTCCACGCCCTGGCGCGATTCGCCGGAGTAGGTCTGCACGGTCACGCTGTCGCCGAAGCGCGAGGTCACTTCCTTCTTGACCTTTTGCAGGGTCTGCATCTGCTGGCCACGGCCGAGCTTGTCGGCCTTGGTCAGCAAGCCGTGCGCGGGCAGGCCGCGTTCGGCGGCATAGCCGAGCATCTGCAGGTCGTAATCCTTGAGCGGATGGCGGATGTCCATCACCACCACCAGGCCGCGCAGCGCCTCGCGGGTGCGGAAATAGCGGTCGATGAAGGCCTGCCAATGCGCCTGCAGGTCCTGCGGCACCTTGGCGTAACCGTAACCGGGCAGATCCACCAGATAGCGCTCGGGCTGGATCTGGAAGAACACCAGCTGCTGGGTGCGGCCAGGGGTCTTGGAGACGCGCGCAAGCGAATTCTGGCGGGTCAGCGCATTGAGTGCGCTGGATTTTCCGGCGTTGGAGCGGCCGGCGAAGGCCACCTCGTAGCCGCCATCGTCGGGCAATTGCCGGGCGTTGTGGGCGGACAGGTGGTAGCGGGCTTGTTCGATAAGGAGCGACATCCCGCTAGGATCGCACGTTCGGGCCCGACGGTTTTGCTGCACTGTTCGTTGACCCTGGCGCAAAGGCGTGTCGATAATCGAAGCACGCCTGCCACTGCCAGCACCCAACGCGCGCGGGCCGGGTCCATACGGAGCTTTAGCTGATGCGCCATGCTCGTGTGCTAGTCCTCGCCGTGCCGGTCGTTGCCGCCGTGGCGTTTGCGCAATCGGCGGTCACGCCGATCCCCGATCCACCGCCCGTGCGGGTTGCGCCGCTGGAGGTGGATCTGGCCAAGACCACCTGGGGCGATGCCAAGGCCGGCCAGGCCAAGGCGGCCGCCTGCGCGGCCTGCCACGGCCCGGACGGCAATCCGGCGGTGGCGATGTACCCGCGCATCGCCGGGCAAACCGAGCGCTACGTTGCGCATCAGGTGGCCTTGATCGCCAGCGGCGAGCGCAATACCGGGATGTCGGCGGTGATGGTCCCCTTCGTCAAGGACCTCACCGCGCAGGACATGCGCGATCTGGGCGCCTACTTCGCTACCCAGAAGGCATCGGCCGGGGTCGCCGACGATGCCGTGATCGCCGAAGGGCCTTATCAAGGCATGAAGTTCTACGAGGTCGGCGAAAAGCTCTACCGCGGTGGCGACATCGCGCGTGGCGTGCCGGCCTGCATGGCGTGCCACGGCCCGTCCGGTGGCGGCAATCCTGGCCCGGCGTATCCGCGCCTGGGCGGCCAGCATGCCGACTACGTCGCGCGGCGCCTGAAGGAGTACCAGGCCGGCACCACCCAGGAGCGCAATCCGGCGCTGTTCAATATCATGGCGCAGGTGGCACGCCCGCTGAGCGAGCAGGAGATCCAGGCGTTGTCGAGCTATCTGCAAGGTCTGCACGATCGCGCCGACGATGCCGCCGCTGCACAGACGCCTGCCGGGACACCGGCGCGCTCATGAGCTGAGGCGCCCACCCGCCCCACCGTGTCACGACGCCGGTCCCGCGACCGGCGTCGTCGTTTCCCGACCCCTCTCTCATCCCCCACGGAGCCTGCATGAATCTGCTTTCCCGCCTGTCCCTGCTGTTGTTGATCCTGGTGCCACTTTCGGCCTGCGCCGCCGACAAGGCGGCGCCGCCGGTCGAAGGCGAGGACTACACCCTGATCGACGGGGGCCAGCCGTACGCGCCACTGGCCGGCAAGGTCGAAGTGGTGGAAGTGTTCGGCTACACCTGCCCGCATTGCGCGCACTTCGAGCCGACGCTGGAAGCCTGGGCGGCCAAGCAGCCGTCCTACGTGCGCTTCACCCCGGTGCCGGCGGCCTTTGGCGGGTTCTGGGATGCGTTTGCGCGTGCTTACTTCGCCGCCGACATCCTCGGCGTGGCCAAGCGCAGTCACCGCGCCATGTTCGATGCCATCCACGAAAAGCAGAGCGTGCCGACCCAGAACGTGGCGCCGGAAGAACTGGCTGCGTTCTATGCCGACTACGGCGTACCGCAGCAGCGCTTCGTCGACACGTTCAAGAGCGAGGCGGTGGACGCCAGGCTCAAGGCGGCGCGCGAGTTTGCACAGCGCAGCAAGCTGCCCGGCACCCCGGCGATCATCGTCAACGGGCGTTACCTGATCGGCGCGCGCAACTACCCGGACATGCTGCGCGTGGCCGACTACCTGATCGCCCGCGAGCACGCCGCGCCTGCCAAGCGCTGAACCGCGTAACCGCCACCGACGGCCGCCCGTGGCATCATGCGCCCCGCGGCCGTCCGGCCCTTTCCTCGCCCCACGCTGGAGATCCAATCCGATGAAGACCCGCTTCGCCCTGACGCTGATGGCGCTGCTGCCGATCCTGGTCGCCTGCAAGGCCCAGGACGGCTCGTCCGACACCGCACCTGCCGCCACCACGCCGGCTGCCGAAGCGGCGCCTGCTCCGGCCGCTGCCACACCGGCTGCCGACCCCGCCGCACCGCCTGCGGTTGGCGAGAGCGCCAGCACCGCGCCCGCTGCCGCGCCCAGCGCCGCTCCGCGCGCACCGAACGGCCCCGAGCCGGTTGCCGGCACCGACTATGTAGATATCCCGGCAGGCCAGCCGTACCAGCAGGCCGCCGGCAAGATCGAAGTGGCCGAGATCTTTGGCTATGTCTGCCCCGCCTGCAACGCGTTCCAGCCGCTGGTCGGTCCGTGGAAGGCCGGCCTGCCGTCGGACGTGCATTTCGTCTACGTGCCGGCGATGTTCGGCGGCCCCTGGGATGACTATGCGCGTGCCTTCTATGCCGCCGAGACCCTGGGCGTGCAGGAAAAGACCCACGAAGCGCTGTACAAGGCCATCCACGTCGACCAGACCCTCAAGGGCGAGCGCGGCAAGGATTCGGTGCAGGACATCGCTGCCTTCTACGCCAAGTACGGCGTGGACCAGAAGACCTTCATCGACACCATGAGCAGCTTCGGCGTCTCGGCCAAGACCAACCGCGCCAAGCAGTTCGCCACCCGTAGCCAGATCACCGGCACGCCGTCGCTGATCGTCAACGGCAAGTACCTGGTCAAGGGCAAGAGCTTCCCGGACATGCTGCGCATCGCCGATCACCTGATCGCGCGCGAACGCGCCACCCTGGCCAAATGAGCCGGGCGACCGCCGCATCGTGAACGCTTCGGACTCGCGCACCCTGCGGGTGCTGACCGCCAATATCCAGGCCGGCTCCAGCACCCGCCGTTACAGCGATTACGTGACCCGCAGCTGGTCGCATGCATTGCCGCTAGGCGCAAAGCGCACCAGCCTGGACAGCATCGCCAAGCTGGCCGGCGACCGCGACATCGTCGGCCTGCAGGAGGCCGACCCGGGCAGCCTGCGCTCGGGCTTTACCAACCAGACCCACTATCTGGCCGAACGTGCCGGTTTCCACTACTGGAGCCACCAACCCAACCGCCGCATGGGCGGGGTGGCCTCCAGCGCCAACGGCTTGCTGAGCAAGCTGGAACCGCTGGAAGTCCAGGACCACGCCCTGCCCGGCCGCATCGGCGGACGCGGCATCCTGCTGGCCAAGTTCGGGCAGGGTCGCGACGGGCTGGCGGTGGCGGTGGCGCATCTGTCGCTGGGCGCCAATTCGCGCATGTCCCAGTTGGCCTTCATCGCCGAGCTGCTCTCCGAGCATCCCAACGCGATGCTGATGGGCGACTTCAACTGCGTGGCCGACCGGCCGGAAATGCAGGCGTTGTATCGGCATACGCGATTGCAGCCACCGAGCTGCGTGGTGCACACCTTCCCGAGCTGGCGCCCGGACCGGGCGATCGACCATATCCTGGTCAGCGACAGCCTGGCGATCGAGCACACCGAAGCGATTCCTGCCGCGTTCTCCGATCACCTGGCAGTCGGCATGGATATCCGCGTTCCGCTGCAGTTGCTGCGCTAGCGCACGCAAAGTGCCGACGGGTTCGCACTGGCGAACTCGACCGACCACACCCCCTAGACACCGCCTGTGCGATAACGCAGGCGGTTTTTCGTTGGGAGCACGTCACGTGATACGCAGCGTATGAGTGCGTCGGTATGAGTGCAGTCGAGCCGCAGCCGTTGCCGGTGCGCACCTTGCGGCCGGTGTTCTTGCTGGCGGCGACGGTGGTGTGCACATTCGCCTTGCTGGTTGCGCTGTTTCCGCTGGACGCCGGCCGCGTGTTGCTGGATGCGCAGACCTGGGCCTCGCGCAACGTCGGTTGGTACTACCTGCTGGCAATGACGGTGTATCTGGTGTTCGTGCTCGGCGTGGCGTTGTCCAGCTACGGCAACATCAAGCTCGGCGCCGATCACGACGAACCGGAATTCAGCTATCTCTCCTGGGCCGGCATGTTGTTCGCCGCCGGCATCAGCATCACGCTCTTCTTCTTCTGCGTCTCCGAACCGCTCACCCATTACCTGCAGCCGCCACAAGGCGGCACCGGCAGCGGCGAAGCGTCGGCACGACAGGCGATGCAGTTGCTGTTCCTGCATTGGGGCCTGCACGGCTGGGGCGTGTTCGCGTTGGCGGCGATGGCGCTGGCGTACTTCGCCTTCCGTCATAACCTGCCGTTGGCCCTGCGCTCGGCGCTGTATCCGCTGATCGGCAAGCGCATCAATGGGCCGATCGGCTATACCGTGGATGCGCTGGGCATCGTGGCCACGGTGTTCGGCATCGGCGCGGACATGGGCTTTGGCGTGCTGCATCTCAATGCCGGGCTGAGCACCTTGTTCGATGTGCCGCATACGCACTGGGTGCAGGTCGCGTTGATCGTGGCGATGATGGGCGCAGCCATCGTGGTGGCGGTATCGGGCGTGGAAAAGGGCGTGCGCTGGATGTCGGACATCAATATGTTGCTGGCGATCGCGCTGCTGCTGTTCATGCTGTTTGCCGGTCCGACGCAGTATCTGCTCAATGCCCTGATGCAGAACCTGGGCGACTACCTGGGCAGCGTGGTCGGCAAGAGTTTCGACGTCTACGCCTATGGCGGACGTGCCGACTGGCTGGGCAACTGGACGGTGTTCTACTGGGCGTGGTGGATCGGCTGGGCGCCGTTCGTCGGTCTGTTCATCGCGCGCATTTCGCGCGGCCGCACCATTCGCGAATTCGTGCTGGGCGTGTTGCTGATACCGCTCGGTTTCACCCTGGCGTGGCTGTCGATCTTCGGCAACAGCGCGCTGGATCAGTTGCTTCATCATGGCCAGGGCGCGTTGGCGCAACAGGCCATCGATGCGCCACAGACAGTGCTGTACTCGCTGCTGCAAAGCTATCCGTGGAGCCGCACGGTGATCACGGTGACGGTGGTAATCAGCTTCGTGTTCTTTGTCACCTCAGCCGATTCCGGCACCGTGGTGCTGTCCACGCTGTCCTCGCACGGCGGCGAGCCGCACGACGACGGCCCGCGCTGGCTGCGCGTGTTCTGGGGCGTACTCACCGCCGTGGTCACTGCAGGTTTATTGCTGGCCGGCAGCATGGACGCGCTGAAATCGGCGGTGGTGCTGGCATCGCTGCCGTTTTCCGCGGTGTTGCTGCTGATGGCGTGGGGTCTGTCGCGCGCGCTGAGCGAGGAATCGCAGCGCAAGCGCGCACAGCTCTACAGCCCCAGTCCGTTGATCGGGCAATCGCGTCATCACGGCGGCTGGCGCCAGCGGCTTGGCCAGGCGATGCACTTCCCGGCGCGCGACGAGGTCTACCGCTTCATGCACGACCAGGTGCGCCCGGCGATCGAAGCGGTGACCGCGCAGCTGCAGGAAGAAGGCTGGAAGGTCAGCAGCCGGATCGACGACGGCGACATGGAAATCAGCGTCGATCACGGCGAACAGCAAGGCTTCCGCTACCAGGTGGTGATGCGTGGGTATCTCACCCCGTCGTTCGTGGCGCAACGCTTCCGCAACCAACGGTATTACCGCGCCGAAGTCTATCTGTACGAAGGCAGCCAGGACTACGACCTGGTTGGCTACAGCCGCGAACAGATCATCAACGACATCATCGATCAATACGAGCGTCACCTGCAGTTTCTGCACCTCACGCGCTGAGCTGCGTCGCTGCGGCGACCGTCCCAAGGAGGTTAGTCATGCCACGTTTTCCCGACCAGCTGCTGTACATCGGCGGCCGTTATGTTCCCGCCCGCGGCGGCCACACATTCGAAGTCACCAACCCCGCTACCGGCGAGGTGCTGGCCAACGTGCACAACGCTGGCGCCGACGACCTGGACGCTGCGGTCGATAGCGCCAAGGCCGGCCAACGCGTGTGGGCCGCGCTGACGACGGTGGAGCGCTCGCGCATCCTGCTACGTGCGGTCGCGTTGCTGCGCGAGCGCAACGATGCGCTGGCCGAGCTGGAGACGCTCAACACCGGCAAGCCGTTGAGCGAAACCCGCAGCGTGGACATCGTCACCGGTGCCGACGTGCTGGAGTATTACGCCGGCGTGTCGCAGGCGCTGCAAGGCGCGCAGGTACCCTTGCGCGAAGGGAGCTTCTTCTATACCCGGCACGAACCGCTGGGCGTGGTCGGCGCCATCGGCGCGTGGAATTACCCGATCCAGATCGCGCTCTGGAAGGCCGCACCGGCACTGGCCGCGGGCAACGCGATGATCTTCAAGCCCAGCGAAGTCACTCCGCTCACCGCACTCAAGCTGGCGGAACTGTTCACCGAAGCCGGCCTGCCCGATGGTGTGTTCAACGTACTGCCCGGCGATGGCGCCAGCGTGGGTACCGCGCTCACCGAACATCCGCAGATCGAAAAGATCAGCTTCACCGGAGGCACCGCCACCGGACGCAAGGTGATGGCCAGCGCATCGAGTTCGTCATTGAAAGACGTGACCATGGAGCTGGGCGGCAAATCCCCGCTGATCGTCTGCGCCGACGCCGACCTGGACCTGGCCGCGGACATCGCGATGATGGCCAACTTCTACAGCTCCGGCCAGGTGTGCACCAATGGCACTCGCGTGTTCGTGCCGCGCGCGCTGCGCACCGCTTTCGAAGCGCGGCTGCTGGCACGCGTGCAACGCATCCATATCGGCGACCCGCTCGATGAACGCACCACCTTCGGCCCGATGGTCAGCGCCGCGCACATGCAGCGCGTGCTGGACTACATCGAACAAGGCAAGGCCGAGGGCGCGCGCCTGCTGTGCGGCGGCGAGCGCCTGCGCGATGGCGCGCTGGCGCAAGGTTGCTACGTGGCACCGACCATCTTCAGCGATTGCAGCGACGTGATGACCATCGTCCGCGAGGAAATCTTCGGGCCAGTGCTGAGCCTGCTCCCCTATGACGACGAAGACGAAGCGGTGACGCGCGCCAATGCCACCACCTACGGATTGGCCGCCGGTGTGGTCACGCCCGATCTGGCGCGTGCGCATCGGCTGATCCACCGCCTGGAAGCAGGCATCTGCTGGATCAACACCTGGGGCGAGTCGCCCGCACCGATGCCGGTGGGCGGTTACAAGCAGTCCGGCGTGGGCCGCGAAAACGGCTTGGCCACCCTGCAGGCCTATACCCGCACCAAGTCGGTCCAGGTCGAACTGGAACGCTACGCCTCGGTGTTCTGAGCGACTGGCAACACCTGGCACACCGTCGCCAGCAATGTCGGCGGCGTGCAGACGCTGCAGTGTGCGGTAGCGCTGCCGCTTCGAGCACCGGCATCAATGCCCACTGCGCAATCGTTTTGAACGCCGCTTCAAGCCGGCACCGCAACAGGAGACCACCATGCAACGCGAATACGACTACATCATCATCGGCGCCGGTTCGGCAGGCAACGTGCTGGCCGCGCGCCTGACCGAAGATCCGGGCGTCACCGTGTTGCTGCTGGAAGCGGGCGGGCCGGACTACCGGCTGGACTTCCGCACCCAGATGCCAGCCGCGCTGGCATTCCCGTTGCAGGGCCGCCGCTACAACTGGGCCTATGAAACAGAACCGGAGCCGCACATGGACAATCGGCGCATGGAGTGCGGGCGCGGCAAGGGCCTGGGCGGCTCGTCGTTGATCAACGGCATGTGCTACATCCGCGGCAACGCGCTCGATTTCGATCACTGGGCCAAACGCCCGGGGCTGGAGGACTGGAGCTACCGCGATGTGCTGCCGTACTTCCGCAAGGCCGAGACGCGCGACATCGGCGCCAACGACTACCACGGCGGCGAAGGCCCGGTGAGCGTGGCGACGCCCAAGAACGACAACAACGTGCTGTTCCATGCCATGGTCGATGCCGGCGTGCAGGCCGGCTACCCGCGCACCGACGATCTCAACGGCTATCAGCAGGAAGGCTTCGGGCCGATGGACCGCACCGTGACCCCGCGCGGGCGCCGCGCCAGTACCGCACGCGGCTATCTGGACATGGCCAAGCCGCGCGATGGCTTGCAGATCGTCACCCATGCAACCACGGACCGCATCCTGTTTGCCGGCAAGCGCGCGATCGGCGTGCATTACCTGGTCGGCAACAGCAGCGAGGGCATCGATGCGCATGCGCGCCGCGAAGTGCTGGTGTGTGCGGGCGCCATCGCCTCACCGCAGCTGTTGCAGCGCTCCGGTGTCGGCGCGCCCGATCTGCTGCGTGCACTCGACGTCCAACTGGTCCACGACCTGCCCGGCGTCGGCCAGAATCTGCAGGATCATCTGGAGGTCTACATCCAGTACGCGTGCACCAAGCCGGTCTCGTTGTACCCGGCGCTGCAATGGTGGAACCAGCCTGCAATTGGCGCCGAGTGGCTGTTCGCCGGCACCGGCACCGGCGCCAGCAACCAGTTCGAAGCCGGCGGCTTTATCCGCACGCGCGATGAGTTCGACTGGCCCAACATCCAGTACCACTTCCTGCCGGTGGCGATCAACTACAACGGCAGCAATGCCGTGAAAGAACATGGGTTTCAGGCACATGTCGGCTCGATGCGCACGCCCAGCCGCGGGCGCGTGCATGCCGCCTCGCGCGACCCGCGCCAGCATCCGTCCATCCTCTTCAACTACCAGTCCACCGATCAGGACTGGCAGGAATTTCGCGACGCAATCCGCATCACGCGCGAGATCATCGCGCAGCCCGCACTCGATGCCTACCGCGGGCGAGAGATCAGCCCCAGCGCCGATTGCAAGACCGACGCCGAGCTGGACGCGTTCGTCCGCTCGCGTGCAGAAACCGCGTATCACCCGTCGTGCTCGTGTGCGATGGGCACCGATGACATGGCCGTGGTGGATGGACAAGGCCGCGTGCACGGCATGGAAGGCCTGCGCGTCATCGACGCCTCGATCATGCCGCGCATCATCACCGGCAACCTCAACGCCACCACCATCATGATTGCCGAGAAGATCGCCGACCGCATGCGGGGTCGCACGCCGCTGCCGCGCAGCACCGCCGATTACTACATCGCCGGCGACGCGCCGGTGCGTCGGTAACGCTCGGCCGACGCTGTGCGGATGCGTGTGGCGCAACGACGCCTCATGCACTCGCCGCGAAGCGACGCCAGGCACCGCTGTCTGCCGGAAGATGCCCCTAGCCAGGGCGCGCCGGCGACGCTGCATCGCCCCGCGACAGCGCCGCCAGGCGCGGCAGGCCATCGCTTCGCACACGTGGGATATGCTTTGCGCATGAACTCGGATATCCACCCGGAAGCCGCCATCGCACCCGGCTATCTGGCCAACCATGCCGCGCGCGTCTTCAATCGCAGTGTCGACACCCGCCTGCGCGAACACGGGCTGACCCTAGCGCTCATCGCGCCGTTGCTGCTGCTGTCGTGGAAAGGCCCGATGCTGCAGCGGGACCTGGTGCGCCACTCCGCAGTGAAACAGCCGGCGATGGCCGCGCTGCTGGACAAGCTCGAAGCGATGGCGCTGATTGCGCGCGAGGCGATGTCCAGCGACAAACGCGCCGCCACTGTCCGGTTGACCGATGCTGGCAAAGACGCCGCCGCCGCCGGGCGCACGGCCCTGCTTCACTTCAATGCAGTCGGCGTCTCGGGATTTTCCAGCGAGGAAGCCGAACTGCTGACCGTTCTGCTTGGCCGACTGATCGCCAACCTGGAATCCGTTGCAGGCGAATAGCATCACGCATGATATTTAAGTATCATGCGTGATATACATTCACTGCAGGAGCGGCATCATGTCCCCTCGGATTCTCATCAGCGGCGCAAGCGTCGCTGGGACCACTGCAGCATGGTGGCTTGACGCCTACGGCGTCGACGTCGAGGTCGTCGAACGCGCGCCGGACTTTCGCGATGGCGGCCAGAACGTCGACGTGCGCGGCAATGCCCGCGAGGTGCTGCGCCGCATGGGGTTGGAAGCGCGTGCATTCGAACGCAGTACCAAGGAGCTCGGCACCGATTGGGTGGGCGAAGACAATCGCGTCATTGCGCGCTTCAAGGCAGACGCATCCGACACCGACAGCGGGCCCACCGCCGACCTGGAAATCCGGCGCGGCGACCTTGCGCGCATCCTGTACGACGCCACCCGCGAGCGCGTGCCCTATCGCTTCGGCGACAGCATTCGCGACCTTGCCCAGGACCAGGACGGCGTCGACATCACCTTCCACAGCGGCCGCTCCGCACGCTACGACGCAGTCGTGGTCGCCGAAGGCGTCGGCGCACAGACGCGTGAACTGGTGTTTCCCGGCGAGAACGTGCCGTACTGGATGGACATGACCATCGCCTACTTCAGCATTCCCCGACTGCCGCACGACGGTGCGTATGCCAGGCAATACAACACGGTGGGCGGCCGTGGCGCGGCGTTGAAACCCGCGCTGGACGGCAAGCTGGGCGCCTATCTCGGCCTGCAGAAGCGGCCCGAGGGCGAGAACGCGTGGAGCCTGGAACGGCAACGGCGCTACATGCAAGCGCAATTCGCCAACGACGGCTGGGAGTTTCCGCGCATTCTCGACGCGATGAAGGATGTCGACGATTTCTACTTCGAGGTACTGCGGCAGGTGCGCATGCCGCGATGGTCCGCCGGCCGGGTGGTGTTGACCGGCGATGCCGCATGGTGCCCCACATCGCTGTCGGGCATCGGCACGACGCTGGCGATGGTCGGCAGCTATGTGCTGGCCGGTGAACTCGCCCAGGCCAGCGCAGCGCCGCAGGCGTTTACGCACTACGAACGGATCATGCGTCCGTTCGTCAAAGAGGGGCAGAACGTCCCCAAGATCGTCCCGCGCCTGCTCTGGCCGCACTCCGCTGTCGGGCTGAGGCTGCTGCGCGGCGCAATGCGCCTGGCAGGCACCCCGCTTGTCCGACGCATCATCAACAACAGCTTCGCGCGCGATTCCAACAGCATCGCCTTGCCAGACTATCGCCCGGTGGAGCCGCGCTGACAGGGCCGTTGTCGCCGATCGACGACAATGACAACGACAACGAATGCACCAAAGCGCACCGCTGCGATACCCAGGCAACCGGCACCTGCGCATCCCATGCCATGACCAGGCGCGCTGCGACGACGACCGCTCCGCAGCGTCGCGGTTACCCAAGCCGCCTGCGTGGTTCCTGCCGAAGAAACCACGCAGCGTCAGGCGCCGCTAGAACTTCAGATCCGCACGCACATACCAGAACCGCCCCCCGGGGATGTCGTAGGTCGAGGCGTCGTAACCGTTGAGTGAGCACGACAGGCAGATCGGTGGATCCTTGTCGAAGACGTTGTTCAGGCCGGCGTTGAGTTGCAGGCCCTTGAGCCAGTCGAAGCGATACCCCACCTGTGCATCGTGATAGGTGATCGCATCCAGCCGATTGGTACCGTCGGCCGGGTTGGAGCACACCGCAAACTCCACCGCATCGCCGCACTGCTCGGTGAGCTTGGAGATGTGGCGCGCCGTCCACGATGCGGTCCAGTTGCCCAGCGACCAATCCAGGACGGCATTGCTGGTCCACTCGGGAATCGCACTGTCGACCACTTCGATCCCCGGCCCCTGCGGCTGCCGCTGCCCGGCCGCGCCCAATGCTTCGTAACGGCCCACGAAGGTGTTTTGCCATGACAGCTTGAAGCGGCCGAATGCGCTTTCCGGCAGCGTCCAGAACAGGTCCACGTCCCACCCATCGGTCTTGATCGAGCCCAGGTTGGTCAGCCGGTTGTTGAAGGCGTTGATGCCGCCGGTGGACGCGCGCCCGATGCCATCGCAATACAGCGCATCCAGCGTATCGACGCACAGATCCAGCTGGGTCTGCGCGTTGATGGCCTGGATCGCGCCATCGACGTGATGGCGATAGAACGTCACCTCCATGTCCAGACGGTCGGACCAGCTGGCGTTGCTGGCAAAGCCCGGGCTGAACACAAAGCCGGCGCTGAAGCTGCGCGAGCGCTCCGGATCCAGTTGCTCGTTGCCGCCGGTGGTGACCGAGATCTGCTGGTTGGCCTGCTGGTAACCGCCCGGCACTCCCAGTGCGGCGCAGTTGGCCGCACTGCCGCGCGGCGCGGTGCCGCCCAGGCCGATCGAGCACGGATCCGATAGCTGCAGATCGGCGCGCGCCGCCGAACCGAACAGCTCGCCGATGGTCGGCGCACGGAAACCTTCGGCATAGCTGGTACGCAACACCAACTCATCGGTGACCTGCCAGCGCAGACCGTACTTGGGCGTGAACTCGCCACCGAAAGTGGAGTAATCCGAATAGCGGCCGGCGATGTTCAGGTCGAGTTTGTCGCCCAACGGCGAGTTGGCGAAGATCGGGATATTGAGCTCGAGATAGGCCTCGTTGACGTCGTAGCTGCCGGAGGTCGGCAACGACGGCACGCCGTTGTAGCGGCCGGCCACGGTGAGCGGATCGGGCTGATACGAGCCTTCGTACTTGCGGTATTCGTAGCCGCTGGCAAACGACACCGCGCCGCCCGGCAGCTGGAACAATTCGCTGCTGAGGTTGGCGGTGAACAGGCTCAACTCGTTCTGGCTGCGGTCGCGCACCACCGGCTGGATCCAGCGCAACATGTCCGGGGTGATGCTTCCCGCGCCGCTGAAGATATCCAGCGGCACGCAACCGGCCACCGCCGCGCACGCGGCCGGGTCGCCCAAGGCCAGATTGATGTTGAACAGGTTGTAGCTGCCGTAGTTGGTCTGCTCGGCCTTGTTCTTGCTGTACATGCCGTTGACGTCCCAATACCAGGTGCGCGCGGCCGCTTCGAACGTACCTACCAACCCGGTGCCAACGTACTGCGTATCCACCTGCTGCTCGTAGCGACGCGGCCCGCCCTCCACCGGACGCCGGCCGATCTGGATCAGGTTGGTGGCCGAGTTCAGATCGAAGCCGAACGGATTGAACGGATTCAAGCCGGAAATCACGATGTTGTCAGCGAGCGGATTGCCGGTGCCGGCATCGGGGCCGAGAAAGATCGGCTCCGGTGCGGCCTGGTTGGTCGACTCGCGGCGATTGCCCAAAGCCTTGACGTACCACTGCACGTCGTCGTTGAAGTAATAGCGAAATTGCGCAAACACGCCCTTGCGCTCGGACGGTGTCAGCAGCAGGTTCTGCTCGGCGAAGTTGTAGCGGTCTGCGGTGCCGAAGCAGTGGTAGTCATCGCTGCGTGTGCACCCCGCGCTGCCGTCGTATTGCGGGGTGCCCACGCCCGCATTGGGCGTGAGGTTCTGGCGCGCGCCGGTCGTGGGATCGACGAACTGAAAGCGCCCATCCGGTGTGGCCGAACTGCCGAAGGTCAGTCCGGTGCCCGGGATCGGAAAGCGCGCCTGCGCACGGTCGCGCGCATAGATCGGGTCCTGCTTGACGTAGCTGGCGCCCAGAAACAGGCTGAAGTCCTCGCCGCTGGTGCCCCAGGCCAGGTCCACGCCCTGGTTGGCACCATCGCCCTTGCCGTACTGGCCGTAGTTGAGGGTGACCTGCGCGCCGTCGAAGCTGCGCCGGGTGATGATGTTGACCACGCCGGCAATCGCATCGGAGCCGTACAACGACGAAGCGCCGTCTTCGAGCACTTCGATGCGTTCGACGATCGCCAGCGGGATGGTGTTGAGGTCGGTCGAGGAGCCCACGCCCGAGGCGGACGACTCGTTGACCCAGCGGATGCCATCGACCAGCACCAGCACGCGCTTGGAGCCCAGGTGGCGCAGATCCACCTGCGCCGAACCCGCACCCACGCCGCTGCCGTCGGGCGGAAAGCCGAAATTGCCGGACGAATTGAACTTGGCATTGAGCGCCGAACCGGACGCGGTGAGTTCCTGCAGTACTTCGCCGATCGAGGTCAGGCCGGTACGTTCGATATCTGCGCGGTTGAGCGTCTGGATCGGCACCTGACCTTGCAGCTCCGCAGTTTTGATGCGGGTGCCGGTGACTTGCACGCTATCGAGCGTACGCGTGCCGGGGGCGGCTTCGGGCTGTTGCGCCCAGGCCAGCGTGGGGATCAGACACAACGACAGCTGCACGGCCATGCATGACCGAGACGGGGCAATCAGACGCTTCATCCTTTCTCTCTCCAGAAGGATTTCCAAGTGTCCGCACGCCCCCGTGCCCTGCGGTCCATCCTGAGTTTTAAACGAAACCTTAACGCGCCGCAATCTGGCGGTGCAGCACTGCGATGCGCGTCGCAGTGCGTGGTGCATGCGCTGATGCCGATACCGAACGCGCAGGCGCATGGTCCAGACCCTCGCCGCCGGGTGGCGTCGATGTACCGCACGCTGTCGGTTGCGATACGTGTTCACTCAAGCGCTCAGGCCTGCTTCGGTATAGTCGCGCGATGACTTATTTCCCGCGTCTTGCCACTGTTTTCGTCGGCCTGTTGTGCCTTGGCAGCACTGCGCTGCATGCGCAAAGCCTGGATCCGCAATTGACTGCCATGCGCGATGCGATCGCTGCCGCAGAACGCGGCCAGTCCGATCCCGCCCAGCTCTCTGCATTGAGCCGCCATCCGCTGTACGGCTGGCTGGAGTACGCCGCGCTCAAGCGCAACATCGACAACGTCTCCAACGCGCAGGCGCAGGGTTTCCTGCAGCGTTACGCCGGCCAGCCGGTGGCCGAAAGCTTCCGCAGTACCTGGCTGCCGGCAGTCGCGCGCCGCCAGGACTGGACCACCTTGCTGGCCAACTGGAAGACCACCGACAACCTGGGCCTGCGCTGCGCGCAGCTGACCGCGCGCCAGGCCACCGGCAAGCTGGACGCACAGTGGAGCCGCGATGCGTTGACGTTGTGGCGTAACGGCAAGGCCCTGCCCGATGCCTGCGACCCGGTGGTGGCGGGGCTGGAGTCGCGCGGCGAACTCACCCCGGCATTGCGCTGGGAGCGGGTGGAAGCCGCTGCCGATGCGCAGTTGCCTGCAGTGATGCGTGCAGCGGCGCGCAGCCTGCCGGCGGCCGATCTGGCACTGGCCACCGATTACGCCGCCTTTCTCGACAAGGTCCACCCGCGTGCGCTGGGTTGGCCCAAGACCGAACGCAGCCGCCGCATCGCCGTCGATGGCCTGGCCAAGCTGGCCAAGACCGACCCGGATGCCGCCGAGCAACAGCTGCCGCAGTTCGCCAGCGCGCTGGGGTTGAGCGAGGCGCAACGCGGGCAGGTGCTGTATCAGATTGCGTTGTGGACGGTGGCGTCCTACCTGCCGGATTCGGCCCGCAGGCTCAACGCAGTGCCCGATGCAGCGTACGACGAGCGCCTGCACGAATGGCGCGCCCGCGAGGCGATGTCGCGCGGCGATTGGCCTGCGGCATTGGCCGCCATCCGCAAGATGCCGGCCGGCCAGCGCGCCGATTCGCGCTGGCAGTATTTCGAAGCGCGCCTCACCGAGAAGACCGGTTCGGCAGCCGCCGCACAGCCGCTGTATCGCGCCGCTGCGCAGTCGCCCACCTTCCACGGCTTCCTGGCCGCCGACCGCCTGCAGCAGCCGTATCGGCTGTGCCCGTGGGAGCCCAAGGACAGCCCGCAGGCCAAGGCCGCCGTGGCGCGCGACCCGGCATTGACCCGTGCGATTGCGTTGTTCCAGATCGATCGCCCTGGCTGGGCCGTGGCCGAATGGAACGATGCCGCCAGCCGCTTCGACGACACCCAGCGCCGCCTGGCAGTGGAAGTGGCCAGCGACAACGGCTGGTTCGACCGCGCGGTGTTTGCGCTCGGCAAACAGCCGGACGAGCAACGGCTGTATTCGCTGCGTTTCCCGTTGCATCACGATGAGGGCATTCGCCGCGAAGCCGCCAAGAACGCCATCGACCCGGCCTGGGTTGCCGCAGAGATCCGTGCCGAAAGCATCTTCAATCCGCGCGCGCGGTCGCCTGCCAACGCCATGGGCTTGATGCAGGTATTGCCCGGCACCGGCGCGGCGGTCGCCAAGGGCATCGCCCTGCCCGGCTACGCAGGTGCCGCCAGCCTGTACGAGCCGGACACCAACATCGCCATCGGCACCGCGTACCTGCGCCAGCTGCTCAACACCTACGGCCTGCCCTATCTCACCATCGCCGCCTACAACGCCGGTCCCGGCCCGACCGGGCGCTGGCAATCGCAACGGCCGGGCTTTGACCCGGACTTCTGGATCGAGACCATCAGCTACAAGGAAACCCGTGAATACGTCGCGCGTGTGCTCGCCTTCAGCGTGATCTACGACTGGCGCCTCAACGGCGACATGCTGCCGCTGAGCGACCGCCTGATGGGCAAACTGGTGGACAAGCGCCAGAAACCGGTGTGCACGCCAGGCCAGAGTGCGAGCAACGCAGCGCAGGATTGAGCGCACTTGCGCCGACCGGCATGGCCGCGCGACCCAACGGTCGCGTTTGTGCCAGTGCGTTGCTCGACGCGAACCTTCCTTGATCGACGTGCGATGCCTCGCCACTTGCAGGATACGCGGCGATTGCGTCGTTTGAAGCGCGCTGGCGTTGCGGCCTGGCCTCGCTGACTGTTCTCAAGCGGGCATCGATGGTAACCGAGCAAACGCACAACGCCCGCATCGCTGCGTGCGTTGTGTGATGCCTGCAGCGCTGCAACCATCGCAGCGCTGCGTGTCGCGTTACAACTTGCCGGCGCCGGCCTTGGCCTTGACGTCTGCAGCCACCTTGTTGGCAGACAGCAGGTTGTAGGTGTACGGCGGCTTCCAGCCGATGTTGCTGTTCCACGAGCAGCTCAAGGCCTTGCCATTGAGCAGCGAGCCCTGGTCGCGGTACACGCTGCCCTTGTAGTCGGCAGCGATCTTGTCGCAGCTGCTCACGCCGCTGATGTCGAAGGCATTGTTCTCGGAGAAGATCTTCGATTCCTTGCCCACGCCATGCGCGTGCGAGAACGGGTAGACCTTATTGCTGGTGCTGCCCACGTGGTAGTTGTTGTACAGATGCACCTGGCCGAAACGCACCCGCGGTGCACGTGCGGAGATGTTCTCGAACAAGGTGTTGTGGATGGTCACCTTGAGCTTGCCGCTATCGGTGCTGGAGGCGCTGTCGCTGGAACCGATCAGGCTGTTCTTCTCGTGCGACTTGAACGCCGAGTACGAGATGGTCACGAAGTTGGCGCCCTTCTTGACGTCCATCGCGCCATCGTGATGTTGCTTGGGGCGGCCGTTGGCGGTGCCGTTCTGATCGTCGGTACGACGACCATCGGTAAAGGTCACGTGGTCCACCCAGACGTTGGTGGCACCTTCCACGGTCAGGCCGTCGTACTCGGAATTCCAGTTGCCATTGTCGCCATCGTCGGCATCCCACTTCGGTTCCGGATCCCACGGATTTTCGATGGTGAGGTTGCGCACGATGACGTCGTTGGCCTTGACGTAGAAATAGCCTTCGCGGATTTCTGCGTTGGTACCGACGCCGATCAGAGTGGTCTTGGTCGGGATATCCAGACGCGCGCGCGTCTTCATGTCCGAGGTCTTGGTGTAGGCCTTGCCTTCGCTGATGTCGATGACACCCTTGACCTTGATGATGCGTCCGTTACTGCCCGCGCTGGCCTTCAGCGCGGCCTTCAATTGCGCTGCATTGGTGACGGTGTAGATGTCCGCCGCAGAGGCCTTGGAACCGCCCTTCGTGCCGCCGTTCTGGGTGGCCCAGCCGGTGGTGGCAATTTCCAGCGCAGGGTCTGCTGCATAGGCGGTGGTCGACAACAACGCGGCGCTCAACATAACGCCCACAACGGTACGTCCCACAACAGTCGATGCGTTCGACATGGTGATGAAGTCTCTTGATTGAGTGATGCGTGACACGCCGCTGCGCGGCGTGCTCCCCGTGCGTTCGCCCAGGCCAACAGGCCAGTCCCCTAGCGAACCCGGCCGATGCTAATGCTTATGTACATTATTTAAAAGTACATTTTTAACATGTAGCACCTGCGTTTTTGGAATGGTTACGCGCCACGCGCAGCGCACGTTCTCGTGCACTGCGCGTGGCAACGTTTCCAGCAGGTGCGATTGCTTACAGCTTGCCGGCGCCTGCTTTTGCCTTGACGTCCGCAGCCACCTTGTCGGCCGACAGCAGGCTGTAGGTGTAAGGGGGCGTCCAACCGATGTTGCTGTTCCAGGAGCAGCTCAAGGCCTTGCCATTGAGCAGCGAGCCCTGGTCGCGGTACACGCTGCCACCGTAGTCGGCGGCGATCTTGTCGCAGCTGCTCACGCCGCTGATGTCGAACACGTTGCGCTCGGAGAAGATCTTCGATTCCTTGCCCACGCCATGCGCGTGCGAGAACGGGTAGACCTTATTGCTGGTACTGCCGACGTGGTAGTTGTTGTACAGATGCACCTGGCCGAAACGCACCCGCGGTGCGCGTGCGGAAATGTCCTGAAACAGGGTGTTGTGGATGGTCACCTTGAGCTTGCCGCTATCCAGGCTTGAATGGCTGTCGCTGGAACCGATCAGACCGTTCTTCTCATGCGACTTGAACGCCGAGTAGGAGACGGTGACGAAGTTGGCCCCTCTCTTGATATCAAGCGCACCATCGTGATGCTGCTTCGGTCGGCCGTTGGCGGTGCCGTTCTGATCGTCGGTGCGGCGACCATCGGTAAAGGTCACGTGGTCCACCCAGACGTTGGTGGCGCCTTCCACGGTCAGGCCGTCGTACTCGGAATTCCAGTTGCCGGCACTGCCGTCATCCGGATCCCAGACCGGCTCCGGATCCCATGGATTTTCGATGGTGATGTTGCGGATGATGACGTCGTTGGCCTTGACGTACATGTAGCCTTCGCGGATTTCGGCGTTGCTGGTGATGCCGATCAAGGTGGTCTTGGTCGGGATATCCAGACGCGCACGCGTCTTCATGTCCGAGGTCTTGGTGTACGGCTTGCCTTCGCTGACATCGATGATGCCGCTGATCTTGATGATGCGCCCGTTGCTGCCCACGCTGGCCTTCAGCGCGGCCTTCAGCTCGGCGGCATTCTTGACGGTATAGATATTGGCAGCGGCGGCCTTGGAGCCTCCCTTGGTGCCGCCGTTCTGTGTCGCCCACCCGGTGGTCGCCGCTTCCAGCGCAGGATCGGCGCTTGCAACGCCAGTGAGCAGCAACGACCCGACAAACAGCGACGCGGCGGCCGCCGTCGAAAATTTCGGCTTCATCTTGATGTCTCCCTCGAATGGGTTCGATGCGCCGCGCGGCGGCACACCCCTCGTCTATCGACTGCGGAACGTACTTTTCATCTCTGTAATGTTCAGTTCCGCGACACGGATACTAGGAGCATCGCAATCGCTTGTATCTAGGCAATGCATCGATGTGCACGCGCAGTCACGCAAACGGTTGCGGGACACCACGGAGAAGACAAAACGCTGCAATCAAGACATGCGGAGACAGCGCCAGGGACACTGCAGCGCAGCATGATGCGTGTCGCATTGCAGCTGGACATGTATCCGAGCCAGCGTGTTGCCGCGATCACATGTGCGCGCTTTTTCTAGGCAAAAGCATCGATTGCAACGTGCCGATGACACGCGCGTGCACGTTGCGCGCACGCTTGAGGCGTTCGACGCGAACGCACTGCATCCGATCGAGACAAGTGTGGAAACCGCGACGCGCCATGCGAGCAACCAGCACACGCAAAACACCGGTGATGCCGCTGACCGGATGAAACGCGCGGCACACGCGTGTCGCTTGCTGCAAGCCCTCGTCATGACAACAGGATCGACACCATCGCTCCGACCAACATCGCTGCAGCGCTGCCATGCACGCAGCAGAACATGCCGGCCTGCGTCGCTTTCGCATGCAACAACCAATGTGCACGCCAGACCCGTACGCGATTGACTGCCTCGGCCCAAGTCTGAGCGCCCTCAGGCAGGCGCGCACGCTTCATGCGCACGGCCGTCGATATCCGCACACCTCATGCGTGCGGTCGGCACCTGCAATTGATTCGATGATGGGCAACCCGCACAGGCGGGGCTGCCGCGTCGCTCAGGAAAACCCCTCGAAGAACAACTCGATCGCCATCACCAGCGCATCTTCGCGTCCGGTGTGGGAGGGGTAGTAGCGCGGGCGACGGCCGATCTCGTTGAAGCCTTCGGAGTGATACAGCGCAATCGCCGAAGGATTGGACGGGCGCACTTCCAGAAATGCGCGCCGCGCGCCACGGTCGCAGGCGCCTTTGATCAGCGCACGCAACAACACGCGGCCGTGTCCTTGCGACTGCGCTTCCGGCGCGATGCAGACGTTGAGGATATGCGCCTCGTCAGCGGCAACGCTGATGATGCCGTAGCCGATGACCTGGCCGCCCTGCTCCATCACCCAGCCCGGGTAGCCCGCCTGCAGGCAATCGCGAAAGATGCTGCGCGTCCACGGAAACGGATAGGCACGTTGCTCGATCTCCATCACCACGTCCAGGTCGCTTTCGCGCATGGCACGCAGCGACGTGGGCAGCGGGGCGTTCATTGCGCTCACGCCGGATCCTGCCGGCGACGCAGCGCGCGCAGCTGCGGCCACAGCGCACGCTTGGCGGCCGGGTTGCCACGCAACTCGGCCAGCGGCCAGGAGGCCATCAAGGCTTGCGTCGTCGGGTCGCCCGGGTCGCAACCGGACGCGCGCAGCAACGCCATCTGCAAGCGATCGGGCAGACCAACGCGACTGCGTCGTGGCGGTGCAGCGGCCGAAGCAGTACCGGGCGCACGCGACTCGGCCGGCGCAGCGGGCGCGGTGCGACGTAGCGGCGGTGCAACCGCCGGAGCCGCCGGCGCGAGACGCGGCTCACGCACGGGTGCAGGCGCCGGCGCATGCTCTATACCGTCCATCGGCGCAGGCAGCGCATCGGCGGTGTCGCGATCCAGATACACGGTGTGCCCCATCGCCTGCAGGCACGACACCTGCAGGTCCGACCACACCGGCTCGTGCGCGGACTCGCTCATGGGTGCAGGCTCATGGCAGCTCGGGCACGCGCCGCCAGCGCCGCCACAGCCACATCGCCGGGCCGGACAACGCATACAGCACGCCGATCACCAGCAGCGACCGCGCCAGGTCGATCACCAACAACGCGATCACCACCGTGGCGACCGCCAATGCCAGAAACGGCACACGGTCGGCACGCGGACCACGCGCGCCGCCCTTGAAGCTCCAGAAGCGGATCCGGCTGACCATCAACAGCGCCGCCACCACTGTGACCGCCAGCGCCACGTAGCGCAGCTGCTCGCCATCGAAACCCAGGCTATCGTCGGCGAACGCCCACACGAAGGACATCATCAAGCCGGCCGCGGCCGGACTGGCCAGGCCGATGAACCAGCGCTTGTCGACCACGCCGACCTGGGTGTTGAAGCGCGCCAGCCGCAGCGCCGCACAAGCGGCATACAGGAAGGCGGCCGACCAGCCGACCCGGCCCATCACGTTGCTGTCGTATTTCAGCGCCGACAGCGACCAGTGGTACATCACAAGCGCCGGAGCCATGCCGAAGCTGACCAGATCGGCCAGCGAGTCGTACTGCACGCCGAATTCGCTGCTGGTGTTGGTCAGGCGCGCGACCCGGCCGTCCAGCCCGTCCATCACCGCCGCCACGAACACCGCCATCGCCGCCTGGACGAACTGACCATTGGCGGCGGCGATGATGGCGTAGAAACCGGAAAACAGCCCGGCGGTGGTGAACAGGTTAGGCAGCAGATAAATCGTGCGCGAGCGCGGGGGCGGTCTCATTTCATCCATCCGGCAAGTGTAGGGCCTGAGGTCCGTCCGGCGGTAGCGCGCCGGCCCCCCCGCGGCGCGATCACTTGCCAGCGCGGGCCGTGGATGCTGCAATCGCGGCGGGAATCATCCAGGGGAAGCCACATGCACCTGTCGTCCGGGCTTTGCGCCCTGTTGCTGCTGCTCAGCGCCACTGCAGGCGCCACCGATCTGTATAAGTGGAAGGACGCCAAGGGCGTGACCCACTACACCGAAACCCCGCCGCCGACCGGCCAGCGCTACGAAGCGCGCCGGATCGACGCCCGCAGCGGCACTGCGGCCATCGCCGCGCCAGAGGCTGCCACCCCGGAATCGGCGGACTGCCTCACTGCACGTCGCAACCTGGAACTGCTCAGCGGCAAGGGCGAGGTGACCATGGGCGCCGGCGACGGCAAGCCCGGCACCCCGCTGGACCCGGATGCCCGCGCCGCGCAGCGCAACCTGGCCGAAGCCGCCGCCAAGGCCTATTGCAAGCCGGCAACGACCGGCGGCCCGGCGAACTGAATCCAGCTGGCGCAGCGTGCGCGGCCGTCGGGGCATTCGAGAGTGAGACATCGCGCCGCGACATTGGCGCGTGGCATATCGAAGGCGACGCAACCACAGCCTCGGCACTGCGGCCGGGCTCACACGGCAGGCCGACGCTCCGGCGTCACGGCCGCCTGACCAGGCAAGCCGGATGCCTGTCACTGCCGCCGCGCAGCCACTGGCCGATGACCGGCAGGGCGCGACACTGGCAAACTATGGGCTTTCCGCCCAAGCGAAGCCCGATGCGTCTTTCCCAGTTCCACCTGCACACCACCAAGGAAACCCCGGCCGACGCCGAGCTGGTCAGCCACCGTCTGATGCTGCGCGCGGGCATGATCCGCAAGCTGGCCTCCGGGCTGTACACCTGGTCGCCGCTGGGCTTGCGCGTGCTGCGCAAGGTCGAGGCGATCGTGCGCGAGGAAATGAACCGCGCCGGCGCCGTGGAGGTGCTGCTCCCTACCATCCAGCCGCGCGAGCTGTGGGACGCCACCGGGCGTTGGGAGAAGTTCGGCGGGCAGTTGCTCAAGATCAGCGACCGCAAGCAACAGGAGTTCTGCTACAGCCCCACCGCCGAAGAGGCCGCGGCCGACTTCGCGCGCCAGGAGATCAACAGCTACAAGCAGCTGCCGCTGAACTTCTATCAGATCCAGACCAAGTTCCGCGATGAAATCCGTCCGCGCTTCGGTGTGATGCGTGCGCGCGAGTTCCTGATGAAGGATGCCTACTCGTTCCATCTCACCGATGCGGACATGGCGCGCGAATACGACAACATGCGTGCGGCCTATACCCGCATCTTCACCCGCCTGGGACTGGAGTTCCGCGCGGTGCAGGCCGACTCTGGCGCCATCGGTGGCGATGCGTCGCAGGAATTCCACGTCATCGCCGACTCCGGCGAAGACTCGCTGGCGTTCTCCACGGCCTCCGATTACGCCGCCAACGTGGAAACCGCCAGCGCCGCGCTGCCGGGTCCGCGTCCGGAAGCGGCCGAGGCCCTGCGCCAGGTCGATACGCCCACCCAGAAGACCTGCGAAGACGTCGCCCAGCTGCTGGGCATCGCGTTGCAGCGCACGGTCAAGTCGGTGGCGGTGATGACCGCCGCCGGCTTCGTGCTGGTGCTGGTGCGCGGCGACCACGCGGTCAACGAGATCAAGCTGGCCAAGGTGGCCGGCCTGGCCGACTACCGCCTGGCCAACGAGGCGGAGATCCGCGACCACCTCGGCTGCGAGCCGGGCTTCCTGGGGCCGCTGAACACCGCCCGCCCGGTGCGCGTGGTGGCCGATCGCGATGTCGCGGCCATGGCCGATTTCGTGGTCGGCGCCAACGTGGCCGGCGCCCACCTTGCGGGCGTCAACTGGGGCCGTGACCTGCCCGAGCCGGAGACGGTGGCCGATGTGCGCAACGTCATCGACGGCGAGCGCGCCGCCGATGGCGGCGAGCTGCGCCTGGCCCGCGGTATCGAGGTGGGGCACGTGTTCCAGCTCGGCAGCCAGTACGCACAGGCGCTGCAGGCCACCGTCATCGACGAAGGCGGCAAGGTCGCGGTGATGAAGATGGGCTGTTACGGCATCGGCATTTCGCGCATCGTGGCGGCGGCAATCGAGCAGAACCATGACGATGCCGGCATCCTCTGGCCTGCCCCGATGGCGCCGTGGCAGGTGGTGGTGTGCGTGATCAACCCCAAGCAGGACGCCCAGGTGGTCGCCGCCGCCCAGGCATTGCTGGACGAATTGATCGCCGCCGGTCTCGACGCCGCATTGGACGATCGCGGCCTGCGTCCCGGCGCAATGTTTGCCGATATGGAACTATTGGGCATTCCGCATCGGGTGGTGGTCTCGGAACGTGGATTGGCAGCCGGCACATTTGAATATCGCGCCCGCACCGCCGAATCGGCGGAAAACCTGGATAAGGCCGGATTATTCTCCCGCCTGGGGTGATGATCAAACCGGGCAATCACGCTCTAATTGGATGAACACAAGGCGCCGATTTATTTCGGCGCATTTGTCATGCGGGTTTTCTGACATTATGATGGCCGCCGCTGCCAAGGATCGGCATTCTTTCTCTCTCAATCTTCCGGAGTAGTGATGTCGATCGATCTTTCTGGCCTGTCGGCCAAGCAGTTGGGCGCCCTGATCAAAAATGCAAAGAAGCAGCAGACCGTGGTTGCCAAGCGCGCCCCGATCGCCAAGGTGCGCACGCAACTGACCCGCGCGGCGAAAGCCCAGGGTTATTCCATCGAAGAATTGTTTGGTACCGCCGCCAGTGCCGGCCCGGGTCGCCCGGCCGCTGCAGGCAAGCCGGGTCCGCGCGCCGGCCGCAAGCTGGGCAAGGTTGCGCCGAAATACCGCAACCCGTCCAATGCCCAGGAAACCTGGACCGGCCGTGGCAAGCAGCCGCGCTGGCTGGCCGAACTGACCGCTGCCGGCAAGAAGGTGGAAGACTTCCTGATCAGCAAGGTCGGCGGCGTTGCAAAGAAGGCATCGGCAAAGAAGGCCGCGCCCCGCAAGACGGCCACCAAGCGCGCTACCAAGAAGTCCAAGGCCGCTTGATCCAGACCAATAAAAACGCCGGCATTGCCGGCGTTTTTATTGGCTAATTTTCTGGCCGCTCATAAATTCTTGCGCGCCGGAATCAGCAGGTTCCCAAACAGCAAACCGGCCATCAAAGCCATCACGATATTGGTGACCGCCAACAATGCGGCTTGTCCGACGCTGACATCCTGTTGCTGCACCAGGGTCAAAAATCCCCGCAGGCTGACGCTGCCGGGAACCAGCATGATGATGCCAGGCAATCGAATCAGCGCACCGGGTTTTTGCACCACCCGCCCGAACAGATTTCCGGCGGCAGTCAATGCCATGGCCGAGGCAAATACTCCGGCCGGACCGCCCCAGGCATGCCCGGCATAACGCGCAATGACATAACCGGACATCGCCGCGGCCATGATCCATAAATAATCGCGCCGATTGGCCTTGAACAACACCGCAAACGCATAAGCGGCCACCAGCAACGAGGCCCATTCCACCCAGCCGGCCTGCGGACGCAAGGCCGCCACCTGGGGGTGCAGGCCCATCAACTGGGTCAGCGTCACCGCGATCACGGCGCCCACCGTGAGCTTGAGCACCGTGGTCACCGCACCGGCCAGCCGCGCCGTGCCGGACACCCAGTGCTGGCTGGCCAGCTCGTTGAACGCATTGGTCAGCGACATGCCCGGCAACAGCACCACCAGCGAGGCGATGATCACCGTGTTGAGATTCAACGGCCCGACCAGCGACGCCACCAGCGCGGCGACCACGCCAGCCAGCAGGCCGGCCAGCGCTTCGCCGGCTTCCTTGGTCGCCGGCCGCCTGTCGGTGTACTGGGTCAGCAGGCCGATCGACATGCCGATCGCGCCGGCGGTGGCGATATCCAGCCAGGGCAACTTCCACAATCCGGCCACGCCGGCCGCGGCCAGTCCGAAGGCCAGGACCTGCAAGGTCTTGCCGCGCCGGTCGACTTCACGGTCCAGGCGGCGCAGCGCGGTGTGGCCCTGCGCAATGCTCATGCGGCCGTTGGCCACGCTGTCGGCCACGTAGTCGGCCACGCTGAGCTTGTAGAGATCGTTCTCGCCCGGCGCCAGCCGGATCACGCGGGTGATGTCGCTGGACCCGATCGCCTTGGTCGGGTCGCTGAAGCTCAGGATGATGCCGGTGGGATTGGACCATGGCTCGCAATCCAGGCCCAGCTTCTGCGACAGCCCCACCACCGCGGCCTCCAGGCGCTGCGCCGTAGTGCCATAGGAATGCAGGCGCCCGGCAATTTCCGACACGAAGGCGACGCGCTGGGCGTAGGTGGCGCTGGCGGACGGTAAGACAACAGTGGCAGCGGACATGCGTGGCGGGTCGGATCGGGAAAACGCCGTGCGGCGAGGCCGCCAGTGTATGCCGCAGCGCGCGTGGCCGGCGCCCCCGTTGGCGGCCGCACGGACATCGCGGCGGTGGCGTCCCCATCTTTCGCTCACACCGGCGCGGTATGCTGGCGCCACGGACAGGCCACCCATGATCAAACCGCAACCTCCACGCATCGAACAAGACACGCAGGATCAGGCACAGGTCCGACTCTCCGGCAGCTGGGTCCTGGCGACCGCCCTGCCCCAGGCCGAACTGCTGCAGGCCGTGCCCGATGGGGTGCGCCGCATCGACGCGCGCGGCATCCAGCAGCTGGATTCGGCCGGCGTGCTGCAATTGCTGCGCTTCGCCGGCCGCATGGGATTGAAGGAAGACGCGATCGATTTCCGCGATGAGCACCAGGCCCTGGTGTGCACCATCGAAGAACTCAACGACGAGCGCCCCAAGCCCAAACGCGACTATGGCTTCGTCGCGGCGCTCGATCGCCTGGGCCGCACCACCCACGGTGTCGGCCAGGGCATCCTGGAACTCAACAGCTTTCTGGGCGAGAACCTGGTCAAGATCATGCGGCTGATCCACGAGCCGCGCCGCTTCCGCCTGACCTCCACCGTGCACCATATGGAGCAGGTGGGCCTGGATGCAGTGCCGCTGGTCGTGCTGCTGTCGTATCTGGTCGGCGCGGTGATCGCATTTTTGGGCTCGACCATCCTGCGCGACTTCGGCGCGGAAATTTACGTGGTCGAGTTGGTGTCCATCGCCTTCCTGCGCGAGTTCGCCGTGCTGCTGACCGCCATCGTGCTGGCAGGACGCACCGCCAGCGCGTTTACCGCGCAGATCGGGGCGATGAAGTCGCGCGAAGAGGTCGATGCCATCCGCACCCTGGGACTGGATCCGATCGACCTGCTGGTGATCCCGCGCCTGCTCGCGCTGATCTTCACCCTGCCGCTGCTGACCTTCATCGCGATGATCGCCGGCCTGGCCGGTGGCGTCACCGTGGGCGCGTTCGATCTGGATATCCCGCCGCAGATGTATCTGGCGCGGATGCACGACACCATCCAGTTGCGGCATTTTTTGGTCGGCTTGTCGAAGGCGCCGCTGTTTGCGCTGGTGATCGGCCTGATCGGCTGCCTGGAGGGGCTGAAGGTCAGCGGTACCGCGCAGTCGGTGGGCGAACGCACTACCTCCTCGGTGGTGCAGACGATTTCCTTGGTCATCATCCTCGACGCGATTGCGGCGTTGTGGTTCATGAAGATGGGGTGGTGATGAGACAGGGATTCGACATTCGGGATTCGGGATTCGTGCAAGGCAGACGCGCCGCTAGCGCCCCGACATTCGGGAGCGCGGTGCTGTGACCAATCCCCAATCCCCACTCTCCAATCCCGGCCCAGAGGCCGACGACGACCAGTTGGCGATTTCGGTACGCGGACTGACCAACCGGTTCGGCAGCCAGGTCGTGCACGAAGAACTCGACCTGGACGTGCGGCGTGGCGAGATCCTGGGCGTGGTCGGCGGCTCGGGCACCGGCAAGTCGGTGCTGATGCGCAGCATCCTGGGCCTGCGCGAGCCGGACGCCGGCAGCATCCAGGTGCTGGGCGCAGACGCGCGCTCCGGGCGCTTTGCCGACCGCCAGCACATCACCCGCAACACCGGCGTGCTGTTCCAGGACGGCGCGCTGTTTTCGTCGATGACCGTCGGCGAAAACGTGCAGGTGCCGTTGAAGGAACATCACGGCGAGTTTCCGGAGCGCTGGTATTTCGAGCTGGCGCTGCTGAAGATCAAGCTGGCCGGCCTGCCGGCCGATGCGCTGGACAAGCTGCCCTCGCAATTGTCCGGCGGCATGCGCAAGCGCGCCGGCCTGGCGCGGGCGCTGGCGCTGGATCCACCGCTGCTGTTCCTGGACGAACCCACTGCCGGGCTGGACCCGATCGGCGCGGCCGCCTTCGACCGTCTGATCCGTACCCTGCAGCAAGCGCTGGGCCTGACCGTGTTCCTGATCACCCATGACCTGGATACGCTGTATGCCATCTGCGACCGCATCGCGGTGCTGGCCGATCGCAAGGTGATCGCCAACGCGCCGCTGGCCGAGGTCGAGCAGATCGATCACCCCTGGATCCAGGAATATTTCCACGGTCCGCGTGCCCGCGCCGCGCGCGCGGCCAAGACCGACTCCACCGAGACCGCCTGAGCATGGAAACCAAAGCCAATTACGTCCTGATCGGCGCCTTCACCATCGTGGCAGGCCTGGCCTTGCTGCTGTTCGGTCTGTGGGCGGCCAAGTACTCCTCCGACCGCACCTGGCAGCAGTACCGGGTGGTGTTCCGCGAGGCGGTCACCGGCCTGTCGGTCGGCAGCCCCGTGCAATACAACGGCATCGCGGTGGGCTCGATCACCGAGCTGACCCTGGCGCCGAACGACCCGCGCCAGGTGGTGGCGCACGTGCGGGTCAACTCCACCACGCCGATCAAGAGCGACACCCGCGCCAAGCTGGCCATCACAAGCCTGACCGGCCCGTCGATCATCCAGCTCTCCGGCGGCACGCCCGAGGCGCCGTCGCTGACCACCATCGACAAGAGCGATGCGCCGATCATCCAGACCACGCCCTCGGCATTGCAGAACATCACCGACACCGCCAACCGCATCGTCGAGCGCATGGACGAAATGCTCTCCGACAAGAACGTGGCCAGCATTTCGGCCACGCTGCAGAACCTGGAAAAGATCAGCGGCGGCATCGCCGACCGCGACGAAGGCATGCAGGCGCTGATCGTCAGCGCACGCGATGCCGCGCGCAATCTGGACACCACCCTGACCACCACCAACGGCACCATCAAGCGGCTGGACCAGAACCTGGTGCAGCAGCTGCCGGGCATCCTCAACAAGCTGGACGCAACGCTCGTCAAGCTGGATTCGGCCGCCGGCAACGCCGACAACATCCTTGGCGAGAACCGTGCGGCCATCAACAGTTTCGCCAACGACGGCCTGGGCCAGCTCGGACCGACACTGACCGAATTGCGCGGTCTGATCCGCGACCTGCGCCGGGTCAGCGACAAACTGGACAACAACCCTGCGCGCTACCTGCTCGGTCGCGACGCACCCAAGGAGTTCGAACCGAAATGACTGCCATGCGCCTGTTGCGTCCCCTGCTGTGCGTCTCGCTGCTGGCGCTGGGCGGCTGCTCGGTCCTGACCGGTGGCGACCAGAAGCCGGCCACGATCTATGCCCCCACCGTACGCGTCACGCCCAATCCCACCTGGCCGCAGGTGACCTGGCAGCTGGCGGTCGCCAAGCCAAGCGCGGCCCGCATCATCGACAGCCCGCGCATCAACGTGCGCCCGACACCGGGCGAGTTGCAGGTCTACCACGGCGCCGGCTGGGCGCAACCGGCTACCGACATGCTGGAAGACAGCGTGGTGCGCGCGTTCGAAGACTCCGGCAAGATCGCCGCGGTTGCGCGCATCGGCGCCGGGATCCGCTCGGACTACAAGCTGGCGATCGACCTGCGCCGCTTCGAAGCCGATTACGCCGGCCAGTCGCTGCCCTCGGCCACGATCGAGCTCAACGCCAAGCTGCTGCATTCGGCAGATCAACGCGTGGCCGCATCGCGCACCTTCCTGGTCGCACGCCCGTCCAGCGGCACCGACACGGCTGCTGTAGCAGCGGCATTCGAACAGGCGATGATGCAGGTCACCACCGAGCTGGTCGGCTGGACCTTGGTCACCGGCCAGCAGGATAGCCAGAACCTGCCGCGCACACCGTAGGCCAACCAAGCTGCGTGCCGCCGGGAGCAAGTGTCTCCGCTGACAGCTGGCAGCGGATGGCAGATGGCAGATGGCAGATGGCGGATGGCGGATGGCGGATGGCAGACAACGCAGCTACACCGCGCATGCACTGTCCTTCTCCCGCGCGCGGGAGAAGGTGGCGCGCAGCGCCGGATGAGGGCCAACGCGCCCCGACCCACCCGGCGCGTCTGGCGATGTGCAACGCACGCTCGACCTCAGCAGCGCCGGCACCGCAGCCGCAGACGCATACGCAAGCTCCCACCCCACTGCCGCAGCTAACGCCTCACACCTGTCGCAATCTGTCGAAAGGTCAGATTGATCCGCTCCCCCACCGGGCGCGCAGTGCGCGGCAACGCATGCTTGTAGTGCCGCTGAGTCTCCCCGGCCATCAGCAACAGATCGCCATGACCGAGCTCCAGCGCCTGCTTCAACGCCGCATCGTCGCGATGCCTGAAGGCGAACCGTCGCGTCGCGCCCAGGCTCAGCGATGCGATCATCGGCTGCGCGCCCAGCTCCGGCTCATCGTCGCTATGCCAGCCCATCGCATCGGCTCCGCTGCGGTAGCGATTGACCAGCACGCTGTTGAACGGGCAGCCGGTTTCATCCTGCAGACGCGCGCGTACCGGCCGCAGCACCTCCAACCACGGCTGCGGCGCGAACTGCGTGCCCGAGTAGCGATAGCTGGCGTCCGGATCGCCGATCCAGCTGCTCAGACGCGGCGAATCCACCACCCGCCCGAACATGCGGATGCGATGCACCTCCCACTGCACCTGGTCCAGCAGCGCCTGCATCAGCGCATCGGCGTGCGCGGCCTGTAACCAGCCGCGACACCAATGGATCCGAGCGTGCGGCAGTGCAACGCGTATCTTCATGCGCAAACGCTAGCACGCGCGCCTCGGGTCGCACCGGTAGCGGCGGATGAATCGAGGCGATTTGCCGCCATCACATGCAATCCCGGAAAATACGCGCCAGCCATCGAGCCAACGGGAGCGGAGCAATGTCGGAAGCGGGAATCGGCGCGCAAGCGTCAGAGACGGTCGAGCGCGACGTCATGGAATACGACGTCGTCACCGTCGGCGCCGGTCCGGCCGGGCTGTCGTTCGCGATCCGCCTCAAGCAGCTCAACCCCGAGTTGAGTGTGTGCGTGATCGAAAAATCCAGCACCATCGGCGCGCATATCCTCTCCGGCGCGGTGATCGAGCCTGGCCCGCTGGACGCCTTGCTGCCCGGCTGGCGCGACAACCCGCCGCCGATCTGCGTGGCCGCCACCGACGACGAGTTCTGGTTCCTCGGCAAGGACAGCGCGCGCAAGTTTCCGGTGGTGCCGCCAGGCATGCGCAACCACGGCAACTTCATCGTCAGCCTGGGCGCGATGTGCGCCTGGCTCGCGCCGCAGGCCGAAGCGCTGGGCGTGGAAATCTACCCGGGCTTTGCCGCCGCCGAGACGCTGCATGACGACAGCGGCCAGGTGATTGGCGTGCGCATCGGCGACATGGGGGTGGCCAAGGATGGCTCGCACAAGCCCGGCTATACGGCCGGCATCGATATCCGCGCCAAGGTCACCGTGCTGGCCGAAGGCGCGCGCGGGCATCTGACCAAGCGCCTGCTCACGCGCTTCGACCTCACCGCAGACAGCGACCCGCAGGGCTATTCGATTGGCATCAAGGAATTGTGGCAGGTGCCCGAAGGCCGCGTCACGCCCGGCAAGATCGTGCACACCATCGGCTGGCCCGCCGACAATCGCACCTACGGCGGCAGCTTTCTGTATCACCTGGACAACAACCAGGTCGCCCTCGGCTACGTCAGCGGACTGGACTACAGCGACCCGAGGTACCAGCCGTGGGAAGCCTTCCAGCAATGGAAAAACCACACGCTGATCAAGTCGCTGCTGGAAGGCGGCAGCATCCTGTCGGCCGGCGCGCGCGCCATCGTCACCGGCGGCTGGCAGTCGCTGCCGAAGGTCGAAATGCCAGGCGCCCTGTTGATCGGCGACACCGCCGGCCTGCTCAACGTGCCCAAGATCAAGGGCACCCACCAGGCGATCCGCAGCGGCATGCTGGCCGCCGAACACCTGGTGCACTCACAGCTGGCCCCGCAGGGTTTCGACGCAAAGCTGCGCGCCTCCGATGCGATGGCCGAACTGAAGGAAGTGCGCAACATCAAACCCGGCTTCAAGAAAGGCCTGTGGTTCGGCCTGCTCAATGCCGCCTGGGAAACCGCGCTCAAGGGCGCCTCGCCGTGGACGTTGAAGAACAAGGCGGACTGGTCGGCGCTGCACAAGCTCGGCGACTACGAACAACCCAAACGCGACTACGGCACGCGCGCGCTGGCACCGCGCGACCGCCTGCAGGCGGTGTATTTCGCTGCCACCGAGCATGACGAAGACCAGCCCGTGCACCTGAAGGTGCTCGACACCGACATCTGCGCCACCCGCTGCGTGCAGGAATACGACAACCCCTGCACCCGCTTCTGCCCCGCCAACGTCTACGAAATGGTCGCAGACACCAACAGCCCCTCCGGCAAGCGCCTGCAGATCAACGCCGCCAACTGCGTGCACTGCAAGACCTGCGACATCAAGGACCCCTACGAGATCATCACCTGGGTCACACCGGAGGGTGGTTCGGGGCCGAACTACCAGAACCTGTGACTGCATCTGGTCGCTCCGTGGGCTCACGCGCGCGCGCGCAATTATTCGGGCTGCTGCGCGCTGCGTTTCGTGCATTGCCGCTGAGCGAAGCAACGCGTGACCGTTGGCGCATGTGGTTTCTGGACAGACATTCTGGGTGGGTGCCGGAGCCTGAGCGAGGATGCGCAGGCTACGATGCCTCGCGACGCGCCGTCATCCGTGGCGATGAAGCTGCGATCGGCCACGTTGGGTATCGCCCAGCCACCTTGCCTGCGACGCTTCCAGCCACTCTGGTTGCGTTCTATTTGCCGCAATTTCATCCCATCCCGGAAAACGATGCCTGGTGGGGCAAAGGATTCACGGAGTGGCGCAACGTCACCCGTGCCCTCCCGCAGTTCGAGGGTCACCTGCAACCCAGGCTGCCCGCCGACCTGGGCTTTTACGACCTCCGAAATCCTCAGATCCTGCGTGAGCAAGCGCGGCTGGCGCAGGAATACGGCCTGGGTGCGTTTTGCTTTTATTTCTACTGGTTCGCCGGCAAGACTCTGCTGGAAATGCCGATTCGCCAGTGGCACGAAGATGACTCGATCACGCTGCCTTTTTGCCTTTGCTGGGCCAACGAGAAGTGGGCACGCCGCTGGGACGGGCGCGGCGACGATATCCTGATCGATCAGGCGCACGATGCCGACGACGATCTTGCTTTCATCGCACATGTCGCGTCCTACATGCGCAACCCGAAGTACCTGCGTGTGGATGGGCGTCCACTCTTGCTCGTCTACCGCCCCCATCTGCTACCCGAGCCAGCGCAGACGGCAGCGCGCTGGCGCGCCTGGTGTCGTGACAACGGCATCGGCGACATCCATCTTGCCTACGTGCAGGGGTTCGAACGCCCCGATCCACGCGATATCGGCTTTGATGCCGCCGTCGAATTTCCACCGAACATGAGTACCCCCCCGTCGGTCGTCGCCAAGCAGCGCCTGATAAATCTCGACTTCAACGGCGAAGTACTGGATTGGCGAGAGCTGGCGCGTGACATGGAACAGCGCCCGTTGCGCGACTACACGCTCTATCCCGGCGTCAATCCGGGCTGGGACAATGAGCCGCGTCGCTCGGGAAAGGGACGCGTCTTTCTGCACGCATCGCCTCGTCGATATCGCGACTGGTTGTCGCACACCGTACAGCACCGCCTCGCCGACGCCCCGCCAGTGCATCGCATGGTCTTTATCAACGCCTGGAACGAGTGGGCAGAAGGCGCGGTGCTCGAACCCGATACGCGTCTCGGGCATGCCTGGCTGGAGGCTACACGGCAGGCCCTGCTGACTTCGACCGGATGTACTGCAACGCCCTGCAAACATAAATTTTGCGTTGTCCTGCATGCCTGGTATCTGGACGTTCTGGACGAAACGCTCGATGCAATCGTTCGACTGGGTATGCCGCTGCGACTTGTGATCACCACCGAGACCACGCTGGTCAAGCAGGTTCGTCAGCGCGTGGCGCAACGTGAGCTGCACGCCGAGGTGGAAGGCTTCGAGAACCGCGGCCGCGACGTTCTTCCCTTTCTGCATGTCGCCAATCGACTGCTCGACGAAGGCGAACAACTGTTAGTCAAACTTCACACAAAAAAATCGACTCACCGCAACGACGGCGACGCCTGGCGACGTGAAATGCTTGCAGCGCTGTTAGCGCAACGCCACGTCGACGCAATTGTGGATGCGTTTGCCGCCGATCCGTTGCTCGGGCTCGTCGCGCCGGCAGAACATGTGTTGCCGGTCGCCGACTTTGTCGGGGCCAATGCCGACACCCTGGATTACCTGGCCGTTCGCACTGGCAGCGCCGCAGTTGCAGAACAGAGCCAGTTTGCGTCGGGCAGCATGTTCTGGGCCCGACTCGGGGCGCTGCGTCCTTTGCTCGACGCGCACCTGCAGCCGAGCGAATTCGAGAGCGAGCAAGGCCAGATTGACGGAACCCTGGCACATGCGATCGAACGATTTGTCGGCGTTACGGTGACCCAGTCCGGACACCGGCTCACAACGATCGAACAGGTTCTGGGAGTGAGCAAACCTCTCTCGGCAACGCCTTATCGCTACGCCCGCAGGGCGCCATAAAGGCGCTCTGCGGACAATGACATCGGCCTCGCCTATCGCTGCGCGGTGAAACCCACGCCGGTCTTGGCGCGCAACTCCTCCAGCCCCACCCCGTCGGCCGCTTCCACCAGGACCAGCCCATCGGCAGTGACATCGAACACGGCCAGGTCGGTGATGATGCGGTCGACCACGCCCACCCCGGTCAATGGCAGGTCGCACTCAGGCAGGATCTTGTGGCTGCCGTCCTTGGCAACGTGTTCCATCAGCACCACCACGCGCTTGACGCCGGCCACCAGGTCCATCGCCCCGCCCATGCCCTTGACCATCTTGCCGGGCACCATCCAGTTGGCCAGATCGCCGCGGTCGGTGACCTGCATCGCACCGAGGATCGCCAGGTCGATGTGGCCGCCACGAATCATCGCGAACGAGTCGTGGCTGCCGAAGTAACTGGCACCGGCGCGCGCGGTCACGGTCTGCTTGCCGGCATTGATCAGGTCGGCGTCCACTTCGTCTTCGGCAGGAAACGGGCCGATGCCGAGCAGGCCATTTTCCGATTGCAGCCACACGTCCACGCCGTCGGGGATGTGATTGGCCACCAGCGTCGGCAGGCCGATCCCCAGGTTGACGTAAGCGCCGTCGGTCAATTCGCGTGCCGCGCGTGCGGCCATCTGATCTCGGGTCCAGGCCATCAGTGCTGTCCTTCGCGCACGGTGCGCTGTTCGATGCGTTTTTCCGGTGCGGTGTTGAGCACCAGCCGGTCGACGTAGATGCCAGGCAGATGCACCTGGTCCGGGTCGATCGTGCCCAGCTCCACGAGTTCCTCGACCTCGGCAATGCAGACGCGGCCGGCCATGGCGCAGGCCGGGTTGAAATTGCGCGCGGTCTTGCGAAAGACCAGGTTGCCGGCGGTATCGGCGCGCCATGCCTTGACCAGCGCGACATCGGCATGCAGCGCCGTTTCCAGCACATAGTGCTTGCCGTCGAATTGCCGGGTTTCCTTGCCCTCGGCCACGATGGTGCCGTAGCCGGTAGCGGTATAGAACGCGGGAATTCCCGCACCGCCCGCACGCAGGCGCTCGGCCAGGGTGCCCTGCGGATTGAATTCCAGCTCGAGCTCGCCAGCCAGATATTGGCGCTCGAATTCCTTGTTTTCGCCCACGTAGGACGAAATCATCTTGCGGATCTGCCGGGTGGCCAGGAGTTGGCCAAGCCCGAATCCATCGACGCCGGCGTTGTTGGAAATCACCGTCAATCCGCCGACCCCGCTGTCGCGCACGGCGGCGATCAGGGCCTCGGGAATCCCGCACAAACCAAAGCCGCCCACCGCCAGCGTCTGGCCATCGGCCAGCACGCCATCCAGCGCTGCAGCTGCGTCGGCATAGCGTTTACCGCCGGCCTTCCCCTCTCCATCGTTGCGCATCACCGCCCTCGCCTCGCTGATGTAAAGGCCCATTCTATCCGCTGACTGTTCCCTGTCCCCGGTCGCAATTCCGCCACACCCAAGACACGGCGCACCCGCTAAACTCGGGTGTCCCCCACCTCAGGAATTGCCCATGACGCTACCCGCCTTCAAGGCCTACGACATTCGCGGCCGCGTGCCGGATGAACTCAACGAGGACTTGGCCCGCCGGATCGGCGTGGCACTGGCGGCGCAGCTGGATCAAGGGCCCGTGGTCCTGGGCCACGACGTGCGCCTGGCCAGCCCGGCCTTGCAGGACGCGCTGTCGGCAGGCCTGCGTGCCAGCGGCCGCGAGGTGATCGACATCGGCCTGTGCGGCACCGAGGAGGTCTATTTCCAGACCGATTACCTGAAGGCCGCCGGCGGCGTGATGGTCACCGCCAGCCACAATCCGATGGACTACAACGGCATGAAGCTGGTGCGCGAGCAGGCCCGGCCGATCAGTTCCGATACCGGCCTGTTCGCGATCCGCGACACGGTTGCTGCCGATACCGCTGCAGCCGGCGAGCCCACCGCAAGCGAGCAGAGCCGCACCGACAAGACCGCCTATCTCGAGCACCTGCTCAGCTACGTCGACCGCAGCACGCTCAAGCCGCTCAAGCTGGTCGTCAATGCGGGCAATGGCGGCGCGGGCCTGATCGTTGACCTGCTTGCACCGCATCTTCCCTTCGAATTCGTGCGCGTGTTCCATGAGCCGGACGGCAACTTCCCCAACGGCATTCCCAATCCGCTGCTACCGGAAAACCGCGATGCAACCGCCAAGGCGGTCAAGGATCATGGCGCCGACTTCGGCATCGCATGGGATGGCGATTTCGACCGTTGCTTCTTCTTCGATCACACCGGACGCTTCATCGAAGGCTATTACCTGGTCGGTTTGCTGGCGCAGGCCATTTTGGCCAAGCAGCCCGGCGGCAAGGTCGTGCACGACCCGCGCCTGACCTGGAACACGGTCGAGCAGGTCGAGGAAGCCGGCGGCATCCCTGTGCTGTGCAAGAGCGGCCACGCTTTCATCAAGGAAAAGATGCGCAGCGAAAACGCCGTGTATGGCGGCGAGATGAGCGCGCACCACTACTTCCGCGAATTCGCCTACGCCGATTCGGGGATGATCCCGTGGCTGCTGATCGCCGAGCTGGTGTCGCAGTCCGGTCGTTCGCTGGCCGACCTGGTCGAAGCGCGCATGCAGAAGTTCCCGTGCAGCGGCGAGATCAACTTCAAGGTTGCCGATGCCAAGGCCTCGGTCGCCCGCGTGATGGAACACTACGCCGACTTGTCGCCCGAGCTGGACTACACCGACGGCATCAGTGCGGATTTCGGCCAGTGGCGCTTCAACCTGCGCAGCTCCAACACCGAGCCGCTGTTGCGCCTGAACGTGGAAACGCGCGGCGATGCCGCACTGCTGGAAAGCCGCACGCAAGAGATTTCCGACTTGCTGCGCGGTTGATTGACTCTCCTCTCCCACCCATAGACGCACTTTGGAGTTTCCCCCGCCCATGAGCGACGTCCTACCCATCATTTTGTCCGGCGGTTCCGGCACGCGCCTGTGGCCGCTGTCGCGCGAATCCTATCCCAAGCAGTTCCTGCCGCTGGTCGGCGACAAGAGCATGCTGCAGGCGACCTGGCTGCGCTCGGCTCCGGTCGCAGGCCATGCGCCGATCGTGGTTGCCAACGAAGAACATCGCTTCATGGCAGCCGAGCAGTTGCAGCAGCTGGGCGTGAAGCCCTCTGCCATTTTGTTGGAGCCCAAGGGACGCAATACCGCCCCGGCGATCGCGGTCGCTGCCCTGGAAGCCATGCGCAACGGCGCCGACCCGCTGCTTCTGGTCCTTCCGTCCGATCACGTCATTCAGAACGAAGCCGCGTTCCAGGCCGCAGTGACGGCAGCAGCTGGTGCGGCCGAGCAAGGCAAGCTGGTCACCTTCGGCATCAAGCCGACCGCGCCCGAAACCGGCTACGGCTACATCAAGGCCGGTGCCGGCACTGGCGCCAGCGCCGTCGAGCGTTTCGTCGAGAAGCCCGACCTGGCGACCGCGCAGGGTTACCTGGCCAGCGGCGAGTACTACTGGAACAGCGGCATGTTCCTGTTCCGTGCCTCGCGTTACCTGGAGGAACTGCGCAAGTTCCACCCGGCCATTGCTGATGCCTGCCAGAAAGCCTGGGAAAACGGCAAGCGCGATGCCGACTTCACCCGCCTGGACAAGGACGCGTTCGCGGCCAGCCCGTCGGATTCGATCGACTACGCGGTGATGGAAAAGACCGCCGATGCGGTCGTGGTCCCATTGGATGCCGGCTGGAACGACGTCGGTTCGTGGTCGTCGCTGCTGGATGTGTCCGAGCAGGACGCCCACGGCAACGCGCATCATGGCGACGTGATCCAGGTCGACTGCCGCAACACCTACGCCTACGGCTCGCGCCTGATCGCCATGGTCGGCCTGGAAGACGTGGTCGTCGTCGAGACGCCGGACGCCGTGCTGGTCGGTCATCGCGATCGCATCCAGGAGGTCAAGGACGTGGTCGGGCAGATCAAGACGGCTGGCCGTTCCGAGGCCACCTGGCATCGCAAGGTCTATCGTCCGTGGGGCGCTTACGACTCCATCGACATGGGCCAACGTCACCAGGTCAAGCGCATCACCGTCAAGCCCGGTGCGGTGCTGAGCCTGCAGATGCACCACCATCGCGCCGAACACTGGATCGTGGTGAGCGGAACCGCCGAAGTCACCCGTGGCGACGAGGTCCTGCTGCTGACCGAAAACCAGAGTACCTACATCCCACTGGGCGTGACCCATCGCCTGCGCAATCCGGGCAAGTTGCCGCTGGAGCTGATCGAAGTACAGTCCGGCAGCTACCTGGGCGAAGACGACATCGTGCGTTTCGAAGATACCTACGGGCGCGCCTGATCGGCCGCTTGCGCTATCTGTTCTGAACAAAAAACAGCCGGAAATCCCGGCTGTTTTTTGTTGTGGATCTGATCCGTGGCGTCACCGCGACCCGGGCGCTGCCGTCAACGTCTGGCCGCCGTCAACTCGGCAATCACCTGCTGCAAACCGGCCTCCCATTGCGGCAACACGATGCCGAAATCGTTCTGCAGCTTGTCGACCGACAACCGCGAGTATGCCGGCCGTTTTGCTGGCGTCGGGTAGTCCGCTGTGGTGATCGGCACGACACGCGGCGCGCGCGCGAGCAAGCCCGCCGCGACGGCCTGATCGAAGATGGCCTCGGCAAACCCGTGCCAACTGGTCTGGCCCGCCGCCGTCAGGTGCCAGGTCCCCGACGTGCCGGGACTGTGCTGACGCAGCAACTGCGCGGTGACATCGGCAATCAAGGCAGCAGGCGTTGGTGTACCGATCTGGTCGGCCACCACCCGCAGTTCGTCGCGCTCTGCACCCACGCGCAGCATCGTGCGCAGGAAATTGGCGCCATGCGAGGCGTACACCCAGGCAGTGCGCAAGATCAGATGTTGGGCGCCCGACGCCCGAATCGCCTGCTCGCCGGCAAGCTTGGTTTCGCCATACACACCCAGCGGCGAGGTGTGCGACTCTTCTCGATAGGGAGCGGTGCCTTGCCCGTCGAAGACGTAATCGGTGGAGTAATGCACCAATGGCACATCGTGCGCGGCACACCATTGCGCGATGACGCCTGGAGATTGCGCATTTGCACGCATGGCGCTGTCGCGATCCTGCTCGGCACGGTCCACCGCAGTGTAGGCGGCAGCATTGACCACAGCGGCTGGATGGATGCGGTCCAGCAAACCTGTCAACGTGCCTGGCGCGTCGAAATCGGCAGTTTCGCAAGCGCTGCCATCAGGCAGTTGACCACTGCGTGTCGTCGCGATTACCGCGCCATCGGCCGCAAGCGCGCGCAACAATTCGGTGCCGACCTGCCCGTTTGCGCCGAACACCAAAATGGTCACGGCGAAAACACCGGCAGGCGCTCGACCGGCACATCGGACAGGAACGGCGCAGCTGCGTCCTTGGCGGAAAGCACCGGGTCGCTGATCGGCCAGTCGATCCCGATCGCTGCATCGTCCCAACGCACGCCTGCATCGGCTTCCTTGACGTAGACGTCAGTGCACAGGTAACTGAAGACCGCACGCTCTGACAGCACCGCAAAACCGTGCGCAAAGCCTTCCGGAATCCAGAATTGCTTTTTGTTTTCTGCGCTCAATATCACTGCCTCCCACTGGCCAAAGGTGGGCGAGCCATGACGTACGTCAACGGCCACGTCGTAAACCTCCCCTTCGAGCACGCTGACCAGCTTGCCCTGCGGCCGCGGCCACTGGTAGTGCAAGCCGCGCAGCACGCCTTTGGCCGAAGTCGACACGTTGCTTTGCACGAACCGCGTCGGCAAACCCTGTTGGCCAAAACGTTCCGCGTTCCAGGTCTCGAAAAAATAGCCGCGCTCATCGCCAAACACCGCCGGCTCGATCACCACGCAGCCAGACAGCTTGGTTTCAATCACTTTCATGGAACAACTCCTCTTAACGCCAATTCGTGCAGATACTTGCCGTAGTCGTTCTTTCGCAACGGTGCTGCCAGGCGCTCCAGTTGCTCGGCATCGATCCAGCCTTGGCCAAACGCGATTTCTTCAGGGCAACACACCTGCAGACCTTGCCGCATCTGGATGGTCTCGATGAAATTGGCTGCTTCGTGCAACGACTGATGCGTACCGGTATCCAGCCACGCATAGCCACGCCCTAGCGGCTCAAGATGCAGGTTGCCCGCATCCAGATAGCAGCGATTGAGATCGGTGATCTCCAGCTCTCCGCGTGGCGATGGCTTCAGCGCAGCCGCATAGTCGCTGGCCTTGCCATCATAAAAATACAACCCCGTGACCGCATAGTTGGAGCGGGGTTTTTCGGGCTTTTCGGCAATATCGATGACCTTGCCGTGCTGATCGAATTCGGCAACGCCGTAGCGCTCCGGGTCATTGACCCAGTAACCGAAGACGGTTGCACCCTGCTCGCGCGCATCGGCGCGGCGCAAGGTCTCGGTCAGGCCATGCCCATGAAAGATGTTGTCGCCCAATACCAGGCAGCTCGGCTTGCCATCGACGAAATCGCGACCGATCAGATACGCCTGCGCCAGTCCATCGGGACTCGGTTGCACGGCATATTGGATGTTGACTCCCCACTGCGAGCCATCACCCAGCAGCGACTGAAACAGTGCCTGCTCATGGGGTGTATTGATGATCAGGATGTCGCGGATGCCCGCCAGCATCAGAACACTGAGCGGGTAATAGATCATCGGCTTGTCGTACACCGGCAGCAACTGCTTGCTGACGCCCTTGGTGATCGGATACAGGCGGGTGCCGGAGCCGCCTGCCAGGATGATGCCTTTGCGTTGTGTCATGAGGTAGTCCTGTTGAAGCCCGCACAGCAGTGCATGGGCGCTTGGGAGGTGCGCGCGTTATGCCGCGGCGCCGATCCGTTCCAGCCGATAGCTGCCATCCAGCACGCCCTGCACCCATGTCTGGTGGTTGAGATACCACTCCACCGTCTGCGCAATGCCTTGCTCGAAGCTATAAGCCGGTTCCCAGCCCAGCTCGTCCTTCAGTTTCGAGGCGTCGATCGCATAGCGACGGTCATGCCCCGGGCGATCGGTGACGTAGGTGATCTGGCTCGCACGCGGCTTGCCATCTTCGCGCGGACGATGTTGATCCAGCAGTGCGCAGATCGCCTGCACGACTTCGATGTTCTGACGTTCGGAGTTGCCGCCCACGTTGTAGGTCTCACCGACCCTGCCCTTGGCCAGCACCGTGCGGATCGCCTCGCAATGATCGCTGACGAACAGCCAGTCGCGCACCTGCTTGCCGTCGCCGTAGACCGGCAGCGGCTCGCCAGCCAGTGCCTTGGCGATGACCAGCGGGATGAGCTTTTCGGGGAAGTGGTACGGGCCGTAGTTGTTCGAGCAATTGGTGGTCAGCACCGGCAGACCATAGGTGTGGTGGAACGCGCGTACCAGATGGTCCGAGGCGGCCTTGGAGGCCGAATACGGCGAATTGGGCGCATAGGGCGTGGTTTCGGTGAACTTGCCGGTTTCGCCGAGCGTGCCGTAGACCTCGTCGGTAGAGACGTGCAGAAAACGGAACGCGTCGCGACGCGTGTCCGGCAATCCCTTCCAGTAATCGCGAACCGCCTCGAGCAATGCCAGGGTGCCGACCACATTGGTCTGGATGAAGGCACCGGGGCCTTCGATCGAGCGATCCACATGGCTTTCGGCTGCGAAGTTCAGGACCGCGTCGGGCTGGTACTCCTGCAGCAGCCGGGTGACGAGCGCCCCGTCGCCGATATCGCCCTTGATGAACACGTGATCGGCATTGCCTTGCAGCGATGCCAACGTGTTCAGATTTCCTGCGTAGGTCAGCGCGTCGAGATTGACCACGCGAATCCCGCGCGAGACCGCCTCAAGAACAAAATTGCCGCCGATGAAGCCGGCACCGCCGGTTACTAGCCAAGTCGCCACTGTCTACCCCTCCTGGTCGCGCGCGAACCGCGCTGCGTTTTCAAACCACACAGGATATACGGTCCGGGCATTATCGAGCTTAAGCGCGAGCGAGTCCGCATGGCTTCCCATGTCGCACCGCAGCATCCATACGCCATCGCATGGTGGATGCTGCCCGGTTAGAATGGGCGCACTCCCGAGCCTGCCGCCGCGGCCGGGCCTTCCCGCAATAGCTGAAGGATCTCGTACACGATGAAAATCCTCGTCGCCTACAAGCGCGTGGTGGACTACAACGTCCGCATTCAGGTCAAGCCGGATGGCTCCGGCGTGGTGACCGACGGCGTCAAGCTGTCGCCGAACCCGTTCGACGAAATCGCCCTCGAAGAGGCGTTGCGCCTGCGCGATGCCGGCACTGCCACCGAGGTGGTGGTCGCCACGCTCGCCCCGGCCGATGCCGCCGCGCACCTGCGCAACGGCCTGGCGATGGGTGCCAACCGCGCCATCCACGTGGTCACCGATGCGGCCATCCAGCCGCTGACTGCCGCACGCGCGCTGCTGAAGCTGGTCGAGAAGGAACAGCCGGATCTGGTCATCCTGGGCAAGCAGGCCATCGACGATGACGCCAACCAGACCGGCCAGATGCTGGCCACCTTGTGGGGTCGCCCGCAGGCGACCTTCGCCGGCAAGCTGGTGGTTGCCGATGGCAAGGCCACGGTGACGCGCGAAGTGGATGCCGGTCTGGAAACGCTGGAAGTGGACCTGCCGGCGGTGATCACCACCGATCTGCGCCTGAACGAGCCGCGCTTCATCAAGCTGCCGGACATCATGAAGGCCAAGAGCAAGCCGATGGAGACCCTCGCTTTCGCCGATCTGGGCGTGGACGCGCACGACAGTCTGACCACCACCCACTATGCGGCGCCGGCCAAGCGCAGCCGCGGCGTGATGGTCAAGGACGCCGCCGAACTGGTGGCCGCACTCAAGCAGAAGGGGTTGTTGTAATGGCCAAGATTCTCATCGTTGCCGAACACCTCAACGGCCAGCTCAACGCGGCCACTGCCAAGACCCTGAGCGCCGGCCTGGCCGTGTCGCCCGAGTCGATCGACGTGGTCGTGCTGGCGGCCGATCCTGCGGCCGTTGCGGCCCAGGCCGCGCAGTTGGCGGGTGTTGCCCGCGTGCTGACGGTGACCAACGCTGCCAACGAACACGCCGTCGCGCAGGTGCTCGGGCCCCAGATCGCGCAGCTGGCCGGTCAGGGCTACACCCATGTCTTCGGCCCCTCCACCACGTTCGGCAAGGACCTGATGCCGGTAGTGGCCGCGCTGCTGGGCGTCAACCAGATCTCCGACCTGATGACGGTCGAAGATGCATATACCTTCAAGCGCCCGATCTACGCCGGCAACGCCATCATCACCGTGAAGGCACCGGCCGACCAGGTCGTGGTGGCAACCGTGCGCAGCGCCTCGTGGCCGGAAGCGGCTACCGGCGGAAACGCAGCGGTCGAGCCCGCCAGCATCGATGTCGCACTGCCGACGCACACCCGCTTCATCGGCCTGGCTGCAGGCAACTCCGACCGCCCCGACCTGCAGAGCGCCAAGCGCGTGGTCTCCGGCGGCCGCGGCGTCGGCTCGGCCGAGAACTTCAAGCACATCTACAGCCTGGCCGACAAACTCGGTGCCGCCGTCGGTGCTTCGCGTGCGGCGGTCGATGCCGGCTACGTGCCCAATGAGCTGCAGGTCGGACAGACCGGCAAGATCATCGCGCCCGAGCTCTACGTGGCGATCGGCATCAGCGGCGCGATCCAGCACCTGACCGGCATCAAGGACGCCGGCACGATCGTGGCGATCAACAAGGACCCGGAATCACCGATCTTCGAGATCGCCGATATCGGGTTGGTGGGGGATTTGTTTACGCTGCTGCCTGAGTTGGAGGCTGCGCTGGGCTAAGAGCACCTGACGAAACTCCAGCGACGTTGCCAGGTCGGCGCAGCCCGGGCTCAGTGCGGCATGTACGATTCGTACATTCCAGCTACCGAGCGCTACCGAAACCTTCCTGGCGACTGTTCGCGACATTTCGTTAGCCTTTCGAAGGTCCTGTCGGCTGCAATGGCTCCACCCTCGCCACCAAATATCAGCGATGCCGCCAAGCCGCGGCATCGTCTGGATTATCTGGCCGCCTTCGTGCTTGTGCTGTGTGCGGGGTACGTGGCTGTACTGCTGTGGCTGGATCACGGCAACGGTACCTTCTCCAAGCTAGGCGATGTCTGGCAGTTGATGTCGCTGGCAATCGTGCCGGTGTCCATCACTTATTTGTTCCGATATTGGCGGTGGCGTTGGTTGCTGCGCCGAAAGGGACATCGAGTACCGTTCTTGCACGGTCTGGCTGGCTATCTGGCGGGCTTTGCGCTGACTGCTACGCCCGGCAAGGCGGGTGAGCTGATGCGTATCCGCTACTTCGCGCGCATGGGCATTCCGCCCGAGCGCACGCTTGGGGTCTTCGTCTTCGAGCGTGCATCCGACCTGCTGGTGATCCTGTCCTTTTCGCTGCTGGCTGCACCGGTGTTCCCGACCCTGGGAGCCCTGGCCGCAGTGGTACTGGGTTTTGTATGCGTGTTGTTCGGTGCAGCGGCCTGGCCCGCTCTACTCGACCGGTTGACCTCCCTGGGCGAACACTTGCCTGGAACATGGTTGCGACGCCTGACCCGTTTCGGCCTCGCCGCAGTGCTGGAACTACGCAGCTGCCTGGACCTTAGAGCCTTCGCGCAAAGCATGCTTGCCGGGTCGATCGCTTGGGGGCTAACGTCGGCGGTATTCGTGGGATTGTGCACAGGCATGGGCTTGCCGCTAGATCCTGTTGTCGCGTTCGGCATCTACCCACTGGCGATGCTGATTGGCGCATTGTCTTTCGTTCCGGGAGGTGTGGGCACCACCGAACTAGCCATTGTTTTGATGCTTGATCGGCTCGGAATCTCCGCCGCAGACGCAATTGCGGTCGCTGTCGCCGCGCGCTTGGTCACGCTCTGGTACGCGATCGCAGTTGGCGCGGTGGCCATGTCGATCGCCGAATTTGCCTTACAAAACGAGGCAAGCCTAGTCGACTAGGTATAATCGCGGCCCCGCAATGGATCGCCAGGCCGTCGATGTCCGCCCCTACCAGCAGCTCCACTCGTCCGGTTGTTTCGGGACGCGCCTTGTGCGTGGATCTGGATGGCACGCTTCTGAATTCGGACATCCTTTACGAGTCGTTGCTCGCCTTGCTGGCGCGCAGCCCGCTGTATCTGTTCCTGCTGCCGCTGTGGCTGTTGCGCGGCAAGGCGGCACTGAAACGCGAGCTGGCCTCGCGCGTGGCATTGCCCGCAGAAACCCTGCCCTACAACCCCCAGGTACTGGAGCTTCTGCGAACCACGACACAGCGCCCGCGGGTGCTGTGCACCGCCTCTGACGCGCTGTTGGTGACGCCAATCGCCGCGCATCTGGGCTTGTTCGAACAAGTGATCGCAAGCGACGGCAAGCGCAACCTGTCCGGCCGCAACAAGGCAGATGTGCTGGTTGAGACGTTCGGCCAGGGCAACTTCGATTACGCCGGCAACGGCAGCGTGGACCTGCACGTGTGGGACAAGGCCGGCGGCGCCTGGGTCGTCAACAATGGCACCGCGCTTGCAAAGGCCGCCGCACAACGCACGACCGTGCATGCGCACTGGCCCGCTCCATCGCGCGGCAGCGCATGGCTCAAGGCTCTGCGACTGCATCAATGGTTGAAGAATCTGTTGGTGTTCGTCCCGCTGCTCACCGCGCACCGCTTCCTGGATCTGGAATCGGTAGTGCAATCCACAATTGCACTGGTGGCATTCGGGCTGTGCGCATCCGGCGTGTATATCCTCAATGACCTGCTCGATCTGACCCCGGACCGTCAGCATCCGCGCAAGCGAAGGCGACCGTTCGCTGCTGGCCGACTGCCCTTGTTGCAAGGCCTGCTTGTCGCGCCTGCGCTCACCATTGCCGGACTGCTGCTTTCCCTGGCCTGCAGCATCGAGTTTACGCTGGTGTTGTTGGCCTATTACGTCATGACCCTGGCCTATTCGCTGCGTTTGAAGCGCATTGTGATGATTGATGTAGTGCTGCTTGCAGCGCTATACACCGTGCGCATCATCGGCGGAGCAATGGCGATCGGTATCGAATTGTCGTTTTGGCTACTGGCCTTCTCGATGTTCATGTTCCTATCGCTGGCATTGCTCAAGCGCTACACAGAGCTGCATGCCATGTTGAGCAGCGGCAAGACCAAGGCCAGTGGGCGTGCGTACTCGGTGGAGGACCTTTCGCTGCTGCAGTCGATGGGCACGGCAGCCGGCTACATCGCGGTAATGGTGATGGCGCTGTACATCAACAGTCCCGAGAGTGTGGAGCTGTACCGCAATCCCAAGCTGCTCTGGCTGGTGTGTCCGGTGTTGCTGTACTGGGTGAGCCGGGTCTGGATCATCGCCCATCGCGGAGAGATGCATGATGACCCGATCGTGTTCGCCGCCACCGATCGCGTAAGCCAGATCGTTGTGGTGCTGTGCGGGTTATTCGCCCTGAGCGCCATCTGATGGTGGCGGGGCAATCCTGGGGGCGGTATCCCAGAGCGCAGCAGATGCTGCTACCGATCAACGATCGTGCGGCGAATCTGCCCGCATTCGACGGCCTTGCGCTGCCGCGTGGTAACGGGCGCAGTTATGGCGACAGTTGCCTGAACCCGGATGGCGCACTGCTGTGCGCGCGCGGACTCGATCGCTTCATCGCCTTCGATCCGGCCACTGGCGTGTTGCGTTGCGAAGCCGGTGTCACCCTGGCCGACATCATCGAGCTGGTGCTGCCACAGGGCTGGTTTCTGCCGGTCACGCCTGGCACACGCTATGTGACCGTCGCCGGCGCGATCGCCAACGACGTGCACGGCAAGAACCATCACCGTACCGGCAGCTTCGGCCATCACCTGCGCGCATTCGAATTGCTGCGCAGCGATGGCGAGCGCCGCCTCTGCAAGCCGCACGATGCCGATGGCTGGTTCGCAGCCACGTTGGGGGGGCTGGGCTTGACCGGGCTGATCACCTGGGCCGAACTTCAATTACGCCGCGTCGCCAGCCCGGCGCTGGAAACGGAGAACATCCGCTTCGGCTCGCTCGATGAGTTCTTTGCGTTGTCGGCAGCATCGGCAGATAGCCACGAATACAGCGTCGCCTGGATCGATTGCCTGGCAAGCGGGAAGGCGCGTGGCCGTGGACATTTCATCCGCGCCGATCATTGTACCGGGCTGCCCCAGGAACGGCCGCCCCCTCCAGGCAAGGGCCTGTCCATGCCGATCACGCCGCCGATGTCGTTGGTGAACAAGCTGTCGCTGCGGCCCTTCAACACGCTCTACTACTGGCGCCAACCCGCACCGCGCAAGCGCGCTGTCAGTCATCTCCTGCCGTTCTTCTATCCGCTGGACGGCATCCGGGACTGGAACCGCATGTACGGACCCGCCGGCTTTCTGCAATACCAGTGTGTATTGCCGCCGAGCGCCTCCCGCGATGGCGTCGACGCTTTGCTGGGCGAAATCGCACGCAGTGGTAGCGGCTCGTTCCTGGCTGTGCTGAAGGAGTTCGGCAACACACCGTCCCTGGGCATGCTGTCCTTTCCCAGGCCGGGTACCACGCTGGCACTGGATTTTCCCAATACCGGCCCTGCTGTATTGAGCCTGCTCGAACGCCTCGACCGTATCGTCGACGAGACTGGCGGCGCTCTGTACCCTGCCAAGGACGCACGTATGGCGGCGCACTCGTTTCAGCGCGCCTACGGCCGCTGGCGCGAATTCAGCGGCTATCTCGATCCACGTTTTTCTTCCGGCTTCTGGCGCCGGGTCACGGAGTAGACATGCAACGCGTCCTCATCATCGGGGCCACCTCGGCCATCGCCGAAGCAACCGCCCGACGCTACGCCGCACGCGGGGCGGCCATCCACCTGCTCGGCCGCCAGGCCACGCGCCTGGAAACAATTGCCGCAGACCTCACGACCCGCGGCGCCCGAATCAGCATCGACGTGCTGGATGTCAACGACGATGCACGTCATGGCGAGATCCTGGATGCTGCCTGGGCTGCATTGGGCGGCGTCGATGTCGTATTGATCGCGCATGGCACGCTACCGGATCAAGCCGCGTGTAACGCATCGGTCGAACTATCGCTGCACGAGTTCGCAACCAACGGCACTTCCACAATTGCCCTGTGCGCAGCGATTGTGCCGCGACTAATGTCGGGCGCCACGCTTGCTGTCATTTCTTCAGTGGCGGGAGATCGCGGCCGAGCTAGCAACTACCTCTACGGCAGTGCCAAAGCGGCCGTGACTGCCTACCTGAGCGGCCTGGGACAGCGCCTGCGCACGGAAGGCATCAACGTCCTCACGATCAAGCCAGGCTTCGTCGACACGCCCATGACCGCGGCTTTCAAGAAGGGCGCACTGTGGGCAAAGCCGGACCAGATCGCCAAGGGAATCCTCGCTGCAGTGGACAGGCGTCGCGCCGTCGCCTATCTGCCGGCTTTTTGGTGGGCCATCATGCTGGTGATCAAGAACATACCGGAATTCATTTTTCGTCGCATCTCGCTATAAACCGCTCCACCCACAGAGGAAGTGCTGAGATGCCAGACATCGACCAAGATCTCGACGTACTCTATCAACACCGTTTCCCGAAGGAAGAACTCGCCAACAAGAACCGGATCTGGCAAGTGTTGTGCACGCAGTATTTCAGCCGGTTCGTCAAACCGAATGAGACCGTGGTCGACATCGGAGCCGGGTATTGCGAGTTCATCAACAACATTCCAGCCGCGCACAAGATCGCCGTCGATCTCAATCCCGACGTGCGCAAGTTCGCCGCCGATGGCATCCGCATCATCAACGAGTCGTGCACTGCAGTCAGCTCGATCCCTAGCGCCAGTGTCGATGCGGTGTTCATGAGCAACTTTCTTGAGCACCTGCCAACCAAGGATCTGGTGTTGCAAACGCTGCGGGAAAGCGCACGTATGCTCAAGCCGGGTGGAAGAGTCATCATCTTGCAACCCAATATTCGCTTTCTGTACGACGAGTATTGGGATTACTTCGACCACCATACGGCGCTAAGCGACCGCAGCCTGGTAGAGGGAGTACTGATGGCGGGATTGGATCCGCAGGTGGTGATCCCCAAATTCCTGCCCTATACCACCAAGAGCCGACTACCGCAGGCTCCCTGGCTGGTATCGCTGTACCTGCGCATCCCGCTCGCCTGGCACGTCCTGGGTAAGCAAGCGCTGGTCGTTGCCTACAAGCGCGACTGACCCATTCCTCCATTCGTTTCAGAGTCCAGCCATGGCACAGAAAAGTGACAAGATCGTGTTGACCGGTGCCGCAGGCCTGGTGGGACAGAATCTCATCGTCGAGATGAAACAGCAGGGATATACGCAGCTGGTCGCCATCGACAAGCACGAGCACAACCTCGATATCTTGCGCAACCTGCATCCGGATGTGACGACGATCTTGGCCGACCTCGCCGAACCTGGTGCCTGGAGCGAAGCGTTCGCAGGCGCTCGCCTGGTGGTACAGCTGCACGCACAGATCACCGGCAAGTTCCGCACATTGTTCGACCGCAACAACCTGCAGGCGACCGAGCGCGTGCTGAAGGCCTGCGCGGATCACCAGGTTCCATACATGGTGCATATCAGCTCATCGGTGGTGAATTCGGTTGCCACGGATGACTACACAGACACAAAGAAGCTGCAGGAGGCGCTAGTTCGCACCAGTGGAATCCCTCACTGCGTGCTGCGTCCGACGTTGATGTTCGGCTGGTTCGATCCCAAGCACCTGGGATGGCTATCGCGCTTCATGGCCCGCACTCCGGTATTCCCAATCCCCGGAGATGGAAAGTTCATGCGCCAACCGTTGTACGAGCGTGATTTTTGTCGCTGCATCGTGCAGTGCATCGAACGCGAACCTGCGGGCAATATCTACGATATCGTCGGCGCCACGCGTGTGGATTACGTCGATATCATTCGTACCATCAAGCGCGCAAAGCAACTGCGCACTGTGATCGTGCATATCCCGATTGGCTTCTTTGCCTTTTTACTCCGGGTGTACAGCCTATTCAGCAGCAAGCCTCCATTCACCGCCGATCAACTCAAGGCACTCTCGGCCGGCGATGACTTCAAAGGCGTAGATACGCAGGCTATTTTCGGCGTAACCCAGACTCCGTTCGAAGAGGCCATCCGCGAAAGCTACTGCGACCCGCGCTACAGTCACATCGTCCTCAAGCGTTGACACGCCGTACAAGCCGGCATCCATCATCTCCAAGGCAGACATGAGCAAGTATTCAATTATCGGCAGTGGCCCCATGGGCTTGATGGCCGCACTCGAACTTCTCGACCGCGGCCACGCGGTGGACATCTATGAGCGCGACGACCGCATCGGCGGCATGTCGGCGGCGTTCGACTTCGACGGCCTTTCGATCGAACGCTACTACCATTTCATCTGCAAAACCGATTACCCATTGTTCAAATTGCTCGATCGCCTTGGCATGGCCGACAAATTGAAGTGGACCGACACCAAAATGGGGTATTTCTACGATGGCCGATTGTATAAATGGGGCTCACCGTTCGCGCTGCTGAGCTTCCCGCACCTCGGCCCGATCAGCAAGCTGCGCTATGCGCTGCACGTCATGCACACCAAGAGCATCTCCGATTGGTCAGCGCTCGACAAGGAGAACGCACGCGACTGGATCACAGGCTGGATCGGCAAGAAAGCCTACAAGGTCATGTGGGAGAAAGCGTTCGGCCTGAAGTTCTTCGAGTACGCCAACGACCTGTCGGCATCGTGGATCGGCACGCGCATCAAACGCATCGCCCTCTCCCGCCGCAACCTGTTCAACGAGAGCCTGGGTTATCTGCAGGGCGGCTCGGCAATCCTGCTGGATGCCATGGTGGCCGAGATCCAGCGTCGCGGCGGCCGTATCCTGCTCGGCCAGCCGATCGATGAAGTGGTTTCCGAAGCCGGCAAGGTCACTGGTATTCGCGTGGGCAATCAATTCCACGCATACGATGCAGTGATCTCAACTGCACCGATTCAGTACGTGCCGGCGATGGTTCCGGGACTGCCTACGGCATTCGCTGATTCCATACGGCGAATCGAAAATATTCCGGTCGCATGCGTCATTCTCAAGCTTAGCCAACCGATCAGCGAAAACTTCTGGATGAATATCAGCGATGACGGCATCGCTATTCCGGGCGTGATCGAATACAGCAACCTCAACCCGGGCACGGACAACGCGCAGAAGATCCTGTACGCGCCCTATTACATGCCCAAAACCCACCCGAAGTGGCAATGGAGCAATCAGCAGCTGATCGATGAAGTCATCAGCTACATGCCCAAGATCAACCCGGCATTCAAACCGGAGTGGGTCCTCGCCACGCACTGTCACCGTTACGAATTTGCGCAGACCATCTGCCCCCCAGGTTTTCAGGACATGCTGCCGGCGATGAAGACACCATTGACCGGCTTCTATATGGCCGATACAGCGTATTACTATCCTGAGGATCGCTCGATTTCCGAGAGCTTGGCAGTCGGTACCACGCTGGCCGAGACTGCAGCAGGCGAGCCGTGATCAGCAAACGCTTTTTCATGTTTATCGTATCCGGTGGCATTGCAGCCGCTGCCAATTTCTGTTCGCGCATCCTCTTCAGCCAGTGGTTGCCATACTCACTTGCGATCGTTCTGGGCTTCATGGTTGGCCTTGTCGTGGCATTCGTGCTGATGCGACAACTTGCCTTCAAGGACACCAGCAACGCAGCGCATTCGCAGGTGATGTGGTTCCTGGTCGTTAATGCTATTGCGCTCCTGCAAACCTTCTGCGTCAGCCTACTGCTGGCTCGTTGGCTGCTGCCCTTGTTGGGCGTCACTCGCGGCGCGGAGACCATTGCGCACGCCATCGGCGTCGCCACTCCGGTGCTGACGAGTTACATCGGTCACAAACGACTATCTTTCCGCAGCTAACAACGACGCACCCACCCAGCCAGCCAGCGCTCTAACCTTCCTGCTCCACTCAATGACAAGCACTCCATACGACATGATTCCCAGCGAGCATTTCAACGGCGCAAGCAAAGCGGTAGACACCTGGCACGTTGTCATCGCCTTCATCGTCTCCTCCTTGCTCATTGCGGCATACAGCCACCTGATCGGGCTCAACATAACGCCGTTCAAGGCAGAATCGGGCTTGTTCATCGCGCAAGCCTGGAGCCATGGCGACCATTTCGATTTCATCAAGCCGTTGTTGACGCATGCTCGCAACGGCCACTTCACACCGGTGTTCTTCGTCTTGGAGTTCGTGCAGGCGGGTTGGTTTGGCGCTGATGAGCAGTACTGGTTCATTCGTCAGATGCTTGTGCTCGGACTTCTGTCGACCTCACTCTATCTGCTCAGCCGCTCCGCACTTGTATTTACGTCTCTGCATCAGCGGGCCTGCGCGGTCATCGCAGGGCTGGTGGCAATGGCATTCGTCGTACAACCCACCGTTCTAGAATTGACGACGTGGCCATTCATGGCCGCCCAGCTGCTTTGTATTTCTTGCGGCGCAATGGCAACGTCGAATCTGCTGAACGCCACACGCACGAGTGACATCAAACACATTTACTGGGCTCTCGCATGGGGCTATGCCTCGATGCATCTGTTCGGCGTGGGCTTCACGATCAGCGTTACGGTCATCGTGGCCACCATCGCATGTACATGGGCACTCAGACTGCCAGCCAAGGCATATGCAGCCGCTACGGCGGCTACGATCATGACACTGATACATGCCGCAGTCATGGCACAGAGCCCCGAGCAAGCGACTGGCGAGCGGGCGGTCGGCTGGGGCGATCAAGTGACCAGAATGGGCGCTCTCTACATGGGGTCTGTCCAGGGCGGTGCCCGCTCGCTTTGGGCTAACGGCCGCTTCCCTTGGCCGAATCCCGATACCTATGCCACCGACGCAGCATATGGGTACGCGCTACTTCTCGCCCTGGTCGCGACAGCGATCGCACTGTTATGGAAGGGCCGACGGGAGCAGAAGCCGTTACTGGTCGCTTACGGACTGCTTACTGGAATCTTCGCGTTTTCGCTGGGGCTTTATTGCGCCCTGATCGTGGTTCGCCTCCAGTATTCACCTGGAAACACCGCGATAAATCCATTTCTATTCGGCACTCGCTACCTGATCTTTCCCGCGTTTTTCATTTTTCTACTCACCCCCTTGCTTCTGATTCCGATGGCAAAAAGTCTGGGGAATTGGGCCATCCTGCCCACCAGCGCGATTGGCGGAGGGGCCGCGATCGCGACTTACGTCTTTTTCACGACGGTGACGACGCTTTGGCCAATTTTCGCAACGCCATTCTCGGTAAGCTGGTCCAAGGTCGTGAATGACGCCCGTATGCAACTGAAGACGACAGGCTTCATTCAAGACCGTCCACTTTTAGAATTGGATCCCGAGTTCCACGCTGAACTGCATCAGTTCAGCGGATTGCTAGAAAGCGAACTTGGCTGCCGCGACTGCGTGAAATTCCAAGACCAAGGTAAATGAAAATGATGACGGGCAGGTCGGCACGCCTGCCCCGCTGAAGGCTAGTGTTGCCGAAGCATTAGGTTCAACGTTTCAGCCGTGCTACCTGCAGTCAACGTTAATCCAGTCTGCCGCCCCATACCCGGATAGATCCAAGCCACCATTTCCTTGGTGCCGGACAGTCTTCTGAATTCGTAACTGATCACGCCTCCCTCGAACGTCACACCAAGATTAGGACGTAATCCAATCTCTAGATAATCATTGTCCTTCGAACCCTGCAGCGGAGCTTTGCCCTCGACACAACGGCCATCCTGGCAGAGGCGGAACTCCACTTCGCCGTCTGCGGCTCCTCCGCCATTTCCAATCTGCACCGCAATGGAATCCACCCGCAATGCTCCGACAGGAGAAAAAGTTCCACGGATCGTCTCGCCTGCAGAGAGCCGAATGGATCGGTTGGAAGAATCGTCGAATGGCGAGCGAACTTGCACCTGAACATTGGCACCGAGCTGGCAATCGCGAGGAGGATGTTGATGGCAAGCCGCCAACGAGAACGGCAAGAGGCTGACAAGAAGGTGTTTATGCATGATTCCTCCAAAAAGACGGTTCAGCCGAACAGCAACGCATGACCGCGATGCAGTAACAAGGCGATATTGATTACGAGCTGCCCTGTGACGCAGGCCAGCATCAGTGAAGTAAGGTTTCTCTGCTGCATCCAGCGCAGGGATAGCATCAGCAGCGCCACGGAAACTGCATGAAGGCCGTGAACTGCGGGAATGGTCAGTACGCTGAACACACCGATCAGTAACGCCGAAGGCAATGCCAGCAGCAATACAAATTCCTTGGAATGCTGGCGGATGCATTGGACAGATGCGAATGCGGCTTGGGGCAACAGCAGAAGCCCGACAGCGCCGACAATGCCAAGCAGAGATGCTTGTACCAAGTCGACGACAGATGGTAAAGAATGGAAGCTGATGGGTGCGATTGCATTAAGCAGGTTAATGAAACGCGTTGCGGCGTGTGACGCCAAACCTGCGCTCACGCTAAGATTCTGTTCAACCAAGTCCGATGGCAACTGCAGGTACCAGTACGCCCACGCCCACCAAACCACTGGTCCTCCGGTGGCGACTATCGCAAACGGCAACAGTCCGCGGCGAGGGTTTTGATCGTTTCGTTCCCGGATCAAGAGATACAAAGCAAATGCACCGATGAACACTACGGCATACGGGTGCGACCAATAGGCCAAAGCAGCCAACAGGCCAGCGACCCAGGTGCGGTCGCGGGCCAGCAAGGTAAAGGCGCTCAGCAACAAGAAGAACGCAGCAAGCGATTTTGGCCAGGCGAATAGCGTCTGCCCGATAAAATAAGGACTACTGCCGAAGACCAGTAGACCCGCGACCCAGTAGCCGCGCCGCAGCCTGAAGTATTGGAAGAGCAATGCAGCGCCGACAAAGAGCGAAGCATTCAGGACCAAAGCCACTGCCAGAAACCGACGGTAGCTACGATCGTCGCCAAAGCTTCCGACGTCAGGCCACTGCTTGCCAACATAGCGAAACGTAGGCAACGGCCCGACCACCTTTTGCGGAGGGCCCATTGCAGCACGCAGCGGCACAGCCGCTAGCGACATCAAGATAGGTCGGTTGGCGAGTTCCTGGCCCGGCATCAAGGGCCGCTCCTCCGCGAAGGAGATATCGCGCAGCAAGTACTCCGTTGCAGCGAAAGGAATGAAATTGTCGGCTGGCATTGCCCCCATCATCACCTGCACCCTGACATGCAAGTGGTCGTTCTTGATCACGTATGCGCCATCCGGCAGGTCAGAGGGCATCTTGACCGGTAAGAAGGTAATCAACATCGGGATACTGGCCATCAACAGCCATCCCAGTATCGCAATTCGTGCATCCGTCGCTAACGTACCTGCCTTGGATCCAAACATGCGCGAAAAGATGTTTGTTCGGTACCACTGGACACACGACAATAGCAATCCGATGGAGAGCAGCACCCATGCATTGGTCTGATAATCCAGAGACACCGAAACGACGCCCACGCCTAGAATCGCGAGCCCCAAGATCCCGAACCCAATGGAGTAAGACAACAACTCCAATCCCATGAGCATACGGCCACGCGCAGAACAGGCAACAATGGCTCCGCCTACCACAAGCACCAATAAGGCGGTCAATGCGATCAACCCCAGTGCCACCAGCATCGCCATCATCTTCAACACCCCCGTAAGAAAAATGGGCTGCAGCTCCCGAGACTGCAGCCCGATGGCTAGAGGATAGAGCAATTCTGCAGTCTGATCACGCCATCGTATCGCTAGGATGCTTCGGCTTACTTGGTACGCGGCAACCTTATAATAGTGAATCGTCTGCACCGGACGATTACGGCAACGCAAGCTTTGGGATCACAGGATGAGTCAGCTACAGACCGCCACTCTAGCGGCGCTGGTAGGTCCCGCCTACCTAGTACTTCTTTGTCTTGTCGGGAGCACCGTCGGGCACACATGGGTCCGCGGCATCACATGCCGCTGGGAAAGCGGCGCCTCGGTGCTGCTTGCCGGTTTGCTGGCCCACGTATTATTGGCCAGTGCGTTTCTCATTGTCGCGCCGTCTTGGAGCGGGGCATCGCTTTGGATCCTGCTTGCCGGTTGCTTGGTTAGTTGGCGCTGGCGGCGGCCTCAGCTTGCAGGCCTGTGCATGCCGACCCTGCTGGTTATATCCTACAGTTTGGTCTGTTTCGGGTTGCTACTTAGCTTCCACGGTGGTCCAGGGCGTGGCGTGACGATCTTCTGGAGCATCTACACGCTGACCAACATCACTCCGGGTGACTCGCCCCAGGCAGCGCTGCAGGCGCAATACCTACTGTTTGGCAAAAACCTTATCGGCGCAGAGGATTTTGCTCTGTTCGACCGCCCATTCCTAGGTGGAATCATCACCGCCGGCACCCTACCCGCTTTCGGCATCCGTCTACCTTCCAGGTTCTTCGACTACTCAGAACTGACCGCGTTCGCTTATGTCAGCCTATGGATTGCGATCAACGCAATCGCTGCACTCAGCCTTCTGGGCATCGTCGAACGCTTCAGTCGTGGCCGTAGCGCGTTGATCATCAGCCTGTTGGTTCTGGCATCACCCTTCCTTGTGTTCAACAGCATTGGGGCATGGCCCAAATTGCTGGCACTTGCGCTCTTGTGCTATGCCTGCAATCAAGCGCTACGCCAAAAGTGGATTGCAGCAATGTTGCTCAGCGGTGCGTCGTTCTTCGCACACGGGTCCTTCCTCTGGGCCCATTTGTCATTTGGGGGAGTACTGATCTTCACCCTAATAGCCCAAGGGTGGAGACAGTCGTCAATGGCCTGGCCCCGATTGGCAGCAGTGTTACTCATTTGCCTGGCTGTACCGGCCGCTTGGTTCGCAGCGGAACACTTGACCGGAAGTGCCACCCCGCTTCGTACATATTATCTTTACAACGTTTCGGTCACCCATGGCCTGCACCATAGCGCCGAACAGATCGCGCAGGGATTCTATGCCTCGACGAATGCTACGAACCTCGTGAACCTGCCATGGATAAACATAATCAAGGGAATTTTGCCAATCGAAACGCTCGACCTGATACTCAACTATCGCCTCTCGAACGAGGCGACCGGCTGGCGCGCACTGGGTGAGACTCTATTCCGCACGCAATTCATGCGCGCCTGGTTCGCACTGGGGCTGATTGGCGGCGCTGTCGCTTACCGAGGCCTGACACATGCCACTTCATCACAGTGGTTGCCGCGGCTGGCGCTAATTGCATTCTTCCTCCTGCCCCTGATTCCAGGCCTTGGGCTATACCGACGCGACGATCATTTCCTTCTGCCGATCATGATGTTCGCAGCGATACCAGTACTGATATCGTTTTCCATCGGATTCCACTTGCTGCGCAACAGCACGATGACTGTCATTGGATTGGCGATGATTGCCGAGTACCTGATGATCTACTTCTGGCGCTACCCACCAGGACGCTACGTCGGCGAGTTCAACGCTTACTACCTCGCCGCAATCGCGGTAGGCATGCTGTTTACCGCTGCATGCATCGCTTGGCCGCGGCCACTCCGGCTGCCCCTTCCAGGAGGAATTCCGGAGCATGTTCGATGAGCCGTCATCTGCAATGGCTGACTCCTAATCTCTGCATGGCTGTTGCAGTCGGTTTCGTTGCAGTCAGCGCACTCGTTGCTCCTCGCCTGGTCTACCGACTCAGCAATGACGGCGGCTTTGTCGAGAATGGCGAGCAAGTCGACCTCGGTCGCTGGACTCGAATTTCTGTCTATCGGAACGGGGGGGGCGATTCTCGGCATAAATCGGCCAGATCGTGACCCGCCCTTGCACCACGAATCATGGATCAATACTGGACAATGGCTGCGTTTCGATCATGTGCCGGCGACGCGGCGCAGTCGCTTTGTCGCTGAGGTTCGCGTGCATCCGGAGTGGCCCCGCGACCGTGCTACCGAAGTCGAGTTCCGAGTGCTTGCACTCGCGCCGGGCAAGCCGCCCCTGCAGGCGACACTGACGCCCAGCCTGGAAAAACAGACCGAATGGACCCGAATTGAACTGGACCTTGCACCACTGGCTGGAGATAACGTAAAGATTCAGCTGGTACCGAGTGCGCAGCAGGGGATCTGGACGCTAATGCGAGATCCCAAGGTCGTGGTGGCGGAAGTGGCCGCACAGTAGTAACCGGGGCGTGGGAGCGTCGCCCCCCGTCTTCAGACCCGATGAGGGCTCAATTACCTAACGCGCGCCACTCGTCTACGACATCGAGAATGTGCTGCGCGCGTGCCTGGTAGGTATGTTCGTTGATGGTGCGGCGTTGCGCCGCCTCTGCGATACGTGCGCACCCACTACGATCCGACAGTACCTGATCCATCAGGTGTGCAAACTCAGCAGCCGAGTTGTAAAGCAGGATTTCGCTACCAGGGCGGTAGTATTCGGTGATCTCTAGACTCTCGACGAAGAACGCCTGAGTGGTTCCGGCCATAGCAGCCTCGAAGGTTCGCGGCCCAGGTGTAGAAGGCTCGAGTTTGAAGCGATCGTTGGCGTAATTGAAATCACGGCCCATATTGAGTGTCACCAAAGACCGCGCATAGTGATCGGACAGCTGATCATTAGGCAGTCGACGATTGCTGCAGAACGCGAGCTCATTGGGCCAGCCATCACCAAGAATCATCGCATCGTATGACTGCAGGGTCTTGCGCAGGTCGCCCAAGAGGCGCTTACGGTTAGCGAAAGCGACGCCGCAGAAAAAAATGTTGATGTCTTTGTCCGCGTGAACCGGCCGCCAATGTGCTCGCTGGCTAGCAGCCAGAGGTAAGTGCCGCGCAAACGGGTGTGCATAGTGCTCGGCGCACCAGCGGTCATTGCTGAAGACGATATCGGCAACGTGACGGATCTTGTAGTTGTAATCGAACTCATAAGGGTCATCGTGCAGCCAGAACACCATAGGCACACCAGCCTGCGTGCAGTAACGGCGGAGACGCGCATACTCGGCATCGTCAGGCATGCACGAACCAAAACAGACAACTACATCTGGCTGCAGCTCGCTCGCACGTTCAGCGGCAAACTCCAGCGGGGTTGCCAACGCTTGCACTACTTGCGGCAGTTGCGCAAACCCTTCTGCCACATACTCGCGCAGAACGACATTGCGGTTCTGGTTGTCAGGAGATGCCCCGCTGACTAAGATCTTTTGCGCAATAGCAGTCATGTTCGCACTCCTCCGAGGCGCCGCGCAATTTCCTGTAGAACTCTCGCGATCGTAGTTCCAAGCCCGTTTTTCTTATAGAAACGGTATGCCTTGCGTACGAGGCCTACCGGGAGGACCGGAGTTGGGCCATTACCTCCATCGGCGACGCTTGCCGCACGCGGCGGGATTACCCAGTTCGGTTCGACGAGTAAAATGCCGAGATCTCGAATGGTGTTGCCGCGCGGGTAATTTTGCGTACGCCGCACGAAAGGCTGCAGCGGCAGCAGCTCGACATACAGGTCACGGAGCCACCGCATGTGTTCGTCATGGTGTTGCGTGGTCGCCGCCAACACGCGGCCACGTATGGCTTCCAAGCCGGAACGGTCGGCAATCAGCTGGCGGATCAGGCAAACCATACTGCCGGCTTCGCTGACTGGAATTACGTAGCCATTTTCCCCATGGATCACCCGCTCTCCCAGAGCCCCGATATCAGAAACAATCGGAACCACTCCGGCAGACCATGCTTCGGACAGGCTAATGCAGTAGGTTTCGGGCCAAATCGAGAAGTGGATCGACAGATCATAACCTGCCAGGATCTGCTTCAAGGTTCCTGGTTTATAGGCACCATGCAGCTTCAGGTTGGGAATCTTAAGAATATCCAGAATCGTCTGGTATTCAGCCGGAACCGGACCCACAATACTGATTTCCACCTCATCGTAACGCAGTTGATTGAGCACATGGATCAGTTCGTTGCCGCCCTTGTTGCGAGTGAAGTTGCCGGGTATGGCAACCCTCAACTTGCCCCGGTGTAACTGCGGCAACGGCACAGCAGCTATTTCGTCATCCTTTGGCATGGGGACCGCATTGACGCGAAGACGGCCGGAGTCCGACAGACCCGGATACATCCGCTCGTAGAGCGCAGCGACTCCGGGCGTATTTGCGTGCAGCACGTCCATGTTTTCCAGCACGCGACTGAAGAAAGCGCGTCGGCGTGCTTGGCTGCCGGTGTCAGCACCCCGCGAAGCATTTAGGCAAACATCGCAAGTTTCGATCGGCAACGAGGGAATATTGCAGTACACCTCGCGATAATCGAGCAGATTGAAGCGAGAACATACGGCATAGTAGTCGTGGAGACTGAAGAGACAACGCAACCCTAAAGCTGCAGGCAGCAGGCAGATCGAAGGCGGATGCCCTATCAGGTGCTGGAAATGCACCAGTTCAATGCCGTACTTGTAAAGCAACCCGGAAAAAGCTTCTTCGCGCAGGGAACAGGTCAATGCGGCCTCGTCCAGCCCTCCATCAAAGTCGATCGATTCGATGACTTCCAGTGCTTCGTTGCGCAATGTATAGCGGCTGCCGCTAGGCTGGACGCTACGGTCGGGCGTATAAAATAGGAACTCGATCTCGCCAGCCAATGCCTGGCGTACTGATTCTTGATAGACCTCCACGCCTCCGTAAGGAGCTACACCGAGGATATTGTGCGACACGACCAGAACTTTACGTCGAGCCAGTGGAGAAAGCTCGCCAGGCTTCTTGATTGACTCGGGCTCGCTCTGCAAAGCCTCCACACAAGACAGTAGATACTCCACCCGGTGTAGGTATAGATGCTGCTTCAGCGTAACCGCCTGCGCCGATCGGGCGACCGCCATACGCTCCCCGGGACGGGCTAGGTAGTGCCTGAGTTTTTCAATACAATCTGCAGGACCGTCGAAGCCAATGTAGTCGCGGCCGTCTTGGTAATAGTCCTGGACCCGGATCTCAGGAATAGAAACATCGACCAGCTGAAAACCACCCGCCAGCGCGACTTCGAAGAAACGCGGACCAGGCGTATGCGCCACTGGATCGTTACCAGAAGACGAGAATGAACGATGCAGGGTCAGAACCGAACGGCTACGGTTGGCGAACCGGGCGAATTCGGTATTTGGCGTGCGCCAGTCGTAGGCGCTCGGATCCATGCCGAGTTTGGGTGCCGGAATATAAGGATTAGCGGGCAATGCCAGCTTCAGATTAATCTCCGGAATCGCCGACTGCAGGCGCGCAAGGAAGTCGGAGCGATTGGGCCATGCCGTACCTGCGAAAAACAGATCGTACAGATAATGGGCATCGTCGTGATCATCGGGAATGGCATGAAAATGGAAGCGTGGATCGGCTGCCAGCGGCAGCGACACTCCCTTGCCGCCATATCCAGACACACTTCCCGAGTCATTGGTGAACACCAGATCGAAAAGATCAGCATTAGCGACGTTGATGCTGCGTTCGTACGGGTCCTCAGTCACCCAAAGTACGCTGCGTCCGCACACCTGAGCGACGCGCTCGACGATGGGGCGGTCCAGTTGCTCCCCGTCGAAGGCGATGAAGAGATTGCAGGCACTACGCTCGGCTGCCAAAACGGCGTCGGCGTAGTCTGCACGCACCACGCACTCCACCGCGTCCACTTCGGCCAAGGCCCTGGCCATGGCTAAGCAGATGTAGTGATTCGGATTGCTCTTCTTCGTATCGAGGATCAGAACGCGCCATTGCTTCATCGAGACATACCATTCGTCGCCGTGGGGTGGTGGGTAATCAGGTGCAAATCAACCGAACAATCTGCGCACCCGCCGCAATGGCCCCATCAAACGCCAACTCAACGATCCCCGCACCCGCTCCAATTCTCTTGTGATGGACAGCAACGATGCATTTAAATCTTGGTTTTCCTTCTCACGAGAAGCAAGAATTGCCTGACTGTGACTCAGCTGTTCGCGAAGCAACAAATCAGCGGCATCTAAAGAGGATGTCAGCTCATCCATCTTCAAGGCTGCTTTGTGCAGAGCATCTATCCGCTGCTCAAGACCTGTCTTGAGATCGACGACCTCCTGACTAAGCGCCTGGCGGGCAGTTTCATGCTCGTTAACCAAGCCAATAAGGCGACCCTGCTCTCGAGCCAGAGTTACTATGTCGATATTGGCGTCGATCAGCTTACCGAGCTGATCGAACAACCTATTACCAAGCACTGCATCTCCATTAGCATCGTCCAGACGACACAGATCTAACAACGGCTGGGGCTGTTCGGGGCCAACAAGCAATACCCCCAAGCCGTGAGTGTGCGTGAAAGCGAATGATGGATACTGGACTCGCATCTCGTCCCAATACTTCCAAACACCAAAGCCACGCTCCCGGACGTTGATGTCATGGAACAGGACGACTGCGCGCCTGGAAAGCTTTGCCTGCCATGTCTCGAAATCGTTTCGAACCGCTTCATACGTGTGCAGGCCATCGATATGCAATACATCAACAGTACCGTCATCAAAATATTCGACGGCTTCCTCGAAGCGCATACGCATGAGACGGGAGAAATCTGCATAGTTGCGCTCGTGATAATCCAACAGTGGCAGAAACACTTCATCGCCGTATTCGCCAGCATGCTCATCACCTTGCCACGTGTCGACCGCATAGCATCGTGTCGGAGCCGCGCAAGTCTGGACAGCCTGACAGAAAGCCAGGTAAGAAGCGCCACGATGCGTTCCCAACTCTACAAGAATATCTGGGCGCACGAGTTCAACCAGCCAGGCTGCAAACGGGATATGCCCCAACCACGCGCTTTCGGGCGTGTTGCGCGGCTGCATGAACATCGAATTGTTGATGGTGAAGCTGATCATCATGGCCTCATAAATCTTGTCTGGAGCAACAAGGCCGATGGCCTATGTGCCGTCTGGTTTAACGAAATCGCTGGACGAACGCTTCCACGCTACCGCCACAAAGATCGGACTGCCGCGCATGGATCTCCTCGATCGGCCAATCCCACCAGCAGATACGCATCAACGCGTCGACCTGTTCGGGCGTGAAACGCATCTTCACCTGGCGTGCAGGGTTGCCCGTCACTACCGAATACGGCGCTACGTCGCGCGTAACCACAGCGCGCGCACCAATGATCGCGCCATCGCCCACAGTCACACCGGAAAGAATGGTCGCGCCATAGCCGATCCATACATCGTTGCCGATCCGCGTCGGCCCCTTGGTCGCCGGATGGCCGTCGCGTCCGGCGAGAGCATCACCAAATGCAATGCGTAACGGAAAGGTCGTCACCCATTCGCTGCGATGCTCGCCACCACCGAAGATGACGACTTCTTCCGCGATCGAGCAAAATGCCCCGACACTCACCGACTCGTCATCGCCCCACACCTTGAATTGCGGATTGCCGTAGGTAAAGCGACCGACCTCCACACGTGGATCATGGCTAAGCAACGGAGCGATCTGGCTTGCGTATCCGCTCACGGCTTATTCACCATCTGCATCTGTACTCGGTCGAAAGGAATGCCGACTAGTCCGTAACGCAAGGTCGGCGAGGAAACTTTCAAGATCACCGCATCGTGCAGCCAATGATGCTGAGTGTTAGTCACCGGGTCGCCCTCTGCGATGGACACCGTCATTGAGTAGTCGCCATTCGGCAGCAATGGCAGGTAAAACTCGAACTCGGCCTCCACTGCCTGTCCAGCTTTCAACTCCATTGGTGGCTGCACATGGGTATAGGTATGTTCACCGAACAAAGACTGCCCAAGACTGTCTTTGACGAAAAACCCGATAATCGGGCTATTCATGTCACGGTGAACCTGTGCCGAAATCCGCAGCAGAACATGCTCGCCACCATAGAAAAAAGGCCGCGAGGGATCGTCAATGTTGGTCAACGAGACTTTTTCAATGCTTGCCTCGCCTGACTTCCATCCATCCGAATGGGCGATGTTGTCGAACATCTCCAAAGTGACTTCTTCGACAGGCTTGATCGGCGCCCGTCCACTCGGGGATATGCTGCCTTTGATCTGCCGGCGATCCAGCGCCTGCAGTTTCACCTCATCGCCATAACTTTCCTGGGCGCAATACTCGATGTAAGCCTGGGTGGTTTCCTGCGCACTGGAGTGCATGCGCATTACGCCTTTGTCCAGCCAAATCGCGGACTGGCAAAAGCTCAGGACCGAGTTGGTGTCATGACTGACGAACAACAACGTACCGCGCTCGCGGAAAGAACGCAGAAAGCGCATGCATTTTTGCACGAACACCGCGTCTCCTACAGCTAGCGCTTCGTCGACCACCAGGATGTCTGCATCGACATGCGCGATCACCGCAAACGCCAGACGCACGTACATACCACTGGAATACACCTTGACCGGCTGATCGACGAAATCGCCGATATCGGCGAAGGCCACGATCCGATCAAAGCGCTCGACGACCTGCTCGTGGCTCAGACCAAGGATGGCTGCACTCATGAACACGTTTTCGCGCCCAGTGAATTCGGGATTGAAACCCGCGCCGAGTTCCAGTAACGCAGCAACCCGTCCTTTTACTTTGATGTCACCAGTACTGGGAGTGAGCGTGCCGCAGATCATCTGCAGCAGCGTCGACTTGCCCGAACCATTCCGCCCGATAATGCCGACTGTATCGCCCTTGCGGACCTCGAAAGAAAGGTCATGCAGCGCCCAGAACTCTTTGAAATAGCGCCGGGACTCTAGGCCGAGCGCGCGATGCATGCGCGGCACGACAGCCTGCTTAATCCGGTCGTGTGGTTTGTCGTAGACCTGATAACACTTGGAAACGCCAGAAACCTGGATTGCCAACTCTGGCATTGGGGGAGCCCTTAGTTCAGTGTCGAATGTGGATACCACTGTCAAACAACGTCCGCGAATCCGCGACGGACCAGTTGGAACCAGTAGTAACCAAGGTAGGCAAGCACCACGCTTCCGATGAAGTACTTCAATAGCCCCGACCAATCTGGCGGCAAGCCCCACATCAACACGTTGCGCGATTGCTCGATGATGAAAGTGAGCGGATTGAGGTAAATCAGCTTCTGCATGCTTGGCGGCAATGAAGAGACTGGATACAACGCGGGACTCATGAACAACAACACGGTTGCCAGTAGTCCGGTGATCTGCCCGATATCACGGTAGTACACGCCTAGTGCCGCAAAGAACCAAGTGACGCCGGTTGAGACCAACACCAACGGGAAAATGACGAGCGGGAAATACAACACGGTCAGCGGTAGTCGCCCGAGCAGGAAATATTGCGCAATAAGCAGCACTGCCAGGGTAATCAGCATGTGGAAGAATGCCGATGCCACTGCAGACCAGGTCAGGATTTCCAGTGGAAACACCACCTTCTTTACGTAGCTCGCGTTACCCAGCACCAAATTTGGCGCCTTACTGATGCACTCGGAAAGAAAAGCATGGACCATGATGCCTGCAAACAGAACCACCGCGAACTCGGACCTACTACCTTGCGCCGATCCTGCCCAGCGTGCATTGAACACATAAGAGAAAACGAAGGTGTACACCGCGAGCATCAGCAACGGATTAAAAAATGACCAAGCTAGTCCGACGATGGAGCCACGGTAACGCCCCAGCACCTCGCGCTTTGCCAATTGGTAAATAAGCTTTCGGTGCTGTCGCAGACTATGGACAGCCGACAGGACGGACAAGGGATTACGCATTTTCGGCCGTTCCCTTTTCGGCCGCGCCAAGCGCCCGCTCCAAATCCCCCCGCAAATCCCCCAAATCCTCAACCCCCACACTCAGCCGCACCAGCGCATCGCTGATACCAAGCTGTTCGCGGCGAGCCACGGGAATCGAGGCGTGGGTCATGACGGCGGGATGGTTCACCAGGCTTTCCACACCGCCGAGCGATTCGGCCAGGGTGAACAGTTCGGTCTTTTCGCAGAAGCGCTTGGCTGCCTCAAACCCGCCCTTGAGCACGATCGAGACGATGCCGCCGAAGCCGGACATCTGGCTTTTCGCAAGCGCATGCTGCGGGTGCGAGGCAAGGCCCGGATAGATAACCTTTTCAATCGCAGGGTGGGTTTCCAGCCACTGCGCCAGAGCCAGGGCGTTCTCGCAGTGCGCGCGCATGCGCAGCGGCAAGGTCTTCAATCCGCGCAAGGCGAGGAAGCTGTCGAACGGGCCTTGGACGCCGCCGATGGAGTTCTGCAGGAACGCCATCTGTTCGGCAAGCTCGGCATTATCGCCAACGACCGCGATGCCGCCGACCATGTCCGAGTGGCCGTTGAGGTACTTGGTGGCCGAATGCACGACGATGTCCGCACCAAGGCCGAGCGGGCGCTGCAGCATCGGCGAGGCGAAGGTGTTGTCGACCACGATCAGCAGGCCGTGCTTGCGGGCGATGGCGGCAATCGCCGCGATGTCGACCAGCTTGAGCATCGGGTTGGTCGGGGTTTCGATCCAGACCATCTTGGTATCGGGACGAATTGCGGCTTCGAAAGCGCCCGGGTCGGTCAGGTCGACGAAGCTGAAATCCAGGCCGGCGGTGCGGCGACGCACGCGCTCGAACAGGCGGAAGGTGCCGCCATACAGGTCGTCCATCGCCACGACATGGCTGCCGGCATCCAGCAGTTCCATCACGGTGGACGTGGCGGCCATGCCCGAGGCAAACGCGAACGCGCGCGTGCCGCCTTCCAGCGCGGCAACGCAGCGCTCGTAGGCAAAGCGCGTCGGATTATGCGTGCGCGAATACTCGAAGCCCTGATGTTCGCCGGGGCTGGACTGCGCGTAGGTGGACGTCGCATAGATCGGCGGCATCACTGCGCCGGTGCTGGGATCTGGCGACTGCCCTCCATGGATCGCCAGCGTTGCATGCGCCAATGCGCGCTCGCCATCGTGGCCTTTGGTCGTGCTGTTGGACATGGAGGTTCCCGGAAAAAGTGGGCGATTGTATCAAGCGGGTCTGAACGGCCAATGCCGCGCGCCTCAGCAGCGCGCGGCATTGCGCGGTCACTGCACGCGGCGGCGCAGATAGTTGAGCAGGTCGATGCGGGTGATCAGGCCGAGGAACTGCTTGCCATCCATGACGATGGCGACCTGGCCGCGATCGAACACCGGCAGCAGCGCTTCGATCGGCGATGCGACATCCAGGCGGTCGAGCTTGCTGACCATTGCGGTAGAAATCGGATCGCGAAAACGCGCTTCATCGCCGTACACATGCAGCAGCACGTCGCTCTCGTCGACGATGCCGACCAGTTCGCCGTCGTCGATCACCGGCAGCTGCGACACGTCATACAGCTTCATGCGCTGATAGGCGGTGGTCAGCAGGTCCTTCGGGCCTACCACCACGGTATCGCGCTTGTTGTACGGGCGCAGGATCAGGTCGCGCAGGTCGCCGTGTTGCGGGCGTTCCAGGAAGCCGTTGTCGAGCATCCAGTAGTCGTTGTACATCTTCGACAGATACTTGTTGCCGGTATCGCAGACGAACACCAGCACGCGCTTGGGCGTTGTCTGCTCGCGGCAATACTTCAGCGCCGCAGCCAGCAAGGTGCCGGTGGACGAGCCGCCGAGGACGCCCTCCTTGGCCAGCAGCTCGCGCGCGGTGTGGAAGCTTTCGGCATCGCTGATCGAATAGGCCTTCTTGACCCGGGTGAAGTCAGAGATGTCCGGCAGAAAATCTTCACCGATGCCTTCGACCAGCCAGCTGCCGGACTTCTCGCTGACCGTCCCTTCCTCGATGTACTGGGTCAGGATCGAACCCACCGGGTCGGCCAATACCAGCTCGGTGTGCGGCGAAGCGGTCGCAAAGGCGCGCGACAGGCCGGTCATGGTGCCGGAGCTGCCGCAGCCGAACACGATCGCGTCCAGCTGGCCGTCCATCTGCGCCAGGATTTCCGGACCGGTCCCGAATTCGTGCGCGGCCGGGTTGTCCGGGTTGCCGAACTGATTGATGAAATACGCGCCAGGAGTCTCGGCGGCGATCTTGGCGGCCAGGTCCTGGTAATACTCCGGGTGGCCCTTGGCCACGTCCGACCGGGTCAGCACCACATTGGCGCCCATGGCCTTGAGATTGAAGATCTTCTCGCGGCTCATCTTGTCCGGCACCACCAGGATCAGCTGGTAGCCCTTCTGCTGCGCCACCAGGGCCAGACCCAGGCCGGTGTTGCCGGCGGTGCCTTCCACGAGTGTGGCGCCGGGCTTGAGATCGCCGCGCCGTTCGGCCGCTTCGATCATCGACAGGCCGATGCGATCCTTGATCGATCCGCCGGGATTGTTCGCCTCCAGCTTGAGGAACAGCTCGCAGACACCGGTGTCCAGGCGCTGGGCCTTGACGATCGGCGTGTTGCCAATCAGTTCGAGTACGGAGGAATGAATCGCCATCGGGATATCGTCGCTGCGCCGCGCGGGCTAGACCGGTCATTATCCGACGAACCGCCGGGGAATGCTCATCCAGGCGGGAAACGATCGTGCTCGCCTATGAACGAGCGTGCTCAACTGCTCAAAACACTGGCGCGTGGCGGCGCGGGCATCGGTCAAAACAAGGACGCGGACGGTGGCAAGCCGACGAGGAGGCCGCCACCGCCCGCGACGGTGAACTTGTTCTGACGGTGGGGAAGGATCAGTGCGTGAGCTGGTCGTACATCCGGGTGAGCTTTTCCTTGGCCTGCAATTTTTCGCGTTTCATCTGGCCCAAGGTCACATCGTCGATGGGGAGTACCCCAAGTTCGGCATCCATGCATTTCTTGTTCAAGAGCTTGTGGCGTTGGTACAGCTGCTTGAACTCGGGATCGGACTTGATCAATGCGTCGATTTCGGTCTGCGGTTGCCCTTCGAACATGGCGTTACCTCCTTCACTTAAAACAAGAACGCCCCGGCCGCGAACGGCACAGGGCGCTGCTTGGGAATGGAAGACCCGCGAGTCGCGTTGGCAAAGGTCATCACGGTAGACGCACTGGTAAACCCACTACCTGTTGCAACTGCGTGCGTCGCTGCGTGCCCTTGCGTCACTGACCCGGCCCTCCGTACTTTCCGGGCGGCGGAGTTGCTGCCCGGAGGTACGACCCTACGCCGGTCGCGGAGGGGGTTCAAGGCCGGAACGGCTGCTTTTGCCGTTCCTTGCGTCAATCAGTGACCGCGGTTCAACCGGGCGTCATGCCCGGGTTAAAAGGCCTTAACTTCCAACCACTTGCATTATGGAGCGACAACGACCTCGGCCGCGCGCGTCTTGCTGGCGGCACCCTTGCTGCCACTGACCTGCAACCGCGATCCCGCAACGCCGCCGGCGACCAACGCATCGCGAAGCGCCTCGGCACGCTTCTTGGCCACGCCTGCATCGCTGTCGAAGCCCACGATGCTGACCCGGCCCTTCTTGCCGATGTTGAGATACTCGGCCAGCGCCTTGGCCTGCCCGGCGGCATCGCCAGACAACGCCGCCTTGCCGCCGAACGCACCACTACCCAGCGAGAACACTTCGCCGCGGCTGTCCACCTTGGACGACGGCAGCTTGGCCCCTGCCACCAGTTCGGCCTCCTCGTGCGCCAGCTGGAGCGCCTTCTGCTGGGCGGCGTTGAGCTTGGCCGTCTGCTTGCCGGCCACATTGGTCAGCGCCAGCTCGGCATCCTGGCGGGCCAGGGTTTCCTGTTCGGCGGCCTGACGCATGCGCTCGGCCTCCTCGGCCTGAATCTGCGCCTGCACACGCAGACGCTCGGCCTCCTGCCGGGCGCGCGAGGCGTCACGGCGGCTGGCTTCGATCAGCAGGTCGTTGCGGGTGCCTTCCAGGCGGTCGAGCTCGCGCCGTGCCAGCGCGGTGCGGGCGGTGAGCTCGGCGATCTCGACCCGGCGGTCGGCCAGAAACACCAGCTCATCGCGGTCGCGCCGCTTGGCCTCGGCCAGCGCGGCCACGGTCTGTTGGGCCTGCAGGCGCTCGTAGCGGGCCAGGTCGCCGGTCTGCGGGTCGTTCTGCAGCGCCGCCAGGCGCCGATTGAGCGCGTCGGCCTGCGGGTCGTCCTTGGCCGCCATCGCCAGCGACGGCAGCGTGGCCAGGCTCAGCACACCGATATAAAGGAAGGGGCGCAATTTCATCGGCCGCTCTCCCCGGTGTTGAGGCTGTTCTGCAGCTGCGCCACTTCCTTGCGCCGTTGCTCCAGCTGGGCGCTGACCACGGCCTCTTCGCTGCGCGCCTTGGCCAGATCGGCATCGGCGGCGGCGCGCAGGGCGATCTGCGGGACCTGCTTGCGCTGGCGCTTGTCCAGCTGTGCCTGCTGGGCCTGCATCAGTTCCTGGCGGGCCAGGTTGACCAGATCCGGGGCGTATTGGTCGGCATCGGCCTGGGTGGCGCGTTGCACGGCCTGTTCGGCGGCGGTGAGCTCCGGTGCCACCTGGGCGGCGGCCGGAGAGGAAAGAACCATGAAACAGGCGATGCCATACAGGGATCGCCGCAAGTATGCGAAGCTAGCCGTCATTAGGGGAGCCGTAGCGAGGAAGTCTCGAGCACGGCCATTGTCGGAAGCCTGCGGCGGACTTGCAACGAGACGCTGCTGTTTGTTGGGGAACCATTGCGCATGGATATCGGCTACTTCCTGAAGCTGATGACCGAAAAGAATGCCTCGGACATGTTCTTGACCACCGGCGCGCCGGTGTACATCAAGATCGAAGGCAAGCTCTACCCGCTCGGCAATACGGGGTTGCCGCCGGGGATGGTCAAGAAAATCGCTTACTCATTGATGGACGAAGGCCAGGTACCGCAGTTCGAGCGCGAGCTCGAGCTCAACATGGCCATCGCCCTGCCCGACGCCGGCCGCTTCCGCGTGAACGTGTTCAAGCAGCGCGGCGAGGTGGGCATGGTGATCCGCGCCATCCGCAGCCGGATCCCGAGCATCGAAGAGCTCAACCTGCCGCAGGTACTCAAGGACGTCATCATGACCCCGCGCGGGCTGGTGCTGGTGGTCGGTTCGACCGGCTCCGGCAAGTCGACCTCGCTGGCCTCGATGATCGACCACCGCAACAGCACCACCACCGGGCACATCCTCACCATCGAGGACCCGATCGAATATCTGCACAAGCACAAGATGTCGATCGTGAACCAGCGCGAGGTGGGCCTGGACACGCACGCCTTCCAGAGCGCGCTGAAGAACGCGATGCGCGAAGCGCCGGACGTGATCCTGATCGGCGAAATCCTGGATGCCGAGACCATGGAGGCGGCGATCGCCTTCGCCGAGACCGGCCACCTATGCCTGGCCACGTTGCACTCCAACAACGCTGACCAGACCATCGAACGCATCCTCAATTTCTTTCCGGAAAGCGCGCACAAGAACGTGCTGATGAACCTGGCGCTGAATCTGCGCGCAGTGGTCTCGCAGCGCCTGGTCAAGGGCGTGGATGGTCGCCGTCGCCCGGCCACCGAAGTGCTGCTCAATACCCCGATGATCCGCGACCTGCTGCGTCGCGGCCAGGTACACGAGGTCAAGGCGGCGATGGAAGAATCGCTGGAGGAAGGCATGCAGACCTTCGACCAATGTCTGTTCCGCATGGTCAAATCGGGGGAAATCGAGCAGGAGGAAGCGCTGCGCGCCGCCGACTCGCGCGACGGCCTGGCGCTGAAGTTCCGGCTGTCCGAAGGCGGCTCCGGCGAGCACGACCCGTATGCGGATTACGAAGTGGCCTCGGCCCCGAAGATCAGTCACGGGTTCATCTGATCGGTCGGGTCGCCAGAAACGCCAGGCGGCCGCACGGATCAGCCCTGGCTGTCGGCGCTACGTGTTCCCAGCGTGTTGCCGCTGGCACAAGCTCCCTCATCCGGCGCTGCGCGCCACCTTCTCCCGCTTGCGGGAGAAGGATGATTGACGGCCTCCCGCTTGCGGGAGAAGGCAGGTCGGCGGCCGTGCGATGCTTCTGGGGTGCCGGCTCCGAACCCTTCAAACTTGCATTACGACCGCTGCCTGGCGTGGCGATATCCGCCAGGAGCGGATGGGTGGCTGATTGCCCTTCTCCCGTACCACGGGAGAAGCTGCCCAAAGAGTGGATGGGCGGCTGCCTTTCTCCCATACCACGCTAGAAGGTGCCCGAAGGTTGATTGCCCTTCTCCCGTACCACGGGAGAAGGTGCCCGAAGGGCGGATGAGGGCTGCAGCGTGTTTACCCTCACGCCACCGCATCGACCTGCATTTCAGGCCGTGCCGCATCGAAGGCCGGTAACGCCAGGCAGGCCTGCTCGATGCGTCGCAGGGTCGGATACGGCGCCAGATCGACGTCGAACCGATGCGCGTTGTAGAGCTGCGGGATCAGCACGCAATCGGCCAGGCCCGGCGTGTCGCCATGACAGAACGTGCCGGTGTGCGGATCGCTGGCCAATCGGGATTCCAGCGCCGCAAAGCCATGCCGCATCCAATGCTGCGTCCAGTCCTGGCGTTGCGCGGCATCCACTTGCCAGGTGCGTTCGAGGAACTGGGTGACGCGCAGATTGTTGAGCGGATGCACATCGCAGGCAATGACCTGGGCCAGCGCGCGCACGCGGGCGCGGTCGGCCGGGGCTGCCGGCAATAGCTGCGCGCTGTCCGCAAAGGCCTCTTCCAGATAGTCCAGAATCGCCAGCGACTGCGGAATCACCACCGCGCCGTGGCGCAGCGTTGGTACCAGCTGCTGCGGGTTGAGCTGCGCATAGCTTGCAGCATGCTGCTCCCCGCCGTCGCGCACCAGATGCACCGGATGGGTGACATAGGCCAGCGACTTCAGATGCAGCCCGATGCGCACGCGATACGCCGCGCTCGAACGCCAGTACGAAAACAGCTCCAGCGCCGCGCTCATGCCCGCCCGCCGGTGACCGCGCCCGCCGGCAGGACGCTGCGCGTCATGGCAAGGGCTGCCGTTCGACGCGCTGCTCGATCGCACCGAAGACGCTGGCGCCGCCGGCATCGAACATCTCGATCCGCACCACATCGCCGAACGCCATGAACGGCGTGCTCGGCTTGCCATCGCGCAAGGTCTCGACCACGCGCTGTTCGGCGAAGCACGACGCGCCCAGCGTGGTGTCTTCGTTGGCGATGGTGCCGGACCCGACGATCGTGCCGGCCGACAACGGGCGGGTCTTGGCGGCATGGGCGATCAGCTGGGCGAAATCGAACTGCATGTCGTTGCCCGCCTCCGGCGCACCGAACCAGGCGCCGTTGACATGGGTCACCAGCGGCAGATGGACCTTGCTGTCGCGCCAGGCATCGCCCAGCTCGTCGGGGGTGACGAACACCGGCGACAGCGCCGAGCGCGGCTTGGACTGCACGAACCCAAACCCCTTGGCGAGCTCGGCCGGGATCAGGTTGCGCAGCGAGACATCATTGACCAGGCCGATCAGCTGGATATGCGCGGCCGCCTGTTCGGGCGATGCGCCCATCGGCACGTCGTCGGTGATCACCACGATCTCCGCTTCCAGATCGATGCCGTACTCCTCGCTGATCACCTTGATGGCGTCGCGCGGGCCGTAGAAGCCGGCGCTGGTGGCCTGGTACATCAGCGGGTCGGTGTAGAAGCTCTCCGGCACCTCGGCGTTGCGCGCGCGCCGCACGCGCTCGACATGCGGCAGGTACGCGCTGCCATCGACGAACTCGTATGCGCGCGGGAGCGGCGCGGCCAGTGCCTGCTGATCCAGATCGAAGACGCCATCGGCGCTGCCCTCGTCGAGCGCGGCAGACAGGGCGTTCAACCGTGGCGCGACGTTGCTCCAGTCTTCCAGCGCGCGCTGCAGCGTCGGCGCGATGCCGGTGGCATGCACGGCCTTGCTCAGGTCGCGCGAGACCACGATCAGGCTGCCATCGCGGCCGCCTTCCTTCAGGGAACCTAGCTTCATGACCATCCTGTGCTGTGGCTGATGCGCCGATTGTACGACCTGGCGCAGCAATGGTTGCGCCTGAAACAGCTGACCCGGAGCACAACGCGGTGCCGGAATTTTGTGCAGCGCGCCAAAGGCGCGTACACTTGCCGGGTCTGCATGCGGCCGTCCGTTTCCCTTTGGGACCGCCGGCGAGGCCAGGATCGCTCGATCCGCTCGCCCGCCCCACCCGACGCCTTTCGTGGTGCCGACAAACCCATCGCTTCTTGATTGGGTTGTTCCACCATCTCGCAGCGCGGTTCACGGGAACGCTCCGAGCCTCACTTTTTGCATCTGCAATGCGTTTGCGCTCCGGGCCTGGCCTGGTGGCGACGCTTTACTTGGAGCTTCCTGATGTCTTTTGAATCCCTGGGCCTGGCGCCCTTCCTGCTGCGCGCGTTGGCCGAGCAGGGCTATGAAACCCCCACTGCGATCCAGCAGCAGGCGATCCCGCTGGTGCTGGCCGGTCATGACCTGCTGGCCGGCGCGCAGACCGGCACCGGCAAGACTGCCGCGTTCGGCCTGCCGCTGCTGCAGCACCTGGGCACCAGCCCGCAGCCGGTCAACGGTCCGCGCAAGCCGCGCGCGCTGATCCTGACCCCCACCCGCGAGCTGGCCACCCAGGTGCACGACAGCCTGCGCGGTTACAGCAAGTACCTGCGCATTCCCAGCGCCGTGATCTACGGCGGCGTCGGCATGGGCAACCAGCTCGATACCCTGCGTCGCGGCGTGGACCTGCTGATCGCCTGCCCGGGCCGGCTGATCGACCATATCGAGCGCCGCAGCGTGGATCTGTCCGGCATCGAAGTGCTGATCCTGGACGAAGCCGATCGCATGCTCGACATGGGCTTCCTGCCGTCGATCAAGCGCATCCTGACCAAGCTGCCGCGCCAGGACCGTCAGACCCTGCTGTTCTCGGCCACCTTCGAGGAGAACATCAAGCAACTGGCGCTGGAGTTCATGCGCAACCCGATGCAGATCCAGGTCACCCCGAGCAACACCGTGGCCGAGAGCATCACCCACCGCGTGCACCCGGTCGATGGCGCGCGCAAGCGCGATCTGCTGCTGCACCTGCTGGCGCAGGACAGCCGCGAGCAGACCCTGGTGTTCGCCCGCACCAAGCACGGCAGCGACAAGCTGGCGCTGTTCCTGGAGAAGTCCGGCATCAAGACCGCGGCGATCCATGGCAACAAGAGCCAGGGCCAGCGCATGCGCGCGTTGAGCGACTTCAAGGCCGGCCGCGTGACCGTGCTGGTGGCCACCGATATCGCCGCGCGCGGCATCGACATCGACCAGTTGCCCAAGGTCATCAACTACGACCTGCCGATGGTGGCCGAGGATTACGTGCACCGCATCGGCCGCACCGGCCGTAACGGTTCGACCGGCGAGGCGATCTCGCTGGTGGCCCAGGACGAAGCCAAGCTGCTGCGCCAGATCGTGCGCATGCTGGGCCGCGACGTGGAAATCCGCGACGTGCCCGGTTACGAGCCGCAGACCCCGATCCGCTGGGGCAACAGCGCCCCGGGCCGTGCCGAGCAGCCGGGTGGCGATCGCGCCCCGCGCAAGAGCCACGCCCGTCGTCCGCATGGCGATGCACCGCGTCAGGCGCATGCGCATGCCGGCCCGAAGAAGCCGGGTGGCCAGCGCAGCAGCGGTCCGCGTCAGGCCAATGCCGGTGCTGGTGCAGGCCGTCGCGATGGTGGCCGTGGCGGTCAGCGTCCGAGCGGTAGCGGTAGCCGCTGAATGCCGCGCGCCGGGTCACCGGCGCAAAGACACGAGGTAATAAAAAAAGCCGCCCTTCGGGGCGGCTTTTTTGTTGGTGCATGCCGGGCAATGTGGCGTGTCGCTAACGGCGCATGCCAGAGGCGTACGACGCAGCTTGCTTGCACCGGGATGACACCTGTCAGACCGCGTCCTCGCCGCCTAGCCTTCGATCAATGCGGTGTTGCGATCGATTGCCTCGCGGTAGCGATCCAGCACTGCGGCGGTCTGCACGATGTAGGCGCTCAGATCGTCCCAACGCCGGTCTTCCAGCGCTTCGCGGATGCCGGGCAGGGTCTTGACCTCGTAGCCGGTGGCCAGGCCGGGGGCGTAGATCAGATTGCGGTACCACGGCCGCCCCGGCAAACCGCCCTCGGCCAACAGGGTCTGATCGATGCGCTGCAGCGAGACGTTGAGCTTGACGCGCACACCTACATCAAGCCTGCCGCCGCGCGATACCAGGGCTTGGTCATAGCGTTTGGCACTGGTTTGCAGGCGGGCGATGGCTTGATCCAATGCGGTGAAATCGATCTCCGGCACCGCCACTTTCGGCTCCGGGGCACGTTGCGGGCGATTGGGATTGTCGACTGCCGCGTAGGCACCGGCCTGCAACAACTCGGCCTGCGTGCGTGCGGCAGTACGATCGCTGTCGGCCTGTTGTTTGAGTTCCTGCGCGTAGCCGGACACCGCATCGGCGAAGTCGCCGAAGCGCTGCGGCAATACCGGTGCGTTGGCGACGCGCAACACCGTGCGGCCGACCGTCTGCGACAACAGCGGCAGATAGCTGAAATCCGGGTCGATGTAGCGCGCGAAGTAATCGTAGGAGTCGTACAGCGAGTGATAGACACCGCTACCGCCGCCCTGCCCGCCATAGCCCAGATCCAAAGTGGCTAGCCCCAGATGCTGCAGGAACGGGCTGTAGTCGCTGCCCGAGCCCAGCGCCTTGAGCGGCACGTCGCCGCCGGCCGCGGCCTGCTTGGCAATGTCTTTCTGTGCGGGCTTGGCGGTGGTTGCCAATGCGTCGATGCGGGCACGGGCGCGTTGCCGTTCGAGCACGCTCACGCCGCTGTCCGGATCCTGCACATCGGCCGCCACGCTGTTGACCAACCGTTGCAACGCGTGACTGCCGCCGGCATTGAGAAAGCCGCGCCCGTTGCCGTCGGTGTTGACGTACAGCACCGCCTTGCGGCGCAACTCATCGGCGTGTTGCTCGGCCCATTCGGTAGAGCCGAGCAAGCCGGCTTCTTCGCCATCCCAGCTGGCGTAGACGAGCGTGCGCTTGGGACGCTGGCCCTGCTTGGCCAGCTCGCCGATCGCCTTGGCTTCGGCCAGCAAGGCGGTGGTGCCCGAGAGCGGATCGGCCGCACCGAATACCCAGCCGTCGCGGTGATTGCCGCGCACCACCCACTGATCCGGATATTCGCTGCCACGCAGGGTGGCGATGACGTTGTAGATGGTCTTGCTGCCCCATTCCGCATCCACTTTCAGATGCACGCGCGCGGTGCCGTCGCCGCCGATGCGGTAGGTGATCGGCAGCGCGCCGCGCCAGTCTTCCGGTGCCACCGGCCCGCCCAGCGCGGCCAGGAATGGCTGCGCGTCGCCCCAACTGATCGGCAGGGTCGGGATCTTCAACACGCTGCCGGCCTGGTCGATCTTCAGGCGTTTGGCGCCTTTGCTTGCGCCAACGCCCGGGGTGAGCGGATCGCCGGGATAGATCGCGAAATTGGCGACCGAGCCGCGTTGCACGCTCCACTGGTTGCGCGCCGGGCCATCCGGATACGCCCGATCCTGAAAATAACCGTCGTCGCGCGGATCGGAGTAGATGATCGCGCCGATCGCGCCATGCTCCTGCGCCAAGCGCGGCTTGAGCCCGCGCCAGCCCTTGCCGTAGCGGGCGATGACGACCTTGCCGCGCACATCCACGCCGTTGCGCGCCAGCGCTTCGTAGTCTTCGGCGATGCCGTAATTGACGTAGACCAGATCGCCGGTGACATCGCCATTGCCGCCGTAGATCACATACGGCGGCAGCACGTTTTCGGTCTGGGTGGAGGTGCTGTCGCCCGGCAGCGGCGGCTCCTTGAGACGGGCGACATACGGCTTGGCCCCGAGCAATTCCAGCTGCGAGCTCCTGGGCGAGGGCCACAGCACCTGGAAGGTTTCGATGCGCGCATCCCACCCATAGCCGCGCAGGCGGCTTTGCAGATCGCGGGCGTTTTCGAGGTTGTGCGGCGCGCCGACATGGTTGGGCGCCGACGCCCATTGCTTCAACCAGCCGCGATAATCGGCGTCCTTCAGACCGCTATCGAAACGCGCTTCCAGCGCGCGCTGCGCCTGTGCGGCAGCGGCGTCATAACCCGGAAGCGCAACAGGTTGGGCCGCAGGTTGGGCGGCGAGGGAAGGTGCGACAAAGGCCAGGGCGAGCAGCCAGGCATGCGGCGAAGACATCATCGGGGTTCCTTGAAAGTGTCCGGGGGCGAACGGCGATTGGGTTGAGACAGGACGCTGGAGCACGTACGCCCCATCGCACGGGCGTGCGTGTGCCGATCAGAATCGATAGTCCAGCCCCACGGTGAAATAACGCCCGCGCAGGTCGTACTGGGTGAAGTCGTAGGGCGCACGAATGCCCGGGAACGAGGCGTCGACCGGCGGTTGCTTGTCGGCCAGGTTCTCGACCTTGGCGTACAGGGTCAGCTTGTCGATGCCGGTGTAACCCAGATACAGGTCGAACTGGTTGTAGTCGCCCACGCGCGACTGCACGGCACTGGCCGCCGCGCTGGCCTTCTGGTCGTAGCCGCCGGTGTAGTACCAGGTCAGCGCGGCGCTCACCGTGCCCAGGTTCCAGTCCAGCGTGGTGGTGGCCTTGTTGCGTGGCAGCGACGGGCCGAGATTGCTGCCGGCGTAATCCTGCAACGGGCCACCGACCACGGTGGGGCGACGGTAATCGCGCACATGGGTGTAAGCGGTATTGAGACCGAAGTTGCCGGCCGCTTCGGTGCGCCAGCGCTGGCGCAGTTCGACATCGAGACCGGAGGTCGTCAGCTCGCTGAGATTTTGATAACGGTTGTATACCGCTACCAGCGTGCCGCGCTCGTTGCGGATCACGTCGGCCGGGTCGTTGTTCTGCACGATGGTGGCGTTGTTGCCGGTGCCGACCAGATGCTCCAGTTCGATCTTGTACCAGTCCACGCTCAGGCTGGTGTCTGCCCACGGCGACAGCACCACGCCCAGGTTGTAGCTGCGCGTGCGCTCGGGTTCGAGCGCGGTGTTGCCGACGGTGAAGAAGGTCGGGTTCTGGCGCGAGCCCGGCACGTCCGGATCGAACGGGTCGACCACCGAGCCGTAGGAGATGTTGGTGCTGGCCGCATTCTCCGACAACGACGGTGCGCGAAAGCCGCGCGAGGCGGCCGCGCGGACCAGCACGGCGTCCAGCGGTTGCCAGCGCAGGCTGGCCTTGGGCGAAAACGCCTCGCCGAAATCGCTGTAGTGATCGCCGCGCCCGGCCAGCTGCAGTTCTAGCGATCGCAGCAGCGGCAGGTTGACCTCGGCATACAGCGCCGACACCCTGCGCTCGCCGTCCACCGCGGCAATGGCGGGGCGGATCTGCAGGCCCTGGTCGATCTGCCAGGGATTGCGCGAGACCAGCTCCTCCTGCCGCCACTCGGCGCCGGCGGCGAACCCGACGCTGCCGGCCGGCAGTTCGAGCAGGTTGCCGGACACCTTGGCATCGACGCCGCGCAGCGTCGATTGTGCCGGGCGCAGCGTGCTGAGGTTGATGCCGTCGATCACCGACTGCGGCGTGGCGGACGGGTCGAGCAGGTTGTAGCTGCCGTCAGCCAGCGCCTGCGCCAGCGCGAAGCGGTTGGCGAAGCCACCGGAGACGGTCTCGTGCTCGGTGCTGCGTGCGGCGAACGCAGCCGCCTCCCAATCCCAGCGTTCGGTCTTGCCGCGCACGCCGCCGAGAAAGCGGTAGGACTGCGAGCGATTGGTTTTGACCGTCTGGCCCAGGTCGAAGAAGGTGTATTCGATCGGCACCGCAGTGCCGTACGGGTTGTACGGGCTGGAGGCCGGCAACAGGTTGGACACCGGCTCGGCCAGCCCGCTGGTGGCGTTCAAGGCGAAGCGGCCGCCTTCCAGTGTGAAGTACGGGCTGGAGCCGAAGATCGATACGCCCTTGACCTCGCTGTAGAGCGCCTCGCCGAACGCCTCGACGCTGTCGCTGAGCCGGAAGGTGGCGTTGGTATAGGCCTGATAGCGCTTGGTCGAGGGAATCAGCGTGGTGAACGGTGCCTGGTTGAAGCCGCAGGTATCGCCGGCCAGGCCGTCGATCGGCGCGCTGGCGGTCAGCACGGTGCCGGTGGGGCAGTTGCCTTGCGCATCCAGCATCGGCACCGAGCGGCCGCCGACCAGGTAGCGCGCGCCCTTGGCCGACCAGCCGTTCCAGCGCCCGCCGGGCAGGTCGGTGTAGATGCCCGAGCGGGTCAGCGCGCGCTGATCCTGATCCAGCCGATCGCGGTTGTAGGCATCGACACTGAAAAGGATGTTGTAGCCATCGCGGTCCAGGTCACCAATGCCGCCGATGAAGGTGGCACGCTGGGTATCCATGCCGCCCTGGTCGGAGGTGCCGCCGCTCAAGCCCAGCTCGGCACCCTGGAAATCCTGGCGAGTGATGATGTTGACCACCCCGGCCACCGCATCGGAGCCGTACACGGCCGAGGCGCCGTCCTTGAGCACTTCGATGCGCTCCACTGCCACCAGCGGCAATGCATTGAGGTTGACGAAGGTGTCGCCCAGGCCATTGGCGGGAAAGCCGTAGTTGGCCAGGCGGCGTCCGTTGAGCAGCACCAGGGTGTTCTTCTGCGACAGCCCGCGCAGGCCGATGCCCGCCGAGCCGGACGCCCAGCCGTTGTTGGTGGTTTCGTTGGTGGCGTTGCCGGTGTTGGCCGAGATCGAGCGCAGCGCGTCGGCGACGGTGACCTTGCCGGACTGCTCCAGCTGCTGGCGGTCGATCACCTGGACCGGGTTCGGGCCTTCGCTGTCGGTGCGCTTGATGTTGGAGCCGGTGACGCTGACGGTGGCCAGGGTCTTGCCCGTGTCGGGTGTCGCGTCGTCGGCATGGGCAAGGGGAATCAGCGCCGACAGAACGGCAGCAGACAGCAGATAAGGCATCGGGCGCTTCACGCACGGCATCCATGAATGGGGGTTTTGCAGTGGGCCATGCGCAATCGATTAACAAAAATTACAGATCTGCATAGAGATATGACGCGCTGTGACACATACCGGCGGCCGGACGCGCTAAGCCGCACGTCGGACTGCGTGCGTCCGGTGAGACGCGGCCGACGCGTGTCGGGTGCGATGCGAGGGCGAAGATGCGCCGTATCGCCATGCTCGGGGCAGCCCGGCAGGCACCGGCGCACTTACAATGTCGCGCATGGATATCTTCAAAGTCTTTACGCTCGAAGCCGCGCATCGGCTTCCCAATGTGCCGCCCGGCCACAAGTGCGCCCGGCTGCATGGGCATTCGTTCCGGGTCGAGCTGCACGTCAGCGGCGAACCGGATGCCGACAGCGGCTGGATCATGGATTTCGGCGACATCAAGGCGGCCTTCAAGCCGATCTACGACCGCCTGGACCATCACTACCTCAATGACATCGAGGGGCTGGAGAACCCGACCAGCGAGCGGCTGGCGATCTGGATCTGGCAGCAGCTCAAGCCGGCGCTGCCGCAGTTGAGCGAAATCGTGGTGCATGAAACCTGCACGTCCGGCTGCCGCTACCGCGGTTGACCGCGTGCGCAATGTTCGATCCGAAGCCGCCTGCCAGGCGGCTTCGTCGTTTCTGACGCATCGCCAACCGTTTGAATTCAAATGGATTTGAACAAAGTTTGGGAAAACTTCAGGAAACGTGTTGCATCGCACCAATATCCGCGTATGCTGCAACGCAACAAACGGTCACGGCTTTCCCCAAGGGGTTCGCAATGTCGGCGCAGTTCGATAACAGCTTCACCAGTCAGTTCGCCTCTGCCGCAGCACGTGCCAATCAGTTGGCATTGGACACGCTGGAGCAGAACGTCAACGCAACCACCACGTTCTTCGGTGAGTTTGCGCAGGCACGCGACCTGGGGTCCTACCAGACGCTCTGGCCGAAAGGCCTGCAACTGGCCCGCGACAACCTGGAACGGCTGGCTTCGGCCAATCAGGAAGTGGTCGGGATGGGATTGAAGATGTCCAGCGAGCTTGGGCAGTTCGCCAAGCAGCAGTTCGATACCGGCAGCGAACACGCCGGCGCAACAGGCAGGACACGGCGCAAGTAACGGCCACCAAAATTCAGCGTCTTTGCATGGGTCCCTCCCCCCGTGCAATCCGGCCCGACAGATCCCTCCCTCTGTCGGGCTTTTTTATTGTGCGTTTGCCGGGCGGCCGATCGCCGCGGCTTGCGCGCGGCGATCGGCACTGGCGCGGTTGCAGCCGGCGCGGCTAGATCGGTAGCCGCAGCTCCTGCGCCTGGCTGGCGGCATCGGCGCCCGGGCGCCAACGGATCCGCCCCCAGCACGGCATCCCCAGACGCTGGTGCAGCATCTGGATGTTTGCTTCGACGCGCTCCATCTGCGGGTCCACCTCGTTGGCGATCCAGCCGATGCACTCCAGTCCGTCGGCGGCGATGGCGGCGGCGGTCAGGCGGGCGTGGTTGATGCAGCCCAGCCGCACGCCGACCACCAGCACCACCGGCAATTGCAGCGCGCGGACCAGATCGGCCTGGTCCAGATCGGCGCTGAGCGGCGCGGCCCAGCCACCGACACCTTCGACCACCACCACATCGGCCTGGCGACGCAATTGCGCGAAGGCGCGGGCGATCGGGTCCAGCGACAGGGTGACGCCGACATCGGCGGCGGCCAGCTCCGGTGCCAGCGGTGCGGGCAAGGCGTAGGGGTTCAGGGTGGCGTAGTCCGGCTGCGGGACGCTGGCCGCCTGCAGCGCCAGCGCGTCTTCATTGCGCCAGCCATCCGGCGTCTGTTCGCAGCCACTGGCGACCGGCTTCATCCCCACTGCGGTATGCCCGCGTCCGCGTAGCGCGTGCAGCAGCGCCGTACTGCCCATGGTCTTGCCGATGCCGGTGTCGGTGCCGGTGACATACAACGCCGGATGCTGCATACGTTCGATCCTGCGGCCGCGCCGCCGTTTGCCGGGAGGGCGCGCAGCATAACGCGCGGATCCGGACGCGCGGCTGAGTCGCAATGCCGCTGCGGATGGCCGCTGCTAAACTTCGGCCATGTTCGCCACCTCTTCGCTGACCGGCAGCAAGCCGGAACAATATGCCCAGCTCACCGCCCAGGCCCAGGCCCTGGTGCACGGCGAGCCGGACCGGATCGCCAATGCCGCCAATCTGGCCGCACTGATCTTCAATTCGCTGCCGTCGCTCAACTGGGCCGGCTTCTATTTCTACGATGGCCGCGAGCTGGTGGTTGGTCCCTTCCAGGGCTTGCCGGCCTGCGTGCGCATTCCGCTGGACAAGGGCGTGTGCGGCGCGGCCGCCAGCACCCGGCAAAGCCAGCGCATTGCCGACGTGGACGCGTTTCCCGGGCATATCGCCTGCGATTCAGCGTCGCGCTCGGAACTGGTGATCCCGCTGGTCAAGGGCGATACCTTGATCGGCGTGCTGGATCTGGACAGTCCGGAGCTGGATCGCTTCGATGCGGACGATCAGCGCGGCCTGGAAGCCATCGCGCAAGTCTTCGTCGGCGCGCTGACGTGACCACCGAACGGCTGCGCAATATCGGCCCGAAAAGTGCGGCGTGGCTGCGTCAGGTCGGCCTGCGCACGCAGCAGGATCTGCAGGCGGTGGGTGCGGTAGGCGCATTCGTCAAAGTCCGCCGCGCCGGTTTCAAGCCCAGCCTCAATCTGCTGTATTCGCTGGAAGGCGCCTTGACCGATTGCCATTGGCAGGACGTGCCGGAAGCGCGGCGGCATGCCTTGCTGGCCGAATACGAGGCGGCCAGTGCGCTATTGCCGGTGCGCGGCCGCGCGGTCGCCGGGCCGGTGGAAACCGTGCACTACGCGCGGGCCGACAACGACGATACGCATGGCGAGATGCTCCAAGCAGACGATGACGCTGCGGACCTGAGCCAGACGCGCGAGGATTGAATGCTTGCGCCGAGATGCCGCAGGCGTGTGCGCGTGCGCGCATGGCGCTCGCGCGGCGCCCGGCAATAGCGTGCTTGTTGCTTTCTAGATCGATGTATTTCGAGCGTTTGCTTGATCTGGCGTCATCAACGCGCCGCTGCGTCCCGCAACGTTGGCGCAAGCGATGCGCCCAGCGTCTGACCATGGCTGAGGCCTGGCAGCGGTTGATAGTCCGCGGTGAGGCCGGGTAACGACGACAGCAGGGTGACGAGATTCTTTGCCGCATGTGGATCTGCCCGTGGCCGCCCGGGACGCTCCGGTTTTGTAGCGTTGGCCGGCGTGCCGCCCTCGCCCGCCATCAGTGTCAGACGGCGCTTGTCTGGCCGAGTGCTCGCAGAAGCTGCGTGTGCGTCATCGACCAGGCGCTGCGCCTGCCGGACGAGAAACCCATCGCCCCACCACAGCGACGGATCGACCGCGACGTAGTGCTGGAACAGCTGCGGCTGCGTCAGCAACACCTGCAGCACGAACAGCCCACCATACGAATGACCCCATAGCGTCTGCCGCTGACGGTTCACCGCCACGCGCGCTTCCACCTGCGGGCGAATGCCCGTTGCAATCAGCTGCGCGAACGCCGCCGCACCGCCGGTTCTGCGCTGCGGGTTCAGGGGATCGGTTTCCACCCGGCCATCGCCAAATCGCGCAGGCGTGTAATCCAGGCTGCGCCCCACCGCATCGATGCGCAACGCGCTGTCGTCGGCGATGAACACCAGCACCGGCGCATCGCCGTCAGTCGAGAGGCTGTCGAGCAGGCGCTCATCCAGCTCCATCAGTGCGGCGTTGCCATCGAGCAGATACACCACCGGATAACCGGCGACGGGCGGCGCAGCCTTGGGTGTGGCGATGCGCACGCGGTAATGGCGTCGACCGTCGGCCGAGTCCAGGCGCAACGCGCTGAAGTCATACGAGGCACTGGGACGATCGGCGACGGTGCTGCCGATCGTGCGGCTCAGATCCGGCTGTGCGAACGCCGGCATAGCGCCGACGATCCACATCAGGACACCGGCACACGCAAGCCGCCAACGATGCTGTCGCGTCATTGCACTCTCCTTGTTGCGGCGCGCACGTTCGCACGCAGCGCCGCAACGCTGTCAGAAACCGAAACTCAGGCTCGCCCAATACGCGCGACCGGGTTCGTTGTAGGTGGCTGCACCCGCCGCACCGCCGGTGTTGTTGGTGCCTTCGCGGAACAACCGGGTGTCGAACAGATTGTCCACACCGACGCCCACGCTGACCTTGCGGGTGATCCGGTAACGCGCACTGACGCCCCACAGATCGTAGGGGTCGCGCGTGTCGGGGGCGATGGCACCGCCGCTGGTGCTCGATTGCGTGGCCGATTCCTGCTTGCCGTAGAAGGTCCCGGTGAGCAGCAGCGACACCGCCTGGGTCGGCTGCCAATCCAGCGTGGTGTTGACCGTGTATTCCGGGATCACCGACAGCGGCTGATCGGTCGCGGTGTTCTTGTTCTCGATCATGTAGGTGACGTTAGTGTTCCACTTCAGCATGCCGCCCTGCTCGCCCAGCAGCGGCAACGTGAGATTGCCTTCCACGCCCTGCACGATCGCTTCCGATGCGTTGGTCCACTGGAATACCTGCCCGCGCCGGTCGACGGTGATACCGACCGGCGTCATACCGGCGACGATCTTGCCGTCGTAGGCATTGTGGAAGTACGTCAGCGACGCATGGTGGCCGCTCTGCGGCGCCCACTCGATGCCGATCTCCTTGTTGATGCTGGTCTCCGGATCGAGGTTGTCGTTGCCCTGGATATAGCAGCCCGAGCCGAGATTGGGGAACAGCACCGGGCAGCCATTGCCGCGCGTGTAGTACAGGTAATTGGCGTTGGACTGATACAGGTTGGGCGCCTTGAAGGCGCGCGCGACACCGCCCTTGAGCAACCAGTCTTCGCCGAGTTTGTACTGCACGTTGAGGCTGGGGCTGAGGTTGTTGCCGAACTGGCTGTGGTGATCCAGTCGCACACCGGGCGTGAGCGTCAGCCGCTCGCTGGCGTAGATGTTGTCTTCCAGATACACCGCGCTGAGCGTGGCCTCGCTGCGCGGGCTGCGCGTGCCGTTGGCAAGACCGGGAAAGCCGCCGCCGGCGCTCACCGTCTGCGACATCGAATACGCATCGCTGAGGCGGCTCTGGCGGCGCTCGAAGCCCAGCGTGAGCACCTGCTCGGCCCAGGCCTGCAACGGCATGTTGAACTCGCCATCGATAGTGAGGTTGTCGAGCGTGGCGGTGGAATCGAGCAGGCTGGCGGCAATGGAGCCTTCCGGCCCGCCGGCCAGGCCTTCGTTGAGGCGGGTATTGTCGGTGCCTTCATAGGCGGCGGTGAGGCGCGAGCTGCCGAGCGCCCAGGTGCCGCGATGGGTCAGCGAGGCGGTACGGCGGATCATGGTGTTGGTTTCGCTGCCGAACAGTGCGCCCAGATCGGCACCGGCCAGGCCATCGGCGCTGACCGCACGATCACCGGCGTACAGATTGCCCTGGCGGCTGAAGCCGGCATCGAGTTCGATCACCTGGCCTTCCATGGGATCCCAGCGCAGCAGGCCGTTGATGTCCTTGTTGCGCACACCCTCGCGCCCGGCCGGCGGAACCGCGGTGGCGCTGCTGGCAAAGCGGCGATTGAGCTCCAGCGCATCCGGATCGGTCTTGTTGAGGTTTCCATACAGGCGAAACGAGAACGTATCGGTCAACGGCCCGCTGAGCTGGAACCCGGCACGCTGGCCACCACCTTCGGCACCGTGCTGCGGTACCAGACCGAATACCGTCATCGAGCCGGTCAGGTCGCCGGTGGGCTTCTTGGTGATGATGTTGACCACGCCACCGGAGGCACCGGAGCCGTAACGCGCCGCCGCCGGGCCGCGCAGCACTTCGATGCGTTCTACCGCTTCGGCCGGCACCCAGTTGGTGTCACCGCGCGTATTGCGCTCGCCGCTGCGGCCCATGCGCACCGCATCGCGCGATCCCACCGGCTTGCCATCGACCAGAATCAACGTATTTTCCGGGCCCATGCCGCGCAAATCGATCTGGCGGTTATTGCCGTACTGGCCGGAGGCGCTGTTGCCGGTGAGGTTGACGCCCGGCATGGTGCGCAGCAACTGCGACAGATCGTTGACCGGCGGGCGCCGTTCGATGTCTTCGGCGGTGATCACCGATGACCCCAAGGCCTGGCGTGCGATCTGCGCGGCGGTGACGTGCACGGTGTCCAGCGATTGCGGATCGGCCGCGGCGTCTTCGGCTGATGCGCTACAAACGCAGCTGCTGCAACCGACCGCAATGGCCAGCACCAGCTGACGGTGGGACAACACGGGACGACGTGCAGGCGCAGACATCCATGGCCGGCGTGATGCGGACATTCTCAAACCTCTCGACAGGAGATGGACCTCTGGCGACGGCTTGAGGTGATACGTGGGGGAGTGCTGCGTGCAGCAGGCGCACGATGCGCTTGCCAGGCGCTGACGCAGTCAGGACTGTCCGCACATTCTACACAGATGCGATTCATTCTCAAATAGAATGCCTGCGCCTGCGAAGCCCCATGCGGCTCTCGCGGGACAGGAGCAGCGCACGCATTGTCGCCACGCGGTGTGCACCGCTTTCAGGTCAGTGCGCGTGCCAGCTGTCTGCCGGTGCGGTTCTCGTGCGTGCGATGTTCATCCAGCGCGGCAAACCGACGGCGGCGCTGGTGCTGCAATCGATGATGGAGGCCGCCTGCAACCGCTGCCGACTCCCTCGCACGGTTTACTTCAACGCAAGCAGCTCGCGCATGTCATCCATGACCGCCACCGCGCCGGCGGTCTGCACATCGAAGCCGCGCAGATAGCCGTAGCGCACCATCGCCAGGGGCATTGCCGCTGCGTGTGCGGCAGCCGCATCCGTGGCCGAATCGCCGACCATCAGGCACTGCTGCGGTGTGTGCTGGAATTGCCTGGCCAGCTGCAGCAGCGGTGCCGGATCGGGTTTGCGCTGCGCCAGCGAATCGCCTCCGAGCACGCTGCTGAACTGCGATGCGATGCCCAGATGCTCCAGCAGCGGCGCGATAAACCGCGACGGCTTGTTGGTGCACAACGCGAGCGTGGCGCCGGCCTCGCGCAACCCGGTCAATGCCTCGCCGACACCGGAATAGAGCTGCGGGTTATGCAGCAGGCAGGCTTCGTAATGACGCATCATCACCGGCATCTCGGTATCGGCGTCATGGGTACCGCCGGCTTCGCGCAGGGCGGTGGCGAGCAGCACGTGCACGCCTTCGCCGATCCAGCCGCGGATCGTCGCCTCGCTGAACTGCTGCAGCCCGAGTTCCTGCAAGGTGGCATTGAGCGCTTCGGCGATATTGGGTGCGCTGTCCACCAGCGTGCCATCCAGGTCGAAGATCACCAGCGGATACGGAAACATGCGCACAGTCTCGTTGGGGAGCGGCCTGCAGTGTAAGAGCGGCAGGATTCAGAGCGCGTCAGCGTGCGCGGTGGAGATGCTGCATGCAACAGGCCAAGAGCGGCCAACCAAACGTAGCGAGCAGCCATCTGGTGGGTGTGGACGGTGCGCTTAGAACCGCGGTCCACGAGTGATACATGCAGCAGCGAGCACCGGACATGCCCGCCTGGCGGTGGACACAATCGTTACGTGAGCCGCTCTACCACACGGCACCTCGGGCATGAGGCCGCATTCACTGCGCCGGCGGCATCTCGCCGAACAACTCTCCCTGCACCGCGCCTTCGTCGGCATCGCTGAAACCGCTCAGCCCCACGCCGACCAGGCGATAGCGCGTCTCGTCGGGCAGCTCCACGCGTCGGGTCAGCGCCAATGCAATCTGCGCCAATGCGTCCAGCGACGCGGGCGGCTGCTCCGGTGTGTAGGAGCGGGTCAGGATGCGAAAGTGCGAGGTCTTCAGCTTCAGCACCACCGTGCGCCCGATCCGTTCGGTGCGCCGCGTGGCAAGCCAGGTTTTTTCGGCCAGGCGCAGGATGTGCGGATCCAGTGCATCGAGCGCCAGATCCTCGCTGAAGGTGTCCTCCGAGGACACCGACTGCACTTCCTGATCCGGTTCCACCGGGCGTTCGTCGATGCCGCGCGCGCGGCGATACAGGCTATGTCCGAAGCTGCCGAAATGCGCCTGCAATTCTTCCAGCGGGCGCAGTCGCAGATCGGCCACGGTGACGATGCCCAACGCCGCCAGCTTGCCGTCCATCACCTTGCCCACGCCGGGAATGCGATTGACCTTGAGCGGCAGCAGGAACGCATCCACGCGACTGGGTGCGATGACGAACTGGCCATCTGGCTTGCGCCAGTCGGAGGCGATCTTGGCCAGGAACTTGTTCGGCGCGATGCCGGCCGATGCAGTGAGCTGGGTTTCGTCGCGGATCTGGCTGCGGATCAGCTGCGCGATTTCGGTGGCCAGCTGCATGCCGGTCTTGGCTTGGGTGACATCCAGATAGGCTTCGTCCAGGGACAGCGGCTCGACCAGATCGGTATGCCGATGAAAGATCTCGCGCACCTGTCGCGACACCGCCTTGTAGCGCGCAAAATCCGGCGGCACGAACACCGCATCCGGGCAGAGCCGCTCGGCGCGCAACGCCGGCATCGCCGAGCGAATGCCGAAGGTACGTGCCTCGTAGGAGGCGGCGCAGACCACCGAGCGCGCGCCGCGCCAGGCCACCACCACCGGCTTGCCGCGCAGGCCGGGATCGTCACGTTGCTCCACGGACGCGTAGAACGCATCCATGTCCACGTGCACGATCTTGCGCATCAAGCTGGCGTCTCTCCACTCAGGATGCGGCCATGATAAAGCAGCCGCGTCTCACGCCATGATCCAGTAGCAACGGGAAAGCGGCGCGAAACGGGCGCGACCGCCGCCGGCATGGACATTGCCTTCAGCCCTGGACCACCACGCTTTTGCACCTCATCCGGCCGTTGGCCATGACCGGATGGCGTGCAAAGGCGCGAGCTACCGAGCCTCCACAGTGTGCACCGCACCCTGCAATCGCCTGAAAACAGCACGCATGCGTACGGATAAAACGTTTGATTGAACCGCGCCGGCTCATGCACCCTTGCCGGCTTCGCCATTCGCTCCTTGCAGGACACGTTTGTGATGACTCGTCAAAGTGCGTATTCGCGCGACCAATTGCTGGCCAGCGCGCGCGGGGAATTGTTCGGGCCCGACAGCGGCCGGCTGCCGAACGACCCGATGCTGATGTTCGACCGCATCACCGAGATCAACGACAGCGGCGGCGCGCATGGCAAGGGCGTGATCCGCGCCGAGCTGGATGTTCGCCCGGACCTGTGGTTCTTCGGTTGCCACTTCATCGGCGACCCGGTGATGCCCGGCTGCCTGGGGCTGGATGCGATGTGGCAGCTGACCGGCTTTTTCCTGACCTGGATCGGCGCGCCCGGTCGCGGACGCGCGCTGGGTTGCGGGGAGGTCAAGTTCACCGGTCAGGTATTGCCGAGCGCCAAACTGGTGAGCTACGAGATCGATGTCAGCCGCGTGATCAACCGCAAGCTGGTGATGGCGCAAAGCGATGCACGCATGCTGGTGGACGGGCGCGAGATCTACACCGCCAAGGATCTGCGCGTGGGCATGTTCACTTCGACGGAGAACTTCTGATGCGTCGTGTCGTCGTCACCGGAATGGGCATCAATTCGTGTCTGGGCAACGATCTGGACACCGTCTCCACCGCATTGCGTGAGAGCCGCTCGGGCATCACTGCATTGCCCGATCACGCCGACGCCGGTCTGCGCAGCCAGGTGGGCGGCGCGGTGGCGCTGGATCTGGACAGCCTGATCGACCGCAAGCTCAAACGCTTCATGGGCGATGCCTGCGCGTACGCGTATCTGGCCATGCGCGATGCCATCGCCGATGCGGGCCTGAGCGCCGAACAGGTCAGCGATTTGCGCACCGGGGTGATTGCCGGCTCTGGTGGCGGGTCCAGTCAATGGCAGGTGGAAACCGCCGACCTGCTGCGCAACCGTGGCGTGCGCAAGGTGGGCCCGTACATGGTGCCGCGCACGATGTGTTCGGCGGTCTCCGCCTCGCTGGCCACTGCGTTCAAGATCCGCGGCCTGAGCTATTCGCTGTCGGCCGCCTGTGCGACCTCGGCGCATTGCATCGGCGCGGCCGCGGATCTGATCCGGCACGGCGCGCAGGATGTGATGTTCGCCGGCGGCGGCGAAGAACTGCACTGGACCATGAGCGTGATGTTCGATGCGATGGGCGCGCTGTCCACCGGCTTCAACGATCGCCCGGCAGTGGCCTCACGTCCCTACGATGCGCAGCGCGACGGTTTCGTCATCGGCAGCGGCGGCGGCATGCTGGTGCTGGAAGACTACGACCACGCCATCGCACGCGGCGCACGCATCCATGCCGAACTGCTCGGCTATGGCGTGACTTCCGATGGTGCCGACATGGTGGCGCCCAGCGGCGAAGGTGCGGTGCGCTGCATGCACATGGCCATGCAGGGGCTGGATCGCCCGATCGATTACCTCAACACCCACGGCACCTCCACACCATTGGGCGATGTCACCGAACTGGGCGCCGTGCGCGAGGTGTTCGGCGACAACGTGCCGCCGCTGTCGTCGACCAAGGCGCTGTCGGGCCATTCGCTGGGCGCAGCCAGCGTGCACGAGGCGATCTACAGCCTGCTGATGTTGCGCGACGGGTTCATGGCCGGCTCGGCGCATATCGACGAACTCGATCCGCGCGCCGAAGGTTTCCCGATCCTGCGGCAAACCCAGGAAGCGAGCCTGCACACGGTGATGTCCAACAGCTTCGGCTTTGGGGGCACCAACGGCACGCTGGTGTTCGGGCGGGTGTAATGGCTGGTGCCACCACCGCGATCACGCTGCGGTGGCACCGGTTGCGGCGATGACACAAACGCGCCGATAACACAGTGACGGCCAGGGTGTTGCACGCAATCGGGCGAGACTGCGGGCCAGGCGCGGCAACCTGAGGTTTGCGCGGTTCGTACCGCCACCAGGCGCCCGCCACACGGACCTGCCAAGTGCATGCCAGACCTCGTTCGACGCACCGCCGGCTAACGATCTTGCTGGTCGCGACTTTTTCGCTCCCGAACCGATTGCTCGTAGTCGATGCGTTCCTGGTCGATACAACTCTGTAAGCCACTGTTCTGGCCTGGTGAGCTTTCACACCGTTGCCGGACCGATTGATCGTAGTCGCTGCGTGCCTGGGAGATACAACTCTGCACGGCACTGTCCTGGCTTCCCGAGCGTTCGCATCTATGTATTTTTTCGTCCCGCCTATCGGCGTCCAACCGATTCAGCGCAGCCCGATCGATCACGGCGCGCTCGCGTTGGGTGCGCTCGGTCTCTGCCCGTGTTTGGGCCTTGGCGCGTCTTGCCATGGACTGCACTCCGTCCGCCGGCACGCCCTCGCCAGGTGCCAGGAGCTCCAGTGGCAGCGCGTCCCCAGGCGTGTGATCACGCCAGAACGCACGTTCGCTCTCGACCGTCCACTCGCGGCCGCGATAGTGCGTGTCCCAGTAGGCGTCCAGCGAGAACTTCACTTTCGGCACCACGCGCGTCAGGGCACCGTGATTGAGCACGATTGACGTCGCAGGAATCCAACCACGTGCCTCCGGTGAACGCACGTCGCACCAGGTGCCGCTGTCGAGACAACCATAGACCTGAATCGCAGTACCGGGCTGAACTTCGCCCACACGTCGATACTCTTCAGCAGGCCCGGCGCGCAGGCCAACCAGACCGTTGGCGTGGCCGGCGTGCTGCGCCCAAACCGGCAGGGCCACGGCCATCAGCCATAGCACACTCCATGACAAACGTCGCTGCATTGCGCTCTCCTTGTGCCCTATTCCACTGCACACTGCGCCTCACCAAGAGGCGTCACGTCGCGTTTATAAGACAGCTCACCTCAATGCAATGCGAACGCCGTAGCGGCCGGTAGCAGGTGACGACTGCGCAACGGGCGCCATCAGCCCGCCATGCCGTTGTGCCGCAGCAATGCGTCGATGCTCGGCGCGCGCCCCCGGAAAGCCCGGAAGTTGTCGGCCGCACTGCGGCTGCCACCGCGCGACAACACTTCATGACGAAAACGTGCGCCGGTGTCAGCGACCTGTTCGGGCGCCTCTTCGAATGCTGCATAGGCATCGGCACTGAGGACTTCGGCCCATTTGTAACTGTAATAGCCGGCTGCATAGCCGCCCGCAAAGATGTGGCTGAACTGATGCGTGAAGCGATTCCACGCCGGCGGCCGATTGACCGCCACTTCATCGCGCACGCGTTCGATGAGTTGCAGCACGCTATCTTGTGTTGGATCAAAGCTGCTGTGCAGCTGCATGTCGAACAAGGCGAATTCCAGCTGGCGCACGGTGAACATGCCGCTCTGGAAATTACGCGCAGCCAGCAGCCGATCGAACAGGTTGCGCGGCAGCGGTTCGCCGGTCTGCACGTGCGCGGTCATCGCCTGCACGCGCTCCCATTCCCAGCAGAAGTTCTCCATGAACTGGCTGGGCAGCTCCACCGCGTCCCATTCCACGCCATTGATGCCGGCCACACCCAGCTCGCCGATGCGGGTGAGCAACTGATGCAGGCCATGGCCCATTTCATGGAACAGCGTGGTGACCTCGCCATGCCGGAAGGTGGCTGGTGTCTCGCCACTGCCGCGGCCAAAGTTGCACACCAGATACACCAGCGGCGTCTGCGTACCATTGGCGGTCTCGCGGCGGTTGCGGCAATCGTCCATCCACGCGCCACCGCGCTTGCCTTCGCGCGCGTACAGATCCAGGTAGAACTGGCCAACCAGCTCGCCTTGCGTATCTTCCAGACGATAGAAGCGCACATCCTCATGCCAGACCGGCGCGCTATCGGGTTTGACGGTCAGTCCATACAGGCTGTGGATCACATCGAACAGACCCGCCAGCACTTTCGGCTCGGTGAAGTACTGCTTCACCTCCTGCTCGGAGAAGCTGTAACGCGCCTGCTTGAGTTTTTCAGAGACGTAGAACAGATCCCACGCCTGCAGTTCATCCAAGCCCAGCTCGTCGCGGGCGAAGGCTTCCAGCTCGGCACGGTCGCGTTGCGCATACGGCTTGGCGCGCGCGGCCAGATCGCGCAGAAAGCCCATTACTTCATCGGGGCTTTGCGCCATCTTGGTGGCGACCGAATACTCCGCATAACTGGCAAACCCGAGCAGCTGCGCCAGCTCGGCGCGCAGCGCGAGAATGCGATCGATGTTGCCGCTGTTGTCCAGCGCAGCATCGCCAAATTCGGAGGCGCGCTCGGCATTGGCGCGATACAGGCGCGCGCGCACCTCGCGATTGTCCGCATCGGTCTGCACCGGCAGATAGCACGGCATCTGCAAGGTGAGCTTCCATCCCGGCACACCGTCTTTTTCCGCAGCAGCGCGCGCGGCGGCGACCACTTCGGCAGGCAGGCCGGACAGTTCGTTTTCGTCTTCGGTCACGTACGCCCATGCATCAGTGGCGTCCAGCACGTTCTGCGAAAACTTGGCCGCCAATGCCGACAGTTCTTCCTGGATTTGCGCAAAGCGCGCCTTGGCGTCGTCATCGAGCTCGGCGCCGCCCAGGCGGAAATCGCGCAGCGCGTTTTCCAGCACCTTGCGCCGCGCGGCGTCGTAGTGCGCCGCTTCCGGCGCTTCGGCCAGCGCCTTGTACTGCGCATACAGCGCCAGATTCTGGCCCAGCGCGCTGCCGAAGCGGCTCACCTTGGGCAGATTGCTGTTGTAGGCCTCGCGCAGCTCGGGCGTGTTCATCACCGCCTGCAGATGGCCGACCTGGCCCCATGCGCGCCACAAGCGCTCGGTGGCATCGTCCAGCGGCACCACAAAACTGTCCCAGCGCACCGGGCTGACCTGTTCGGCCGCCTTCACCGCCGCCTCGGCCTCGGCGAGCAATTGGTCGATCGCCGGGCCCACGTGTTCGGGGCGGATCGCATCGAAGGACGGCAGTCCGGACAGATCGAGCAGCGGGTTGGTCATGGGGCGCTCCGGCGGTGGACTGGATCAGGGATGACGAGATGTCTGGTGGCAGGTGCCGACGCCAGGCGCGTCAGCACGCTTGTGATATGGCGATCATTGCAGCGCAGCACAAGGCAGCTGCGGCAATGCGCCGCCGTTGACCGCGTCGGCAATGGCCGCATCGCTGTCGGTGACATCGATCGCCCGCTCCACGTACCAGGCCGGGTTGTAGTAACTGTGCGCGTAACGTTCGCCGGCATCGCACAGAATGGTGACGATGGAGCCCTGCCGGCCTTCCTCGCGCATCCGCTGCGCGGCGTGCAGCACGCCGATGAAGTTGGTGCCGGTGGAACCGCCCACGCGACGGCCCAGGGTGGCGCTGACGTGGCGCATCGCCGCCAGGCTCAAGGCGTCTGGCACCTTGATCATTTCATCCACGCAGCTGGCAATGAAGCTCGATTCCACCCGCGGCCGGCCGATGCCTTCGATGCGCGAGCCGCCGGTGATCGCCAGCTCCTTGGGGCACTGCCCGTCCACCGCACGGCAGTAGCCGTCGAAGAACACCGACACTTCCGGGTCCACGCACAGGATGCGGGTGTGATGCCGGCGATAGCGCACATAGCGCCCCAATGTGGCGCTGGTGCCGCCGGTGCCAGGGCTGCAGACGATCCAGTCGGGGATGGGGTGCGGCTCTTCGGCCAGCTGCTTGAAGATCGATTCGGCGATGTTGTTGTTGGCGCGCCAGTCGGTGGCGCGCTCGGCATAGGTGAACTGGTCCATGAAGTGCCCACCGGTCTCGCGCGCGAGCTGGTGCGAGGCGCTGTCCAGGTCGCAGGCGCGTTCCACCAGATGGCAGCGGCCACCCTGGAACTGAATCGCGGCAATCTTCTCCGGCGAGGTCGAGGCCGGCATCACCGCGATGAAGGGCACCCCCAGCAGGCGCGCGAAATAGGCCTCGGAAATCGCGGTCGAGCCACTGGACGCCTCGATCACCGGGCGCCCTGCACCCAACCAGCCGTTGGTCAGCGCATAGAGGAACAGCGAGCGCGCCAGCCGGTGCTTGAGGCTGCCGGTGGGGTGGCTGGACTCGTCCTTGAAGTACAGGTCGATGCCTGGATAGCCCGGCAAATCCATCGGGATCAGATGGGTGTCGGCCGAACGATTGAAATCGGCCTCGATCTTCTGGATGGCGGCGGCCACCCACTGGCGCTGCGACATGGGCACGGGCGTGAAGCGAAAGAAGCGCCAATTCTACCGCTGCCAGGCGCACCGCCGGGGCCGGCGGTCAGTCGGCGGACAGTTGCAGGCCGGTGGTATGCTCGCAGCGTCATCTACCAACCCGACCGCCCGTGTTGCCTTGCCTGCTCCGCCTGCTGCTGTGCCTGTGCCTGGTCGCCAATACGGCCACCGGCGCGTGGGCGTCGGTGGGCATGGCGATGCCGGACAGGGTCATGCCGCAGGCGGCCACGCACACCGTGCAGGCGCACGTGGCGGCTGCGATGCCGTGCCATGAGGCCATGCCAGCGGCCGATGCGGCGCGGTTGCCCGACACGACCAGACACCCGCACGCGCACGCCAGCGACTGCTGCAAGCTGGGCAGCTGCGACTGCCTGCAACACTGCAACCTGGCCTTGCTGACCCTGCCTGCGGTGCCGACGGGAATGCCCGGTCGTTCCGCGGTGCCTGCCGCCCTGGACGCAGGCCGCGGCAGCCCGGCACACGAGCAACCGGTTCGACCTCCCATCGGCTAACGGCCGACACGACACGACGCGCTCCACCAGGCGGGGTCGCCGATGCACGGCATCGGTGGTCACTGCGCGCGCCCGCGCAGCAGGCGCACCGCATGCCTCGCCCAATGCGCGCGCGCCGTGCCTGTCGGCCCTTCCCATGCATGCTTCGCCCCGCGTCCCTGCACGCGGGATTTCCCAGCGATGCGCTGCGTCTGCCTGCTGTTGCAGACGCGCCGGAGGTGACATGTCTTCCGATTCCCCTGTGTTCGATCCAACCTCCCCGCCCGCCCCAGGCCGGCGCCGTTTCGTGCAGAGCCTGGCCCTGGGCGGTCTTGCCGCCGGTGCCGGGCTGTGGCGTGCCGACGCGCGTGCGGCCGGCGCGGTGACCACGCCGGTCCTTCGCGGTAGCAGCCAGTCGCTGCAGATCGGCCGCCTGCCGGTCAATTTCACCGGGCGCACGCGCCCTGCCATCGCCGTCAACCAGAGCCTGCCTGCGCCCACGCTGCGCTGGCGCGAGGGCGATACGGTGAGCGTGCGCGTGCGCAACGCGCTGACCGACCAGCCCACCTCGGTGCACTGGCACGGCCTGCTGCTGCCGGCCAACATGGACGGCGTGCCCGGCATGAGCTTCGATGGCATCGCGCCGGGCCAGGAGTATCACTACCGCTTCGCACTGCGCCAATCCGGCACTTACTGGTACCACAGCCACTCGATGTTCCAGGAGCAGGCCGGCCTGTATGGCGCCATCGTCATCGACCCGCTGACACCGCCGCCGTACCGCCACGATCGTGAGCATGTGGTGCTGTTGTCGGACTGGACCGATCTCGACCCGGCGGCGTTGTTCCGCCGCCTGAAACAGATGCCCAGCCATGACAACTATGCGCAGCGCACGGTGGGCGACTTCCTGCGCGATGCGCGCGAAGACGGCCTGCGCGCGACACTGGCCGACCGTGGCATGTGGGGCCGCATGCGCATGACGCCCACCGACCTGTCGGACGTCAACGCCAACACCTACACCTACCTGCTTAACGGCGTGGCGCCGGCCGGCAACTGGACCGGGGTATTCACTCCCGGCGAAAAGGTGTTGCTGCGTTTCATCAATGGCTCGTCGATGACCTACTTCGACATCCGCATCCCCGGCCTGCGCATGACCGTTGTCGCCGCCGACGGCCAGTACGTGCATCCGGTCAGCGTGGACGAACTACGGATTGCCGCGGCAGAAACCTTCGATGTGCTCGTCGAGCCCACCGGGCAGGACGCATTCACGCTGTTTGCGCAGGACATGGGCCGCACCGGATTCGCCTGCGGCACGCTGGCCGTACGCCATGGCCTGCGAGCGCCGATTCCCGCACTGGACCCACGCGCGATCCTGACCATGCAGGACATGGGACATGGCGATGGCATGGCGCATGCCGATCACGCCATGCACGCCGGCGCAGCGATGCAGGGCGACCCCCATGCCGCACATGCGATGCCGATGCCGGCCCAGCACGCGCAAGACAGCGCAGCGGACAAGACACCCCACCACCACGCCAGCGAAGATGGCAATGCCTTGATCGACATGCGCAGCAATGCAACCGCACCGCGCCTGCACGACCCCGGCGTGGGCCTGCGCGACAACGGACGTCGCGTGCTGTGTTATGGCGACCTGCACAGCCTGTTCGAGGATCCGGATGGTCGCGCGCCCGGTCGCGAGATCGAGCTGCATCTGACCGGCCACATGGAAAAATTCGCCTGGTCCTTCGACGGCATCGCCTTCGCCTCGGCCGACCCACTGCGGCTGCGCTACGGCGAGCGGCTACGCATCGTGCTGGTCAACGACACCATGATGCAGCACCCCATCCACCTGCACGGCATGTGGAGCGACCTGGAAGATGCCGACGGCAATTTCCAGGTCCGCAAACACACCATCGACATGCCGCCCGGCACGCGCCGCACCTATCGCGTGCGTGCGGATGCGCTCGGCCGTTGGGCCTACCACTGTCACCTGCTGTACCACATGGAAGCAGGCATGATGCGCGAAGTGCGGGTGGAAGCATGAGCGCGTTAGGTCTACGCCCATTGTTAGTGAGCATGTGGGTGTTGAGTGCGTCATTGGCTGCGCAGGAGCACGTGGATGCGGCGGGTAGCGACGCGGCGCACGATGCGCATGCGCATGCGATGCAGACGACCTCTAACGCTGGCGATGTAGATTTGCCAAGGGCGGCAGCGCCGGATGCGGCGTCGGCAACTGCACAGGACAGCATGCCTGGGATGGAGATGCCCCACGCGCACATGCAGCACGCCGACCAGACGCCAACGCCGGCAGAAGCCCCTGCTCGCGACGCCGCGAAACCTGCTACGCACACGGAGGCATCGGTACTGCGCCATGCCGAGACACGAGAATCCGACCTCGCGCCGCCCACGGTTGACAGCACCATGTCGCACGCGGGCATGGACCATGGATCGATGGATCACGCGGCGATGGATCACGCATCGATGACGGCAGGCCCTGCGCAGCAGGCGCCGATGGAGCACCCACCCATGGACCATGCCCGGATGCATCACGACGCAGCAGCCGACATGCCGATGCAAACGCATGCTTCCCCACATCGCGCCGCACTGCCACGCGAACCGATCCCAGAGCCAACCGCCGAGGACATTGCCGCGGCGTTCGCACCGCTGCACAGCCACGCGATGCATGGGACGGGAGTCAACCGCTACGTGCTGCTCGATCGGCTGGAGGCCTTCGACACCGATCGCGCCAGCGGCCAGCAATGGGAGGCGCGCGCGTGGATCGGCGGAGATATCGACCGAGTGTGGTTACGCAGCGAAGGCGAGCGCCAGCGGGGGCGTACGCAAGACGCATCGGTCGAAGCGTTCTACGGCCATGCCGTCTCGCCATGGTGGGATGTCCTGGTGGGCGTGCGTCAGGACATCGGCACCGATCATCGCAGTTGGGCAGCGTTCGGCGTACAAGGCCTGGCGCCGTACAAGTTCGAAACCGAGGCCACTCTCTTTGTCGGTAGCGGCGGTCGCGCGGTCGTGCGACTGGAAGGCGAATACGACGTCCTGCTGACCAACCGCCTGATCCTGCAACCGCGCATGGAAGCAGACATCGCACTGAGCGAGGACAGGCAACGCGGCATCGACCGCGGGCTGGACCAGCTCGAAGCAGGCGTGCGAATCCGCTACGAAATCACGCGCCGGTTTGCGCCCTATATCGGCTGGGTGCATCACCGCAGCTTCGGCGACCGGACCCCGCGCGCGACGCTGGACGACGAACCGGCACGCGACAGCCGCTTCATCGCCGGCGTGCGCATCTGGTTTTGAACTGGCCGCAGCACCGCGCATCGGTGTGGCGGCCCATCCCAAAGTGCACGGCCGACATGCACGCAGACGCAGACATGAACCGCTGACCGCCAGCGCGGCGTCCAGATCACCGGCACGCACGATGCAGACACGCCGACCACCATGGTCTGGCTAACATCGGCGTCCACGACAGCGCCGACCTGTCCCCCCAAGACGTTCTACGAGGAACCCAACATGGCTTTGACCGATCTCAATCACGTTCCCGGCGCCAGCACCGCGCCCGCCGAAACCAGCGGTTTCGTGTTCAACCACACCATGCTGCGCATCAAGGATGCGCAGCGCTCGCTGGATTTCTACACGCGTGTGCTCGGCTTCCGCCTGCTGGATGCGCGCCACTTCGCCGAGGCGGAATTCAGCCTGTACTTTCTCGCATTGCTGCCGCTGGACACCGCGATTCCAGACGACGACGCAGCGCGCCGTCTGTGGATGGCCGGCATCCCCGGCGTGCTGGAACTCACCCATAACCACGGCACCGAAACCCAGGACGGTCCGGTCTATCACGACGGCAACAGCGACCCACGCGGCTTCGGCCATATCTGCGTCTCGGTACCGGACATCCACGCCGCCTGCGCACGCTTCGACAGCCTCGGCGTGACCTACCAAAAACGCCTGGAAGACGGCCGCATGAAGCACCTGGCCTTCATCAAGGACCCGGACGGCTATTGGGTGGAGATCATTTCCAATACGCCTTTGGCGTGAGCAGACAGTCCACCAGATAACGCTGAAGCTTCAGCGGATGCGGGATGCAACAGGAGGAATGCAGACTCGAAGCCCCCGCCCCCTCGCCTGGAAGCCCCAAGCCCGGTAGATAGCCTGGCTCTGCAAGACCCGGCGCGACGACTGGACACATCGCCGCGCTGGAGTAGACTTTCGCCGCCCTCCGCAATGGATGCACCCCAATGCTCGTCAGGAAGATTCCGCTGATCCTTGCATTAGCGATGCTCGCCGCCTGCAAACCGGCGGCAACGGACGCCAGAGCTCCGAAGACAACCGCCGCCCCGACCAGCGCCACCCCCAAACCCTCAGACAAGGACGCTTCTCCCATGCAGGATGCAACCCAGGGTTCCACCCAACAGCTCCAGCCGCCCCGTCCGGATAGCGTGCTGTATTTCATCAGCAACGTCGATGGCGACGGGGCATTGTCTTACGAGATTGCCAATGGCAGCTGGATCCATTTCTGGTACGGCTTGCAGTTCCAACTTGAGGGTACGCGTTACTACACCGGCTTTGCCTGGAAGACCCCCCAGCTGTTCGGGGCCGAGCGCGAGAACCACTATCCCGCACCGGAAACCAAGGTGACCTTGGCCCACTCCACCTTCGTCACCAGCGAACCGGGCAGCAAGTCGCCCTGGAAATTTTTCGGCGCAGAGCTGTACATCGGCGAATTCGGCGGAATGGAAAAAGGCAACACGGTCGACACGACACGCAAGCCACAGACCGTTGTCACCGACGATGGCCGGCTGGTCCTGACCGTGCCGACGTGGAGTCTGCAGTCGGGCGTAAGAATCCTTTACTACGACGTACTCGTATTCAACCCGAAGGAAACCGAGGACGTCGACGACACACATTGGACCTATCTCGGCAACGTTCCGGCCGGTGAGGACAATAGTGCCGATTGTAGCGAGGACGCGCCTGGGAAAATCCCCTGTATCAAGAACAGCAGTACGCTTGAATTTGTTCCGCAAGCCGGCCTGCCCAAGCTGCGAGTAACCGTTTCGGCCGGCCCGCCGACGAGCGGGGGTGACGAAACGGTTGTATACCGGTACGATGCTGCCCAGAAATCGTATCTGCCGACCCCTTAATACAGGACCAAAGGAATTGGTTCGGGCGGCTTACCGCTGCAGCCGCGTGGCTGCAGCACTCAATCAAGGATCTTGAGCGATGCCGACGAACTACTCACGAGCCCAAGTGCTCGATATCATCGAACGCGAAGCGATCGAGCGGAATATCCCACGTGACGACTTCCTGCGTTTTGCCCACGTAGAGACCGGCGGCAACTTCAACGAGTTGGCCAGCCGCGGGGCCAGTGGTGCAAAAGGACTATTCCAGTTCACCCCCCGAACCGCCGGCGAGTACGGTATTGCTGGACGCGAGCTGGACGCGGTGGTCAATACGGATGCAGCCGCGCGGCTGTACCTGGATAACCGCGCAACCCTGGTCGACCGACACGAACGCGATGGCCGGCCTTACCTGTCGGGTAAATCGGCGCCTGATGGCCTGGACATGTATATGGCCCATCAGCAGGGCGCGAGCGGTTACCGCTCTCTTCAGACCGCAATCGCCACGGGATCTTTCGGGCTAGGGAGCACACGCGCCAACATCCTCAACAATGTTGGCGAGAAAGAACTGAAGTCCCTGACCGGCGTGGATGCTGCGACGTTCCAGCGTATGTCCGACAAAGACATGGCGCAAACGTTTGTCCAGTATTGGGATACGAAGATGGACCGTATCCGCATTCCTGAAAAAGGCATTGCTCCCGTTTCGGAAAATCGGCAGGTGCAATCGCCGACACAGTCGGTATCCGCGCAACAACAGAAGCCTGATGGACAGGGCATTGCGCTCAATGCCGCCTACGATCTCACCGTCAAATATGACCATGTCAAGTACGGTTTTGGCTCCAAGGACCCAAATCAAGGCAAGGTCGATTGTTCTGGTTGGGTCGTGGAAATGCAGAACGCCACCATGGACGAGATCAATCAGGGGGCCGGCAAAGCAGTATTTACCGACAAGCAAAAATTCAATCCCAACTTAACCAGTGCATCTGAGTTACTGCGCAAATCGGAGCAGCGTTCTGGTGTCCTGATCGAGGGCAAGGACGTCACTGCCGACAAGCTCAAGGAAGGCATGATCATCGGCGAGGACAATGGCTCACTGGGTTGGGACAAGGGGCGCTACAAGGGCATCGACCACATCACCATGGTGGTGCGGGACCCCAAGGATGGCGAGCTCAAGATCAGCCAATCGCGGGGCGGCGAGGGTGTCGAGCTCAGCTCGCTGGACGCCTACCTTGAACGCAAGCACGCCAAGGGCGTCAAGCTCTATGCCAGCGACCCGCTTTCCGAGGCGCGCGAGTTGCTGCAGGACCGCAGCCAAAGCAAGCAGCAGTCTCACGACGGCAACGCACACAAACCTGCGCCTGTGCAGGCTGCGGCAGAAACATCTGGGGTGCTACGCGAAAAGTCGCATGGCGCTGAAGTTCTGAAGTTGCAGCAGACCTTGCAGCAGTTGGGCTACAAGGACGCAAGGGGCAATGAACTCAGCGCCGACGGCGCCTATGGCCAGCGAACGGGTGAGGCGGTCAAAGCCTTCCAGCGTGCACACGGACTGCAGGATGATGGCGTCGTTGGCGGCGATACGCTCAAGGCACTGAAGCAGGCCGAGAAGACGCCGTTGCTGTCGGAAAAAACCAATCCCGATAATCCGTTGTACAACCAGGCGGTGAGCAAGCTGGAACAGTTGGGTCCGCATGCATTCGCCGACCGTCGCGCGTTGGAGAATGCGGCGGGTTCCTTGGCGTTCGAAGCCAAGGTCAGCGGTCTGCAACGCATCGACGCGGTGATGCAGAGCAAGGACGGCAACGGACTGTTCGCGGTACAGGGTCAGCCAAACGACCCGGCGCACCAGCGGATCTATACCGACAAGGCAGGCGCTGCAGAACGCCCATTGGAGCAAAGCAGCAATGCCGTACGGCAGGACGCGCAGTCGCAAACGCAGGTCCAGGATCAGCAAGAACAGCAACGTAGCCAGGCACGCCAAGTAGGCTGATGCATCCGCAATCCGGAAAGACGGAACGGGCACTGATCGATGGATCAGTGCCCGTTCTGGTTCAAGGATACGCTGATGACGATTTTTATGGATCGCCGTAGCGCTCGGATGCCTGACGTCACACGACCCGACAATCAGTTGGAAGCAGTAACAGTCGCTCTATCCGGGAACCACTGCGGCAACTGCTCGGCGAGTTTTGCAGCACATTCGTCGCTATAGGCCTGCGCAGCCTCTTTGACCAAAGCGTAGTCGTTTGCTTGCCATTCTTCCAGCGACGCGGTGCGCGGGGTAGGCTGGCACGACAGGCTGTACGGACTGGCCTTGCGCTTCAAAAATCCGCTTGATTCACCGCCAATTCCGACCCGATAGCGCAGTTCGTACGGGGTTTCTTCGTCGCTCAGGCTCTGGTAGACGAGCCGCCATTCGGACATGAGCACCTGCAACGGAAAAGCATCGATCGGCATCGCGCCGGGCTTGGCGGTGAAATAGCGCTTCAACTGCATGTTGATCGCATCGCGCTGTAGCGCATACCCCGGGTTGCCGATGCTTTTGATCTCCTCACCCGTCAACTGGCGTTTGTCAAAGGTGAATCCACCCATCCTGCCCAGGAGGACACCGGTAATTACATTTCCAGCAACCTGCCCCGCGATGACCGCGCCGGTATGACCTCGCCGGATCACGTGCAACATCTCATCGCCGGCAGGCTGACCATTGGCTGCGACGATCATGCGCGGCTGTAGCGGCAGCATCAATGCCCAGTCCGCAGATAGCGATGGCGCGGTCGCTGCATCCCCACCACTCATGGCCATAGGCTGATTCTCTGCTGCTACCACCACCGTCCCCGCCTCGGCAGCGGCGGCATAGGCGGTTGCAGTAGAAAAGTCGCCGCCCGCAAACGCAGGCAGTACCGCGACTGCGTCTGCATGACGCGTCGGGGTACAGAACGTGCTGGCGGCACGCATCTGCGCTGCATGGAAACCGATACCGTTTGTCTGGTGCACCACGGCATCCTTGCCGTACTGCTCCACCAGCTTGGCGATCAGTGCATCCGATGGCGGTTGCTGTGCGCAAACCTCGGCAGCGGCGATCCGCGACCAGGCGAACTGCAATGCAGGATCCCAGCCCAGCGCATCTTCGCCCACGAATCCGTGGTCGTAGTGATACGCATAGATGGCGGGGTCGATCTCCTGCAGCGTCATTCCGCCCTGACCGGCATAGCCCGGCGGCAGGTCTTGTGCAACAGCAAGCCCGGGCAGTGCCAACAGCACCACCGCGATACACGTCTTCATGAATCCATGTCCCTCTGGATGGTTGCGACGCGCAGCATGTCCCCCATGCTGCGCGCGCGATGCGCCGCAGTGAACCGACGCTGCAACGATCAACAATGCAGGGTCCCGATCGTCGGGTAATGGCACTCACCCGGCGGATCTGCCTGCGGGGCTAGTGTGCGCGCAGACGCGGGCGATGGCAGTCGGGGCGGGCCCGACGCGTGTCGGGACAGCCCCTGCCAGGGCGCATTGTTCAGGCCGGCTGACGATACGTCGCGCGCATGCCGTCAGGTGGACGCGGACGGGGCGCGCTCATCGTCTGAGTGCACGGGCGGCGATGCCGCACCGGGCACCGGCCGCACGCGCGTGGCGGCTGCGCTGTCGCTTTAGCTGCTATCAGGCATGCAAGATCCCGCCCGCCCCAGGCTGCCAATCGCGGGGCGTGCGCAATGCGGCCAGGATGCGGACCAACTCGCGATAGCTGTCGGCCAGCTGTGCGAACAAGCTCGCATCGCTGCAGCGCGTGTCGGCCACCTCCGCATACGCGCCGCGCCCCAGGTCGATGAAGTAGTCAACGCTGAGACGACGGCGCTGCGCCACGCCGGGGAATAGCCCGGCAATCAGCAGGCAGCCATCGCCGACATCGCGCAACGCATCAGCCCGCACGCTGCCGATCTGATCCTGCGCATGCAGCCACGCCAGCGCCTGGGTGCGCGACAACAGATGCGCATCGCGCTGAAAGCGCAGCAACACGAACACCAGATAATGCTCGCGCGACTCGTCCAGCGGACGTGCGATCCGCTGCCCCGCCTCGCGCACCAACGCCTGCCACAATTCCGCCGGCGCCCCCTGTTTGAAAGACTCGTACATACGTCCTCCTGCGTGGTGTGGATCCTCGCAAGAAGCGTATGCATAAGCTGGGCCAAAGCGTTGGCAGAGGCTGTGGTCGAGCGCCAGAAACCGCTGACGAAGCTGCTGCCGGCCAGCAGGCAGTGGGGTCGTTCCGCGAGTCGACCCGCGCTACTCGCAACAACTGAGATGTCTGCGCCTGGCGACCACAGCGCAACCATTGCAATGCTCGCTCCACTGACAATCGCTGCCTTGCCGATCGCATCGCAGGGTGACTGCGTCGCGAGAGCAGATGGAAGCGAACGATTCCGCAGCGCGATGCTGCGGCGCGCGACTCCTCACATCGCCGACACCCTTCTCAAAAAGTGACATGGCTCCCGCAGCGAGACATTGAGACCAAGCGAGCACGACTGTGTGACATCTGTTCGCATTCAAACAGCTGCGCATCTCTAGGATGGCCGCTGCCCGGCGAGCCCCACGCCACTGAGCACCCTGGCTCTGCGGTTTGAGCAGGCGGGTGCGCGTGTGCGATGCACCGCTGTCGTCATCCAGCAACCACCGTTGAACCGTCTTGCACGATCCTTGCGCAACGCATCGCGTGGTGGTCGCACGTTCCGGAAGCCCTTCGCTTCCGCATCAGGAGTGATCCGACATGGGTGTAAAAACCTCAACATTTACGGTCTTTATCGCAGTCACGCTTTGCGTTTCCAGTACTGATGGCAGCGCATCTCAACGACCTGATCTGCGCACCAACCACGCGCCAGGACGCGTGGCTTCTCCTGCATCGCTTGCCTATCCACGGGCGGACGAGGTGCCGCCAGGTACAGCAATGACATTCTGGGCATCGCAGCCGGTCGACCGCAACGAGACGGTCGTCGTGAGCGGCGGCAATCTCAGCCCAACCGCCACAGTGCGCCTTACCCGGCTCGACGATGGCGCAGTCGGCAGCCCGTTGGATGTCGCCGACAGCACCAATAGTGGTTGGATCAACGTGGTGCCGAGCCAGGCCACCGAGCAATCACTCAAGTTTCAGCTGCCTGATGGTGCGCGCGGCGTCTATGCGTATCGGATCGTCACCGGCAGCGGAACCGGTGCAACGACGCTGGTGAATGCACCGGATATCTGGTTCGTGCAAGGCAACGTCGGCGGTGGTGCCTCTCCAGGCGGCAGGCTCAACGTCTTCGGCACGGCACTGGGCAGGATGTCGGCATCGAGCCAACCGGTACGGATCGCATTGGTCAGAAACGGAAGCGTGCAGCGAATCCTGAGCGCAGATCTCTCCAATCCGAAGGAAGGCATGTATGTGCAGAGTTTTGCCGTTCCCGCCGACGTGCCGCCAGGCGATTATGAGCTGTATCTACACAATGGCTCCGGTGGCCCAAGCGCGTGGAGCCGCTATCAGAATTTCGGCAGCGGGCCGGATCGCACGGCGCCACGCACAACGATCACCAGTATCAACATCGGATATGCAACCAATTGGCCGCAAACCCGATGCAACGTCGCGCCGCCCATCGGCAACGGCGCTTCGGACGACGCCAGCTTTGCGACCGCATTCGCCTGCGCGGCCAATGCAAACGGTGGCGTGGTGTCCATTCCTTCGGGCAGCTACACCTTGTCCGGCCGAGGCTTCGACAACATCCCCAACCACACGGTCATCGCAGGTGCGGGCAAGCAGGCAACCGTGCTGAACTTTCCGCAGGTGGAAGGCAGCAAGGATGCACCGGCGGTGATCTTCAAGGGTGGCTCCACTGCCTACAACCCGGCCAAACAACCTAAATGTGGCCGCCCGATCAATTATGCCGCTGGCGTGTACGGCATCCGCGATCTCTCCATCAACGCGCCAAAGCTGCGCGAAGGCAGTGCAATCCTGTTCGAACACATGTCCGTAGAAGACCTGCATTCGATTCCCTTCGTACGCGACTCCATCATCACACTCGGCAGGCCGTCAGATCGGACAGCAACCGATCCGCACACGACCGGCATCAAGGCCACCGACACATCCAACTTGCAGATCACCGGCAACGATATCACCAGCAGCAAACCGATTTTCATGGACGGCAATGTTTATGGCGTGACAGTGCAGGGCAATACCTTGCGTTGGCACGAGACGGCACTGGCGTTCAACCACGACGCGCAGAACGCGCTCATCGCCCACAACAGGAACATTTCCGCAGGGGCGCCCTATTACGGTACACCGTCGGAACTGGGATTCAGCGCGCCAAGCCGGGATGTGTATTACGCCAACAACGCCAATCAATACCCAGTCGACGCCGAGCCCGCACCGTGGCAGCTCACGATGGACGAAGGCACGGGCAACTACTTCGGGAAGGCTGCTGCGGTCTCGGGGAGGCAACTGACATTGGCAAGGCAAGCCATCGATTTGCCGTACCGCTGCGATGCCGACGGCAACTCAGCGATGATCGTCGCCGGGAAGGGCGCCGGACAGCAGCGCTACCTGACAGGCAACCCAGTGACTCTCGGCAACACAGTCACAGTAGACAGCGCCTGGCAGATCACCCCGGATCAGCAATCGGATCTGAGCATCGTGACGACCAATGGCAGGATGCTGTTCGTCAACAACGATTACAACGGGTCCGGCCCCGTCACCAACTTCTATCCCTCCGCTGATGTGATCCACGCGTACAACCGTTTTAATCGCTTCGGCGGGAGCCTGGTGCAGCCGAACGGTTTTTACACCGCTGCCCAGGCGCTGCTACCCGGCTGGCATTCGCAAATGCTTAGCAATGAGATCACCGTCGAGGCGACGACGAATCCATTGTCGTCGAAAGACCCGACCGCAACGTTCAGCGTCCAAGGCAGCGATCTGATGATCAGCCAGGGCGGCCTGCAGAACCGCACGTACACCGGCTCCGTTCTCAGTACTGCCATCATCCGCAACAACCGGTTTGCCACCGGTGCGAGCGGCAGCGTTGGGCTGTGGGATCGGGTGAGCAATTCGCTGCTGGAGAACAACATCGTCCCGGCGTTTCGAATCCAGAATGACAACGTCAAAGACTCGCTGATCCGCGCCAATCGCACTGCAGGCGGAGGCGAACCGCAGCGCTTGATCAATGCGCCCCGCCCTGACAACGGCAACATGCTTTGCACAAGCACTGACGCCAGCACCTGCGCAGTACTCAACCGCTAGCGCCGACTCCTGGATGGACGCCGGCGCTGCACGCACGCAGCGCTGGCCTTACTCCACCGTCACCGACTTGGCCAGGTTGCGCGGCTTGTCGACGTCGGTGCCGCGCGCCAATGCGGTGTGATATGCCAGCAGCTGCACCGGGATGGTGTGGATCACCGGCGACAGCACGCCGGCATGACGCGGGGTGCGGATCACGTGCACGCCTTCGGATTCGCTGAAATGGCTGTCCTGGTCGGCGAACACGAACAGCTCGCCGCCGCGGGCGCGCACCTCCTGCATATTGGATTTGACCTTTTCCAGCAGCCGGTCGTTCGGTGCGATCACCACCACCGGCATCGTTGCGTCCACCAGCGCCAGCGGGCCGTGCTTCAACTCGCCGGCCGGATACGCTTCGGCGTGGATATACGAGATTTCCTTGAGCTTGAGCGCACCTTCCAGCGCGATCGGATAATGCAGGCCGCGACCGAGGAACAGGGCGTTTTCCTTCGGCGAAAACCGCTCGGCCCAGGCCATGATCTGCGGCTCGAGATTCAGCGCATGCTGCACGCTGCCCGGCAGGAAGCGCAGCTGCTCCAGATAGTCGGCCTCTTCGGCCTCGCCGATGCGGCCCTGCAACTTGCCCAGCACCATGGTCAGCTGGAACAGCACCGCCAGCTGGGTCGTGAATGCCTTGGTCGAGGCCACGCCGATTTCGGCACCGGCGCGGGTGTAGCAGACCAGTTCGCTGGCGCGCGGGATTGCGCTTTCGGGCACGTTGCAGATCGACAGCGTATGCAGGTGGCCAAGCGATTTGGCGTATTTCAGCGCCTCCATCGTGTCCAGGGTTTCGCCGGATTGCGAAATGGTGACGATCAGGTGCCTGGGGTTGGCGTACGCGGCGCGGTAGCGGTATTCGCTAGCGATCTCCACGCTGCACGGCAGCCCGGCAATCGCCTCGATCCAGTAACGCGCGGTCATGCCGGCGTAGTAGCTGGTGCCGCAGGCCAGGATTTGCACGCCTTCGATGTCGCGCAACACCGCTTCTGCATTGGCACCGAACAGCGATGCCGGGAAACCCTTCGCGTCGATCGCCGCTTCGATGGTGTCGGCCAGCGCGCGTGGCTGCTCGTGGATTTCCTTCTGCATGAAATGGCGGAACGGCCCAAGCTCCAGCGACGCCAGCGAGACATCGGACAGGTGCAGCGGGCGCTCGACCGGGGCGTCGTAGGCATCGAAGATGCGCACGCCATCGCGGCGCAGCTCGGCAGTATCGCCCTCTTCCAGGAAGATCACCTGGCGGGTCGCCTGCACGATGGCCGACACATCGGAGGCGACGAAGTTTTCGCCCTCGCCCACCCCGATCAGCAGCGGGCAGCCCATGCGCGCGCAGACGAAACGCTCCGGCTCGGCCTGGCTCATCACCGCCAGCGCGTAGGCGCCGGTGAGCTCCTTGACCGTGCGCTGCAGCGCGCCGAGCAGATCGCCGGCGTCGGCTAGATGATGATGGATCAGATGGGCGATCACTTCGGTGTCGGTCTGCGACTCGAAGGTGTAGCCGAGTGCACGCAGCTTCTCGCGCTGCTGCTCGTGGTTTTCGATGATGCCGTTATGCACCAGCGCCACGCCCGCGCTGATATGCGGGTGCGCGTTGGCTTCGGTGACGCCGCCGTGGGTGGCCCAGCGCGTGTGGCCGATGCCCAGGGTCGCGCCGAACTGTTCGGCCTGCGCCGCCTGCGCCATCTCGGCCACGCGGCCGGTGCGACGCACGCGGCGGACCCGGTCGCCGTCGAGCACCGCAATGCCGGAAGAGTCATAGCCTCGATATTCCAGACGCTTGAGTCCTTCGATCAGGACCGGGACCACATCGCGCCCGGCGATCGCTCCGACAATGCCGCACATAGGGACAGCTCATTAGGAAAGAAGACCGGCATTTTAGCGTGTCCGCTCTTGTCCACTGCATGACCGTGCCCGGACAGCGTGTCCGCGCGGGTGTCCGCGGACACTGCGGACACTCGCCACATCGGCCCAAATACCTTTGATATCAGCCACTTGGAAGTTGGCACGCGGCCTGCTTTGTCAGCATGACGCCACCGAGCACGCCGACCATGATTCGTGACACTTCTGCCCAGGACCAGGTTCTCCGTACACCCGCCGGCAACGCGCCGTGGCGTCGCTGGCTGTGGCCCGGCGTCGCCACCGTGGCGGTGCTGGCCGGGATCGGTTGGGCGATCAGTGCGTGGAGCGCCGGCAGCCGCTCCTTCGATGCCAGCCGGGTACGGATCGCCACGGTGAGCCAGGGCGACCTGGTACGCGACATCGCCGCCGACGGCCGCGTCATCGCCGCCAACAGCCCCGTGCTGTACGCCATCTCGGCCGGTACGGTGACGCTGAGCGTGGTGGCCGGCGACGTGGTCAAGCAGGGCCAGGAGCTGGCGCGCATCGACAGCCCGGAGCTGCGCAGCAAGCTGGCGCAGGAACAGGCCACCCTGGCCGGCCTGGAAGCCGAATCCAGCCGCGCCGCCCTGGATGCGACCCTGGCGCGTGCCACCGCCAGCAAGCTCACCGACCAGGCCAAGATCGACAAGCAGGCCGCCGCACGCGACCTGGAGCGCTACCAGCGCGGCTTTGATGGCGGCGCAGTGCCGCAGGTAGAACTGGCCAAGGCGCAGGACACCCTGAAGAAGACCGACATCGACCTGCAACACGCCGAGCGCGACGCGTCGTTGAAGAGCCAGGGTGCAGACCTGGATTCGCGCAACAAGCGCCTGCTGGCCGACCGCCAGCGTGCGGTGGTGGCCGAGGTGCAGCGCCAGGTGGATGCGCTCACCCTGCTGGCACCGTTCGACGGCCAGGTCGGCCAGGTGCAGGCGGTGCAGCACACCCAGGTCGCGGCGAACGCGCCGATCCTGGGCGTGGTGGATCTGTCCAAATTCGAAGTCGAAATCAAGGTACCGGAAAGCTTTGCGCGCGATCTGGCGATCGGCATGCCGGCCCAGCTCACCAGCGGCAGCGGCGAACCGTTCCCGGGTGCCATCTCGGCGGTGTCGCCGGAAGTGGTCAACGGCGAAGTCACCGCGCGCATCCGCTTCACCGACAAGCAGCCGCCGGGTCTGCGCCAGAGCCAACGCATGAGCGCACGTGTGGTGATGGACACGCGTCGCAATGTGCTCAAGGTCGAACGCGGCCCGTTCGTCGAACAATCCGGCGGCAGCTACGCCTACGTGATGGACGGCAACACCGCGGTGCGCCGCCCCGTGCGCATGGGCGTCAGCAGTCTGGGCGAGGTGCAGGTGCTGTCCGGGCTGCAGGTCGGCGACCGCGTGGTGGTGTCCGGCGCAGACAACTTTGGCGATGCACCGCGCGTCACCGTTCACTAGAGACGATAGCTCCGCAGCTTCCACGCTCCCGACGACTGCGCGCCACGTTGCAGTCGTCACGCTCACTCTCTTTCGCACACCTCTCTCGCAAAGGAATCGGCAATGCTCAAGATGCAATCGGTCTCCAAGGTCTTCCGCACCGAACAGGTAGAAACGCACGCGCTGCGCTCGCTGGACCTGCATGTACGCGAGGGCGAATTCGTCGCGGTCACCGGCCCCTCCGGCTCGGGCAAGACCACCTTCCTCAACCTGGCCGGACTGCTGGAGACCTTCACCAGCGGGCAGTACCTGCTCGACGGCGAGGACGTCAGCCATCTGTCCGACGATGCGCGTTCGCGCCTGCGCAACCGGAAGATCGGTTTCATCTTCCAGGGCTTCAATCTGATTCCCGACCTCAACCTGTTCGACAACGTCGATGTGCCGCTGCGCTATCGCGGCATGGCCGCAGCCGAGCGCAAGCAGCGCATCGAAGAGGCACTGACCAAGGTCGGCCTGGGCTCGCGCCTGAAGCACTACCCCACCGAATTGTCCGGCGGTCAACAGCAGCGCGCCGCCATTGCGCGTGCATTGGCTGGCAGTCCACGTTTGCTGCTGGCCGACGAACCCACCGGCAACCTCGACTCGCAGATGGCACGCGGGGTGATGGAACTGCTGGAGGAAATCAACAGCCAGGGCACCACCATCGTGATGGTCACCCACGACCCGGAACTGGCCGCACGCGCGCAGCGCAACGTGCATATCGTCGACGGCCAGGCCACCGACCTGGAACGCAATCCCGCCCTGATGCGCTCGCGCGACAGCGCACCCACCCTGGCCGAGTAAGAGGCGCCTCCATGTTCGGCTACTACTTCAATCTTGCGTTACGCAGCTTCCGTCGCAACAAGGTACTCACCGCGTTGATGGTGCTGGCCATCGCGCTCGGCATCGGCGCCAGCATGACCACGTTGACGGTGTTCTATGTGCTATCGGGCGATCCGATTCCACAGAAGAGCGACCGGTTGTTTTATGTGCAGGTCGACGCCGAACCGAAATCCGGATTCCAGCCCGGAGAAGAACCCGATTACCAGTCCACTCGCTTCGACGCTGAAACACTGCTGCGCGAAAAGCGCGCCATGCGCCAGGCGATGATGACAGGCGGGAACGTGGCGATCGAACCACAGCGAAGTGGGCTGAGCCCGTTCAAGCTGGAATCGCGTTTCACGTCAGCAGATTTCTTCCCAATGTTCGACACACCGTTTCTTTACGGCCAGGGCTGGTCAAGTGCCAGCGACGAGCGACATGAACGCGTTGTGGTAATCAGCAAGTCGCTGAACGACAAGCTGTTTGACGGAGGTAATAGCGTCGGACGCGACCTGCGCGTCGACAAGAACACCTTCCGGATCGTCGGCGTCCTGGATACATGGAAGATCAATCCACGTTTTTACGACATCACCGATACCTATGGTTCCAACGAACAACTCTACGCGCCCTTCAGCGTTGCGATGGACCTGAAGATGACCCACGCCGGCGGAACCAACTGCTACGGCAAGGTCGAGGGCGGCGATTCCACCGCACTCAATGCGCCCTGCAGCTGGGTGCAGTATTGGGTGGAGCTTGAGAGCGCCAAGCAGGCAAGCGACTACAAGGCCTACCTGGAGAACTACTCCGATCAGCAACGCGCCTCCGGACGTTTCACGCGGCCGAACAATGTGCGCCTGCGCAATGTGATGGAGTGGCTGGATCACAACAAGGTCGTTCCCAGCGATGTCCGCCTGCAGCTTTGGCTGGCGATGGGCTTTCTGCTGGTGTGTCTGCTCAACACCGTGGGGCTGCTGTTGGCGAAGTTCCTGCGCCGCAGCGGAGAGATCGGGGTGCGGCGTGCACTCGGAGCATCGCGAGGCGCGATCTTTGCGCAATGCCTGGTGGAGGCGGGAACCATCGGCCTGGTCGGCGGCATCTGCGGACTGGCGTTGGCGTGGCTGGGGTTGTGGGCCGTACGCCAGCAGCCGGTGGACTATGCGGCACTGGCGCACCTGGACATCAGCATGTTGCTGCTGACGTTCGCGATCGCCCTCGCCGCGAGCCTGATCGCCGGAATATTGCCGTCGTGGCGCGCCATCCAGGTCGCCCCCGCGTTACAGCTCAAATCTTCCTGATCCTTTTGCCCTCCGCAATGCGGAGCGCCACGCCCATCCATCGAAGGTCAGCCCCATGGACATCCGCCCTATCGTTTCCACCCTCCGCCGCCACAAGACCGCAGCCGCACTGATCGTGCTGGAGATCGCCCTGGCCTGCGCCATCATCTGCAATTCGCTGTTCCTGATCGGCAACCGTGTGGAAACCCTCCACCGCGCCAGCGGCATCGCAGAACAGGAATTGCTCAGCATCAGGCTGGACGGCATCGGGACGCAGACAAATGCAGACGTCCGTACCCAGGAGGACCTTGCGGCACTGCGCGCTGTTCCCGGTGTGCGCAGCGCGGCCATCACCAATCAGGTTCCGTTCGTCAGCTACTCGTCCAACACCGGACTGACCTTGACCGCAGAACAGGAGCGCCCGACGCTCAACGCCGCGCAGTATCTGGTCAGCGACGGTGGCATCAAAACACTTGGCCTTCAGCTGATTGCCGGACGCGACTTCACCCCCGACGAATACATCAGCCAGGAAAAGGCAGACAACGACGACAACGTCCGCAAGAAAGGCGCCGCTATCATTTTGACGCAAGCTGCTGCAGACAAGATGTTCCCGGACCACAGTGCGCTCGGCAAGACCATCTACTCCGGTGACGTCCCGTTACGGGTCGTTGGGATCGTGCAGACACTGGCGCGCCCGAACAACGTCAATGGGCTGGATCAAAAGGATTATTCGATGATGCTGCCGATCCGTCCTCCTTATAACGAGGGCCAGTACATCCTGCGCGTGACCGATCCGTTGCGGCGGCAGGAAGTGCTGCAGGCGGCAGTTGCGGCCTTGATGAAGCTGGACAACAGCCGGCTGGTGCTGAAGCAGCAGACCTACGAGGAAATTCGCAACGAGTATTTCCAGAACGATCGCGCAATGATCTGGCTGCTTGGCGCAGTGTGCATCGCGCTACTGATCGTCACCGCACTGGGCATCGTCGGCTTGGCCAGCTTCTGGGTGCAGCAGCGTACCAAGCAGATCGGCATTCGCCGCGCACTGGGCGCCACACGCGGCCAGATCCTGCGCTATTTCCAGATCGAGAACTTTCTGCTCGCCTCGGTCGGTATCGTGCTGGGCATGCTGCTGGCTTACTCGATCAATATCTGGCTGATGGCCCGCTACGAATTGCCGCGCCTGCCGGTGATCTACCTGCCGATCGGCGCGCTCACGCTGTGGATGCTGGGCCAGATCGCGGTGTTCTGGCCCGCACGTCGCGCGGCGCTGGTACCGCCGGCAGTCGCCACGCGCAGCGCCTGAGCTGGCCATGGGACGCTGCCTCAAGCCCACCACACCCTGGGGGCCGGCGCTGCCGGGCGCTGGTCCGCTGCGCATGCCGACAAACCGCGATGCTTCCCTCCCAAGGACCTTCTCCCTATGCGTTCGATCGTCCATCCCCGCAGCGTCGCCGGTGTATTCGCCATCGCTGCGATGATCGGTACGCTGCATGCCGGCAGTAGCGCCTGCGCGCGCGCTGCCACGCAGACCACTAGCGAGGTGACCGAGCGCACCGTGCTGCGCATCGACGATCATCAACTGCGCTGGCGCCACAACGCACAGACGCTGGTGCTGACCGCCACAGCCGCCGGCGTGCTGGTCACGCAGGCCAGCGACATACCGGCACTGCAGCTGCGCAAGGGCGACCAGCTGCGCGCAGCCGATGGCCGTAGCATCGCAACCGTGGAAGATCTGCTGCACGTCCTGCGCGCTGCGGCCGGCCGACCAGTGCAGGTCCAGGTGGCACGCGGGCAGGCACGGATGGGCCTGACCTGGACCGCACCGACGTATGCGCCGCTGGTTCCGCCATTGGCGCCTGCGCCACCCGCCTCGCCACAACGGGTGCGGTAGCCCTCGCTTGCGACCGGAGTACATGCTGGCCTGTCGCACGAGCACCCACTACGCCGGAGCACTGCGCAGCCGCAATGTCCGTTGCCATCGACACCGGCTTGCGCCGTATGCTGTGGCGAGCGCTTTCTCCCCCGACACCTTTCGCCTTCCGAGCACCGCGATGCCGCAAATCCTGATCATCGACGACAACACCGCCGTGGCCACCGCGCTGGAGGTGCTGTTTTCCCTGCACGACATCGACGCGCGGCATGCGTCGTCGCCGCAGGCCGGATTGACGCTGCTGGACGAGCAGGTGTTCGACCTGGTGATCCAGGACATGAACTTCACTGCCGACACCACCTCCGGCGAAGAAGGCGAGGCGCTGTTCACCCAGATCCGCCAGCGCCACCCCGACCTGCCGGTGATCCTGCTCACCGCATGGACCCACCTGGGCAGCGCGGTGGGTCTGGTCAAGGCCGGCGCCGCCGATTACATCGCCAAACCGTGGGACGACACCAAGCTGCTCACCACGGTCAACAACCTGCTGGAACTGTCCGAAGCGCGGCGCGAGCTCGCGCGCCGCCGCGAACGCGAGCACCGTGGTCGCGAGCAACTGACACAGCGCTACGATCTGCGCGGTGCGGTGTTCGCCGACCCTGCCAGCGAACGGGCCATCGCGCTCGCCTGTCAGGTCGCACGCTCGGAGTTGCCGGTCCTGATCACCGGCCCCAACGGCAGCGGCAAGGAGAAGATCGCCGAGATCATCCAGGCCAATTCGGCCAACAAGCGTGGCCCCTTCATCGCGCTCAACTGCGGCGCCCTGCCGGGTGAATTGATCGAGGCGGAATTGTTCGGTGCCGAAGCGGGCGCCTACACCGGTGCCAACAAGGCGCGCGAAGGCAAGTTCGAAGCGGCCGATGGCGGCACCCTGTTCCTGGACGAAATCGGCAACCTGCCGCTGGCGGGCCAGATGAAACTGCTGCGCGTGCTGGAAACCGGTCGCTACGAGCGGCTGGGCTCCAACCGCGAGCGTCACGCCAAGGTGCGCGTGATCAGCGCCACCAATGCCGACCTGCCATCGATGATCCGCGACGGCAGCTTCCGCGAGGATCTGTACTACCGTCTCAACACGGTGGAAATCGCGCTGCCTGCCCTGGCCGAGCGTCCGGGCGATATCGCGCCATTGGCCGATCACTTCCTGGCGGGCGGCAAGCCCCTGTCTGCACAGGCGCGCGATGCGCTGCAGCGACACGCCTGGCCGGGCAATGTGCGCGAGCTGCGCAACGTGCTGCAACGTGCGGCGCTGCTCGCACAAGGCGCGCGTATCGAAGCCAGCGATCTGAACCTTCCGCGCGCCCCCGCGCCGCGGCCGGCGGCGGCTGTCGCCGGCGAGCCGGATCGCGCACGCATCGAACAGGCCTTGGCGCGCGCGCAAGGCGTGATCGCACAGGCCGCCGCCGAACTGGGAATGAGCCGACAGGCGCTCTACCGGCGTATGGACCGTTACGGCATCAGATCGGAATGACTCCGCGCATGTGGCATCGCTCCTTCACGTTCACCCTGTTTCTCAGGCTGTTGCCGGTACTTGCACTGGCCGCCGCCCTGCCGTGGTTCATGGCGTACTGGCTGGACCACGGCTGGCAGGTCGCTGCAATGTCGGTCGTCGTTGTGCTGGCCGCGATGTGGTTCAGCCTCAACCGTGCCACCGCACCGATGCGCTCGCTGTTCCGTGCGCTGGCCGGCACCACCAGCAGCTACCGCGATGGCGAGTACAACTTCGGCGTGTACTGGCGCGGCACCGACGAATTGGCGCAACTGGTGCAGGCACATTCAGAACTGGGCGATGTGCTGCGCGCGCAGCGACGCGACCTGGTGCAACGCGAGTTGATGCTCGACACCATGCTGCAGAACACCCCTGTGGCGATGCTGCTGGTGGTGGCCGGCGGCGATGGCCTACGCCGCATCGGGTTCTCCAACAACGCCGCGCGCAAGCTATTGCATGACGGACGCAAGCTCGAAGGCCAGCATCTGGACGATGTGCTCGAACGCATGCCAGGCGAACTGCGCGATGCGCTGGCGCGCGGCGGCGACTGCCTGTTCGCGGTGCGCGAGGACGGTGATGAGGAGGACGACGAGCAGATCTATCACCTGTCGCGGCGCAGCTTCCACCTCAATGGCCGTAGCCACGAGTTGTTGCTGATCCGCACCCTGACCACCGAGTTGCGACGGCAGGAAGTGCAGACCTGGAAAAAGGTGATCCGTGTGATCAGCCACGAATTGAACAACTCGCTCGCACCGATCGCCTCACTGGCGCATTCCGGCGCCGAGCTGCTGCGCCGCGAGCGCACCGACCGTCTGGGCACGGTCTTCGAAACCATCGAAGAACGCGCGCGTCATCTGGAAGGCTTTATTCGCGGCTACGCGCGCTTTGCCAAATTGCCGCAGCCGCAGTTGCAGACCATCGAATGGGCGCCGTTTCTCGAACGACTGCGCCAACAGATCCCGTTCCAGTTGCAAGGCGAGATCAGCAATGTCAGCAGCCGCATCGATGCAGCGCAGGTCGAACAGGCCATGCTCAATCTGCTCAAGAACGCGCACGAGGCCTGCAGCGAAGCGCAGCCGCCCAATAACGAGGTTGCAGTACGCGTGACACGCTTGCCGCAGTGGCTGCGAATCGAGGTGCTCGACCGCGGCAATGGCATGAACGAAGCGGTGCTGCACAACGCACTGATGCCATTCTATTCGACCAAACGCAACGGAACCGGGCTGGGGCTTGCGCTCACCCGCGAGATCGCCGAAGCGCATGGCGGGCGTATTTCGCTGCACAACCGCGAGCAAGGCGGCCTGTGCGTGACCTTGTTGCTGCCGTCGGCATCGGCTGCGTAGTCAGACACGTTCAACACGTCGAACGCCTCGTCCGCCGCAGCTCACTGATCGCTCGCCAGACCCGGCAAGACCACCCGAGGCGCGGACACCGAGTGCAAGAACACGCACACTGGCCCTGCCGCCACGGCGCCATCAATCGGATTTCAGCGTGCCGCGCTCTGCAATGCGCGGTCGTTTCAGCGCGCCACACGCATCGTCTGCGCCGGTGGTCCTGGTCGCAGCGATGGCGCGGTAATACCCGATGCCCACGGTATTGCCAACGAACTGGCCGCCCTGCGAGGGGCACTCTCCATCGGCCTTGAACCAGTCCGAAAACGCCGCGTACTTGCCGGCCCTGAGGAAGTGGTTGCCGCTGACATAGGTCCGATCGGACGCATCGCGCGTACGCACTGCATCGCCGTTGACGTCGATGAACGTATTGCTTTCGATCCGGTTACCGGACGAGTGCCGCGCCAGATACAGCGCATGGATGAAGCCCGAGGTGTCGGTGTCGTTTTCGATCGACACAAAGCGATTGTGTTCGATGCGGTTGTCGCGCGACTGCTGCAGCCGGATCGCTGCAAACGAGTACGCGGCCTCGGTGCTACGGCCGTAGCGTCCACCGATCCGCTCGAACTGCATGTTGCGGATCGTGTTGCCGCCATTGCCATCCTCGGCCGCCTTGCTGCTGCCAAGATCCAGCGCCATCCAGTAGTTGCTGACCTTCAACCCCTCGAAGCTCAGCCGCGTCGGCGCATTGCGACCGCCTTTCAAGGCGAACCAGGTCGCGCCACCGCGTCCATCGAAGACCGGCGGGCTGGCAGCGCCAGCAGCGGCAATGAAGCGGATCGGCGCGCCGTTGGCAAAGGTCCATTGCACCGTCTGTTGAAGATAGGTGCCCGGGGCGATCACCACCTCCACGTCCCCTGCTGGTCGTCGCTCGAGCAGGCGTTGCTGCGCGGCGTCGAGACTGCGCACTGCCGTCGAAGGCGCGGTGCCTGCCGCCGCATCGTTGCCATCGGGCGACAGATACAGCCGATAACTCGCCGCCGCTGCAACGCCTGGCTGCAGCATCGGCAGGCCAAGGAGCAGGATCAACATCGTCTGTGGTCGTCGCTGCATCGTGCACCTTCCGTCGTTACCCGCAGCACGGCCAACCATCGCCGTGCAGCACGGCTGCGCTGCGCCACCCACCCGCATCGCGACACCGCTCCATGCTACTTCTTGGTCGGCCGCTCCCAACCTTCGATCACTGTCTGACGCGGACGCGACACGCTGAGCTGGCCGGCCGGCGCGTCGCGCGTGATCACCGAGCCCGCACCGATGGTGGCATTGGCACCGACCTCGATCGGCGCCACCAGCGCGCTGTTGGAGCCGACGAACGCGCCGTCGCCAATGGTGGTCTGCGACTTGTTCACGCCATCGTAGTTGCAGGTGATGGTGCCGGCGCCGATGTTGACCTTGCTGCCGATCACCGCATCGCCCAGGTACGTGAGGTGATTGGCCTTGCTGCCCACACCCATCGTGACCTTCTTGGTCTCGACGAAATTGCCGATATGCACGCCATCGGCGAGCACGGTGCCGGGGCGCAGACGCGCGAACGGGCCGATCTGCACCGCACCTTCGGTCACCACGCCTTCCAGATCGCAGTGCGCGCGCACCTGCGTGCCGGCACCCAGCGTCACATCGCGCAGCCGCACGAACGGGCCTATCACCACGTCATCGCCGAGCGTGACATCGCCTTCCAGAATCACATCGATATCCAGCTGCACATCGCGTCCCACCTGCACCGTGCCGCGCTGTTCCACGCGCGCCGGGTCGGCCATGCGCACGCCTTGCAGGCACAGCGCACGCGCGGCGCGCAACTGCCAGGCACGTTCGAGTTGGGCCAGCTGCCAGGGGTCGTTGGCACCTTCCACATCCTGCGGGTCGGCCACATGCACCATGTCGGCCGGCGTGAAGTCGGCGGCGGCACTGGCAAACACGTCGGTGAGATAGAACTCGCCCTGTGCGTTGTTGTTGGACAGACCGCCCAGCCAGCGCCGCAATGCGGTGGATTCGGCGGTGAGGATGCCGGTGTTGATGGTGCGGATGCGCCGCTGCTCGTCGTTGGCGTCCTTCTGCTCGATGATCGCCGCCACCTTGCCTTCGGCATCGCGCAGGATGCGTCCGTAGCCGGTGGGGTTGGCAAGCTCTGCGACCAGCACCGCCATCCGGCCGGGCGCATGCAGCAGCTGCAACAGGCTCTCGCTACGGATCAGCGGCACATCGCCGTACAGCACCAGCACGGTGGCCGCATCCGGAATCGCATCCATCGCCTGCTGCACGGCGTGGCCGGTGCCCAGTTGCTGCCGTTGCTCGGCCCACTGCAGATCCGCCTGCCCGGCAAATGCCGCGCGCACCTGATCGCCGCCGTGCCCGTAGACGATATGGACCGCGGCCGGCTGTAGCTGCCGTGCGGTGGCGATCACATGCGCCAACATCGGCTGGCCTGCCAATGGCTGCAACACCTTGGGCAGGGACGAGCGCATGCGCTTGCCCTCGCCCGCAGCCAGGATCACGACGTGCAGGGGCAGGGTCATCAAGAATTCCAAAGGCGGGAGATACGCCAAATTCTAGTCGCAGCCATGCAAAACCGCGTGCTCGATCGATGCCCTCAACACGCGATGACAACTTTTTAAGCACTACGGCCGCTAGGATGGGCGCCCTTTCTTCGTTCCCGGCACGCATGAGCCTGTTCCGTCAAGGCAGCCAGTTCACCCTGATTGGCGGCCTGCAATTGGCTGTGGACTGCGGCATCTTCATCGCCGCCACCGCCGCTGGCATGCCGACGGTGCCGGCCAATCTGCTCGGGCGCATCAGCGGCGCGGTGCTGGGTTTCTGGCTCAATGGCCGTTACACCTTCGCCCAGCAGGGCGGCGCGCGGCTGGGCTGGCAGCGCTTCCGCCGCTTTGCGGTGATGTGGCTGGCGTTGACGCTGATCAGCACCTGGCTGCTGTCGGCGACGGTGGATCTGGTCGGCCTGCGCCAGGCCTGGCTGGCCAAGCCGCTGGTCGAAGGCGGGTTGGCGATCGTGTCGTTCTTTCTCGGCCGGCATGTGGTGTATCGCTGACCCCGCGGCAGGCGAGGCTGGAGCGTGCGTCGTTGAACCGAGACGGCCGGCTGCTACCCGTCTCATCTGCCAGAGTCGCGCGCCCTGCAAGCGCTCACGACGCCGCCAGTGCAGTCACCAGGCTGGCGTGATCGAGGCGTAAGCGCGGCATCTGCCAACGCAGTGCCTTGCGCACGACGGCAACCGCACACCCGAACTGGTCAGGCATGCCGGCGGCGACGCAAGCGCTACGCTGACCTGCGTCGACCTCGGCGATGCCCCACCACTGCGGTCGCGTCGCGTCACCGGCCCTATGCGGCCAAGCTTGCACTAGGTCTTGCCGGGTGCCTGCTGACAAAAGTCGCCCAGGCCACGCACCAGTGCCGCGCGGTGCAAGGCATCCAGCTGCCATTGCGCCGCGTAGTGCGCCGCAGCCCGTGCCGTGTTGGTCGCGCAGTGCGCCGCCGAACGCGCCGCAGCAGCATCGGCCAGCGCATCGAGCAACTCGCCCTGCAGCTGGTCCAGGCGTGCGCGCAGTGCGGCCAGATCCGGGCGTGCGGTATCCGGCGCACGTCCACGTTCGTGCCAATGGTTCAGCAGCGCGTACTGCACCGATTTGTTGGCCTCGATCTGCGCGGCAAAAAAGCGGGCCGCATCCTCGGCGTCCAGTCCATGCGCCGGTGCCTGGTCGCGTACGCTCTGCAGCACCGCCGCTTCGCGCGCCTGGTCCAGCACCGGCTTGCCGCTATCCCACTTGCTCAGCGCCACCGCATCGCCGATCGCATTGCGTTGCACGATGCGATCCAGCAGCGGATCCAGCGGCGGCTGGCTGCGTGCCGGCAACGCGCACCCCAGCAGGGCGACCGCAAGCGTGCAAGTCAGTGCATAACCGCGGAAGCCATCGATCGAGCGGGTCATGGAAGTCTCCTCAACGTCGGATGTCACCATGCCATGGCGCAGTGGAGCGCTGCATGGCAACCATGCCACGCAGTGTGCGCGCTGGCCGCCACACGCGGCTTTCTGCCGCGCACGCGCAGCTCCAAAAACGAAAACGCCGACACGAAGGTCGGCGTTCCGGTCCACATCTGCATGCGGCATGCAGCTGAGGCGTGTCGCTTGCCCACAACCGATGGGCCAGGCAATCGATCAGTGCTTGAGGTTGCGGCGCAGACGCTCCAGCGCCTGCAGCTGCACCGTCGCCTCGGCCAGCCGACGCTGCGCATCGGCCACGTCCACCGTGTCGCCACGGTTGGCCAGCAGACGCTCCGCTTCTTCCTTGACTTTGCGGACCGCAGCCTCGTCGATGTCCTGCGCACGCACCGCGGTGTCGACCAGCACGGTCACCACCTGCGGCTGCACTTCCAGGATCCCGCCGGAAATGGCGAAGTCCAGTTGTTCGCCACTGGCGGTGGTGACCACCACCTTGCCCGGCTTCAGGCGGGTGATCAACGGCGCGTGCTTGGGCGCGATGCCCAGCTCGCCCAACTCGCCGGTGGCCACGACCAGCGTCGCCTCACCGTGGAAGATTTCCTTCTCGGCGCTGACGATGTCGCAACGGATAGTGCTCATGGTGCCTCACTCTGTGAAGCGGGGATTGGGGATTGGGGATTCGGGATTGGCAACCGCAGCTTTCACTGTGGCGACTCACCTCGTCTCCGCACCCCGTTCACCGCCGTACCAAATCCCGAATCCCGAATGCCAAATCCCGGCTCTTACGCCTTGGCGCTCATCTTGTTGGCTTTCTCGACGGCTTCTTCGATGCTGCCGACCATGTAGAACGCCTGCTCCGGCAGGTGATCGTATTCGCCGTCGCAGATCGCCTTGAAGCCGCGGATGGTGTCCTTCAGCGACACGTACTTGCCCGGCGAGCCGGTGAACACTTCGGCCACGTGGAACGGCTGGCTGAAGAAGCGCTCGATCTTGCGTGCGCGCGACACCGACTGCTTGTCTTCCTCGCTCAGCTCGTCCATGCCCAGGATCGCGATGATGTCCTTCAGTTCCTTGTACTTCTGCAAGGTCTGCTGGACGCGCTGGGCGGTGTCGTAATGCTCGTGACCGATCACCAGCGGGTCCATCTGGCGGCTGGTGGAATCCAGCGGATCCACCGCCGGGTAGATACCCAGCGAGGCGATGTTACGGCTCAGCGTGACAGTGGAATCCAGGTGGGCGAAGGTGGTCGCCGGCGACGGGTCGGTCAGGTCGTCCGCGGGCACGTACACGGCCTGGATCGAGGTGATCGAACCGCTCTTGGTCGAGGTGATGCGCTCCTGCAACACGCCCATTTCCTCGGCCAGGGTCGGCTGGTAGCCCACCGCCGACGGCATGCGGCCGAGCAGCGCGGACACTTCGGTACCGGCCAGCGTGTAGCGGTAGATGTTGTCCACGAACAGCAGCACGTCCTTGCCCTTGCCGTTCTCGTCCTTCTCGTCGCGGAAGTACTCGGCCATGGTCAGGCCGGTCAGCGCAACGCGCAGGCGGTTGCCCGGCGGCTCGTTCATCTGGCCGTACACCATCGCGACCTTGTCCAGCACGTTGGAGTCTTTCATCTCGTGGTAGAAGTCGTTGCCCTCGCGGGTACGCTCGCCCACGCCGGCAAACACGGACAGACCCGAGTGCGCCTTGGCGATGTTGTTGATCAGTTCCATCATGTTGACGGTCTTGCCGACGCCGGCGCCGCCGAACAGGCCGACCTTGCCGCCCTTGGCGAACGGGCACATCAGGTCGATGACCTTGATGCCGGTTTCCAGCAGCTCGGTGCTGGAGGACTGGTCTTCATACGACGGCGCAGCGCGATGGATTTCCCAATGGTCCGACGCCTGCACGTCGCCGGCTTCGTCGATCGGACGACCCAGCACGTCCATGATGCGGCCCAGCGTGCCGGCGCCGACCGGCACCGAAATCGCGCGCTCGGTGTTGGTGGCCAGCAGGTTGCGCTTCAGGCCGTCGGTGGAGCCGAGCGCAATCGTGCGCACCACGCCATCGCCGAGCTGCTGCTGCACTTCCAGGGTGATTTCGGTGCCTTCGACCTTCAACGCGTGATAGACCTTCGGCACTTCATTGCGCTGGAATTCGACGTCGACGACCGCGCCGATGATCTGAACGATCTTGCCCTGACTCATTTTGCTGCTCCGGTTAGCTTTGTTCTGTCCGAGTGGCAGATGCCATCTCGTGGAATTTTGTGATTTGGGATTCGTGATTGGGGATTCGCAAGGGCGCAGTCCGCTGCGCTCCTACCAATCCCGAATCCCCAATCCCGGCCGTGCTTATACCGCGGCCGCGCCGCTGACGATTTCCGAAATTTCCTGGGTGATCGCCGCCTGACGCGCCTTGTTGTAGACCAGTTGCAGGGTGCCGATCATCTTGTTGGCATTGTCGCTGGCGGCCTTCATCGCCACCATGCGCGCGGCATGTTCGGAGGCCACGTTTTCCAGCACGGCCTGGTACACCAGCGACTCGATGTAACGCGTCATCACGTGCTCCAGCACGGTCGCGGCATCGGGTTCGTACAGGTAGTCCCAATCGTGGTGCGCCACCTTGTGCTCGGCGGCCGGCAGCGGCAGCAGCTGATCGAAGCTGGCCTTCTGCGTCATGGTGTTCACGAAGCGGTTGTAGACCAGGTATACGCGGTCCACCTTGCCGTCGATGTAGGCATCGATCATCACCTTGATCACGCCGATCAGCTGCTCCACCTGCGGGCTGTCGCCCAGATGGGTCACGCTGCCGACCATGTTGACCTTGATGCGGCGGAAGAAGGCCGACGCCTTCTGACCGATGGTCACCACGTCGATCTCGGCACCCTTGTCCTGCCATGGACGCACTTCGCCCAGCATCTTGCGGAACAGGTTGTTGTTCAGACCGCCGGCCAGGCCGCGGTCGGAAGAGATCACGATGTAACCGACCCGCTTGACCTGCTCGCGCTCGACCAGAAACGGATGCTGGAAATCGGTGCTGGCCTGCGCCAGATGCCCGATCACCTGCTTCATCGCCTGCGCATACGGACGCGAGGTCTTCATGCGCTCCTGCGCCTTGCGGATCTTGGAGGCCGAGACCATTTCGAGCGCGCGCGTCACCTTGCGGGTGTTCTGCACGCTCTTGATCTTGGTTTTGATTTCGCGTCCGCCTGCCATACTCGCTCGCTTCGCTCGCTTAGTGGGATTCGGGAATCGGGATTCGGGATTGGCTAAAGCCTCCCTACCTCACCGCTTCCGCGAACCCCGGATGCCTAACTTTTGGGACTCAAGAGCGAGGATTCGGCATCAGCCGAGACCCCGAACCACCGCTCCTACGAATCCCGAATGCCCAATCCCGGCTCCTGGCGCTGTTACCAGCTGCCCGTGGTCTTGAACTCTTCGATGCCCTTCTTGAACGCGGCTTCGATGTCGTTGTCCCAACCGCCGGTGCTGTTGATCTTGTTGATCAGCTCGCCCTGGGTGTTGGCGAAGTGGGCGTGCAGGCCTTCTTCGAACGCCAGCAGCTTATTGACCGGCACCTCGTCGAGGTAGCCCTCGTTGACGGCATAGATCGACAGCGCCTGGTTGGCGATGGACATCGGCGCGTACTGCTTCTGCTTCATCAGTTCGGTGACGCGCTGACCGCGCTCGAGCTGCTTGCGGGTGGCTTCGTCCAGGTCCGAGGCGAACTGCGCGAACGCCGCCAGCTCACGGTACTGCGCCAGCGAGATACGGATACCGCCGGACAGCTTCTTGATGATCTTGGTCTGGGCCGCACCGCCGACGCGCGACACCGAGATACCGGCGTTCACGGCCGGGCGGATACCGGCGTTGAACAGATCGGTTTCCAGGAAGATCTGGCCGTCGGTGATCGAGATCACGTTGGTCGGCACGAACGCGGACACATCGCCGGCCTGCGTTTCGATGATCGGCAGCGCGGTCAGCGAACCGGTCTTGCCGGTCACCGCACCGTTGGTGAACTTCTCCACGTACTCCTCGGACACGCGCGCAGCGCGCTCGAGCAGGCGGGAGTGCAGATAGAACACGTCGCCCGGATAGGCTTCGCGGCCCGGCGGGCGCTTGAGCAGCAGCGAGATCTGGCGGTAGGCCACGGCCTGCTTGGACAGATCGTCGTACACGATCAGCGCGTCTTCGCCGCGGTCCATGAAGTATTCGCCCATGGTGCAGCCGGCATACGGGCTGATGTACTGCATCGCGGCCGATTCGGACGCGGTCGCCGCCACCACCACGGTGTGCGCCAGCGCGCCGTTCTCTTCGAGCTTGCGCACGATGTTGGCAACGGTCGAGGCCTTCTGGCCGATCGCCACGTACACGCACTTGATGCCGGTGCCCTTCTGGTTGATCACCGCGTCGATCGCCAGCGCGGTCTTGCCGGTCTGACGGTCGCCGATGACCAGCTCGCGCTGGCCGCGGCCGATCGGAATCATCGCATCGACCGACTTGTAACCGGTCTGCACCGGCTGGTCGACCGACTTGCGCCAGATCACGCCGGGGGCAACGCGCTCCACCGGTGCGGTCTGGGTGGCGCCCAGCGGGCCCTTGCCGTCGATCGGCTCGCCCAGCGCGTTGACCACGCGACCGAGCAGTTCCGGACCGACCGGCACTTCCAGGATGCGGCCGGTGGTCTTGGCCACGTCGCCTTCGCGCAGGTTCTCGTAATCGCCCAGCACCACGGCGCCGACCGAATCGCGCTCCAGGTTCAGTGCGAGCGCGAAGGTGTTGTTCGGCAGTTCGATCATTTCGCCCTGCATCACGTCGGCCAGGCCGAAGATGCGCACGATGCCGTCGGACACGCTGGTCACGGAGCCTTCGTTGCGCGACTCTGCGGACAGCTTGACCGCCTCGATGCGGGTCTTGATCAGGTCGCTGATTTCGGAGGGGTTGAGCGTGGTTGCCATCGTTCAGTCCTAGGTGCCGGCCGCGAGGGCCATGCGTTTATGTGAATTCAGTGGGCGAGCGAGCTTTGCAGACGCGCAAGCTTGCCCTTCAGCGAGCCGTCGATGACCACGTCGCCGGTGTCGATCACCGCGCCGCCGATCAGCGAAGCATCCACCGCGGTGGTGATGTCCACCTCGCGGCCGAAACGCTTCTTCAGCGCAGCAGCGATCGTGTCCAGTTCCGCCTGGCTCATTGCAGCCGCCGAGGTCACCGTCGCCTTGACGACGTGTTCGGCCTCGGCACGCAGCTGTTCGTACAGCCCTGCCACTTCCGGCAGCAGCGACAGCCGCTGCGCATCGGCCAGCAGGCCGAGGAAACGCAGATAGTCTTCGCTCGCCTGCGGCGGCGCCAGCAACGTCACGGCCTGTTCCTGGCGCAGGGCCGGGTTGAGCAGTAATGCCGCCACGCGCGGGTCGCCGGCCACCTGCGCCGAAAACGCCAGCGCATCGGACCAGGGCGCAAAGTTGCCGCCCTCACGCGCGATCGCAAACGCGGCGCGGCCGTACGGACGGGCAAGTGTGAGGGCCTGACTCATCGATTAAATCTCCGCCGCCAGCTCGTCGAGCAGCGCCTTGTGGGCGTTGGCGTCGATTTCGCGCTTGAGCAGCTTTTCGGCGCCACTGACCGCCAGCACCGAGACCTGCTTGCGCAGTTCCTCGCGGGCACGGGTGGCAGATGCGTCGATTTCGGTCTGGGCCAGATCCTTCTGACGGTTGGCTTCGGCAATCGCCTCGAGCTTGGCCGCTTCGATGATCTGGTTGGCGCGCGCATGGGCCTGATCGATGATCTCGTTGGCCTTGGTGCGTGCGTCCTTCAATGCTTCGTTGACCTTTTCCTGCGCCTGCGCCAGATCCTTCTGACTGCGATCGGCTGCGGCCAGACCTTCAGCGATCTTTTGCTGACGCTCTTCGATCGCCTGCAGCAGCGGCGGCCAGATTTTGGTCGCGACGATCCAGATCAGACCGGCGAAGGCCAGCGCCTGGGCAAAGATGGTAAGGGTGATATCCATGGGTCGCTCAATCGCTGTTTAGGGGTGAAAGCGCCGCCGCATTGGCGACGCTTCCCGACCTTCATCCGCGGACGCAGCCGCACTGGCTGCCTCCGCATCCTGCTACCGCTGGATCAGCCGGCAGCCTGCGACAGACGCTCGATGAACACCTGGGCCAGCGGGTTGGCGAAGGCGAACAGCAGGCCGACGGCGACGCTGATGATGAACGCGGCGTCGATCAGGCCGGCGGTGATGAACATACGAACCTGCAGCACCGGGATCAGTTCCGGCTGGCGTGCGGCCGATTCCAGGAACTTGCCAGCCATGATGGCCAGACCGAGGCCGGCACCCAGCGCGGCCAGGCCGATCATGATGCCGACGGCGAGGACGGTGGAGCTCTGGACTTGAGCGAGGTTGGTCAGGACGGCGAGGTACATGGTGATCTCCGAACGAAAGTTTCTAAGGGTGATGGATGAATCGGGATGAAGCGGATGAAGGGTGCAGCAAACTCAGTGGCTGTCTTCGGCCAGGCTCAGATACACGATCGACAGCATCATGAAGATGAAGGCCTGCAGCGGAATCACCAACAGGTGGAACAGCATCCAGCCAAGGCCGAATACGCCGCCAGCGACCATGCCGGCGATGCCCGCACCGCCCAGCACCCAGATCAGCAGGAAGACGATCTCGCCGCCGAACATGTTGCCGAACAGTCGCATCGCCAACGAAATCGGCTTGCTCAGCCACTCGACGATGTTCAGGAGCAGGTTGAACGGCATCATCCACTTGCCGAACGGCGCCGTCAGGAATTCCTTGGTCATGCCGCCCACGCCCTTGGAGCGCAGCGAGAACACGATCATCAGGAAGAACACGCTGATCGACATGCCCAAGGTGGCATTGACGTCGGCGGTGGGCACCGGCTTCCAGGCATGGATGCCTGCCCAGCCCAGCGGAATGGCGATGAAATCGGCCGGGATCATCTTGATGAGGTTCATCAACAGGATCCAGAAGAAGATGGTGATCGCGATCGGCGTCACCAGCTTGCTGCTGCCGTGATAGGTGTCCTTGGCCTGCCGGTCGACGAATTCCAGGCAGATTTCCACGAATGCCTGCCACTTGCCCGGCACGCCGGCCGTGGCATTGCGGGTTGCCGTCCAGAACGCCAGCACCATGACCAGGCCCATCAACACGGCCATGACCAGGGTGTCGACGTGGATGGTCCAAAACGTGCCGCCACCCTCGCGAACCGGATAGATCAGGTTCTGCAGGTGATGCTGGATATAGGAGGTAGGTGTTGCTGCCTCGCCCGCCATGTGTCTGGAGCCCTTTAAGTTCGAATCAACGTCTGGCCAGAGCCAGAACCTGAAAAATCAACCCGATGGCGATACCCGCCAACAGAGCCAGAGGAGGCAACCGCCACAGGGCAAAGCCCAGCGACAACGCCGCAAATACCAACACCCACTTCAGCACCATCGCCAGCACCAGCCGCACCATCGCGATGCCTGCTGCCTGGATGCCGCCACCGAGCGCGGTACGTGCCGCAACCCAACCGCCCAGTACCGTCGCAAACCCGGTCAATGCCAGACCGGCAGAGTAACGGGGACCGACCAACAGCAACCCCAGACTGGTTATAGCTACAGCGGCAAGCGGATATACCGCAGCGCGCAGCATCAACCGCCGACCCGCGTCAACGGAGTTCAGCACTACGGTTACCTTACGTGTGAATGAGGGGGAAGCGCAGTTGCGCCTCGTCGAGCCGCGAAAGTATAGCAATGGGACAAATTGCGAGACAACCGGCAGAGGTCATTGACTGCTGCAACGCACCAAGCGTGCGCCGCGGCGGCGGGTGGGAACTTTGCCACAAACTGGCGGTCGGAACTTGCGAGGCCTGCACATCCTCGTCGAAAGGTACCGCCGCAGGCCGCGTATGGGAGCCCTGGGAGACCGGGGCTCCTGCTTTTTACGCATTTTGTCGCACCCTGACACTTTCCCATCGGCGGTCCAATCCGCTGCGGCGCACGATCGTTTCGATCCATGCAGCGCCGCGATGACGGCCATCTTGCCGCCCGGTGCGGCACCGGTTGCGCAGTTGGCGGCGGCGACCGTACCTGAAGGTATGCACTACGCCACACTTTTTGCGCGTCGTTTTCAGCGCCGGATTTGCCGTGTCCGCCGCGCGGGCCCCATGCCTACTGGAGATGCGGACCGTTTTGTCCGATTGCTATCTCCGCCTTCACGGGTGTGCGACAGGTCCTTCACTTTTGGAAGACGTCGTCTTATCGATAGTGCGCGCCACTGGCCCAACGGCCTGACCATTCCAAGAATTCGGAGCTCCCATGAAACACCTCCTCGCACTGGCGATCCCGTGCGTTCTGGCCGTCGCCTACGTCGCGCCCGCACACGCTGAAGATACCGATGACCGCTTCCAGATTCGCCTCGGTGCGATGAATGTGGACAACGACAACACCATCCGCGGCAACACGCTGCTGGCGGGCAACAACGTGTCGGTCAATGAAGATTTCAAGCTGGGCGGCAAGGAATGGGAGCCGCGCGTCGATGGCGTGTTCCGCATCAGCACCCGTCAGCGCCTGATCTTCGACTACTTCAAGTACGACAAGGACCGCCGCGAGACCCTGACCCAGGACCTGAGCGCCGGCGGCGTGACCGTGCCGAGCGGCAGCTTCATCAAGGGCGAGCTGAAGTATCAGGTCGCGACCCTGGTGTACGACTACTCGGTGATCGATTCGCCGGAATTCAGCCTGGGCCTGCAGCTCGGCGCCGAATACGCCAAGGTCGAAGCCAACGGGTATGCCGATCTGGGCACCGTGTTCTCCGGCGATGTGCTGGACGAGAAGGCCGACGGCGTGGCGCCGGTGGTGGGCATCCGCTTCACCGCGCGTCCGAGCGAGCATTGGCTGTTCAACGTGCAGGGCCAGTACCTCAACACCAGCTGGGGCAACTTCGACGACTACGAGGGCGACCTGAGCCGCGCCAACGCGATTGCCGAATACCGCTTCACCAAGAACTTCGGCATCTTCGCCGGCTACGACTGGTTCAAGCTCGACGTCGACCAGCGCGGCAGCGATGGCCTGATCGGCCTGAAGCAGGAGTTCAAGGGCCCGGTGGCAGGCGTGACGTTCGCGTTTCAGCTGCCCGGCGGCGCCGACGGCACCGGGAACAGCTACGTGGCCACACACACGTCGTCGGCCGGCGGCATCTCGTCCACGCCGGCGCGCAACACCTCCACCTGCGCCGCATCGGCGATCGGCCTGGGCACCCGACGGCCCTGCCCGGCGATCCGCTGGCTGCCGTAACACTGCGGTCTGTCGTTGGCGATGAGCACGCGATCGGTCGGCAGGACCTGTCGGTGCGCCGATACCTCGCCACTGCGAGCGCCCTGCCTGGCCAAGGCCTCCAGCACGCGCTCCTGCAAGGCAGGAGCGGCGTGAGCATGCCGCACCGGCGGCCGGAGCCGGAGCCGGCGGCGACGCCGTCGCGTCCGACCTGGACCGCGCTCGGCAAGCCCTCATGCTCGGCGAAGATGCGGCGAATCTGCGGCAGATGCTCGGCGGCAACCGCCAGCATCGTCTAACGGCCGCACGCTGCAGCCACGCGCCAGCGCGCTCACTCGGCGACGCGTTCGCCGCCCTTGATCACGCCCTCTACCTGCCGCAACGCGGTGACGTCCTGCAGCGGATCGCCGCTGACCGCGATCAGATCGGCGTAGCGGCCAGGGGCGATGGCGCCAACGTCGTTGCTGCGCCCCAGGGCCTGGGCTGCGTCCACGGTGGCGGCACGGATGGCTTCCAGCGGCGTCATGCCCCACTCCACCATCTTGGCGAACTGGCGCGCGTTGTCGCCATTGGGATACACACCGCCATCGCTGCCGAACACCAGCTTGACCCCGGCCGCGTGCGCGGCACGAAAGGTCTCGCGCTGCTTGCGCCCGATCTGGCGCTCCTTTTCCAGCGATTCGGCGAACAGGCCGTTCTTTTCGCCCTCGGCCAGGATGTAGTCGTCGTTGTAGATGTCCATCGAAAACCAGGTGCCATGCGCCCTGGCCAGCCTGAAGGATTCCGCATCGGCCAGGCTGGCGTGCTCGATGGTGTCGGCGCCTGCGCGGATCGCATCGTTGATGCCAGCGGTGCCATGCGCATGCACGGCGACCTTCAGGCCCAGCCGGTGCGCCTCGTCCACCAGCGCGCGCATTTCCTCCAGGCTGTATTGCTGCCCGCCGACGCTGTCTGTCTTGGACAGCACGCCGCCGGTGCCGCAGAACTTGATCACTTCTGCGCCGTACTTGCGCAACGTGCGTACCGCGGCGCGGATCGCGTCCGGGCCATCGGCGACTCCGGGGCCGCTGACCTTGACCGAGGGCGGGAATTCGGTGGCATCGCAGTGGCCGCCGGTGGCACCGATGCCATAGGTGGCCGGCACGATCCGCGGGCCAGGCACGGTGCCGCGCTCGATCGCCTGCTTGAGCGCGACATCGTCGTAGTTGAGCGAGCCGACATTGCGCACCGTGGTGAAGCCTGCGCGCAGCGTTTTTGCGGCATTGGCCACACCGACCACGGTCCAGAAATTGTCGGTGTACTCCAGCGCCTTGTAGCCGCCCAGGGTGGGGTCCACGGTGAGATGCACATGCATGTCGATCAGCCCCGGCAACAGCGTGCGCTCGCCCAGATCGATGCGCTGCGCGTCGGCCGGCAACGGATCGCCGTGTCGACCGACGCGGGTGATACGGCCGGCAACCACTTCGATCTGCGGCTTGTCCACATAGCGGCCGGCCTGCACGTCCAGCAGGCGCGCGGCGGTGATCACGGTGGTCTGTGCGTGCGCGCCCAGCGAGGCACACAGGCAGCCAGCAGCGGCGAGCAGCGCCGGCAAACGCATCTTCGACATCGGGGTCGTCCCTGAGCTGCGAACGGCGTGTCCGCGCTCCGATGGTGCAAGCGGACTGCGGGCTGCGCAAGCGCCTGCGCATGGAGGTCGCACCGTCGCAATGCCATGTGTGGCCGCGCCAGCCGTATCTGGCGCGCGAACGATGCGCCATCGCCGTGCGCCAGACTGGGCGCTGCCCAGGGACCTGCGCAATCGGCTTGCAGGCTTAAGCCCTGTCGAATCCTGCGATCGGGCGCAGCGGCCAGGTCCGGTCGCCGCATGCGGCTGCGTGGCACGTCGGAAATACCGCAAAACTCCGCGCGTGCGCGGTCGCGCCGCATGCATTGACGCGTCCCACACCACACGGCGCAGCGCCGCAGCGATCGCGCCAACGGCGATCGCGCGTAACCGTACCCCCTGACAACAACGCCCCGCACAAGGCGGGGCGTTGCTGGCAGCTGCGGATGCGTGCAGTTATTTCTTCTTCGGGATGTACAGGTCGGTGATGGTGCCGTCGTAGACCTCGGCCGCCATGCCGACCGATTCGCTCAGGGTCGGATGCGCGTGGATGGTGTGGCCGATGTCTTCGGCCTCGGCGCCCATCTCGATGGCCAGGCCGATCTCGGCCAGCAGGTCACCGGCATGCACGCCGACGATGGCCCCACCGATCACGCGGTGGGTGTCTTCGTCGAAGATCAGCTTGGTGAAGCCTTCGGTGCGGCCGATGCCGATCGCGCGGCCACTGGCGGCCCACGGGAACTTGGCCACGCCGACCTTCAGGCCCTTGGCCTTGGCCTCGGTCTCGGTGACGCCGACCCAGGCGATTTCCGGATTGGTGTAGGCCACCGACGGAATCACCCGCGCCACCCATTCCTTCTTCTCGCCGGCCGCCACTTCAGCGGCCAGCTTGCCTTCGTGGGTGGCCTTGTGCGCCAGCATCGGGTTACCGACGATGTCGCCGATGGCGAAGATGTGCGGCACGTTGGTGCGCATCTGCCGATCGACCGGAATGAAGCCGCGGTCGGTGATGGTGACACCGGCCTTCTCCGCGCCGATCTTCTTGCCGTTGGGGGTGCGGCCCACGGCGACCAGCACGCGATCGTACGCGGTGGCCTGCAGACCGGGCTTCTCGCCCTCCACGGCCGCTTCGAAGGACACGGTGATACCGCTCTTGTCGGCCTTGACGTCGGTGGCCTTGGTCTTGAGATGGACCTCCACGCCCTGCTTTTTCAGGCGGTCGGCCAGCGGCTTGACCAGGTCCTTGTCGGCGCCCGGCATCAGCTGGTCCATGAACTCGACCACGGTGACCTTGCTGCCGAGCGCGCTGTACACCGTGGCCATTTCCAGGCCGATGATGCCGCCGCCGACCACCAGCAGGGTCTTGGGAATGTCGTGCAGCTCCAGCGCGTCGGTGGAATCCATCACGCGCTTGTCGTCCCACGGGAAGTTGGGCAGCTTCACCGCCTGCGAACCGGCGGCGATGATGCAGTGCTCGAAGCGCAGCAGCTGGGTCTTGCCGTCGTCGCCGACGATCTCCAGCTCGTTGGGCGAGACGAAGCTGGCCACACCGGTGACGGTGCGCACCTTGCGCTGCTTGGCCATGCTGGCCAGGCCGCCGGTGAGCTTGCCGACCACTTTTTCCTTGTACTCGCGCAGCTTGTCCAGGGTGATCTTGGGCTGGCCGAAATCCACGCCGAAATCGCCGGCGTGGGCCACCTCGTCGATCACCGCGGCGGCATGCAGCAGCGCCTTGGACGGGATGCAGCCCACATTGAGGCAGACCCCGCCCAGGCTGGCGTAGCGCTCGATCAGCACCGTGTCCAGGCCCAGGTCGGCGGCGCGGAAGGCGGCGGTGTAGCCGCCGGGGCCGGCCCCGAGCACCACCATCTTGCATTCGATATCGGCCGGCTTGCCGCTGGCCAGGGCCGGCTTGGACGCCGCCGGTTCGGCCGGAGCGCGATGCGACGGCGTCACCGGTGGCTTGCTGCCGGGTGCGGCGGCAGCAGGCGCAGCGGCCTTGGTGTCGGCCTTGGCGGGCGCAGGCGCGGCGGCCTCGCCTGCGGTTTCCAGCAGCAGCACCACTGCGCCTTCGGACAGGCTGTCGCCGACCTTGACCTTGAGTTCCTTGACCACACCGGCGGCCGAGGACGGCACTTCCAGCGTGGCCTTGTCCGATTCCAGCGTCACCAGGCCCTGGTCCTTGGCCACGCTGTCGCCCACGGCGACCAGCACTTCGATGACGGGGACATCGCTGTAATCGCCGATGTCGGGAACCTTGATTTCAATGACCGCCATTTGCTTCTCCTGTGGCTCAACCGGCCGTGCCGGCAAGCGTCTGCTGGAGTTCATCCAGCGACGATTCGATTTGGGTCCAGCGCTTGTCGCGCTTCTTTTCCTTGCCGTCGCTGGCCTCGATCAGCAACGCGGCCTGCTGCAGCAGCAGCTCACCGGCGCCGCAGCTCGGGCGCGTACCGCTGTAGCGCACGCCCTCGACCTGGAACGACAGCACTTCGCCCTCGGTGACCGGCGCGGCGCGGCCGCTCGGTGCCAGCTGGGTCAAGGCCGCGGTCCAGTTACTGACCAGACGCCTGGCCAACGCCGCCGGAATCGGGATCTCGACCGTTTCCGGGGTCTGCTCGGTGCGGAACTGCACACTGCCGCGATCGGTCTGACTGACCCAGCTGTAGACGCGCTCATCGGCGCGGCTATGCCGCAAGGTCCAGTCGGCGCCATCCTTGCCCGGCACCAGCGACACGCCGCTTTCAACGCCACGTGTGGGCAGGGTCAGCAGCGACAAGGCCGGCTTGCTGGCGCCGTCGAGCAGCGTGCTCACCGCGGTGCCGTAGTTGCCCACCGCCGGCGGCCAGCCGCGCCCCAGCGTGCTGTCGCACTCGCGCGCCACCGCACCGGTCCACGGCAACACACCGAGCAAGGCGATCGTCAGCAGCGCGGTCCTCACAGCAGGACGCGACGCATGTCGGCCAGCACCTGGCTGAGATAGGTGGTGAAGCGGGCCGCCAGCGCGCCGTCGATGACGCGGTGGTCGTAGCTCAGCGACAACGGCAGCATCAACTTCGGCGCGAACTCCTTGCCGTTCCAGACCGGCTGCATCGCCGACTTGGACACGCCCAGGATCGCCACTTCCGGTGCATTGATGATCGGGGTGAACGCGGTGCCGCCGATGCCGCCGAGCGAGCTGATCGAGAAGCAGCCGCCACTCATGTCGGCCGGGCCGAGCTTGCCGTCGCGCGCCTTCTTGGCCAGCTCGCCGCTTTCCTGGGCGATCTGCAGCACGCCCTTCTTGTCCACGTCGCGGATCACCGGCACCACCAGGCCATTGGGCGTATCGGCCGCAAAACCGATGTTGATGTACTTCTTCAGCGTCAGGTTTTCGCCGGCCGCATCCAGCGAGGCGTTGAACTCGGGGAACTTCTTCAGCGCCGCAGCGCTGGCCTTGACCAGGAAGGCGAGCATGGTGAGCTTGATGCCCGCCTTCTCGTTTTCCTTGTTCAGCGCCACGCGCAGGGCTTCCAGATCGGTGATGTCGGCCGATTCGAACTGGGTGACGTGCGGAATCATGGCCCAGTTGCGTGCCAGGTTGGCACCGGAAATCTTCTTGATGCGCGACAGCGGCTGGGTTTCGGTCTCGCCGAACTTGCTGAAGTCCACCTTCGGCCAGGCCAGCAGGTTCAGGCCGTTGCCACCACCGGCCGGTGCGGCACCGGCCGCGGCAGGCGCACCGCCAGTGAGCGCGGCCTTGACGAAGCGCTGCACGTCTTCACGGGTGATGCGGCCGCCCTTTTCGCTGCCCTTGAGCTGGTTCAGGTCCACACCCAGCTCGCGTGCGAACACGCGCACCACCGGGCTGGCATACGGCACCTTGGACGGCAGCACGCTGTCGGCGTCGAAGCTCACCGGCGGGCTGCTCGGGGTGCCGGCCGATGGCTGGCCGCCCTGCGCGGCGTCGCCGGAACGTACGCCCTGCACCTGCGCGATCTCGCGCTGGGCCAGCTTGTCCGGCTCGGCCGACACTGCGACCGGCTCGACCTTGCCGGCGGTTTCGGCGGTGTCGGTGCTGGGCTTGGCGGGGGACTGCGCCGCTCCGGCGCCGCCGTCGCTGGCAGCGATGATCGCCACCACATTGCCCTGCGACAGCGTGTCGCCGACCTTGACCTTGAGTTCCTTGACCACGCCAGCGGCCGAGGACGGCACTTCCATCGTGGCCTT
>NZ_JPLE01000169.1 GCF_001010415.1 Xanthomonas pisi DSM 18956
GCAGCACGAACAGGCCCAGCAGGCAGCCTTCCAGCACGCTGAGGCCGTCGGGCCACAGCACGCTGAGCATCACCCACACCGCGATGGCGGTGGTGGCGAAGGTGCCGCCGATCAAATAGAAACGCCGCACGCCGATGCCGACCGGCGAGGTGCGTTGATGGGGCACCTGCAGTCTGCCTTCGCGCAGGTTCTGTTCGGGCATCGCCAGCGGCGCTTCCGGCGGCAGCG
>NZ_JPLE01000170.1 GCF_001010415.1 Xanthomonas pisi DSM 18956
CAGAAAAATACTGTGCGCGTGACGGGTCCGACCATGAAACACCAGTCTGCATGAACAACCGCTCAAGTGCCCCCGCAGCCACTTCTTCAGGCCATGTGAGGAGTTCATCCGGTATCTGGCTGCGTCCGGCTTTCGGAGCGACGGCATAAAGCACGCTCACCTCACCGGGAGAACAGGCAAATCGCAGGGAGCGTCCGGAGCTGATATCCACATCCCGACCGACAAAAAGCTCATGATTATCGTCAGAGATACGGATGATATGAACGCACTCCTCATCATCTTTGTCATACGGAAGCACGATTTCTTTTCCTGCCACCGGTACAACAGTAACCTCCCGACGGCACACCAACGACTCGCGCCTGAATGCCACGGC
>NZ_JPLE01000171.1 GCF_001010415.1 Xanthomonas pisi DSM 18956
ATCTGGATCTGATCGAGGCGCGCAAACTCAGCGTCAAGACCGAGGTCGAGATGGGACTCACGGTGATGCAGCACTACGCCGACAAGGTCAAGGCCGGCGAGCTCACCGTCGATCAGGCCAAGGAAGCCGCGCGCACCACGCTGGCGGACATGCGCACCAACGATGGCGTGGATTACTTTTTCATCGTCGACCCGCAGATGCGCATCGTGATGCATCCCAAGCGACCGGTCGGCACCGACATGACGGACTACAAGAGCGATGCCGGGCAGTATGTGTATCGCGACATCAAGACCGCGATCGACAGCGGCGATGGCTTCAGCTATTACGACGCGCCCAAGCCGGGCAAGAAGGAACAGCTTCCAAAGATCAGCTATGCCAAGACGTTTCCGGCCTGGAACTGGGTGCTGGTGATGGGCGTGTACGCCGAAGACATCCAGGTGCAGGCATGGGGCTTTACCCGCACGCTGACCCTGATCGGTGGTGCGCTGGTCGCACTGGTGATCGGCCTGTGCTGGCTGATCGCCTCGGCGATGGCCGCACCGTTGCGCGCCGCCTCACGTACCGCCGAGGCGATCGCCTCTGGCCGTTTCGACAACGACATCCGGGTGGAATCGCGCGATGAAACCGGGCAACTGATGCACAGCATGCAGCAGATGCAGAACCAGCTGCAGCGCTTCAACGGCGAGATGCAGACCATGATCCGCCTGCAGCAGGGCGAGAACATCGCGCACCGTATTCCGGAGGATTTCCCCGGCGACTACGGCAGCCTGGCGCATGGCGTGAACACGGTGGTGTTCGAACATCTGGATGCCATCAACGAGGCGATGGACCTGATGGGCGAGTACGGCCGTGGCGATCTACGCCGCGACATGCGCCGCCTGCCTGGCCAGCGCGCGGCGCTGCACGAAGCGCTGGACACGGTGAAGAGCAATCTGTCGGCGATCAACAACGACATCGCGCGCCTGGCCGATGCCGCCGCACGTGGCGATTTCTCCGCACGCGGCGAGCAGGCGCGTTACCAGTTTGCGTTCGCCGAAATGGTGCAGGCGTTGAACCGCCTGATGCAGCAGGCCGATGCCGGTCTGGACGATGTGGGCCGCATCATGGCCGCCATTGCCGATGGCGATCT
>NZ_JPLE01000172.1 GCF_001010415.1 Xanthomonas pisi DSM 18956
CCGTCGATGACGCCGATGATGTCGGAAATGCGTGCCGACGACTGTGTGATCGCCTGCATGGTGGTGACCACTTCCTGCACCACGCGGCCACCGCTTTCGGCGACATCGCCAGTGCCCTTGACCAGTTGATTGGCCTGGCGTGCGTTGTCTGCGTTCTGGCGTACGGTGGACGTCAGCTCCTCCATCGATGCGGCGGTTTCTTCAAGATTCGCGGCCTGATGCTCGGTGCGCGTGGACAGG
>NZ_JPLE01000173.1 GCF_001010415.1 Xanthomonas pisi DSM 18956
GCTGACCCTGGACCCGCAGGACTCGGTGCGCGTGCAGCTCGGCGGCGAAGCGGTCAAGGGCTGGCGCCTGCTGGCCCTGCAGCCGCGCAGTGCAACCATCGAAGGCCCCGGTGGCACCCAGACCCTGGAACTGCACGTGTTCAACGGCCAGGGCGGGCAACCGCCGACCGCCAACGCCGCCGCGCGTGGTGCGGCGGGCGCGGGCCCCCCCCTGCCCTCCCCCCCCGCCCCCCCGCCCCCGCAACCCCCGCCGCCCCCGCCCGCCC
>NZ_JPLE01000174.1 GCF_001010415.1 Xanthomonas pisi DSM 18956
GCCCCGGCCGCGATGCCGTCGCGAGGTCCCCGCCGCTGCAAGCTCTGATCGGGTATTTGGGACACCAGCTGGCCGGCCTCGACGACCCAGCCGCATCCTTCCGTTTACCGTGAGCCGGTGGGACCAGCATCGCGGCCAGGTCCGCTCGCTACCAGGCAGCGAGGCCGGCAAGGCGGCAGGGCCGGCGATCACGCTCTTGTAGGAGCGGCCCCGGCCGC
>NZ_JPLE01000175.1 GCF_001010415.1 Xanthomonas pisi DSM 18956
CTCCCGCCCTGCCCTCAAGCGAGCCGCTTATGTCCCGCCGTGCCCAGTTGTCTGCCCTGCTGCCCCTGCTGTTGATCACGCCCACCGTGTGGGCCCAGTCGATCGCGGTCGCGCCGACGCCGGTTGACCCTGCCGCTGCGCTGGTGCCCTCGCCCTGGAGCGGCAGCAGCGGCGAGCTGGGCTATGCCGCTGCCCCCGGCAACAGCACCACCGACAGCCTCAACGGCCGCGTGCGCCTGCGCTACACCGACGGCGACTGGATCCACAGCCTGGATGCCACCGCACTGCGTTCGAGCTCGGAGTACACCAATACCAACGACGACGGCAGCACCGAACGCGAACGCCAGACCACCGCCGAGCGTTACACCGCCAGCGTGGGCAGTGCCCTGCAGCTGGGCGAACACCGCCAGCTCACCGCCACCGGCCGCTACGAACACGACGACTTCGCCACCTACGATCGGCTGGCCACCTTCGGTATCGGCTACGGCACGCGCCTGATCGATGCCGAGCGCTTCTATCTGGACGCGCAGATCGGCCCGGGTATCCGCCGCGCGCACAACAGCGACGAAGACCGCAACGAGACCGGCCTGATCGGGCGCGGCCTGTTCGACCTCAAGTACACCGTCACCGACAACACCGATCTGATCAACACGCTGCTGGTGGAATCGGGCGAATACAACACCTACGCGCAGAACGATTTCGGCGTGCAGGTCAGCATGAACTCGCACTTCGCGCTCAAGGCCGCCTGGCAGATGCGCCACAACAGCGAGGTCAGCGACGGCGACAAGAAAACCGACACGCTGACCACGGTGAACCTGGTTTACACGTTCAAGTAAGCGGCCCGGCTCGGTAGGAGCGGTCCTGGCCGCGACAGCTCTAC
>NZ_JPLE01000176.1 GCF_001010415.1 Xanthomonas pisi DSM 18956
GCATTTTCAACATGTTTAGCGTATGTACGTTTAACATAAGGAGAAAGAACTTTATCGACTTTTGAAAATGTAGTTCCGCCATATTGATGGGAAGCAACCTGTGCAGTAATTTGTGCCATAATTGCAGTAGCAACACCAATCGATTTAGGCGTTTCAATTTGAGCATTGCCTAATTTAAATCCGTTCTCAAGCATTCCTTTTAAATCTACTAAACAGCAATTAGTAAAAGGCAATGATATACTGTAATCTAAATCATGAAAATGAATTAATCCAACATTATGGGCATTTACAATATGACTTGGAAGAATACGACAAGCGATATGTTTAGAAACAATACCGGCCATTAAATCTCTTTATGTTGCAAACACACGAGAACCTTTGAAGGTGATTTCGGACTTTAATTCTTTATCTTCAATTGAAATAAAATTTATAACATCTTTTTCTAAAAACATAATTCTATTTTATCCTTTTGAAATTC
>NZ_JPLE01000177.1 GCF_001010415.1 Xanthomonas pisi DSM 18956
CATCTTGATTGTAAATTCATCAAAAGGGAAAACATTGCGCAGCCGTGCAAAGGTCAATTTCCTGTATTTTTCTGTTCTGGCGGTCCAATTTTAAACCGCCTCGCCGGGAAGAGATGCGGCCTCTACTGCTGATGCAATGTTAGGATAGAACTGATCATAACCAATGCCGCTGTGATAATCATCATAGTCTGACAACGGACCTGCAACCCTGATACGGTCCAATCGCCAACGGTCATCAAACAGCGTTCCGTCAAGGTCGAATACGTTTAAGATTTGATTATTTTTAAAGCTCATCCTTTTGATACTCCATCTTTGGCAACTGGATTATTGGTGATTGGCATCGCATTCCAAAACTGAATGCGTAATTCTTCTTGCTGCGCAGTGGTATCCATCCAATCACGATACCATGGGCAGTGGGCCTTCCCGTGGCGAGGGAATGCGCACTTGCCCATACCGATGCACTGCGGCTGTAGTAAAGGATTAGCCCACGGGTGCACCTTGAGGACTTCCGCTACCATTGCACGGAAAACTTCTTGGTACTCGCCTTGAGTGCGTGTACATAAGCGG
>NZ_JPLE01000178.1 GCF_001010415.1 Xanthomonas pisi DSM 18956
GCCGCAGCGCGTCCGGGCCGGTGACACACAGCATTGCGCCGGCACCGCTGACGCGCCGTCAGGTGCGGCAGTGACTGCCGGTAGAATTCACTCATAAAGCGCCGCGATCCTGTCCCGGCCCACCCCGCTTCCGGTTCCCGCCCCCAGCGACCCTGTCCCCAAACGGTTTTCCCCATGTTGAAGTGGCTTCTCATCGCGCTGTTCATCGCATCGGCGCTGTACATCCATTACCGCGGTCGCGTGCGCCACCGGCTCAGCCGGCAGTTGCTCGACCATTCCACCTTCATGGCGCCGATCAACGCGCTGATGTACCTGTGTTCTCGCGTACCGACCACGCCGTTCATCGATCCGGGCAAGGAATTCCCCGAGCTGG
>NZ_JPLE01000018.1 GCF_001010415.1 Xanthomonas pisi DSM 18956
CATCCGCCCTTCGGGCCCCTTCTCCCGGTGGGAGAAGGGGATGCCCGGACCATCTCGGCGCCCGCTGGTCGTATCATTTGCGCATGACGCGACCGAACCGATTTCGCTGGGCTTGGTGGTTGCTGGCGTATGCCAGCCTGGCGACCGGCATTGTCGGGATCTTCGTGCCGGGATTGCCGACCACGGTGTTCATCCTGATTTCGGCCTGGGCGGCGTCGCGCGGGTCCGAGCGCCTGCATGGGTGGCTGCTGTCGCATCCGCGTTTCGGGCCGGCAATCGTGGAGTGGCAGACCTATCGCGCGGTCAGTCGCAAGGCCAAGTGGATGGCGACGCTGACGATGACCCTCTGCGCCGGCATCATGCTGTGGTGCGTGCCGGTGTTCTGGGTGAAATGCCTGTCGATCGGCAGCATGGCGGTGGTGGCGATCTGGTTGTGGCTGCGCCCGGAGCCGCCGCCGCGCGCGCTGCAAGCGCCGCACTGAGCGCACGGCAGTCAGGGTGTTCTGGCTATACTCCGGTCCATGAGCATCATGTCCCGACCTTCCGTTCGTCTCGCACTGGTTGGTGCGACCTTTGTCCTGCTTGCCGCCTGCGGCAACAAGGGCCCGCTGGTGATGCCGCAGAAGCCGGTGCCGGTGGAAGCCCAGCCCGTGCCGCAGCCGCCGGATGCGCCGCAACCGCTGGATGAGTCCACACCTGCGCCTGCGCCGGTGGAGACCGACAGCAAGCCCGCATCCACCACCGACCAGCCCGCTAGCAGCGGCAATGAGCGCTGACGGTCGCAGCGAGCGTCTGCGTTTCACCAAAATGCATGGCGCCGGCAACGATTTCGTGGTGCTGGACCTGCGCGACGGCACGCCTCCGCCGGATGCTGCACTGGCAGCGCGCCTGGCAGATCGACATTTCGGGGTCGGCTGCGATCAGATCCTGACCATCGAGGCCCCGCGCAGCGAAGGCGCAGTGGCGGCCTACGGCATCTGGAATTCCGACGGCTCGGCAGCGCGTCAATGCGGCAACGGCGCACGCTGCGTCGCCGCCTGGCTGGTGCGCGATGGAACCGCGCAGGGCGAGCGCTTCATCATCGACAGCCCGGTCACCGCACATGCGGTGGAGCAGGTGGATGCGGGAACCTATGCGGTGGCCATGGGCGTGCCGCAGTTCGAGCCCACGCAGATTCCGCTGGCCGGATTTGCGCATGCGCGCGACGAATACGCGCTGCCCGTGCACGGCGAGACGGTACGCTTCGGTGCAGTGTCGATGGGTAACCCGCATGCCGTGCTGGAGGTGGGCCGCGTCGACGCCGCCCCGGTGGAACGTGTGGGCAGCTTGCTGCAGCAAAACGCCGCATTCCCCAATTCGGTCAATGTCGGGTTCGCGCAGGTGGTGGACCCCACGCATGTGCGTCTGCGCGTCTTCGAGCGCGGCGTCGGCGAAACGTTGGCCTGCGGCAGCGGTGCGTGTGCGGCTGCGGTGGTGCTGATGCAGCGCGGCCGCGTCGAGCGCGACGTACGGGTGTCGTTGCCCGGCGGCGAGCTGCGCATTCGCTGGCCCGACGATGCGCAGGAGGTGGTGATGTCCGGCCCGGCGGTGTTCGTCTTCGATGGAGAATGGAACTGATGAGCGAGAACACGGACAAGTTCAGTGCGCACGAGGTCGCAACATGGTTGCGTCGCCATCCCACCTTTCTCAAGCAATTCCCCGATCTGGCGGTGAGCCTGTTGGTGCCGCGCGACGAGGGTCCTACCGCATCGCTGGCGACCTATCAGCTGGAAGTGTTGCGCGACAAGAATCGCGAGCTGTCGCGGCGCCTGCACGAGCTGGGCAGCAATGCGCAGGTCAATGAACGGCTGGCGGTGCGTACCCACCAACTCACGCTGGCACTGATGCGCCAGACCACGGCCGCCGATACGCTGAAGGCGATGGCTGCCTCGTTGGCAGAAGATTTCAACGGCGAACTGGTGCGGCTGGTCATGCTCGCGCCGGTCGCCGGCCTGGAGGCCGACTGGTTGCAGGTGATCGCCGCCGACGATACGCGGCTGGCCCCGTTTCGCGATTGCCTGAGCGATGGCGAGCCGATCTGCGGTCGGCTGCAGGCTGAAAAACACGCGCTGCTGTACGCCGACCATGCGGATGCCGTGCAATCCACGGCGTTGCTGCCGTTGCCGGGCGTCGGCCTGATTGCGGTCGGCAGCAGCGATGCCAACCGGTTCTATCCCGGCATGGGCACCTTGTTTCTGCGCATGATGGGCGAGTCGCTGGGCGTGGCGCTGCAGCGTTTCGCGGCATGACGGCAGTGGCAGGCCATGCAATGCGCGGCCTGCTGTGCACTGCAGTGTCGCGGCGGCGGCAGGACAGCTGAGATGTCCTCGGTCGAAGGATTTCTGGCGTATCTGCAGGTCGAACGTCAGGTGTCGGCGCACACGCTGGATGCGTATCGGCGCGATCTTGCCGCGTTGCTGGGCTGGGCAGCCGAGCAGAAGGATGCTGCGGGTGTTGCGGTTGGGTCGGACGTCGCACAGCTGGACAGCGCGCAGCTGCGCCAGTTTGTTGCGGCAGAACACCGGCGCGGCCTGTCCGCCAAGAGCCTGCAACGTCGCCTGTCTGCATGCCGCAGCTATTACGCCTGGTTGCTCAAGCACGGCCGTATCGCGGCCAGCCCCGCGGCGGCGTTGCGTGCGCCCAAGGCGCCGCGCAAGCTGCCGCAGGTGCTCGATGCCGATGAGGCCGTACGCCTGGTCGAGGTCCCGACCGATGCGCCGCTGGGCTTGCGCGATCGCGCATTGCTGGAACTGTTCTATTCCTCGGGGTTGCGCTTGAGCGAGCTATGCGCATTGCGCTGGCACGATCTGGATCTGGCCAGCGGCCTGGTGATGGTGCTGGGCAAGGGCGGCAAGCAGCGCCTGGTGCCGGTGGGGTCGCATGCGATTGCGGCCCTGCGCGAATGGCAGCGCGACAGTGGCGGGCGTGCCGAGACGCATGTCTTCCCCGGACGCGCCGGCGGCGCGATTTCGCAGCGTGCCGTGCAGATCCGCATCAAGCAACTGGCGGTGCGCCAAGGCATGTTCAAGGACGTGCACCCGCACATGCTGCGGCATAGTTTTGCCAGCCATATCCTGGAATCATCGGGCGATCTGCGTGGTGTGCAGGAATTGCTCGGCCATTCCGATATCGCCACCACGCAGATCTATACGCACCTGGATTTCCAGCACCTGGCCAAGGTCTACGACGCCGCGCATCCGCGTGCCAGGCGCAAGAAGGCGACGGAATGAGTGCGCGGGTCTGCGCGTGAGCGTGAGAGATGTCGTCAGCCTGCCGGCCAGCTGTTGTGATCGAGACGCTGGTGCTGGCCCGGTCCGGCATAGGTGCCGTTGATAGAGCCAATGCAGCTGGTAAAGCCAGTAGCTGGCAAGACAAGTACCGCTGGTAAAGCCAGCACCGTTGATAACTCAGTCCAGCTAGCGGCCCAGTCCAGTTGATTGGGCCATCACAGCGGTAAAGCCATCACAGCGGTAAAGCAGTGCTCGGCTAGCTGGCAGCTCATGGAATGCTGCTCCGCTCTAGCCCTTCTCCCCTCGGGAGAGGGGGTGGGGTGAGGGTCCCTGTGCAGACGCTGCTTGGCGTCTTGGGAAAGTTGGAGAACCTCAGAGTTCGCTGTGTCCCATTGAAGTTCAAATGCCGCGCGCAAGGCAAGCGCGGTTAAACAGCGCGACGTTCCAATGATGGGTGCGAGAAGCGCAGCTGTTTTCGAGACATCTCTACAAGTCACCAGTAGAGCGTGTTGACTCACTGGGCATGCAATCAATGGAAGCGGCCGTACCCTCACCCCAATCCCTCTCCCGACGGGAGAGGGGCTATACGGATGGCATGCGGTCACCTGCTTGGGTGGCGGTCGGTGCGCTCCGCCAGCGTGTGCGCACTTCGCGCCTGTCCATTCTCCATCTCCATCTCCATCTCCATTCGCCCGATGGCCCAATGGCCCAATGGCCCAATGGCCCAATGGCGAATGGCGAATGGTCACCCGCTACCTGTTACCTGCTACCTGCTACCTGCACCACCGGCATCACTTTCTTCCTTCGTTGCATCCCGCTTGAACCCGGCAGGGGCGTCCCCACCTCTTTGGAAACCCCCGGAGGACCCATGGACCCCAGCCAGAATCCCAACATCGTTCACGCCACCACCATCATTTCGGTTCGGCGTGGTGGGCACGTCGCCGTCGCGGGCGATGGCCAGGTCACGCTCGGCCACACCGTCATGAAGGGCAACGCGCGCAAGGTGCGCCGGCTCGGTCGCGAGGGTCAGGTCCTGGCCGGGTTTGCCGGTGCCGCCGCCGATGCATTTACGCTGTTCGAACTGTTCGAAGCCAAGCTCGACAAGCATGGGCAATTGACCCGTGCCGCCGTGGAGTTGGCCAAGGATTGGCGCACCGAGCGGCGCCTGGGCAAGCTCGAAGCATTGCTGGCGGTAGCCGACAAGGAGACCTCGCTGATCATCAGCGGCACCGGCGATGTGATCGAGCCGGAAGACGGCATCATCGCGATCGGTTCCGGCGGCTCCTACGCCTTGTCGGCCGCACGCGCGCTGCTGGCGCATACCGAACTGGACGCCAAGACCATCGCCACCGAGGCGATCAATATCGCAGGCGATATCTGCATCTATACCAATCGCAACGTGGTGGTCGAAGAGCTGTGAATCGGGATGTGGGATTGGGGATTGGCAAAAGCATTCCTTTTCCTGCGCCCGGACATGCATCGATCGTTCCTACTCCGCTTTTACGAATCCCGAATCCCCAATGCCTAATATCGATACCGCCACCATGACTCCGCGCGAAATCGTGCAGGAGCTCGACCGTCATATCGTTGGTCAGCACGACGCCAAGCGCGCGGTGGCCATTGCGCTGCGCAACCGCTGGCGGCGCATGCAGTTGCCGGAAGAACTGCGCAACGAAGTGATGCCCAAGAACATCCTGATGATCGGCCCCACCGGCGTCGGCAAGACCGAGATCGCGCGGCGTCTGGCAACCCTGGCCAATGCGCCGTTCGTCAAGGTGGAAGCCACGCGCTTTACCGAAGTGGGTTACGTCGGCAAGGACGTGGAGCAGATCATCCGCGATCTGGCCGATACCTCGGTCAAGTTGTACCGCGAGCAGGCCAAGGTGCGTGTGCGCAACCAGGCCGAAGAACGTGCCGAGGACCGCATCCTGGATGCGCTGCTGCCACGCCGCGCCGCCGGTATTGGCTTCGATCCGGAAGCCGCGCGCAACGAGCCGTCATCGCAGGACAACGACACCCGCATCAAGTTTCGCCGCATGCTGCGCAATGGCGAGCTGGACGAGCGCGAGATCGAGCTGGAAGTGGCGATCAACGCCAGCATGGACATCATGACCCCGCCGGGCATGGAAGAAATGGGCCAGCAACTGCGACAGATGTTTTCCAACCTGGGCAGCGGCAAGTCGCAAAAGCGCAAGCTCACCATCAAGGCCGCGCGCCCGCTGTTGATCGAGGAAGAAGCCGGCAAGCTGGTCAATGAAGACGACGTGCGTGCAGCGGCGATCGAAGCCTGCGAGCAGCACGGCATCGTGTTCATCGATGAAATCGACAAGGTCGCCAAGCGCGGCGAAGCCGGTTCCAACGGCGGCGATGTGAGTCGCGAAGGCGTGCAGCGCGATCTGCTGCCGCTGGTGGAGGGCTCCAACGTGTCGACCAAATACGGCACGGTCAAGACCGACCATATCCTGTTCATTGCCTCGGGCGCCTTCCATCTTGCAAAGCCCAGCGATCTGATTCCGGAGTTGCAGGGCCGCTTCCCGATCCGGGTGGAACTGACCGCGCTGACCAAGGCCGATTTCGTGCGCATTCTCACCGAGCCCAAGGCCGCGTTGATCAAGCAGTACGAAGCCTTGCTGCAGACCGAAGGCGTCACGCTGACCTTCGGCGCGGACGCGGTCGACCGCCTGGCCGAGATCGCCGCGCAGGTCAACGAGCGGCAGGAAAACATCGGGGCGCGGCGTCTGCACACAGTGCTCGAGCGCTTGCTCGACGTGCTGAGTTACGAAGCGCCGGACCGCGACGGCCAGAGCGTCACCGTGGATGCGGCCTATGTGGACGCGCAGCTGGGTGAGCTGGTGCAGGACCCGGACCTGAGTCGCTACATCCTCTGATCGCAATGTACCTGCGCAGATGCCGAATGCATCCGCAGGTACATTGAAGGCATTCCGAGCGCACCAGGAACGTATGACGAAATGGTGCATGCAGTGGCTTGGCCGTTGCATCCCGTCAGATGCAGTCAAACGCTGAGTCGGTCGAGGGCGCGGTGCCCTCACCGCTTGCGGGACACGCCGTAAACCC
>NZ_JPLE01000179.1 GCF_001010415.1 Xanthomonas pisi DSM 18956
GCGGCCAACGTCGGCGCGTGCCTGCGCTTCGTAGAACTCCTTCAGCGTGCGGCGCAGGCCGGCGTCGCCCAGCCTGGACGGCACGTGGAAATGCGCGCCCGCGTCGTCGACTTCGATGCGCGTATACCGGCCCTCGTGCCAGTGCAGCGGCAGCAGGACCCCACGCAACGGCAGCAACCCGGGGACGCCGCGCTCCAATGCAGGAAATGCGTCGACCTGCTGGTACCGCGACAGCTGCGTGCTCAGCCAGTCCAGGTGCGCATGCACGAACCGTTCGCCGGAGATCAGGCTGGCCCGCAGCGGCAAGGTGAGCCGCGCGCCACGTTCGTCGACGCTGAGTTTGATGCGCCGCGCGCGTGGGTCGCGCACGCGCAGCACCTCGATCTGGCGCCCTTCCAGTTGCACACGCAGGCAGTCGCGTTCGACAACCTGCGAGGGCGGCGCAATCAGGCGGCGGACGGGCTTGAACATGGGCACAGGATAGCGCTGCGATGTGTCAGGTGGTGAGACGTCGGCGGCGTTGCCGCCAGTGCGTGGGCGAGGCCGCAGGGCTGGCTCCGACGCGACGTGGAGGGCGCCACGGTGCGTCGGCATGACACGCATCCAGCGCGGGATGCCGGCATTGAGGGCGCATACGCAGGGCGGTCAAGGCGGTGCGTGCCAGGCTGCACGCATCGCTATGCGCGGCATGCGCCGCACGCTGGAACGCGCCGCCAGCCGCGCTGACACAGCGCGGCTGGCGGCGCGTGGATTACTCTGC
>NZ_JPLE01000180.1 GCF_001010415.1 Xanthomonas pisi DSM 18956
AGTTGAAAGAATATCTCCTCGTCCTAAATCTGCTACCGCCTCTATGTTTGAAATTACAGGCGCGCGCTGGGAAAAAGAGGAACTATTTACACTTACGACAGAAGCAGATGAAATTACTGGTTATGTAGCGTATATGCATCCATCTGATATTTTCTCTATGGATGGTACTACATCGCTTTGTCATCCATCTATGAATATTTTGATTCGTATGGCTAATCTTATTGCCAGTAATGAACTCTATGTTATTCGTCCGATTTTACAGAAAAAGGTAAAAGAGCTTGGTCAGTGCCAATGTATTTTTGAAGCTTTGCGTGATTTATATGTAGATGCTTTTGATGATGTAGATTATGATAAGTATGTAGGTTATTCAAGTTCAGCTCAACGATATATTGATAAAATTATCAAGTATCCTGAACTAGATTTTATGATGAAGTACTTCAGTACAGATGAAGTTTCTGAAGAATATACACGACTCGCTAATATAGTT
>NZ_JPLE01000181.1 GCF_001010415.1 Xanthomonas pisi DSM 18956
TGCCGCGCGTTGCATGGGTGACCTTGAGATTCACCCGTCCCACACAGGTGTTCACGCAGCGGGAATCATCGTGTGTAATGACCCAATCTCTGATTACTGTACTGTAACTGCAGAAGGGATTGCGCAAATCGATAAGCCTGACAGCGAATACCTAAACCTTTTGAAGCTTGATGCGCTGGGCCTTCGTACTCTCGGCATTATTTCTGATACAGGCGCTATTGATGCTGAAACGCTCTACGGAATCAAGCTTGATGACCAAAGCGTCCTTGACATTCTTAACGAAAACAAGATGTCAGGCATCTTCCAGTTTGAAGGAGATGCTGTACGCTAAGAAACAAACTTTGTTCACGTCGATAAATTTAACAAAATCGACAACCTGACAGCTTTGGGTCGACCTGGCCCGTTGTCGTCCGGTATGGCCCAGAAATACATTGAACGCGCGGCAGGGCGTGCGCCGATTGAATACGACGTGCCGCAGCTTGAGCCGTACTTAAAAGAGACTTACGGCGTGTTTCTTTACCAAGAGCAAATCATGGCCGTGGTTAAAGAGATTGGTTCATTTGACTGGGCGAAAACGTCCGCTGTACGTAAGGCGATGTCAGGCCGTAAGGGGGAAGAATACTTTAACAAGCTTGGCGAAGACTTCGTTGCAGGAGCAATAAATAACGGTGTACCGGAAGCGGATGCAAGAAAGCTTTGACAAGCGATGGCCACGTACGGGTCAAGAG
>NZ_JPLE01000182.1 GCF_001010415.1 Xanthomonas pisi DSM 18956
GCCGAACAGGCTGGCCGCCGCGTTGGCGATCCCCAGCCCGGTGCATTCGCGGTTCTTGTCGCTGGGGGTGTCGGTGAGTTCGTCGACCACCCGCGCGGTCATCAGCGATTCGAGCAGGCCCACCATGGCGATGGCCAACGCCGGCAAGGCGATGATGCGCAGCGTTTCCAGCGTCATCGGCACCGCCGGCCATTGCAGGAACGGCAACGCAGTGGGGAGCTTGCCAAGATCGGCCACGGTCTTGAGCGGCAGGTGCAAAGCGGTGCCGGCGACGGTCAACAGCAGGATGCACAACAGCGGCGAGGGAATCGCCGACAGGCCCGGCACGCGCAACCGCGGCAGGCCGTAGATGATTGCCAGGCCCACACCGAGCATGGCCCACGTGGTGAGGTTGGCGCCCAGCAGATGCGGCAGTTGCGCGGCGAAGATCAGCACCGCCAGTGCGTTGACGAAGCCGGTGCGCACCGAGCTGCTGACAAAGCGCATCAACACGCCCAACCGCAGCAGCCCGAACAGGATCTGCACCGCGCCGGCCAGCAGGCCGGCCGCC
>NZ_JPLE01000183.1 GCF_001010415.1 Xanthomonas pisi DSM 18956
AGACAGCGCCATTGCACTCTGCCCCTGTGCACTGGCTGTGGAATGGGTGATCAGGCCCGCCTGGAATAAATCCGGCATTTTTTTATCGACAGCTTCTGCTGCCAGTGCCGTGGCTCTTTCCGGCTGCATCCCTGCCGCGATGTATTTTTTCTCCAGCCCGGCGGTCAGCGTTTTTCGCAATGTGACATCACCCACCTTTTTAGCCACACCGCCAGCAACCATATCAGGTACAAGGGCACCAATCAGGTTTACGCCCTTCGCCACCCAGACCGCAGAATCATCATAGCCTTCGGTCATCGGCGTATTCAGCGCACGCAGAGCACCCGGAGACATCTTACTGGTCAGCCATTCATCCGAGGATTTAGCGCCGTCACTGACAGCCTTACCGGTGACCTTCAGACCTTTACCGACAGTATCTGTAACCGCGTTTTTGCCATCAGGCAGGGTATCGATGACCTCATCAGCCCCCCTGCTGCCACCGGCAAAAATATCCTGCACAGTTGCGACACCCGGCAGCCCCATACGGCTGAACTCATTTAAAATACGCGCCCCTGTTTTTACCGGGCTCTGAATCATCGCATCACCGAGTCCACGGGCCATTTCCCCTGTTCCCCGGACGGACCGGGCGAAACCTTTACCCATTGTTGGCAATACATCGCCCAGGCTGAACGACGTACTGTTATCCTTCCAGCGATTTGAATCAGAGAAAAATGCTTCATAGCTGTCAGTTTCGCCGGGTTGCTGAATGTTCAGGCTGTTACGATTCTGGTTACCGAGTTGCGCCTCAGGACGCTGTTCCTC
>NZ_JPLE01000184.1 GCF_001010415.1 Xanthomonas pisi DSM 18956
CAATTGCGCAGTGCAGGAGAAAAAGCCCGCTCTGATGTTCAGCCTTGAAATGCCAGGTGATCAGATACTGGAAAAACTGGTAGGGCAGAAGTCTGGGGTTAACCCGAATATTTTTTACCTTCCGGCGACAAATGACGCCGATGACGGCTATCAGGGTGATTACGATGGTGACTTCAACAGGGCGATCGAAACAGCCAATCGCTTGAGTGAAATCGACATGCTTTACATCGACGACACGCCGGGATTATCTCTGGCTCAAATCGTCAGCGAAAGCCGTCGAATCAAGCGAGAAAAAGGATGTGTTGGCATGATTCTGGTCGATTACCTGACACTAATGACCGCTGAGAAGGCCGATCGCAACGACCTTGCTTACGGCATGATCACCAAAGGACTGAAGAACCTTGCCAAAGAGCTTGATTGCGTTGTTGTGCTTCTGACGCAACTTAACCGCGCACTGGAAAGCCGAACCAATAAACGCCCATTGCCAAG
>NZ_JPLE01000185.1 GCF_001010415.1 Xanthomonas pisi DSM 18956
TCCCCAATCCCCAATCCCGGTGCCTAATGGACAAAGCCCTCTACGTTGCGATGACCGGTGCCCGCGCCTCCCTGCAGGCGCAGAGCACCGTGTCGCACAACCTCGCCAACGTCGATACGGTGGGGTTCAAGGCCGCGTTGGCCAATACCGAGGCCTTCAAGATCCAGGGCAAGGGCTATCCGTCGCGGATCGATGCGCTGCACGTGGACCAGGGCTTCGATCGCAGCCAGGGCCATCAGAAAGTGACCGGCAACCCGCTGGACGTGTCGCTGCAGCAGGACCGCTGGCTGGCCGTGCAGTCGCCCGACGGTAGCGAGGCCTACACCCGTAACGGCGAATTGGCGCTGACCGCCAATGGCCAGCTGGTCACCGCCAACGGGCACCCCGTGCTGGATGAAGGCGGCAATCCGATGACCATCCCCCCGCACCAGGCGATGGAAATCGGCAGCGACGGCAGCATCTCCATCATCCCGCAGGGCGAAGGCCCGCAGGCCATGGACATCGTCGGCAAGATGAAGGTGGTCGATGCCCCCGCCGACCGGTTGACGCGGCGCCCGGACGGGCTGATGCGTAACACCAGCACCGACCCGGCGCAGGCGTTTGCGGTGGCCACCGGCAAGACCATCAACAGCGGCATGCTGGAGGGCAGCAACGTGGACGCCGCCGGCGCGCTGGTGGAGATGATCCAGCTGCAGCGCCAGTTCGAAATGCAGGTCAAGATCATCAAGAACGGCGACGACAACGCGCAGTCGGCCAACTCGATGATGCGTCTGAACGGCTAAAAGCGGCTCATTCTTCGGTTTTGCTGCAAGGCCCTTGCCCGCCCACCGTAGCGGGACACGCTGCAAGTACGTCCTTGCAGTTTCTTCCGAACGGCTAAAAGCGGCTCATTCTTCGGCTTGGCTGCAAGGCCCTTGCCCGCCCACCATTGCGGGACACGCTGTAAGTACGTCCTTGCAGTTTCTTCCGAACGGCTAAAAGCGGCTCATTCTTCGGTTTGGCTGCAAGGCCCTTGCCCGCCCACCGTAGCGGGACACGCTGCAAGTACGTCCTTGTAAGCTCTTACGCGGCATCCATGCCGCG
>NZ_JPLE01000186.1 GCF_001010415.1 Xanthomonas pisi DSM 18956
TGGAATCGGACAAGGCCACGATGGAAGTGCCTTCGTCGGTGTCCGGCGTGGTCAAGGAGATCAAGGTCAAGGTTGGCGATTCGCTGTCGCAGGGCGCCCTGGTGGCGCTGATCGAAGTGGCCGATGCCGGCGCCGACACCGCGGCCAAGCCCGCCACTGCCGCGCCTGCTGCCCCGGCCAAGGCCGCTCCCGCTGCTGCCCCGGCACCTGCTGCCAAGGCAGCCCCGGCTGCATCGGCCGCCGCCGAAGGCGGTCTGGTCGAGGCGCGCGTGCCCGATATCGGCGACTACACCGATATCCCGGTGATCGAAGTGCTGGTCGCCGTCGGCGATACCGTCGCCAA
>NZ_JPLE01000187.1 GCF_001010415.1 Xanthomonas pisi DSM 18956
GCAACGAGCCGATGCGGGCGAATTCGCGGTCCAGCCGCGCAGCGAAGATCGGCACCACCACGCCCAGCAGCGCGCCCAGCACCCACTGCTGCGGCCCGAAGCTGTCGCTGAGCAGCAGCCAGAACACGAACACGGTGACAGTCAACGACGGCGAGGGCAGCAACCGGCGTCGCAAGGGCTTGCGCGCGCTCATGGCTGCCTCCGTTGTGGCGTGG
>NZ_JPLE01000019.1 GCF_001010415.1 Xanthomonas pisi DSM 18956
CCACCGGCATGCCCTCGCGCAGTACCGGCGGCTGGCCGCTGCGCAGCCGTCCACCGGCGAAGATCAGCAGGTTGGTCGCGTACGACAGGAAGGTCATCCCCAGGATCACATCGAAGCTGCGCGCGCGCAGCAGCAGATAGATCGCCAATGCGGTGAGGACGCCGATCGCGCTTGCCACTGCCAATTCCATCAATGCTGCTCCGCGGTGCGTGTCGAACGTTGGGTGGGGTCGATCTCGCCGCGCTGCGAACTGCGCGTACGTGAGGGCTTGATCGTGCCCATCATCGACAGCATCAACATCGCCGCACCGAACACCACCAGGTACACGCCGATATCGAACCCCAGTGCGCTGGCCAGTTCCAGATCGCCCAGCAGCGGCAGCGGAATCTCCACATGCCCGCTGCTCAGGAACGGCAACCCGAACAGCAGCGAGCCGGCACCGCTGAGCAGCGCGCACAACAGGCCGATGCCGATCAGCCGGATGTAGTCGAAGCCGAAGCGCGATTCCACCGACGCAGTGCCCTGGATCACGTATTGCATCAGCAACGGCACTGCCAGCACCAGCCCGGCGATGAAGCCGCCACCGGGCGCGTTGTGACCGCGCAGGAACAGGAACAGGGACACGGTCAGCGTCAGCGGGAACATGATCTGCGCCAGATCCGCCGGCACCGGCAAGCGGATCGCCGGCCCGGGCATGCTGCGTTCCGGCGCCATGCGCGAGCGCCGCAACAGCGCATGCACCACCAACCCGGCAATCGCGAACACCGTGATCTCGCCAAACGTGTCGAAACCGCGGAAATCCACCAGGATCACGTTGACCACGTTGCGCCCATAGGCCTCGGGCAACGCGCGTTGCAGCAGTTCGCCGGCAACGGTGTGGCTGGATTGCGTCATCAAGGTGTAAGACAGCGCGGCCAGGCCGGCGCCGCCGGCGATCGCAAGGCAGACATCGCGGATCTTGCGCAGCCGGGCGCGCTCGGGAAGCGAGCGTTCGGGCAGGTAGTTCATCGCCAGCAGCATCAGCACCAGCGTCACCATCTCCACCAGCAGCTGCGTCAGCGCCAGGTCCGGCGCCGACAGGAACACGAAGGTCAGGCTGACCGCCAGCCCGGTGCCGCCGAGCACCAGCACCGCCAGCAGGCGCTGCCTGTACAGGAACAGGCTGCCCAGCGCACAGGCGATCATCAGCAGCCAGACCGTCCAGCCCAGCAACGGCATCGGCGTGGGCGCCGGCCAGGCCGGCAGCGCGCCGCCCTGCAGGAACGGCACCAGCGCCACCACCACCGCGCTCAGCACCAGCAACATCAGCATGCGCTGCAGATTGCCGTTGGTGATCGCGTCGGTCATGTGCGTGGTGGCGCTGAACAGCGCACGCAGGTTCCAGTGGAACATGGCCTTGCCGGGCGAACGGTTCTGCACCGCATACAGATCCAGCAGGCGGCGGATCGCCATGTACAGCAGCGTGCCGCCGATCATGCCGGCCACGCTCATTGCCAGCGGCCAGTTCAAGCCGTGCCACAGCGCCAGACTGTAGTCGGGCAATCGATCACCAAGAATCGCGCCGGCTCCGGCGCGCAGCACCGGCGCCACCGTCCATGCCGGCGCGATGCCGACCGCCAGGCAGATCAGCACCAGCACTTCCACCGGGATCTTCATCCAGCGCGGCGGCTCGTGCGGCGTGGTTTCCAGAGCGCGTGGGCCGTCGCCGAAGAAGGTGTCGTGCACAAACCGCAGGCTGTAGGCCACGCCGAGCAGGCCGGCCAGCAACGCGGCGATGCTCGCCAGGATGCGCATCAGCTCCGGCGCCTGGGTCTCCAGCGCCACCGCAAAGAACATTTCCTTGGACAGGAAGCCATTGAGCAGCGGAATGCCGGCCATCGCCAACGATGCGATGATCGCCAATGCACTGGTAAACGGCATCAGCCGGCGCAGATTGCCGAGCCTGCGCATGTCGCGCGTACCGGTCTCGTGGTCGATGATGCCCGCAGCCATGAACAACGACGCCTTGAACACGGCGTGGTTGAGGATGTGGAACACGCCCGCCACCACGGCCATCGGTGTCGACAGGCCGAACAGCATCGTGATCAGGCCAAGATGCGAGATGGTCGAGTACGCCAGCACGCCCTTGAGGTCGTGCTGGAAGATCGCGTGCCAGGCACCCAGCAGCAGCGTGATCGCACCGATGCTGGTGACGGTGTAAAAAAACAGATCGGTACCGGCCAGTGCGGGATGCAGGCGCGCCAGCAAAAACACACCGGCCTTCACCATCGTGGCCGAGTGCAGGTACGCCGACACCGGCGTGGGCGCGGCCATCGCCTGCGGCAACCAGAAGTGAAACGGAAACTGCGCGCTCTTGGTAAAGATGCCCAGCAGCACCAATCCCAATGCATACGGATACAGCGGGCTGGCGCGGATCATATCGCCGGCGGCCAGCACCGCATCCAGCTGAAAACTGCCGACGATGCGGCCGATCATCAGGATGCCGCCGAGCAGGGCCAGGCCGCCACCGGCAGTCAGCACGAACGCCATGCGTGCGCCTTCGCGTGCATCCTTGCGGTGCGACCAGAACCCGATCAACAGGAACGAGCTGATGCTGGTGAGTTCCCAGAACACCATCAGCAACAGCAGATTCCCCGACAGCACCATGCCGAGCATCGCGCCCATGAACAGCAACAGATAGGCAAAAAAGCGCGAAGCGCTATCGCGTGCGCTCAGGTAGTAATGCGCATACATCACCACCAGCGCGCCGATGCCCAGCACCAGCAGCGCGAACATCCAGGCCAGCCCATCGAGCCGCAGCGAGAACATCAAACCGATCTGCGGCAACCACGCATGCTCGCTGCCAATCACCTCGCCGCGCAGCACTACCGGCGTCAACGTGGCAAGCACCAGCAGGCCGGCCAACGGCGCGGCCGCCGCCAACCACGCAGTGATCGCACGTGGCGTGCGCGAGAACAGCGCGACGGCGGCGGCCATCAGGAACGGCAGCGCCAGCAGAATTTCCAGCGGAAAAGGCATGCAGGGAACACAGGATTCGCGAGCAGGCCAGAGAGCTTAACAAACCGTTGACTGACGTCAGTGTCAACGCCGGCGCCGCGCAGACGCGCAATTGCCGGCCAAACGGCGCGCGCATCGACGTGAGGGACTGGGTATGCTGCTGTCATTCAGGACCATGTCGTTGCCCCGTGACCGCCACCCATCCCGCTCCGTCCACCGCTGTTTCTGCACCGCGCGCCCTGGTTTTTGGCGGCAGCGGGCAGATCGGCGAGCGTCTGTTGACCCGGCTGCTGAGCCGCGGGTGGCAGGTGACGGCATGGTCGCGGCAGCCGCGTGCGGCGCGCTCCGGGTTGATCTGGCGGCAGGGCGATCTGGCTGTGCCGGCCGTTGCAGGCGATGCGTTCGAGGTGATCTTCAGCTGCGGGCCGCTGGACCACTTCGCCCGCTGGTATGCCGAAAACCCGGTGGTCGCACCGCGCATCGTGGCGTTCGGTTCCACCAGCGTGGAGGTCAAGGAGCATTCGATCGATGCGGCCGAGCGCGACGTGTCGCAACGGCTGGCGCACGCCGAACAGGCACTGTTTTCTGCGGCCATGGCGCGCGGCGCCACCGCCACCGTGCTGCGCCCGACCCTGGTCTACGGTGCCGGACGCGACAAGACGCTCACCCAGATTGCCGGCCTGGCCCAGCGCACCGGCGCCTTCGTGCTGCCGGCCAATGCCACCGGTCTGCGTCAGCCGGTGCATGTGGACGATCTGGCCAGCGCGGCGCTGGCGGTGATCGGCCAACCGGCGACCCAGCAACGCAGCTACGCGGTGGGCGGCGGCGAAGTGCTGGCCTACACGCAGATGGTGGAACGGGTGCTGCAGGCGCTGCCACGGCCGGCGCGGCTCTATCAGGTGCCGCCTGGCCTGTTCGGGCTTGCGCTCACTGCTGCGCAACGCCTGGGCCGCCTGCGTGGCATGAACGCGGCGGCGCTGCAACGCATGCGCGAGGACCTGGTATTCGACCTGGAACCGGCACGTCGCGATTTCGGCTATGCCCCGCGCGCGTTTCGCCCGCTGCCGGAAGAGCTCGGTATTGGCGAGTAAGGCCGTGCGTGCGAGTGCGGGGCGTAGTGGGTTCGATGTGCACCGCTGCAGCGCAGTGTGCGATGACATCAGACCACGCCTACATCCCTGCGCGACATGCCAAGCACGTCGCCGCCGGGCTCAGTAGCGCCACCCTAGCTGGCGATACACCTTGGCCAGCACCCAGATCGGCCCGATCAGCAGATAGGTCAGATCGGTCAGAAAGCTCGGCTTGCGGCCTTCGATCTTGTGGCCCACAAACTGCGCAACCCATGCCAGCACGAACACCGACAGCGCGGTGGCGAACAATCCGGTCAGCCCGATGCGGCCTTCGATCAACCGGCACAGGCAGCCGAAGAAGAAGAAGATGCCCAGCATGCCCAGCCCGAGCGGGCGCGACAGCCGGTTGTAATAGGACCACGCCGCAAACATCGACAGCGCTGCCCACACCCCGCTGCTGAACCAGGTGCCGCCCACCGGAATGCACCAGAGCAGGCCAACCACCGACCACAGGATTGCCGGCACTGCGACCACATGGATCAGCTGATTGGTGTCGTTGCGGTGATCGTCGGAATAGCTGGCGAAATAGCGTTCGATCGGTCGCGCGGTCGTGGTGCGTTCGGTCATGTTCCCTCCCAGGAATGACCCCAAGCATACGCGTGCGAACGGCTGCGGTGGCGTTCCACCGGTAACCGGGCCCCACCACGCAACACCGGCATGGCGAGGCCCGGACAGCATCAGTTGACCGACACCGCGCTCCAGGCGGCTGCGACAGCGCGGTACTGGCTGGAGGTGCCGCCATACAGATCGGTGGCCGCGCTCAACGTGGCCCGACGTGCGGCCGCGTAGTTGCTGGAGGAGGTCATGTAGACGGTGAGCGCGCGATACCAGATGCGGCTGGCCGCCGCCCGGCCGATCGCCGTCAACGCGGTATTGCCGTTGCAGACCAGTCCGGCCGGGGTGACGTTCCAGCTGGTACCGGCACCGAAGCCGCTCGGCACCACCGCGCCTTCGGCCAGCAGATAGTAGAAATGGTTGGCCACGCCGGAGCTGTAATGCACGTTGAGCGAGCCCAGGCTGCTGCTGTAGCAATCGGGCGAATCGCCATCCAGGCTCGGCTTGAACATGTAGCGCAATGCCAGCGTGCCGCCGCTGTTGCCCGGGATGATCTTCTCGCCGATCAGGTAATTGCCCGGCTGCGCGCTATTGTTGGCGGAGTACTCCACCATCGCGCCCATGATGTCGGACGTCGCTTCGTTCAAACCACCGGATTCGCCGGAATACACCAGACGCGCAGTCCGGCTGGTCACGCCATGGGTCATCTCGTGGCCGGCCACATCCACCGACACCAGCGGCGTGAACGTGCTGCCGTCGCCATCGCCGAAGGTCATGCAGAAGCAGCTGTCCTGCCAGAACGCGTTGTTGTAGCGGCTACCGTAATGCACGCGGCTGCGTGCACCGGCGCCGTCGTTGGCGATGCCGCTGCGTGCATGCGCGGTGCGGTAATAATCCCAGGTCAACGCCACGCCGTAATGCGCATCCACCGCCGCGGTCACCGTATCGCTGTTGGCACCGCTACCCCATGCATTATCGGCATCGGTGACCAAGGTGCCGTTGCCGGAGGTGCTGTTGCGCATGTTGTAGGTGGCACCGCTGCCGCGGCTCAGATCGGTCAACTCGTAACCGCTGCTGCACCGCGTCGTGGCCAACGCCACGCTACCGGCATACAGCGAGCGCCCGGTGCCGGCCGCGCTGGTGCCGCCTGCACACGCGGTATGCACCGTGTCCCAGGATTCGAGGATGCGTTGGTCCACTGCATCGACGATGTAATGCATTTCGGTGGGCGTCTGATCGGGTTTGATGCCGCTATAGATCACCTCGTACACCAGCCGCGGCGTGCCTTGGCGCGCGTACAGCGCAAGGCTTGCGCGTGGCGCGGCGGCTTGCGGTACGTCGAACTGCACACCCGCCACGCGCAGGGCGGTGGCGGCATCGATGCCGGGCAGCAGACTGGGACGGATGCTGGTCTCCATGGTCTGACTCAACTGGCGCATCACGCCGCGCCGCGAATGCACCACCACATCGCCGCCGATGACCGGCAATCCCTGATAGGTACGATCGAAGCGCACATGCTCGGTGCCATCGGCATCGACGATGCTGTCGCGCGCGATGAAGGCATCGGCTGGCGCACGATTGGCCAGCGCGGCGGCGTTGTTCCCCAGCAGCGACTGCGCGCGCGATACCGCCGCAGTGGTAGATAGATCAGCAGCGGTAGCGACAGCAGAAAACGATAGCGCGCAGCAGATGGCCGCGCCCAGGCGATGAAAATGCATGACGACTCTCTCCAGAAAACGTGCGATGCAAAGACCGGCAGCACCCCCCGACAGCCGGTCGCCGATGGCACCTCGGGTGCCGGCAGCTACGCTTGCACAGTCCCGAACTGGACAGTAGTAAAAGTTACGGATGTATTGCGTTCTGTGCGCCCGGCCTCTTTGCGCTGCGCAGCGCATCGCAGAGATGTGCCCGTCCCATTGCACGCAGGGCATTGTCCGGCGTGCATCCGCGCAATCTCTCTATCGCGCTCAGCACATCGCGTGGGTGATGCGCCGCCGGGTGGGTCGTGCAGCAGACAGTGACGGTGTGAATCGACGCTCCAACGCCCAAGGTCGCGTTTCTACCGAGTGCATCAAGCTGTGGCAGATAAAGTAGGTACAAGAAGCCGGCCATACAGGCCGGCTTCTTGGTAGCGCAGTACTCAGCGGCCGCCGATGGCGACCTTCTGCTGCTCTTCGTGCGCCTGTTGCTGCTGCGACTGGCCAGCCAATAGCTGCGCGCTGGTCTGCTCCAATGACGGGGCAGGCTGGTTCAGATCCACCGCCGCACGGAACCCTGGCGTGGTCCCCATCACGAATGCCTTGCCATCCTGCACCGTCACGTTCTGCAGTTTATCTGCGCTGTCGATGCCATTCTGCTTGGCCTGCAAAGTGACGTTGGCGGCGGTCTCGTTGGAGATCATGCTTGGCAGCTTGCTGCGGATCGCGTTGTGCAGCGCATGGTCCGGATGCGAGGCATCGTTGAGCGACGGGCCCTTCGGCGGCGCAACCGGGGCGTCGGCCGCTTTGGCCGCTGTCTGCGCAGGCGCCGATAACGCCGCCCGCGTATCGCGGCCCACGACACCGTCCGGCTGCAACCCATGCTGCTTCTGGAACGCCATCACCGCCTCGCGCGTGTTGTCGCCAAAGCGTCCATCCTCGGCAAGCCGATGTCCTTGTGCATCGCGCACGCCCAGACGGTTCAGATCCTGCTGCAGCGACTGTACTTCGTTCCCACGGGTTCCGTGCTTGAGCAGGTGATGAGAGCCCGTACCACTCGATCCCTGCTGAATTGGCGATACATTCGCAGGTGTCTGAGTGCGCGCTGCGGTGGGTTCAGCCGTGCCATGTAGCGGTGCGCGTACCTGGAACTCGGGTTTGGGAGTCAACGCACCAACGATACGCGTACCGCTGCCATCCCAGTAACCGCCGGGAGTGATCGTGACCTCGGCCGGCCCCGTGCTGCCCTGGGAACCGATGAACTGGATATTCCCCTTTGCGTCGTAGCCCTTGAAGATGCCGACATGCTGGCCCTGCGGCGACGAGAACATCAGGATGTCCCCCTGATGCAACGATCCATTCGGCTTGCGCGCCTCTGCGGCCGACGTGACGTCGAAATGTTCGCGCGCATAGGGCGTGATGTTGGTGCCGCTGAACAGCTTGGCGGTCGTAAAGGCGGCAGCATTCTCGCCAGGTACATCGTATCCGGCATTCTTGAGCCCCCGCCAGACGAAAGCGGAGCAATCCACTCCCCGCCGTCCATCGCCGTCGGCATCGCGCTCCAGCCGGCTGCTGTCTCGACCGGGGCGCGGGTTATCTGGACGCCCATACTCATATTTCTGATTTCCGCCAAGGAAGTGCTGATACGCCTCGTTATAAACGGCAGCACCACTGGCAGCTGCTGCGACCTGGCCGGCCACGGGGGTGTTCCCAGATTGTGCATTGGGTGATTGCGTTTGTACTGGCCCGGTTGTGGGGGTGTGCGAAGGTTGCCGGATGGTCTCTACCTCTCCTGCGCGCCAGCCCTCGAAACGCCGAATCCCATCTGCAAGTACCTCGCGTTCGCGCACACTCATCTGCCCGACGGTTTTCTCGCGCAAGTCCACGCCATGTCGATCGCCCTCGGCGAAAATCGCAGCCGCCTGTTCCTTATGGTGGGTCTTGCCACTGTAGTCAGCAGTTGAATAACTGGGCAGCATTTCTTCGACGGTCTTTTCTGCGAAGCGACGCTCCAGTAGTTGAATTTTGGCTGCGCGGCCGGCCTCGTAGCTTTCGAAGACCGCATTGCCCCATTGGTCCAGGCCAACGACACCCTGATAGCGGTTCTGCGCGGCATCGAGTGCCTGCTCACGGGTGCGTGGGTTGTGGACGGTCGTATCGGCACTTCCGGCGAACTCAAATTTAAGGTTGCCGGGATTGTTGTTGCGCCACGATACGGTGCCTCCGGAGCGCGTGATGACACTGCCATCGTCCATTTCCAGCGTACGCGTCGTACCTACGCTACTGACCACACGGGTAATTTTTGGATCCGACATGAGCTGTTCCTTTGCTAATTGGTTGGTCGACCCTGATGCGGATTGGATGATTCACAATCCGTTGGAAAAGACATCGAGTGCATCTGCACTCACCCATCCTTGCGCACAATTGCCAACGTAGTGTCCTGGTGCTGCTACGTGGCAGCTCTCGCTACTTGCAGGCTTCATCCGCTTGATCGGCCTGTCGCCATAGGTTTTGCACAATGCGTTGTTCTTGCACTTTGCAATGGTGTCCGCCGGAATTGCGGCGACGTAGTAATAAAGCGGGTTCTGTCCGGCGCGGCCGATCGCCTGGATGCAGACGAGCTGGCCTTGCGATAAATTTGCTGTAGCCGTTGCGCTACTGCCGGTGGCGGGCACGACATCCAATACATCAACTCCCTTCCCCAGGGCTACGCCAGCGAAAAATCCCTCATCGCCACAATCCGGTGAAAGCTCCACATCATAAAAATCACCGCTGTCGACATTGCCTGCTGTGCATCCTTTTGCAGCCTTTGCATCCGTACAGGTGACGCCTGTGGCCTGTATCAACGCGCCAAGTCTGTCGTTGATCGCCGGCGCTGCAGGTGTCGTGGTTTTCGCGGGTGCGACTGGCGCCACGACAGGGGCAGCAGATTCGCCGGCCGTGCAGGCGCTCAGTGCGAACAATAAACCGGGGGCCACCGCACTGCGGAAAGCAGGCAGCATGCGGAGGAGGTGATTTGACCGAGCCATTGCGACCTCGTTGGACAAGAGGGCACGCCATCGCGGCGAGCGTAATGGAAACAAAATTGGCTGCGCTTGTGTGCAGTGGCCGTCATGAAGTTTCACATGCAACCACCAGCTTGGCCTCAGCTGGCAGTCGCTGGACTCATAGCGCGCCGAGTGTGTCAGCGCTCTAGTCATAACGGCGTCAGCGTGATGAGACGCCTTACAAGCCTTTAAATCGGGGGCAAGCCATCAATCGACCGAAATGCCCGCCAGCCGCTGCAATGCCTCGGCGTATTTGGCGCGGGTGCGGTCGATGACATCGGCCGGCAGACTCGGGCCCGGTGCGGTCTTGCCCCAGTCCAGCGTCTCCAGATAATCGCGCACGAACTGCTTGTCGTAGCTTGGCGGGCTGGTACCTACTTCATACTGATCGGCCGGCCAGTAACGCGACGAGTCCGGGGTCAGCATCTCGTCCATGATGTACAGGCGGCCATCGGCGTCGGTGCCGAATTCGAACTTGGTGTCGGCCAGCAAGATGCCGCGTTCGGCGGCAAAATCCGCAGCGAAGCGGTAAATGCGCAAGGTGGCATCGCGCACGCGTTCGGCCAGTTCGGCGCCCACGGTCTTGACCATCGCATCGAAGTCGATGTTTTCGTCATGGTCGCCGACAGCGGCCTTGGTCGAGGGGGTGAAGATCGGCTCGGGCAGTTTCTCGGCCTGGCGCAGGCCGTCGGGCAATTCGATGCCGCTGACCTTGCCGGTGCGCTGATAGTCCTTCCAGCCGCTGCCGATCAGATAGCCGCGTGCGATGGCTTCCACCGGCACCGGCTTGAGCTTGCGCGTGACCACGGCACGTTTGGCATAGAGCGTCGGGTCCACACCGTCGGGCAGTACCTGTTCCACCGCGATGTTGACCAGGTGGTTGGGCATCAGGTGTTCGGTCTTGTGGAACCAGAAATTGGAGACCTGGCACAGCATCTCGCCCTTGCCGGGGATCGGGTCCGGCAACACCACGTCGAACGCGGACAGGCGGTCGGTGGCCACCATCAACAGGTAGTCGCCGGGCGGCGCATCGGCGGGCAGGCGGTCGCGGGGAATATCGAAGACATCGCGGACCTTGCCACGGTGACGCAACGGCAGGCCGGGCAGATCGGATTGCAACAGCGTGGTCGACACAGGCACTCCTAAGGACGTCGCTATGACGCTGTCCCCGGGACCCGGCGGGCCCGCGGGTGTGCAGCGGGCCGCGTAGTGTACGGCGCTTCGGCGCGCCCCGCTGGATTTATTGGCCGCCGCCGCACACCCGGTGTCGACGGCCCGTCAGCCAGGCCGGGCGGGCGTTCGGGTAAGATCGCCAGCCCGCCTTGCCGCCCCCGATTGCTCATGTCCTGGTACGGAAAACTGCTCGGCGCATTGGCCGGCGCCTTGCTGTTCCGCGGCGCGCCCTTCGTGGGGCTGATGATCGGCCTGGCCATCGGGCACGCGGTGGATGCCGGCTGGTTCAAGCGGCGCGCGGAAAACCCGTACGAAGCCCTGGGACTGGAGCCGGACGCCACCACGGCCGAGATCGATCTGGCCTATCGCCGGCTGATGTCGCGCTACCACCCGGACAAGGTGGCCAACGCCGACCCGGAAGCCCGTCGCCAGGCCGAAAAAAAGGCCAGCCAGATCAACGCCGCCTACGACCGGATCCAGCGGCTGCGCAAGCGTTGACTGGACGAGTTGACCGCCTGGCGCGTTCGAACGTTCGCAGCACGCCAGGTCGCCGCGCATCCCAGAAAGAAACAGCGCCACCCAGGCCCAGCCCGGGTGGCGCTGCCATCAGGCCGGCATCAGAAGCGATACGTCGCCGTCAGCCGCACTGCATTGGTGGAAAAGTCGGTATCGGTGCGGCGCAGGTCGGTGCCGGCCGGATTGACGCGCAGGAACGGGTTGGTGGCCGGCGCGGTGCCCGGCCCCACGCGCACGCGGGTGTCTTCGTCCTGCAGGCGGGTGAACAGGTATTCCACGCCTACCGAGACATGGTCGCTCAAACGACGCTGCAGGCCGACGCCGGCCTGATAGCCGTCGGCGCTATCGCCGCCGCTGCCGGTGAAGCTGTTGGCGGTATTGCTGCTGGCAAAGCTGTGGTCGAACTCGCCGCGCGCCACGCCGGCGGTGAAGTACGCCAGGTAATCGCCCTGCTGGCCGAAGGCATAGCCGATCCGTCCGCGCAACGCAGCGGTGCGGTTGAGCTGGCGGGTGAAGGTGTACAGCGCAGGCGTGGTGCTGAAGGCGCTGACGCTGTCGCGGATGTCGTTGCGGGTGTACTCGGCCACGACGCCATAGACCCAGTTGCCGGCCTGCCAGTCATAGCCCAGCCGCGCCCCGTATTCGGCGCCACCCTTGTCCTTGCTGCAGCCGCTGGCCGGTGTGCGCCCGGCCGCCGCACCGCCGCAAAAGCCGGGCGAGAAGGCATCGGCACCGGTGGCGGTGCTGACCTGGTCGCCGTCGCGGCCATCCAGGTCGGTATCGAAGCCGAAACGGCCGCCGGACACGCCGGCAGGATCGGCACCGCCCACATTGGCGCCTAGGGAAAAGCCGGACCAGTCGGCCGGGCCGGTTTGCGCCCAGGCGGGTGACGCGATGGCCAGCAACACGATGGCGGCGGAGGCGAGCGGGGTGGTTTTCATGGAATCTCCTCAAGTCGGGCGCAGCGCGCCGGTCAAGGGCATACGCAGATGGGCCCGCCACGGATGCACGCCTTTCCTCGGCGGGCAGGGGTTGCGACAATGGGGTTTCCGTCTTCCTACGAGCTGCCCATGCAATCGACGGCGATCGCCCCGTCCATCCTGTCCGCCGATTTCGCCCGTCTTGGCGAAGAGGTGAACAACGTCCTCAAGGCCGGCGCCGACTGGGTGCACTTCGACGTGATGGACAACCATTACGTCCCCAATCTGACCATCGGCCCCATGGTGTGCCAGGCCCTGCGCAAGCACGGCATCACCGCGCCGATCGACGTGCACCTGATGGTCGAGCCGGTGGATCGCATCGTGCCGGATTTCGCCGAGGCTGGCGCCACGACCATCAGCTTCCATCCCGAAGCCAGCCGCCATGTGCATCGCACCATCCAGCTGATCAAGTCGCACGGCTGCCAGGCCGGGCTGGTGCTCAATCCGGCCACCCCGGTGGACATTCTCGATTGGGTGCTGCCGGAGCTGGATCTGGTGCTGGTGATGTCGGTCAACCCCGGCTTCGGCGGGCAGGCGTTCATCCCGTCGGCACTGGATAAATTGCGCGCCATCCGCAGCAGGATCGATGCGCTGGGAAAACCGGTCCGGCTGGAGATCGATGGCGGGGTCAAGGCCGACAATATCGGCGCAATTGCCGCCGCCGGCGCCGATACCTTCGTGGCTGGCTCGGCGATCTTCAATGCGCCCGACTATGCGCAGGTGATCGCGCAGATGCGCGCGGCGGTGGATGCGGTGCGATGAGCCAGCCGGCGCCGCAGATCCGTCCCGCCACGCCCGACGATGTGCCGCTGTTGCATGAGCTGATTACCGCGTTGGCCATCTACGAGCGCGAGCCCGACGCGGTCAAGGCCACCCCCGAGGACCTGCACGCCAGCCTGTTCGGCGACGGCGCCACCGCGCATGCGCTGATCTGTGAGCAAGACGGCCAGGCACTGGGTTTTGCGGTGTATTTCTTCAATTACTCGACCTGGCTGGGCCGCAACGGTCTGTATCTGGAAGACCTGTTCGTGCGCCCGGAAGCGCGCGGCAAGGGCGCCGGCCTGAGGCTGCTGCGGTATCTGGCCCAGTTGGCGGTGCAGCGTGGCTGCGGACGTTTCGAGTGGTCGGTGCTGGACTGGAATCAGCCGGCCATCGACTTTTATCAGGCGGTCGGCGCCCGCCCGATGGACGGTTGGACGGTGTACCGGCTCGATGGCGAGCGCCTGGCCGCATTTGCCGCAGGCGGTTGACCGCGGCCGACAGGCCCGGGGGAGCAGTCGAAAGCTGGATGCGGACGGCGCCCCCAGCGCGGGAATCCGCCCGTGGTCCATGCCGTTACGAGTACTGTCAGGCCCGCCTGACGCTGAGCGCAGTCGTTGTCGATCGCTGCGAGCCGCGCATCGCGCACAAAAGGAAGGCCGCTCCACCCGGAGCGGCCTTCAAGAAAATTGGAGGCTGATCCTGCCTCCGCCCGTCGTCCCTGCTATGGCCTTCTACTCTCCGGGTCGTCGATGACATGCCCATGACAGCCCGATGGCATGACGTATTCACGATCCACCCATTGGCGCGCTGCTAGCCTGCGGCCACCACTCCCACAGCATCGGCAGCGCGCATGGCCCCGTCCCACTGGCGTCTGATCCTCAACGGCAAGTCCACCGATAATCTGGACCTGCGTGAGGCGGTGGGGGAGTTGCGCAACCGCGGTGTGCAGCTCGAGGTGCGCGTCACCTGGGAAGAGGGCGACGCCGAACGTTACGTTGCCGAAGCGGTCGCCGATGGCGTGCAGACGGTGGTGGCCGCCGGCGGCGATGGCACCTTGAGCGAGGTAGCCGCCGCGCTTGCGCACCACCACGGCGATGCCGACAGCCTGCCATCGCTGGGCCTGGTCCCATTGGGCACCGCCAATGATTTCGCCACGGCCGCCAACGTGCCGATCGAGCCGCTGCATGCGCTGAACCTGATTGCCGAGCGCCCCGCGCACGCGATCGACCTGTTGCGCATCGACACCGCACATGGCCCCCACTGGTGCGCCAATGTCGCCAGCGGCGGCTTCGGGACCCAGGTCACGGTGGAAACCGACGAAGGCTTGAAGAAGATGCTTGGCGGCCTGGCCTATCTGATTACCGGGATGTCGCGGCTGGGCCGGATCGACCCGATCAGTGCCCGTTTTTCAGGTCCGGATTTCAGCTGGGAAGGCGAGTTCATCGCATTGGGCCTGGGCAACGGGCGCCAGGCCGGCGGTGGTCAGGCGTTGTGTCCGGAGGCCTTGATCGACGATGGGCTGCTCGACGTGACCATCGTGCCAGCGCTCAACGGCGAGGTGGCCGCCACGCTCGGCACCCTGGTTACTGGGGGCAAGCAGGCGGCGTTGGAACGCGTCGCTGTGCGCGCGCGGCTGCCCTGGCTGGAAATCCTCTCGCAACAACCGCTTACGCTGAACCTGGATGGCGAACCGGAAACCTCGCTGCATTTCCATATCGACTGCGTTCCGGCGCGACTGCGGATGCATTTGCCGGTGGACTGTCCGTTGCTGAGCGCGTGAGCGCTGGGAGCCGTGATGGGTGAGCCAAGGCGTGGGGATTGGTAAAACTGACCCTGCGGTGCGCACTGCCTAAAGCCCCTCTCCCCGCGGGAGAGGGGTTGGGGTGAGGGTCCCCGCGCCAACACCCATGCCGACACCAGGCGCCCCTCGCCCTGCGCCAGCGACTCACAACGCCTGACCTGCAGTGCACAGATGCATGACCAAAGGCGCGCGCTGCCCGGAGCGATACCAGTCCGCATCGGACGCCTTGCCCGACAACCCCCAACCTGCCCAACCCAGCTTCGCAATGTGCACCGCAGTTGCCTGCGCGCCTGCTGCCCTGGAGCGGCACTTGCGCTACAGTAGTCGCGTGTCCCGCCTGACGACCCCACGCTCCTTCTCTTCCGCTCGCCGCTGGTGGCGATGGTGGCCCGTTGCCGTCGTCCGCCCCGCCACAGAGTCCCGGAAGGAAAGTCGTCTTGATCACTGCAGAGCAGTTCCAGCGCCAAGCCGCTGAAGGTCACACCCGTATCCCCGTTGTCCGGCAAGTGCTGTCCGACCTGGACACGCCGCTGTCGGTCTATCTGAAGCTCGCCGACGGCGCCTACACCTATCTGTTCGAATCGGTCGAGGGCGGTGAGCGCTTCGGGCGCTATTCCATCATCGGCCTGCCGGCACGGCGTGTGTACAGCTTCCGCGGTCATACCCTGGAAGTCAGCGAGCACGGCGAAGTGCTGGAAACCCGCGAGGTCGCCGACCCGCTGGCCGAAGTGGACGCCTTGCGCGCCGAGCATTCGGTGCCGCAACTGGAGGGTCTGCCCGGCTTCACCGGCGGGCTGGTGGGCTGGTTCGGTTTCGAATGCATCCAGTACATCGAGCCGCGCCTGGGCAGCGGCGACAAACCCGACGAACTGGGCACGCCCGACATCCTGCTGATGCTCTCCGAAGAGCTGGCGGTGTTCGACAACCTCAAGGGCCGGCTGTATCTGATCGTGCATGCCGACCCGCGTCAGCCGCAGGCCTACGTGCGCGCAAACCGCCGACTGGACGAGTTGGCGCACCGCCTGCGGCAGGGCGGCGCCGGGTATCCGCAGGCGCAGATTTCCGATGCCATCGACGAATCGGATTTCCATTCCTCGTTTACCCGCGAGCAGTACCACGCGGTGGTGCGCAAGGCGCAGGAATACGTGCGCGCCGGCGATATCTTCCAGGTGGTGCCATCGCAGCGGTTGCGCGTGCCGTTCCGCGCGCGCCCGGTGGATGTGTATCGCGCCTTGCGTGCGTTGAATCCCTCGCCGTACATGTACTTTCTCGATGTCGGCGGCACCCAGGTGGTGGGCTCCTCGCCGGAAATCCTGGCGCGCCTGCGCGATGGCGTGGTCACCGTGCGGCCCATTGCCGGCACCCGCCCGCGCGGCGCAACGCCGGAGCTGGACAAGGCGCTGGAAGAAGAATTGCTGGCCGACCCGAAAGAGCGCGCCGAGCACGTGATGCTGATCGATCTGGGCCGCAACGATGTCGGTCGCGTCGCCGAACCGGGCACGGTCAAGGTGGGCGAGCAGTTCGTCATCGAACGCTATAGCCACGTCATGCATATCGTCAGCGAGGTCACCGGCACGCTCAAGGCCGGCCTGAATTACAGCGACGTGCTGCGCGCCACCTTCCCGGCCGGCACCGTCAGCGGCGCACCGAAGATCCGCGCGCTGGAAATCATCCGTGAGCTGGAGCCGGTCAAGCGCAACGTCTACTCCGGCGCGGTCGGCTATATCGGCTGGCACGGCGATGCCGACACTGCGATTGCGATCCGCACGGCGGTGATCCAGGACGGTTATCTGTACGTGCAGGCCGGCGGCGGCGTGGTCTACGACTCCGATCCGGACCTGGAATGGCAGGAGACCATGAACAAGGGGCGCGCGCTGTTTCGCGCCGTCGCCCAGGCCGCCAAGGGGCTGTGATGGACGGGCAGGGCAGCGCTGCGCGCATCAGCTTCCGCAACGACTACAGCGAAGGCGCGCATCCACGCGTCTTGCAGGCCTTGACGCAGGCCAGCGCCGAGCAGAACGGCGGCTATGGCACCGATCGGCATAGCGAACGTGCTGCGGCATTGATTCGCGGCGCCATCGCGCAGCCGCAGGCCGCCGTGCAGTTGCTGGTGGGCGGCACGCAGACCAACCTGATTGCGATCAGCGCGTTCCTGCGCCCGCATCAGGCGGTGATTACGGTCGACGCAGGGCACATCGCCACGCACGAGACCGGTGCCATCGAAGCCACCGGCCACAAGGTGCTCACCGTACCGGCGCTGCACGACAAGCTGACGCCGGCATTGATCCAGTCAGTGCTTGCGGTGCACAGCAACGAGCACATGGTGCAGCCGCGGCTGGTCTATCTCTCCAACAGCACCGAAAGCGGCACCATCTACACGCGTGCCGAGCTCGAAGCGTTGTCGCGCTTCTGTCGCGAACGCGATCTGCTGCTGTATCTGGACGGCGCGCGGCTGGGCGCAGCGCTCACCGCCACCGGCAACGATCTGGATCTGCCAACCATTGCCGCGCTCACCGATGCGTTCTACATCGGTGGCACCAAGAACGGTGCGCTGCTCGGCGAAGCCCTGGTCGTGATCCATCCCGCCTTGCAGGCCGATCTGCGCTATCTGGTCAAGCAACGCGGCGCGCTGCTGGCCAAGGGCATGGTGCTCGGCGCGCAGTTCGCCACCTTGTTCGAAGATGGCTTGTTCTTTGAACTGGCCGCACATGCCAACGCCATGGCGCAACGCCTGCGCGCCGGCCTGCTGGCAGCGGGCGTGGAATTCACCAGCGACTCGCCGACCAATCAGCAATTCATTGCCGTCACCGCGCAGCAGGCCGAGCGGCTCGCGCAGCGCTACGACTTCGAGCGCTGGGAAACGCGCGGCGACGGGCGCCTGGTCATTCGCTTCGTCACATCGTGGGCGACGACAGCTGACGCGGTCGATCGCCTGTGTGCGGATGTCGCCGCGCTTCATCGCCGCGTGCCGTGAGCATGCGCACCAGTCATCAGGGAGAGAAAGAGATGAAGCAACTCACGCGTTGGATGCTGGCCGCGTTTTTCGCATCGCCGTTGCTTGCGGTGGCGCAGGTTAATAGCCTGCCGTCGCAGCCACATCTACTGGTAAAGGGGGAGGCCGAGCGTGAGGTGATCCCTGATCGCTTCACCGTCAAGTTGGCGCTGGAAGCGACCAATCAATCGCCGGACTTGGCACGCACCCGCGTGCAGACTGATGCCACCTCCGTCTTGACTGCATTTGCGCAGCACAAGGCGCTAAGCCAGAGCGTGCAGGCGTCTACCTTGTCGATAGAGCCTGAATATCAGTACGAGAACGATCGCAAGGTCTTTAAGGGCACCAAGGTGGAACGCACCTTGTCTGCCGACTTTTCGAACTTGGACGATGTGCGTCAGTTTCTGGCTGGTTTGAAGACCACCCAGTCGCTGCAAGTGTCCGGAATAGTTCCGGCCTATACCAAGGAAGCCGAAGTGCGCGCTGAACTCAAGCGTGAAGCGGTCGAACGTACGCGTAGCTCCGCGCGCCAGCTGGCCAGCGCTTATGGCGTGTCGTTGGGCGGGCTATATACGATCTCCGAAGTCGCGCCAAACTTTGCTTATGGGATCCAGGCCGGCACTTGGCGAAACGAACGCCGAAATTTTGCCTATTCCAATTCGCTTGATGCTGTGCAGGTGAGTGGCAGTCGTGCTGCGCCATCGCCGATGGTAGCGCCGATCGCAGAGTCACTTGAAGCCGGCAGCCTCACCTTCACCGAAAACATCTATGCGGTCTTCCTGATCGCGCAATGAGTCCCTTGCCATGCTGCTGATGCTCGATAACTACGACAGCTTCACCTACAACCTTGTGCAGTACCTGCAGGCGCTGGGTGCCGAGGTCACGGTGGTGCGCAACGATGCGATGAGCGTCGACCAGATCGCCGCGCTCAAGCCCGAGCGCATCGTGATTTCGCCCGGCCCGTGCACGCCCAATGAGGCGGGTATCTCGTTGCAACTGATCGAGCAGCTCGGCCAGACCACGCCCATCCTTGGCGTGTGCCTGGGGCACCAGAGCATCGGCCAGGTCTACGGCGGCGACGTGATCCGCGCCGGCAACATCATGCATGGCAAGACCTCGCCGATCCGCCACGAGGGCAAGGGTGTGTTCGCCGGCCTGCCGGACAGTTACGAGGCCACGCGCTATCACTCGCTGGTGGTGGACAAGACCACGCTGCCGGATGCGCTGGAGGTCACCGCGTGGACCGAGAATCCGGATGGTTCGGTGGAGGAGATCATGGGGTTGCGCCACCGTCAGTTTCCGGTGGAAGGCGTGCAATTCCATCCCGAGTCGATCCTGACCCAGCATGGTCATGCCCTGCTGAAAAACTTTCTGGAGCGTTGATCGCGATGCGCGCGACGCATGTTTCCGCCAGCGGCGCGGCCTGCATCGGCATCCATGCACCGGCGCGGTACCGGCGCCGGCACGGCTGCCGACAGCGCAAGGCGCAGTGGATCGCTGACGGCTTCACTGCCGCACGCAGACATCGCTTCCTCGCCGAGCAAGGCCTGCGTGCCTGGCACTTACCCAAGGTCGCTTCGCGATGAACACGTCCAACGACAGCATGCATTTCTACGAACCGGCGCAAGGCCACGGGCTGCCGCACGACCCGTTCAATGCCATCGTCGGCCCGCGCCCGATCGGCTGGATCGGCTCGCGCAGCGCCGAGGGCATCGCCAATCTGGCGCCGTATAGCTTCTTCAACGCCTTCAACTACACCCCGCCGATCGTCGGTTTTGCCAGCATCGGGCGCAAGGACAGCCTGCGTAATATCGAAGCGACCGGCCAGTTCACCTGGAATCTGGCCACACGCCCGCTGGCCGAGGCGATGAACGCAAGCGCGGCGATGGTCCCGTCGGAGGTCGACGAGTTCGCGCTCGCAGGGGTGCAGATGGCGCCGTCGCGCGTGATCGATGCGCCGCGTGTCGCGGCAAGCCCGGTCAGTTTCGAGTGCCGGTTGAGTCAGCTGCTGCAGTTGCACAGCGCAAGCGGTCAGGCCGTGGAAACCTGGTTGGTGCTCGGCGAAGTGGTAGGTGTGCATCTTGCGCATGCCGCGCTCGAGGACGGCGTCTACGACCCGGCCAGGGTGCAGACCATTCTGCGGGCCGGTGGTCCGGCCGATTATTTCGAAGTGCAGCCGCAGGCGCGCTTCCGCATGCGTCGGCCCGGCCAGTGACCGGCTGACCGCGTCGATTCGGTCCTGCGCACCTGGCTGCCTGTACCAGCCCAGCGCGCTGACCCCTGCGCGACACACTGCAGGCCACGCCTGCAGCCGTTTTCCACCTGTCTATGGCCGTTCCCATGCCCATCACGCCCCAAGAAGCCCTGCAACGCACCATCGAACACCGCGAGATCTTCCATGACGAAATGGTGGATCTGATGCGGCAGATCATGCGCGGCGAAGTCTCCGACACGATGGTCGCTGCCATCCTCACCGGGCTGCGGGTCAAGAAGGAAACCATCGGCGAGATTGCCGGCGCCGCCACCGTGATGCGCGAGTTCTCGCGCCGCGTGGAGGTGGGCGATCGCCAGCACATGGTCGACATCGTCGGCACCGGCGGCGATGGATCGCATACCTTCAACATTTCCACCTGCGCGATGTTCGTGGCCGCCGCCGGCGGTGCCAGGGTGGCCAAGCACGGCAACCGCAGCGTGTCCTCCAAATCCGGCAGCGCCGACGCGCTGGAAGCATTGGGCGCGGTGATCGAACTGCAGCCCGAGCAAGTCGCCGCATCGCTGGCACAGACCGGCATCGGTTTCATGTACGCGCCGGTGCATCATCCGGCCATGAAGGTGGTGGCGCCGGTCCGTCGTGAAATGGGCGTGCGCACCATCTTCAACATCCTGGGCCCGCTGACCAACCCGGCCGGTTCGCCCAACATCCTGATGGGCGTGTTCCATCCGGACCTGGTCGGCATCCAGGCGCGTGTGCTGCAGGAGTTGGGCGCCGAACGCGCACTGGTGGTGTGGGGGCGCGACGGCATGGACGAACTCTCGCTCGGTGCCGGCACCCTGGTGGGCGAGCTGCGCGACGGCCAGGTGCGCGAATACGAAGTGCATCCGGAAGATTTCGGCATTGCCATGTCGGCCAGCCGCAACCTCAAGGTGGCCGATGCCGCGCAGTCGCGCGCCATGCTGCTGCAGGTGCTCGATAACGTCCCCGGCCCGGCGTTGGACATCGTTGCGCTGAACGCCGGCGCCGCGCTGTACGTCGCCGGCGTCGCCGACAGTATCGCCGCCGGTGTCGCCCGCGCCCGCGCCGTGCTGGCCGATGGCTCGGCGCGCGCGCGGCTGGACGCCTATGTCGCCTTTACGCGTCAGCTCGGCGCATCGCGCTGACCCTGCATCCGGCCGCAACGTTGCGGCAATCGCGCGGCCGCATCCTCACCCTTCCGACGGGCATGCGGCGCATGGTCGCGTGCAGCAACGGCCCGTTGTGGCCGTCTTGACCGATAATGCCCGCCCGCCAGGACCCGATACCATGAGCGATATCCTCAACACCATCCTCGCCCGCAAGGCCGACGAAGTCGCCGAGCGCAGTGCGCGCGTGCCACTGGCCGAGCTGGTCGCACGCAGCGCAGACCTGCCGCTCACGCGCGGGTTCGCCGCGGCCATGCAGGCCAGCATCGCTGCCGGCGACCCGGCCGTGATCGCCGAAGTGAAGAAGGCCAGCCCGTCCAAGGGTGTGATCCGCCCGGATTTCCATCCGGCCGACATCGCGGTCAGCTACGAGTTCGGCGGCGCCAGCTGCCTGTCGGTGCTGACCGATGTGGATTTCTTCCAGGGTTCAGATGCCTATCTGCGCCAGGCGCGCGAGGCCTGCACGCTGCCGGTCCTGCGCAAGGATTTCACCGTCGACCCGTACCAGGTCTACGAAGCGCGCGTGCTGGGTGCCGACTGCATTCTGTTGATCGTCTCGGCGCTGGAAGACGCGCAGCTGGCCGATCTGTCCGGATTGGCGATGCAGCTGGGGCTGGACGTGCTGGTGGAAGTGCACGACATCGACGAGCTCGAGCGCGCGGTGCAGGTGCCGGTGCCGCTGGTCGGCATCAACAACCGCAATCTGCGCACCTTCGAAGTGTCGCTGCAGACCACGCTGGACATGCGCGCTGCGGTGCCGCGCGACCGCATCCTGGTCACCGAAAGCGGCATCGTCACCCACGCCGACGTGCAGTTGATGCGCGGCCATGGCGTGAACGCGTTTCTGGTCGGCGAGACCTTCATGCGTGCGCCCGAACCCGGCGAGTCGCTGCGTCAGCTATTCTTCGCGCATGACTGAGTCGTTTCCCGCACCGCGCGACGATGCGCCGCTGGTGGTCTTCGATTTCGACCACACCTTGTACGATGGCGATTCGGGCAGCCATCTGTTCGCCTGGTTGATCAAGCGCAATCCGCTACGTCTGCTGGTTGCGTTGCTGGCCTCGCCGATTCTCGGACCCATGGTGGCAATGCTGCCCACCCGCCGCCGCGGCGTGTCCGGCTACGTCTGGATCGCCACCTTCGGCCTGCACCGTGCGCGCGAGTTCAATCGTTTCATCGACGCTTACGTGCTCAAGCACGAAGCGCAGATCCGGCAGCGTCTGCTTCCGCATGCATTGAAGGTCTTCACCGACCACCGCGCTGCTGGCGATCGCGTGGTGGTCGCCACCGGCGCGCCGCCCGAGCTGGCGCGCGCGATTCTCGGCTTCGTGGCCCATCAGGACGTGCCGGTGATCGGCAGCCTGGTCGGGCCGCGGCTGGGTGCGGTCACCGCGCGGCGCCACTGCCACAACGAAGAAAAGATGCGCATGCTGCGCGAGCGCGGCTACGCCGACATCGCCATCGCGTATTCGGACAGCACCGCAGACCTGCCGTTGTTGAAGGCCGCACGCGCACCGGTGGTGGTCAATCCCAAGGCCAATCGCGAAGACCTGTTCCGGCAGGTGCTGCCCGCCGGCACCCCGATCCTCAACTGGGGTTGCCGCGACCGTGGTGGCAAGGCGCTCTGAGGCGGCCGCAAGCGTCTGGATGGCAGATTGCGTGCAACTGGCCAAGACATCGCCCGGTCGCACCCACAGGCCACCCGTCTCGCAGGCGATGGGTCAGCAGACGCCTGAGGTCGCTGCGATCAACGGATCGTCAGGACTGTGATGCAATCGCGGTGCAGACCGTGCGGCCTGATCGGTTGCGAACTCTCTTATAAGAGGTATCGCGCAAAAACCGCGCCGCTGCGTGGTGCCAATCGAGCGCAAAAGCACAGCGGCACGGCCTTGGTGCTGCCATCGGCACGCAGCCAGTGCACTGGGCACTGGCTGCGCCGTGCGCTTAGCGCGTGCCGTACAGCACGACGGTCTTGCCGCGTGCATGCAGCAGGCCATCGGCCTGCAGCTTCTTGAGCACACGTCCGGCCATTTCGCGCGAGCACCCGACCAGGCGTGCCAGCTCCTGCCGCGAAACACGCAGCTGCGTGCCCTGCGGATGGCTCATCGCTTCCGGTTCCTTGGACAGGTCGTGCAAGGTGCGCACGATGCGATCGGTCACATCCAGGAACGCCAGGCGGCTGGCTTTCCTTGTGGTATCGAGCAACCGTTTCGAAAGCTGAACGCCCAGCGCGTACAGGATGCGGGGGGGCATCCGGCGACAGGCTGGTCTGAAACAGCTGCTGCAGGCGCTCGTAGCTGATCTCTGCCAACTCGCACTGGGTGCGGGTGCGCAGGATCACTTCGCGCGTATCGGATTCGATGAACAACCCCATCTCGCCGACGAACTCGCCGCTACCGAAGTAGCCCAGCACCAACTCACGATCGTCATCTTCCTCGGCAATGATGCTCACCGAGCCGCTGATCACGTAGTAGAGGGTGCCGGCCGGGTCTCCTGGCCGGAACACATCGGTCCGGGTCGGATAGCGCCTGCGGTGGCTGTGCGCCAGAAAACGCTCGATGGTGCCCGCGTCCAGCGCCAGTGAAGGGGTAGCGTTACGTACCGTCGTAGTGACAACCGTCGTGTTTCCTGGGCTCATGGTAGTTCCGCGTGTAATTCCTGAAGCTTAACGGCATGAGTCATGCAAGGTAAACCATTCTCAACATCGGCATTTCGTTGCTGGGATCTTTGGCTCATAATTGACTCCTTTCCCGCTTTCCATAAGGACAGACCGACGTGGTCAAGCCGTTGCCTCGCCTGAGGCTACAGGGGTTCAACAACCTCACCAAGGCGTTGAGCTTCAACATCTACGACGTCTGTTATGCGCGTACCGAGGAAGAGCGTCAGCGCTACATCGAGTATATCGATGAGCAGTACGACGCCGATCGTCTGACGCAGATCCTGACCGATGTGGCCGAGATCATTGGCGCCAACATCCTCAATATCGCACGTCAGGACTACGATCCGCAGGGTGCATCGGTGACGATCCTGATCTCCGAAGAGCCGGTGATCGACAAGAAGCAGGCCGGCAAGGAGCTGATCTCCGACGCCGTGGTTGCTCATATGGACAAGAGTCATATCACTGTCCATACATACCCGGAGACGCATCCGCAGGAAGGCATTGCCACGTTCCGCGCCGACATCGATGTCGCCACCTGTGGCGTCATCTCGCCGCTGAAGGCGCTGAACTACCTGATCGAGAGTCTGGAATCGGACATCGTGATCATGGACTACCGCGTCCGTGGCTTCACCCGCGATGTGAAGGGCAAGAAGCACTACATCGACCACAAGATCAACTCGATCCAGCACTTCCTCGCCAAGAACGTGAAGTCGCGCTACGAGATGTTCGACGTGAACGTCTATCAGGAAAACATCTTCCACACCAAGATGCACCTGAAGGACTTCGACCTGGACCAGTACCTGTTCGAGGAGCGTGCCAAGAACCTGTCGTTCAAGGAGCGCATGAAGATCGAGACGCTGCTCAAGCGCGAGATCGAAGAGCTGTTTCATGGGCGTAACCTGAGCGAGTAATCGTCAGGAACGACCGGTTGCGCGCATGTTTCAGGCGCGTCAACGACTCAAGGCGGGACGGCCCGCCACGCGATGACCTCGCGTTCCACAGCCGACGGCGGCCCAGTGTGCAGACACTGGGCCGCTTTTTTTTTGTCCGTTTTTTCTGTGAGGAGTAATGCAATGCCCTGGATCTATCTTGTACTGGCCGGCCTGTTCGAAATCGGCTTCGCCATGGGCCTGAAATACAGCGACGGGTTTACGCGGCTGTGGCCAACCGTGCTGACGATCGGCCTGGCCGGCATCAGCCTGTGGTTTCTGACCCAGGCGCTGAAGACCATTCCGGTCGGTACCGGCTACGCGATCTGGACTGGCATCGGCGCACTGGGCGTCACCATCGCCGGCATCGCCCTGTTCGGCGACAGCGCATCGTGGTCGCGTCTGGCCTGCATCGGGCTGATCGTCGCCGGGGTGATCGGGTTGAAGTTGGTGTCGTAGTCAGCTCCGCTTCGCGGTTCTGACCCCCAAGATTTGCTTCGCAAATCTTGGGCCCCGACGTCGTGGCTACCTATCCCCGCGCCTTCGGCGCGCCCCCT
>NZ_JPLE01000188.1 GCF_001010415.1 Xanthomonas pisi DSM 18956
ATACAGAGCAGGCCATCTGTGACTTGCAGGCCGCAATTAAGGACGACATTGGCGATTGGCTTGTTGTGTTGACCATCCTGGCGGCGCAAAACGGTACTGAAATCGAAAACATTAATGGCGGCGGGTGTGCTGATAAAGGCGCTCACCCTCATTCATTTATCCTTCGCCTGGCAAAGACCCTTGGACGGCTTGGTGATGCTATTGCTAAAAATCAGAGCATGGATATTGATGTCACCATCATGGCCGCAGTCGATTACCTTTCCGGCGTAGCTCATGATTATGGCCTTCGCTTATCCGACTGTGCGCAAGCGGCCTACGAAGACATCAAGGACCGCAAAGGTGTCATGTACAACGGAACGTTCATCAAATCTACTGATCCAGCTTATGAGCACTCCTGCAAAATGGTAAAGAAGCTGGAAATTGAAGACCGTTTGATCAAAGAAGTTACAGGACAATAATTATGACAGCATTAAAACCAATGAAGGGCTGCCAACCTAAGCAGATCATCGAGCGCGGCGAAGACGTGCCGCTCCCTTGCGGAC
>NZ_JPLE01000189.1 GCF_001010415.1 Xanthomonas pisi DSM 18956
GCACCGGCAGCACCGGCGCCTTGACCGCCACCAGCAACAATGGCGCCATCACCCAGACCGGCGCGCTAAGCGTCAATGGGCCTGGCAGCATCGACGCCGGCAGCGCCACGGTGGCACTGACCGACATCGGCAATCATTTCGCCGGCACGGTCAATCTCACCGGCGGCGCAACGCAGATCGTCGATGCCAGCACGCTCACCCTGGGCAACCTCAACACCGGCGCGCTCAGCGTCACCAGCAACGGTGCGTTGAATCTGGGCACCGGCAGCACCGG
>NZ_JPLE01000190.1 GCF_001010415.1 Xanthomonas pisi DSM 18956
AAAAGGTGAACTAGAGAAATGGGAAGCTCCAGATCGTACTCTTCTTCAGTTTGATTGGCAAACATGGCACACTGGTTCTCGTGCAATTAGTAACGGATGGCGTTGGTTCGGACGTGTATCTCGTAATACAGACCGAGTTAAAAAGATTACCAATGAAATTCGTGTCAATGCCCAAGTTTATCTAGAATTCCCTATGGAAGGTTGGTAATGATACAAAAAATTCACTGGTCAAACATGGACGATGGCGACGAAGGTATTTCATACTATTCAGTAGATTGGACAGGATGTCCATCCCACTTAGTGAAACATATTTGCCAAGAATAATGAAGTTGAACGTTTTATTACCGAATGCAGGAATTTGAGATGAGTATAGCAATTTACATTAAATCAGAATCATGTGATAGTTATC
>NZ_JPLE01000191.1 GCF_001010415.1 Xanthomonas pisi DSM 18956
GCGAACTGCAACAGCCGCGCCTGCTCCGACCCCTGATACAATTTTAATATAACGAGATTGACTGATCACGTCGGTGTCCTCTTATTTAATGACTTGGCTGCTGACAGATTGCCACATGAGGCTGGTGTGAATCAAAGGTTTGTCGAATCCCTTCACACGCACAGTATATCTGGCGTTTGGCTGCCACGGTCCGTTTTTAATTGATTCGACAATCTTTGCTTCCATCGCAAGCCCAATTTGACCCAATGCCTGTCTAGCGTCTATTTTACCGGAAAAAATCTTTTTAGCAATTTTATTCTCTATTTCACTGCGCTCACTAACGAATAATTCATAGGCGTATCTCATGAATGGTCTGGGTGGAACTTCTACCCTGACTGGTCCTTGTCCAAAGTTCAAAACGGCTATGTGACCAAACTCATTAAGCCGCGCAACTTCTGACACCAGAATACCTTCTCCACCAGTTTCTGAAGGGTATCTGGTAGAGTCGAGCCATCCTGCCTCAACAGTAAGACCCTTCATTGATTGAAGCGCCTTTATC
>NZ_JPLE01000192.1 GCF_001010415.1 Xanthomonas pisi DSM 18956
GCCGTCAGTGGTATACTTGCCACGGTCCAGCATTCCCTGCAGCGCGGCAAACATACTTGATTTGTCAGTTTGGTTGGGGCTTGTAAGTTGGGTTAACTTTTCTGCCATCATAGACTCCTTATATCTGATCAACAAATTATAATCTATAAGGAGTCTATAAGCAATATTTTAGCGATTTGACTTTGATTCTTTAATGGCAGCTTCGTTTGAGTAGGCTTCATTAAGTGATTTTGCTATTAGTCCATCAAACATGGCGAATGCATCACC
>NZ_JPLE01000193.1 GCF_001010415.1 Xanthomonas pisi DSM 18956
CATCATGCAACTTGAATACGATTTAGCAAGTCGTGATGACATATTTACGGTGACGGGCGGCGTTGCACCATCGGCCTAAATATGAGAAAGAATAAAGTAATTGATTTGTTTGGAGTTACTTATGAAATACATCAATTCAGCGCAATAGATGCGTTTGAAATGGTTGATGCGATAAGCATATTAACTCCACTTGAATTATTAAGTGAATGTTATGTTATTAAATATGATGGAACTAAAGTCAGGTTAAATTCTGAGAAGGCCATCAGTGAAGAAGTGAAAAGTGTGCCAAATCACTTGCCGCCCAACCTTGTATTGAAAGTTCTAATGGAAGCGGTAAAGAAGCACAATTTTGGATTCCTCAGTGATTGGAAAGGAAATAAGAT
>NZ_JPLE01000194.1 GCF_001010415.1 Xanthomonas pisi DSM 18956
GCGAAGTCCTGCGCGCCCAAGGCTTTGCGCTGGCCAGGACCCATTAATGACACGTCAGCCTTAAAACCAAACACACGGCTGATGGCGTTTACGTTTGCACCGTCGTTGGCGCTAACGATTCGGCCTGGCTTCCCACGCTGTGGGCCGTCGCGAACGATGTCGCCAGGAAAGCCAGTTGTATATTGACGGCCTACACTAGTTTGGAAAGTCATGTTTATTCCCCTTTCAACCAAGCTTCAAATGCTTCGTCAGTTGCTGCAGAATCCGCAGCGGCCTTTTGTTTTGCGACTACACGCTGTTTTTGACCGTGCTCAACGCCGCGCAGATAATTATCCACCACGTCAAACTCAGCCCCATCAACGCACTTCAAGCCTAACTTTTTAGCGCCATATTTCGCTACGGACTTGGAGTCCATAGTTGCATGATCAAAGGCACCAACAACTTTAGACAGGCGCTGGTAGAGGCTATTCTTACGAGCAGAATCAGCGTAGAAAGCAGCAACTGCTGAATCAGATGCCATTGAGTGTTCCCCTTTTGCTGGACCTGGCGACGCTTTCGCCGCTTTTGTCGGTTTGTCATCTTTTTCGACCGAAGCCCCCTTTACGTTGCTGTTTTGCAGGCCGCTAACCACATCTTCAGCTTTGTCGCAAGGTGATACATCTTCAGCCTTGACTTCAACTTCTTCTTCGTCTTTGACTTCGGCTTCAACTTCTTCTTCATCACCTACCGCGCCACCTTTCAGTTTTGCAATAAGTGCTTCGATTTGGCTGATCAATTGCGGAAGTTCGCCGCCAGCGTGAGATTCAGTTTCAACTTCAAACTTCTCTTCACCTTCTGGGGTTTCTTC
>NZ_JPLE01000195.1 GCF_001010415.1 Xanthomonas pisi DSM 18956
CCCCCCGGCGGGGGCCGGGCCGCGGGCGGCGCCCCCCCCCCCCACGGGTGGGGCGCGGGCGGGGGCGCGGGGGGGGGCGCGGGGCGGGCGGGGGCGGCCGCGGCGGGGGGGGGGGGGGGGCGGGGCCGGGGGCGGGGGCCGCGGCGCGGCGGCGGGGGTGGGGGGGGCGGGGGCGCGGGGCGGGCTGGCGGGCGCCTCGGCCGCGTGCGGCGGGGGGGGGGGATTGTCGACTGCCGGGGGTTTGGGGGGGGGGGGGG
>NZ_JPLE01000196.1 GCF_001010415.1 Xanthomonas pisi DSM 18956
CCCAGCGGCAATGCCTGCAGGCTGGCGTAGAGATTGGACACCAGCGCGTCGGCCGGGTCGCCGCGGCCCAGGATCGCCGGCAGCACGAACGGATCGTCCAGTTCCATCGGCACATCCTTGAGCGAATGCACCGCGCAGTCGGCCTCGCCGCGCAGCATGGCCAGCTCCAGTTCCTTCAGAAACAGACCCTTGCCGCCGATCGCCGCCAGCGAGCGGTCCAGCACTTCGTCGCCGCGGGTGCTCATCGGCACCAGCACCACCTCCAGGCCGGGGTGGTGCCGGGGCCGATGAGCACCCGCGGCGACGAAGTGCTGG
>NZ_JPLE01000002.1 GCF_001010415.1 Xanthomonas pisi DSM 18956
CTAGTGTGCCGGAGACCTCTAGTTATGGCTGGATCAATTTTACGGGAGGCTGACAATGGCACATACTTACTAAAAAATGGGCAACACCCTCACCATCGGCGGCAAGGCACGCGAGCACCTGTACGACACCACCGGCCGCATGACCCAGGTCAAGCGCGCAGGTGCCGCGGTCATGAACTACCGCTACAACGGCCGCGGCGAGCAGGTACGCCGTTATCTGGGCACCACCAATACCTACACGCTTTACGACGAGGCGGGCCACTGGCTGGGCGACTACGACACCAACGGCGCACCCAAGCAACAAGCGATCTGGCTGGACGACCTGCCGGTGGGGCTGCTGGCCCACGGCGG
>NZ_JPLE01000020.1 GCF_001010415.1 Xanthomonas pisi DSM 18956
CAGATGCATGTCGTCGGCGACGATGGCGCGGCCATCTGCAGTGAGGCTGCCATCCACCGCAAAATTGTTGCTGCCTGGGGTGGGTTGTTCGGCGGGCGGTGCGGCGGGCGGGTGCGGCAAGGCACGCAGATCCAGCGCAGCCGCTTCGGGGAGCAATGCATCGCCATCTACCGGGCCCAACAGCGGCGCGTCCCAGCTGGAGCCTTGATGATCGAGCAGCGCCGCCAGGGCAGGCGGCACCACGGCGCGGATGCGCGCGGCGGCCAGTTCGGTCTGGTTGTCGCTGTCCTGCAGGTCGGCATACATCGCCAGGCCGGTGAGGATGGAGTCGTCCAGCGTCCAGGCGTGCGGGGCCTGGCGCAGCAGCAGATACGGCCACGGGCGTACCGGCAAGGCGGCCAACCCGGCATTGACGCCGTCGGTGTAGGCCTGCAGTGCCGCGCGCTGGCTGCCGGCGGCGATGTCCAGGTTGGCATGCACGCGGGCGCGCAGCCGATGCACGCGATTGCGCTTGTCCAGCTCCACCGCCTTGGGACCGAACAGTTCGGACAATTCGCCGGCGGGCGCGCGGCGCATCAGGTCCATCTCGAAATAGCGCTCCTGCGCATGCACGTAGCCGAGCGCGCGCATCGCATCGGTCGGGCTTGCCGCGTCGATGGTGACCACGCCGTTCTGGTCGCGCTGCACGCTGACGGCGGCGGCCAGGCCAGTCAGGGGCCTGTCGCCATCCAGCTGCGCCAGGCTGCCGCGCAGCAGCAGATACAGCGCCAGGCCGGCGGCGAGCACCAGCACTACAGTTGCCAGCATCAGCCGGGCCAGCCATTTGCGCATCGTCGGTTCCTTGGAACGTGGTTCGTGGGGTGCCGATAGACCTGGGCGGTCAGTGGAGCGGGAGAAAGCAGCTCCGGCGCGTCAGGTGCAAGGCCTGCCGATACTGCCCGTTCCCGCTGCGCCGAGGTGCTGCCGGCCGCTTCAGTGTGGCTGCAGATCATGACCACGACGGGTCTGGCCGCAAGCGCAACTGAAAGTGATTCCGATTAGATCATTGCCCGCCGGCTTAGTGCACCATGCGCGCATTGCGTCGCTGGAGCACACCATGAAAGGCCATCCCGAAGTCGTCGATTACCTCAAGCAGCTGCTACGCGGCGAACTGGCGGCACGCGATCAGTATTTCCTGCATTCGCGCCGTTACGAGGATCAGGGCCTGATGGCGCTGTACGAGCGCATCAATCACGAGATGCAGGAAGAAACCGAGCACGCCGATGCGTTGCTGCGGCGCATCCTGTTCCTGGAAGGCGACCCGGATATGCGTCCGGCCGAGTTTGCGCCGGGCAAGACCGTTGTCGAGATGCTCGAGCGCGATCTGGTGGTGGAATACGAAGTGCGCGCGGCGCTCGCTGCCGGCATGAAGCTGTGTGAAGAGCACGGCGATTACGTCAGCCGCGACATGCTGCTCAAGCAGTTGCAGGACACCGAAGAAGATCATGCCTGGTGGCTGGAGCAGCAGCTCGGCCTGATCAAGCGGATCGGCCTGGAGCTGTACCAGACCTCGAAGATCGACAAGGGCCACGTGGCCGGTTGATTGCGGGATCGCTGGACCGGCGTACGCTGCAAGGCTGTGCGCTGGTGCTTGAGGCGGCCACGGACTGTGGTGCCTGAGGCATGCGGCCGGCACGTTGCGCGCGATTGCGCAGACGTGCAGACCGTCGTTATGTCACAGGCGTTACTGCTGCAGATCGCCGGCTCGATGCCGGCATTTTCATTGAGGCCATTCCGGCGCCCGGATGGGCGCTGCAGACCTGGTCTCGATGCCGTCAGTTGCGCTGCAGCCGATACACCGCGGTCGACAGGGCGGTGACGCCGTCGGCACGGAAGCGCGGCTCCTGATCCAGGATGTCGCGCCGTTCCAACTGTTGCACCTGCCATGGCGCCTGAAACAGCGCCTGCACCTGCGCCGCATCCACCGCAAACGGCGGGCCGGCCTTTTCGGTTTGCGGATACTCCAGCGTGATCAGCAGCCCACGGCACGTTGCAGGCAAACGCGCGTAGGTGGTTTGCAGATACCGCTGGCGCAGGTCCGCCGGCAAGGCCACCAGCGCAGCGCGGTCGTAGACCGCCGTGCAATCGGCCAACGCGCGCGCGTCCAGCGCAAAGGCATCGCCGCAGATGATCTCGATGGGGCCGGCGACGAAATGTTCGCCAGCGCTGCTGCCATGGCGCTGCGGTTGCAGGTTGGCATCCTCGAAGAACTGCGTCACGGCCAGTGGCGAGACCTCCACGCCCAGGACGCGATGGCCTTGCGCGGCCAGCCAATGCATGTCCAGCGTCTTGCCGCACAGCGGCACCAAGACGCGTGCAGCATGTGGCAGGTGCAGTGCCGGCCAGTGCTTCTGCAGCAGCGGCATCACCTCATCCTGGTGAAAGCCGGTTTGTCCGTCCTGCCAACGTTGCAACCAGAAATCTGTGTCCATCATTTGCTCGTTGTCATGCTGCGAGGGAACTGCCGACCAGAACGAGCAGCGGCGTCTCAACGCGTTGGTTGGCGCGAAACAAGCACCATGTCTTCGGCCAGCGCAGACTCCTGGTCGTAATGCACCAGTCCTGCAAAATCCGTATCGACCATCACGCCACTGCGTAGGTAGCTCCAGTCCTCGCATCCAGCAAGATAATCGTCTGTGTCCATGCAGGCGATCACCATGCCGCGATACAGCGTATCGATTTGGACCAGATCACCTGCTTTTGCTTCTTGACCGTCTGGGTAGCGCACTCAGCCTCCTGATGCACCAACGCGTCACCGCGCAGGTGCTCTACGTGTCGCCGATCGTCCAATCCATTTTTTTCTGCTGGTGCAAGTCGCTGTATTCGCGATGCCAGTCGCACCTTGGCGCGCTTGGCATCGCGGCGGCCGTTACTGCACTTCCAGCCCATCGACCTTCTGCCGCGCCCTTGCGGAACGCGGCGGCGACCCGGTCAACCGCGCCGCTGCGCGCCGGATGAGTGAGTGGTCCTTATTGCACTTCCAGCCCGTCGACCTTCTGCCACCCTCTCGGCAGCAACGCCCCGCGACTCGCACGCGCGCCCACATACGTGTCCAGATCTTTGAACGACAGGCTCATGGTGCGCGCGCCGCTGCGCACCAGCAGGGTGTTGCCCGGCGCCACCGCGACCACTGCCACCACGCGCTCGGTACCGAGCTTGGCCTTGGGGATCTCGATGATCTTGTTGCCTTTGCCCTTGTCCAGCTCGGGCACGTCGGTGGCCGGCACCGCCAGCAGGTTGCCGGCGCTGGTGACGGCGACGATGCGGTCGGTCTGCGGGTTGCTCACCTGCGCGGGGCTCAGTACTTGCGAACCGGCAGTCAGGTTGAGCATCGCCTTGCCAGCCTTGTTGCGGCCGGTGAGGTTTTCGAAGCGGGTCACGAAGCCATAGCCGTGCGAGGACGCCAGCACGAAGCGGGTGGCGTTGTCGGCACTGGCCATGACCTGGAACGATGCGCCCGAGCCGGGCGAGAAGCGTCCGGTCAGTGGTTCGCCGTTGCCGCGCGCCGAGGGCAGGGTGTGCACGGCAGTGGAGTAGGCGCGGCCATCCGAATCCAGGAACGCCACCTGGTGCGTGCTGCGGCTGCGCACCGCCGCCAGCAGGCTGTCGCCGTCGCGATACGACATGCCGGCCGGATCGACCTCATGGCCCTTGGCCGCGCGCACCCAGCCCTTTTCCGACAGCACCACCGTCATCGGTTCGCTGGCGACCATCTCGGTTTCGTCGATCGCCTGCGCGGCGCCACGCTGCACCAGCGGCGAGCGGCGCGCGTCGCCGAACTTCTTGGCGTCGGCAATCAGCTCGTCCTTGATCAGCTTCTTGAGCTTGGTCTTGCTTTCCAGGATCGCCATCAGCTGCGCGCGTTCCTTGGCGAGTGCTTCCTGCTCGCCGCGGATCTTCATTTCTTCCAGGCGCGCCAACTGACGCAGCTTGGTTTCCAGGATGTATTCGGCCTGTTCCTCGCTGAGCGCGAAACGGGAGATCAACACCGGCTTGGGTTCGTCTTCGCTGCGGACGATGCGGATCACTTCGTCCAGGTTGAGGAAGGCGATCAACAAACCTTCCAACAGGTGCAGGCGGCGCTCGACCTTCTGCAGGCGATGGTTGAGCCGGCGGGTGACGGTATCGCTGCGGAAGGTCAGCCATTCGCTCAACAGCTGGCGCAGATTCTTGACCTGGGGCCGGCCATCCAGGCCGATCACGTTGAGGTTGACGCGGTAGCTGCGTTCCAGATCGGTGGTGACGAACAGGTGGCCCATCAACTGTTCGGCATCGACGCGGTTGGAACGCGGCACCAGCACCACGCGCACCGGGCTGGTGTGGTCGGACTCGTCGCGGATGTCTTCCAGCCAGGGCAGCTTCTTGGCGCGCATCTGCTGGGCGATCTGTTCGATCACCTTGGATGGCGAGACCTGGTACGGCAGCGCATCGATGACGATGTTGGCGTGTTCTTTTTTATAAGTGGCACGTGCGCGCACGCTGCCATGGCCGGTCTCGTAGATGCTGCGCAGGTCGGCGGCCGGGGTGATGATTTCCGCGGTGGTCGGGTAGTCCGGGCCGAGCACGTGTTCGCACAGTTCCGCGACCGTGGCATCGGGGTTGTCGAGCAGGCGCAGCAGCGCGCTGACGATCTCGTTGAGGTTGTGCGGTGGCACGTCGGTGGCCATGCCCACCGCGATGCCGGTGGTGCCGTTGAGCAGCAGGTGCGGCAGGCGCGCCGGCAGCCAGGTCGGCTCTTCCAGGGTGCCGTCGAAATTGGGCGCCCAATCGGTGGTGCCCTGGCCGATTTCGCCCAGCAGCACTTCGGCGATGGGGGTGAGCTTGGACTCGGTATAGCGCATCGCCGCGAACGACTTGGGGTCGTCGGTGGAGCCGAAGTTGCCCTGGCCCTCGATCAGCGGATAGCGGTACGAGAACGGCTGCGCCATCAGCACCAGCGCTTCGTAGCAGGCGCTGTCGCCGTGCGGGTGGTATTTACCGATCACATCGCCCACGGTGCGCGCGGACTTCTTCGGCTTGGCAGCCGCGTTCAGGCCGAGCTCGCTCATCGCGAAGATGATGCGGCGCTGCACCGGCTTCAGGCCGTCGCCGAGGAACGGCAGGGCGCGGTCGAGCACCACGTACATCGAATAGTCGAGATAGGCGCGTTCGGCGTACTCGCGCAGCGGCAGCTGTTCGAAGCCATGGAAGGTGGGGCGGGTCAGATCGGTCATGTAAAGCCAGGTCCTACGAAAGAGGAGGCCGCGCCGAGGCGCGAGCTCGAAGAGCGCCGATTATCCGGATGCGGCGGGGGATGCCAAGCCGCGCGCGTGGCCGGCGGCCAGATAGCGGGTGGGCGGGGCGCCGAAATGGCGGTGAAACACACTGACGAAGGCACTGGGGCTGCTGTAGCCGAGCTGGTCGGCCACCTGCGCCACCGCGCTGCCCTGGCTGAGCCGGCGCAGGCCCTCGGCCAGCCGTGCCTGCTGGCGCCATTGCGCAAAACTCAGCCCGGTCTCGTCGCGAAAATGCCGGCTCAGGCTGCGCGGCGACAGCCCGCCCCAATCGGCCCAGGCATCGAGCGGGCGTGGGTCGGCAGGGGTGGCGAGCAATTGGCGGGCAATCCGCAGCAGGCGGCGGTCGGCCGGCATCGGCAGGTGCAGGTGGTCGATCTGCACCTGGCGCAGCTCGTCCAGCAGTACCGCCGCCAGCCGCTGCTGGGCGCTATCCAGCGGCTGATCCAGTGGCCAGCTGGCGGCACGCATGATCGCTTCGCGGGCCAGCCCGGTCAGCCGGATCACCCCGCCCTGCGCGGGCAGGGCGACGCAGGCATCCGGCCGCACCACCACGCCCCAACCGCGCATCGGGCCGGCCAGCTCGACGGTGTGCTGCTGGCCGGGCGGCATCCAGCCGGCGCAGCCCGGCGGCAGCGACAGCGTGCCCTGCTCGGTATGCACGGTCAGCACGCCCTGTTCGACAAACATCAGCTGCCCGCGCACATGCGCATGCCAGGCGGTTTCCGGCGCCCACACCGCGCGCAGGTCGGCCAGGAAGGCGATCAGTACCGGGCCGTCGGCCCATTCGAAGCTGCCCCGCACGCCGGGCGGTAGCGCGTCCACCGTCGTTGGCGGGTTTTCGATAGTCATTGGCCTGATTGTATTACCGGGCCAGCTGGCGTGGCGCGTAAGGTGGCGATCCTTGCTGGCAGTTTAATCCCGGTTGAGATATTTGCGTTGACAAATATATTTTTCGGAACAAAATGTGCCGCATGAATGGACCGTCCTCCGCTCCGCCGTCGTTCGGGTTGCTGTTGCGCCAAGTGCGCGACGCGCTGATGCGTCAGCTCGATGCCGAGATGAAGGGCGAGCTGCCCGACTTCGGCTTCAGCCACTACGTCGGTTTGAAGATCCTGGCGGTGCGCTCGCCCTGCACGGCCAACGAACTGGCGCAGGCGCTGGACCAGACGCCGAGCGCGGTCACCCGCCTGCTCGACAAGCTCGAGGCACTGGGCGCGGTGCGGCGCGAGCCGCATGCCCAGGACCGGCGCGCGCTGCAGATCGTCATGACCGAGCAGGGCGTGGCGCTGTGGGAGCGGCTGCGCTTGCGTGGCGAACGCGCGATCGAGCATGGCCTGCGCGACCTGGATGCCCCTGAGCGCGAACAACTCACCTCTCTTCTTATCCGTGTCCGCGATGCACTCAACTCATGAACGCTGCTAGTTTTTCCATCCAGACGCTGCGCCCGCGCCCGATGCGCCTGGCGCGGCCACTCGTTGTCGCCGCCCTGACGCTGGCGCTGGCCGCCTGCGCCAGCAGCCGTGGCCTGGCGCCGCAAGGCACCGTGCTCGACGCCAGCCAGCTGCATGCCGAGCGCACCCTGGGGCAGACCTGGCTGAGTCCGGCCGCATGGCCGGCCAGCGATTGGTGGCGTGCGCTCGGCGATGCGCAATTGAACGCGCTGATCGGCGAAGGCCTGCAGCACAGCCCCAGCCTTGACGCGGCCGACGCGCGCCTGCGCCAGGCGCAGGCCCGTATCGGCACTGCGCAGGCCGATCGCGGCCCCAGCCTGTCGGTCTCCGGCGGCTATGCGGGCGTGCAGTTGCCGGAGTCGGTGGCCGGCGAAGAACGCGGCGGACGCTTCGGCGGCAACGGTCAGCTGGTGGTGGATTTCCGCTATGGCGTGGACCTGTGGGGCGGCAAGCGCGCCGCCTGGGAAGCAGCGGTGGACACCGCGCACGCGGCCGAGGTGGACGCGCAGGCGGCGCGCCTGAACCTGTCGGCGGCGATCGCCGAAGCCTATGCGCAACTCGACTACGCCTGGCGTCTGCACGATGTGGCCGACCAGGAACTGGCGCGCTCGCGCAAGACCGTGGAGCTGACCCAGCAGCGCCGCAGTGCAGGCATCGACAGCGATCTGCAACTGCGTCAGGCGCAGGCACGCGTGCCGGCTGCGCAGCAACAGCTGCAGTCGGCGCAGCAGCAGATCGACGAGGCGCGCAACGCGCTGGCGGCGTTGCTTGGCCAGGGCCCGGACCGCGGATTGGACATCGCACGCCCGGTGCTGGGCGCGACCGTCGCCGCGCAGCTGCCGAGCAACCTGCCGGCCGATCTGCTCGGCCGTCGCCCGGATGTCGTGGCTGCGCGCTGGCGCGTGGAGGCGGCCGACAAGGAGATCGCCACGGCCAAGACCCGCTTCTATCCCAGCTTCAACATCACCGCGCTGGGCGGTGTGGTGAATCGCGATGTCGGCCAGTTGCTGGAAAGCGCTTCGGTCTTCGGCGTGGTCGCCCCGGCATTGAGCCTGCCGATCTTCGACGGCGGCAAGCTGCGCGCCAATCTGGCCGGCAGCGATGCGCAGTACGACCTGGCAGTGGCCGACTACAACCAGAAGGTGATCGCGGCGTTGCGCGAAGTGGCCGACCAGGTCAATGCGGTGCGTTCGCTGGAGCAGCGCGCACGCGCCCAGGACGATGCCGTGCAGACCGCCGCCGCCGCATTCGATCTGGCCGAGCAGCGCTACCGCGCCGGCATCGGCGGCTACCTGGAGGTGCTCAGCGTGCAGGAGCAATTGCTCGTCGCACGCCAGCGCATGGCCGGGCTGCAATCGCAACAACTTTTGGCCTCGGTGAGGTTGCAGCGTGCGCTGGGCGGCGGCTTCGCGCCGGAGCCCGCACGCGACACCGCACACGCCGCGCCCACTTCCGCACAACCGAATTCCTGAGACATCGACGATGAGCCAGACGACTCCAACTGCTTCCCAACCCGCGCCAGCGGCACCCAGCAAGCGTCGTACGGCGCTGCGCATCGTGGCCATTGTGGTGATCCTGGCGATCATCGGCATCGTGACCTGGTACGTCCTGGTCGGACGCTGGCACGAAGACACCGACGACGCGTACGTGCAGGGCAACCAGGTGCAGATCACCCCGATGGTGGGCGGCACGGTGGTCAGCATCGGCGCCGAAGACGGCATGCGCGTCGAGCGTGGCCAGTTGCTGGTGCAACTGGACCCGGCCGATACCGCCGTGGCGCTGCAGCAGGCCGAAGCCAACCTGGCCAAGACCGTGCGCCAGGTGCGCGGTCTGTACCGCAGCGTGGAAGGCGCGCAGGCCGAATTGTCTGCACGCGAAGTCACCCTGCGCAGCGCCCGTGCCGACTTTGCGCGACGCAAGAATCTGGCTGCCAGCGGTGCCATTTCCAACGAAGAACTGGCGCATGCCCGCGAAGAGCTCGCTGCCGCCGAAGCGGCCGTGAGCGGCTCGCGCGAGAGCTTCGAGCGCAACCGTGCGCTGATCGACGACAGCGCGCTGTCCAATCAGCCGGATGTGCAGACGGCTGCAGCGCAGGTGCGTCAGGCCTACCTCAATCATGCACGCACCGGCGTGGTGGCGCCGGTATCCGGCTATGTCGCACGACGTTCGGCGCAGGTTGGTCAGCGCGTGCAGCCGGGCAGCGTGTTGATGGCGGTGGTGCCGCTGGAGCAGGTGTGGGTGGAAGCCAACTTCAAGGAAACCCAGCTCAAGCACATGCGCCTGGGCCAGGAAGTGGAACTGCATTCGGATCTGTATGGCGGTGGTGTCGACTACACCGGTCGCATCGAGAGCCTGGGCCTGGGCACCGGTAGTGCGTTCTCGCTGCTGCCGGCGCAAAACGCCAGCGGCAACTGGATCAAGATCGTGCAGCGGGTGCCGGTGCGCATTGCGGTGGATCGCAAGCAACTGGCCGACAATCCGCTGCGCATTGGCTTGTCGATGAAGGTCGACGTCAATCTGCACGATCAGCAGGGCAGCGTGCTGCCGACCAAGCTGGCGACCGGTTCGGTGTTTTCCACCGATGTATACGCCCAGCAGTTGCAGGCTGCCGATGCCGACATCCATCGCATCATCCAGGACAACCTGCCGTTGCAGGCTGCCAGCAAGGCGGGCTAAGCCACCATGTCTTCGCAAGCTCCTACTGCGTCCGGCGGCCCGGCAGCGCCGGCGCCCGCTGCCGGCTTTCGCCCGGCCAGCGTGGCGTTGTGCACCATGGGCCTGGCCATGGCCTCGTTCATGCAGGTGCTGGACACCACCATCGCCAACGTCTCGTTGCCGACCATTGCCGGCAATCTCGGCGCCAGTTCGCAGCAGGCCACCTGGGTCATCACCTCGTTCGCGGTGAGCACGGCGATCGCGTTGCCATTGACCGGCTGGTTGAGCCGGCGTTTTGGCGAAACCAAGTTGTTCGTGTGGTCCACGCTGGCGTTCACCATCGCCTCGCTGCTGTGCGGGCTAGCCCAGAGCATGGGCATGCTGGTGGTCGCACGCGCGCTGCAGGGGTTTGTCGCCGGGCCGATGTATCCCATCACCCAGAGCTTGCTGGTGTCGATCTACCCGCGCGAAAAACGCGGCCAGGCGCTGGCGTTGCTGGCGATGATCACCGTGGTCGCGCCGATCGCCGGCCCGATTCTGGGTGGCTGGATCACCGACAACTACAGTTGGGAATGGATCTTCCTGATCAACGTCCCGCTGGGCATCATCGCCAGCAGCATCGTGGGCTCGCAGTTGCGGCATCGCCCCGAACAGCTCGAAAAACCGCGCATGGATTACATCGGCCTGATCCTGCTGGTGGTCGGCGTCGGTGCGCTGCAGCTGGTGCTGGACCTGGGCAACGACGAAGACTGGTTCTCGTCCGACAAGATCGTGGTGCTGGCCTGCGTTGCTGCCGTGGCGCTGGTGGTGTTCGTGATCTGGGAACTCACCGACAAGGACCCCATCGTCGATCTCAAGCTGTTCCGGCATCGCAACTTCCGCGCCGGCACATTGGCCATGGTGGTCGCCTATGCGGCGTTCTTCAGTGTGAGCCTGTTGATCCCGCAGTGGCTGCAACGCGATATGGGCTATACCGCGATCTGGGCGGGTCTGGCCACCGCGCCGATCGGCATCCTGCCGGTGTTGATGACGCCGTTCGTCGGTAAATACGCATTGCGTTTCGATCTGCGCATGCTCGCCACCGTCGCCTTCATCTTCCTGTCGTTCACCAGCTTCCTGCGCTCCAACTTCAACCTGCAGGTGGACTTCAGCCACGTGGCCACCGTGCAGTTGGTGATGGGCGTGGGCGTGGCGTTGTTCTTCATGCCGGTGCTGCAGATCCTGCTCTCGGACCTGGACGGGCGCGAGATCGCGGCGGGCTCGGGATTGGCTACCTTCCTGCGTACCCTGGGCGGCAGCTTTGCCGCATCGCTGACCACCTATCTGTGGGCGCGCCGCACGCAGGTGCACCATGCGCACATCACCGAACACATTTCGGTCTACACGCCCGGCATGCAGGAACAGGTCGCTGCGATGGGGCAGGGCGACCTGCAACGCGGCGCGGCTTCGCTCAACAACATGATCAACCACCAGGCGTCGCAGATGGGCTTCAACGACATCTTCTATCTGCTTGGCTGGACGTTCCTGGCGATCATCTTCTTCCTGTGGCTGGCCAAACCGCCGTTCGGCGCAGGCGCCGGTGGTGCGGCGGCGGCTGGGGGGCACTGAGAATGGCTGCTCATCGGTTGGCGTAGCGGCGTTGTGATTCCTGCACTTCGATCTGGGAGTTGGAAGGCGTGTCGTCGTTCGGTTGTGCGTCGGCATTAGGCGGTATGCCCTGCTGCGCTGTCATTAGCATCCGCAGCGGGTTGCCCCGATAGCGGTACTGCACTGGCTTGGTGTCCTGGAGTAGCATGCAGCGCGGCTGCGCGCATTGGTCGCTGGTAAGCAGATCATTGCGCGACGCATGGCATGGGTATGCTGCCCGTGCTCGTCACCACAACAAGGAAGCTCTCATGATGTTTGGATTTCAGTTGCGCCGTCTGTCCGCAGCAACCGTGTTTATTTCTATGCTCTCGCTCGCTGCCGTCGCGCAGACGCAGGCTGCGGCCGCACGCCCGGAAGTCGCCAAGCAGGCGAAGGCGTATAGCTCAAACGACGGTGCCAAGGTGTCGACCTTGCGCTACGGTCCGCGCGAAAAGAATCAGGCGCTGGTGCAGGTAACGGGTGCCGACAGCGAGATCGACGACAAGATTCTGCTGGCGACAACCGCTGCGACCCAGAAAGACACGCGCTACACGATTCAGTTGAAAGGCCGTCCGTACGTGCTGCTGATCCTCAACGAAGGGGGTGGCGAGTTGTACTTGCCTGGTGCGGCGAAGCCGATGCGTGTCGGCTACGACGCTGGCGTGTCGGAGCAGATCAATCCCGAGCATTATTTGACGGATTATCAAGAACAGGCAGCCAGCACCAAGTAAGCATGGCAACGCGCATGCAGGTCTGCGTGATCGGGCCTGCATGCGTCATCTGGTTTCGGCACGCGGCAGCGTCGCTGCTCCGTACGTTGGGGTTGCATTCGAGGCAGTTGCGATCATGACAGTGACGTCGTTTGTCGGTGGAGTGCGTTGCTTGGCGTTTGCATTCGTGCTTGCGCTTGCCTCGCCGGCCTTGGCTGAACGCACCTTGCAGTGTCCCGCCATGTTGCGCATCTCCGATGCAACGTTGCAGAGCCCGGATCTGCCTGCAGGCGCGCAACTCGGCCTCGACCTGCGTCCTCCCCTGCGCTTGTCGTCGATCGGGGTGTATTCCGGCCATCCACGCGAACGTGCCGCACTGGTGCCGCGCAACGCGGATTCACCGCATCCACGTGGATTGGAGCGCGCGATATGGCGGTTCGATGACGCAGACCCGCACGGCACGTATCTGGTCTGCGAATACGGCGAGGGGGTGCAGGTGTCGCTGCAGGTCAGCCGTGCAGTACGCACTTGCACAGGCACGATGCGCGTCGCCACAGCGCCCGCAACCGAACGGGTCGCGTCCTTCGACTGCGAGTAGGGACGTCTTGCCAGCTCGCCGCCCAGGCGCCAGCATTATCGATACGCAGGTTGACGTTTCTCCATCGCAAACGCCCAAACGCAAAAAACCCCGCCGAAGCGAGGTTTTTTACGATCTACCGTGAGTCGTGGTGCCCAGGAGAGGACTCGAACCTCCACGAAGTTGCCCCCGCTAGCACCTGAAGCTAGTGCGTCTACCAATTCCGCCACCTGGGCGACTCAGGGGGCGAATTGTGCAAGTTGCGCGCGTAGCTGTCAACGTATCTCGGACAAATTTTTCGTGGCGATTCACGCCGTGTGGCATCTCAACAACACACGCACGGCGGACGCGCTCAATGAGGCGCCCGCCATTGCGCTCACGGCAGCCGCGCCGCCTGCAGCGTCACCTCCGCACTCTGCACCGGTTCATTCGCCGAACGCGCCAACTGCACGCGGTAGGTGCCGGCAGCGATCTTCCAGTGACGTGCCTTGGCATCGAAATCGGCCAGCGTCTTTGGCTCGGCCACCACCTGCACGCTGCGCTTTTCGCCAGGCTTGAGCGTGAGCTTCTGCCAGCCGATCAGGCGCAGCGGGGTGGGGTGGCCGTCGGGCAGGGTGACGTAGAGCTGCGGCACGGCAGCGCCTTCGCGCGGGCCGGTGTTCTCCACTTCAAAGCGCGCGGTGAGGGTACTGCCTTGCGCGTCCACCTGCAGGCCGCCCATGCGGAACTGCGTGTACGACAGGCCGTGCCCGAACGGATACCGCGGGGTGAGCTTGCGCGCGGCAAACCACTTGTAGCCGACATTGGCCCCTTCGATGGCGTAGTCGATGCTGTCTTCGCCCGGCTTGGCCGGCGTGAAGCCCAGCCCCGGAATCGACGGGCGCGGCAGCTGCGATTCGTCCACCGGCCAGGTCACCGGCAGATGGCCGGAAGGATTCACCGCGCCGGTCAGCAGGTTGGCGATGGCTTCGCCGCCACCGATGCCCGGGTACCAGGCCTGCAGCACTGCCGGCACGCGCTCGGCCCAGGGCATGCGCACCGGGCCGTTGGTTTCCAGCACCACGGTGGTCCTGGGATTGGCCTTGGCCACCGCCTCGATCAAGGCATCCTGGTTGTTGGGCAATTGCATGTCCGGCAGGTCCACCGATTCGGCGGCCCATTGGGTCGCGAACACGATCGCCACATCGGCGGCCTTGGCCGCGCGTGCCGCGGCAGCGCGGTCCTTGCCGTCGACATAATCGATCTGCACGTTCGGCAACGCGGCGCGCAGCGCCTGCAGCGGCGAGGACGGATGGATGATCACCGGGCCGGGCCAGGTGGTCGGGGTGAGCCCGGGTACGGCGTTGCCGCCATTGACGGTGTAGTCCACGCGCGAGGAGCCGCCGCCGGACATCACGCCCTTGTCGGCGTAGCCGCCGATCACCGCGAGACGGCGCACGTCCTTGGACAGCGGCAAGGTGGCCTGCTCATTGCGCAGCAGCACGCTGCCTTCTTCGGCGACATGCTGCGCGGCCAGTTGCCCGGCTTTGCCATCGATGGGTTGGCGCTGGGTCGGGTGATCGAACGCGCCATGCGCGAACAGGCTGCGCAACACCCGCCTGACCATGTCGTCGAAGCGCGCGCGCGGCACCACGCCAGCGCCCACCGCCATGCGCAACGGCGCGTCGAAGAACACCGCCGCATCGAACACTTCGCCGGCCGATTGCTGGTCCAGTCCGGCCAGGGCCGCCTTGGAGCCGCTGTGCACGCCGCCCCAGTCGGACATCACGTAGCCGGGGTATTTCCATTCCTGCTTGAGTACCTGGTTGAGCAGGTAGTCGTGCTCGCAGCCGTAGATGCCGTTGATCTTGTTGTACGAGCACATCACCGAAGCCGGGTCGCCGATCTTCAGCGCGATCTCGAAGGCCAGCAGGTCCGATTCGTGCATCGCCTGCTCGCCGATCTGCGCGCTGTGGAAGTTGCGCCGGGTTTCCATGTCGTTGAGCGCGAAGTGCTTCATCGTCGACAGCACGTGTTCGCTCTGCACGCCACGAATCGATTCGCCGACCATGGTGCCGGCCAGCAGCGGGTCTTCGCCGGCATATTCGAAATTGCGCCCGTTGCGCGGGTCGCGCTGCAGGTTGACGCTGCCGGCCAGCAACACATTGAAGCCCTGCTGCCAGGATTCGCGGCCCATGGTCCTGCCGCCGGCAAAGGCCAGCTGCGGGTTCCAGCTCGACGCCGTGGATGGGCCCGACGGCATCGCGGTGGCGAAATCGCCCTTGCGGATCCCGCCGGGATTGGTCACGCCCACCCCGGCATCGGCCAGCTGCTGCGCCGGGATGCCCAGGCGTGGAATGCCGGGTACATAACCGGCCGACCCCAGCGCGCCTTCCGGCTTGGGAATCTTGTCGGTGCCCAGGCCGAAATAGCTGCGCAGCATCTGGAATTTTTCATCCTCGCTCATCTGTGCCAGCAGCCGGTCCGCACGCTGGTCGGCGCTCAATGCGGTGTCCATCCACGGCTGCGATGCCGATGCGGATTGTGCGATTGCCAACGGCGCGGTCAGCGCAATGCCCAGGCCCATCACCACCGCCAGTACGAGTGGGCGAGGACGATTGACGGTTGTTGTAAACGTTTTCATATCGGGGTGTGGCACGGGGTGTCCTTGTGGTGCTGGGTCATTACAAAACTTGAGGGGTACCGAAATGCCCGACTGGTAGGGGCGCACAGGCGCCGCTCGGCCGCTCGCCGGAATCGGCGGCGCGGTTTAGAAGTCGGTCTGCGCGGTACGCAGCACCGGATACAGCTGGTAGCGCTCGTCCCAGGAGGAGTGACGCTTGGCGAAGAACTCCAGGCGCGCCTGCGGGCTCTTGGCAAACGCCGGGTCGCTGGCGATGCGCTGTTCGAACTGCGCCTTGAGCGCGGCGTCGTTGGCCAACATGTGGCGCGCCACGTCTTCGGCCACGTAGGCCTCCATGTATTCCTTGCGCTCGAAGGCCGAATTGAAAAAGCCCCACTGCAGCAAGGAGTCCGGTGCCTGCGGCTCCAGCATCGCCATCAGCAAACGTGCCTTGGGCTGAGCGATCGGTACGAACAGCGAGCCGGCGGGCACGGCGCGGGTTTCATCGCGCCACTGCCCAACGACGTCCAGCGTCTGGTGGCCTTCGTTCGAGCGCGCGGCAACGCTGGCGGTGTCGGCGCGGAAGGTCTGCACCGGGTGTTCGGCTGCACTGGCGACGGTGCGGAAATCGATGCCGTGCAGGCGCAATTTTTCTGCGACGAAGGCGGCGTGCGCGGCCGGCACCAGATATCCGCCACGCGGTGCCTCGACCACCAGATCGGGTTTGATCTGATCGCGCAGCGGTAGCTTCCAGATCTGCGGTTTGCTCTCGTCGTAGCGCGTCATCAACGCGCCGGAAATCGGCGAGGGTGTGCGCGTGTACGCATAGCCGCGGAATGCCACGGTGCGCGCGGCAGGGCCGGCAGCAAAGCTCAGCGGCTCGGGCATGCCGGCCAGCTGGCTGGCGCGCCGATCGGCCGCCAGCGCATCGGCGCGCCAGGCACTGCCGTGTCTTGCGGTCTGCTCCAGCACCGACACGATGGCGTTGCGGGTCACCCGCACGCGTGTGGGGTAGTCCTTCCACGAGTGGGTTTCCACCAGCATGCCGAAGCGGTTGCGCAGCAGAAAATAGCCATGCGAAAAGCGCGGCGGCGATACGTCGTCGGCGAAACCGGAGGCGGGGTCGTCCTCATGCACGAAAGACGGGTAGTACGGCAGCGGCAGCGAACCTTGCCTGGTGAGGTCGCCCAGCACCGCGTCGCGCCAACGCGTACCGTCGCGTTGCAGCGTGGTGTCGCCGGCATGCACCGGCTCCACCTGCACCGAGACGTCGTGCTCGAACTTGGCGCCGTCGGTGACATGCAGGTCCACGACCATCAGCGGGTCCCACTGCTGCACCAGCCGCAGCATCGCCTGCATCTCCGGCGCGTCGGCCTTGACGTAGTCGCGGTTGAGATTGAGGTTCTGCGCGGTGGTGCGCCAGCCCATCTGTTCGGGTCCGCGCTGGTTGGGGCGGTTCCAGGCGCCGAAGCGCTCATGCCCATCGACGTTGAACACCGGCACGAACACCCAGACCAGCTGGTCGAGCACGCCCTTGCCGGCCTTGCCATCGAGCAGCTGGCGCAAAGCCAGAAAGCCCGCGTCCTTGCCATCGATCTCGCCGGCATGGATGCCGCCCTGGATCAGCACCACCGGCAGCTTGCGCTGCGCGGCGCCAGCCGCATCCAGCGCGCCGCTGGTGGAGGCGATCAACGCCTTCATCGGCCGGCCTTCCGGCGTGCTACCGAACTCCACGCAGCGCACCGCCTGCGGGTAGCGCTGGGCAAAGGCATCGCACAGTGCGATGACTTCGTCGTAGCGTCCGGTCTGCACGAAGCCGCTACGCTCGGCCTGGGTGGTCAGCGGTTCGGCGGTCAGCGCAGCAGGGGCACAGGTCAACAACAACAGGCTCAGGGCCAGGCGGGTGAAGCGGGGCATCCAGCGGTCCAGTGTTCCAGGAAAACGTTTGCAATGTAGCCGAGCCGAGCTGGAAGGCCAATCTGCACTGCGACATTTGCCGACCATTCAAAGCGGGCGCGAGCGCTCCGAACACGCTGCTTTTGTCGGGTATCGATAGGTTCTGCGCGCGCCTGCACGCGGGCTCGCATGCGTGCTATGCGATGTCGGTGGCGCGCCGCGCCGCGCGCGCGCCTGCTCCTGCATGGCGGCCGGCCTCTCGGCGCCGGTACGATAGGGCCTGTTTTCCGTTCGACCGGACCGCCTTTGACCACCTCGACCTTGCCGGGCCCCACGGCCGGCGCGCGCTTGCCGCGCCAGATTCCTTTCATCATCGGCAACGAAGCCTGCGAGCGTTTCAGCTTTTACGGGATGCGCAACATCCTGGTGCAGTTTCTGATCACCTCGATGCTGCTGCAGGAAGTTGGCGGGCCGGACCGAGAGGCCGAAGCCAAGCACATCCTGCACAGTTTCATGATCGGGGTGTTCTTCTTCCCGCTGCTGGGCGGTTGGCTGGCCGACCGGCTGTTTGGCAAATACAACACCATCCTGTGGTTCAGCCTGATCTATTGCGCCGGCCACGCGTGTCTGGCGATGTTCGAGGGCAGCCGTCACGGCTTCTTCGTGGGGCTGGGCCTGATCGCGCTGGGCGCGGGCGGCATCAAGCCGCTGGTGGCCTCGTTCATGGGCGACCAGTTCGACCAGTCCAACAAGCACATGGCCAAGGTGGTGTTCGACGCCTTCTACTGGATCATCAACTTCGGCTCGCTGTTCGCCTCGTTGCTGATTCCGCTGGCGCTGAAGCATCTGGGCCCGTCGTGGGCGTTCGGCATCCCCGGCATTTTGATGTTCGTGGCCACGCTGGTGTTCTGGCTGGGGCGCAAGCGCTACGTGCTGGTGCCGTTGCCGCCGAAAGACCCGCACGGGTTTGGCGCCGTGCTGCGCACGGCATTGCTGGCACGCGCACCAGGGCAGGGACGGCCTGGCCTGGTACTGGCCATCGTCGCGGTGGTCGCTGCGCTGGCCTGCATGGCGCTGATCGAGCCGCTGGGCATCGTCATCTGTCTGTGCATGGCGCTGGTGCTGCTGCTGGCCGGGATCGGCGGCGGCACCTGGTGGCAGCTGGAACGCGCGCGCGGCACGCATCCGGATGCAGCGGTCGAAGGCGTGCGCGCATTGCTGCGGGTGCTGGTGATCTTCGCGCTGGTGACGCCGTTCTTTTCGTTGTTCGATCAGAAGGCCTCGACCTGGGTGCTGCAAGGGCGCGAGATGACCATGCCGGCTTGGTTCACCGCCTCGCAGATGCAGGCGCTCAATCCGCTGCTGGTGATGCTGCTGATCCCCTTCAACAACCTGGTGCTATACCCGCTGCTGCGCCGCCGTGGCTGGGAGCCGACGCCGTTGCGTCGCATGACCAGCGGTATCGCCTTCAGCGGCGTGGCGTGGATTGCGGTCGGCGCGATCCAGGTCGTCATGGACGGCGGTGAGCCGATGCACATCGCCTGGCAGATGCTGCCCTATGCCTTGCTCACCTTCGGCGAGGTGCTGGTGTCGGCCACCGGCATCGAGTTCGCCTACAGCCAGGCGCCGCCGTCGATGAAGGGTGTGGTGATGAGCTTCTGGTATCTGACCACCACGGTGGGCAATCTGTGGGTGCTGCTATCGAACGTGGCGGTGCGCAACGCGACGGTGACCTCCCATATCGCCGATACTGGGCTCAGCGAAGCGGCATTCCTGATGTTCTTCTTCGCGGCCTTCGCGTTCCTGGCAGCACTGGCCTTCGGCCTGTACGCACGCCGGTATCGCATGGTCGACAATTACCGTTCTGCCTGAGGTCTGCATGATTACCCTGATCCTGATCGCCATCACCGGCCTCGTCTCGTGGATGGCGTTCAACAACCGCAAATTGAACGACCGCTTGATCCTTTGGCCGCCGGCGTTGGACAAGCACAAGCAGTACGACCGTCTGGTCACCTACGGCTTCATCCATGCCGACCTGGGGCACCTGGTCTTCAACATGATCACGCTGTTCTTTTTCGGACGGGTGATCGAAAGCGTGATGACGCAGCTGACCGGCAGCGTGCTGACCTATCCGCTGTTCTATCTGGCTGCGCTGGTGGTGTCGATCCTGCCCAGCTATCTGAAGAACCAGAAGAACCCCAATTACCTGAGCCTGGGCGCCTCCGGTGCGGTGTCGGCGGTGCTGTTCGCCTTCATCCTGCTGCAGCCGTGGACCATCATCCTGGTGCTGTTCATTCCGGCACCGGCGATCATCTATGCGGTGTTCTACGTGGGCTACAGCCTGTGGATGGACCGCCGCGGCGGCGATCGCATCAACCACAGCGCGCACCTGGCCGGTGCGGCATTCGGTGTGATGTTCATGCTGATCATGGAGCCGCGGGTGTGGCAGGTCTTCCTGGAGCAGCTGTCCAATCCCCGCTTCGGCTGAGGGCGCTGACCGTCTTGCTGCCTGGGGGGCCGGGCTGGCCGGCGCTGCGGCAACGCAGCTGACGCATCAGTGCAGCGGTTGCCTGCGGCAACCGGGCCAGGACCGACGCCATGGCGTCACAGGTCCTGGCAGATGGAGCGAGGCCGGCATCAGGCCGCGTTGCGTTCCCGGTCGGTGCTGAGCGCTGCGCCCGACGCCGCGCCGTAGGCCTGCTGCAGACGTTCGTAGACGGTATCGTTGAGTTGCGCGAAGTCGGGGTTGTGGGTGTCGCCATTGATGGCGAACTGGAACAAGCCTTCCAGCAGCGAGCTATCGCTGTCTGTGCCGTTTCCTGCCGAATCGTTGTGCATGCGGTGACTCCTCGTTGATAAGGCGAGGGCACTGGCCAGCCCGGAGACCGGTTGCAGGCAGCGCCTTCGAGTCAGCTATCGGCGCTACCCGAGCGAACTTAAGGCCATCTTTGCCAGGCCGGGAAGGCGGTCACAGCGTCGATTCATTTTCACGCAGGCGCGGCGTCGCGCTGGTCACACTGGCGCATCTTCACTGCCGGGCGCAGACCACGATGGAGGCAGCGACAGTGCACGCCCAACACGATCCCACACAGCAGCGCTTCATTGTTGACACCGAGGGACATCATGCCGAGCTGGTTTATCGGCTCGAAGCCAAGCGCATGACCATTACGCATACGCTAGTACCGGATGCAATTGCAGGTCGCGGGATTGCCGCCGTGTTGGTCGAGGCCGCTTTGCAGCATGCGCGTGCGGCTGGCCTGATGGTCGTGCCAGCGTGCAGCTACGCCGCCGCTTACATGCGCCGGCATCAACAGTTTCAGGATCTGCTGGCCTGACGGACAGCAGTGGGTGGTTCGATCAGGGGAGCAGGTGGGAATGGGGCGGTTGCTTGGATTCACTAGTGTGCGCGGTCTGCTGCTGCTGGCCCTGTTGGCGGGCTGTACGCAGCGCGAACCTGCAGCGGTCGAGCCGGCGGAGCCGGCAGCCGATGCGGCCGCACCGACAACGCCGGCGCCGGCGCCGGAACCCCTGATGGTGCAGAGCGGCCCGCTGGAAGATGTGATCGAACATGCGCCGGCCTACATGGTTGGTATCAGCTATCCGCGTGGGCTGGATGCGTACCCGGAGCTGGCTGCGGTGATTCGCAAATATGCCCAGGATGCCCGCAGCGAGTTGATGGAAGCCGTCTCCGGTCTGGGCAACGACAAGCCCGCGGCGCCTTATGAGTTGTCGCTGGCATTCGAAAGATTGTTGCAGACCACCGATCTGATCGTCATTTCCGCCGATGGCAGCCGCTACACCGGCGGCGCGCATGGCGAGCCGCTGGTGGCGCGTTTCGTGTGGCTGATCAAGGAGCGCAAGCAACTGACCGCGCAAGCGTTGGTTCCAGATCCGGCCGGATGGGAAAAGATCGGTCGCGATGTCGCTGCGCAATTGCATGCGGCGGCTACCCAACGTGTGGAGGCCGATCGGGTACCGGTGGAGGAACAGGCCGAACAAGTCGCATCGGCCGACCGCATGATTGCCGAAGGCACTGCAGCGCAAGTGGACAACTTCGCGCAGTTCGTCCCGGTGTTGAATGCAGCCGGGCAGATCACCGCAGTGCGCTTCGTGTTTCCGCCTTATCAGGTCGGGCCATATTCGGACGGCACGCAAACGGCCGAGGTCGCTGCATCCACCTTGATGCCGTGGATCGCGCCGGAATATGTACATCTTTTCGCTCGTTGAGGTGTCGCCCCGCAGGTGATGTGATTGAATGGTTCGGCCATTCAGTAATGTAGCCAAACGGGTGATATGAGTAGTTTCGATCCAACCGCAAATCGCGTGGACCACACCTGCGCGCGCTACCCAGCCTTTCCGCGGGAGCCGGCTGTCCTGGTGAGGTTGATCAAGCATCTCTACAAGCGGCTGCACACCATCAGTTGTGTGCGACTCAAGCCGTACGGGATCAGCCCGCCGGAATACGAAATCCTGATGATGTTGTACGGCACGCCCGAACAGGCGATTACCCCGACCGAGGCGGCAGAGGCCGCCAGCGAGAAGCCGGCCAACATCACCCGGCTCACTGACCAGCTGTGCGAGAAGGGCTTGATCGCGCGTGGCAGCAGTGCCGACGACCGCCGCAAGATCATGCTGACCCTGCAACCGGCCGGGCTGGCATTGATCGAAAGCCTGTTACCGGAAGCATGCACGCTGTTGCACGAACAGACGGCCGACCTCAGCGACGCGGAGCAGGCGCGTCTGGAAAAGCTGCTGAAGAAGCTGCTCAATGGCGTGGATGCCGTAGACGCCTGAGCGCCACGCGGCAGCTGCGCCGCATGCCAGCGCCAAAACGACAACGCCGCCCGGATCGCTCCGGGCGGCGTTGTGGCGATGCAGGTCCGATTACGGCTTGGACTGCGCTGCCTCCGGTGTGGCGCCATCGCCGCCATGCGCGCTCAGGCCGCGCTTTTCAAGCAAGGGCTCGATCTGCGGTGCATGCCCGGCAAAGTTCTGGAACAGCTCCATCGCGTCCACACTGCCGCCGCGCGACAGCAGCGTCTTGCGGAAGCGGTCGCCGTTGGCGCGGCTCAAGCCGCCATGTTGCTTGAACCACTGCTGGGTGTTGGCATCCAGGACTTCGGACCAGATGTAGGCGTAGTAGCCGGCCGCGTAGCCGCCCATGATGTGGCTGAAGTACGGGGTCTTGTAGCGCGGCGGCACCGGCGCGTAGGCGATGCCGTCCTGTTGCAGGGCCTTGGCTTCGAAGGCCATCACGCCGGCGGCGTCCGGTACTTGGTTGGCGCTGACCTGATGCCAGTTCTGATCCAGCATCGCCGCACCCAGATACTCAGTGGTGGCAAAGCCCTGATTGAACTTGGACGCGGCAATCACCTTGTCCAGCAGCGCCTGCGGCATCGGGGTGCCGTTCTGGTAATGCTTGGCGTAGTTCTTCAGGATGGACGGCTCGTCGGCCCACATCTCGTTGACCTGCGAAGGGAACTCGACGAAGTCGCGCGGCACGCTGGTGCCGGAGAAGTAGGGGTATTTGACGTCGGAGAACATGCCGTGCAGCGCATGGCCGAACTCATGGAACATGGTGGTGACTTCGTCCCAGGTCAGCAACGTCGGCTGGCCGGCCGGCGGCTTGGGAATGTTGAGGTGATTGGCCACCACCGGCTTGAAACCGGTCAGATCCGACTGCGACACGTAGGAGTTCATCCATGCGCCACCGCGCTTGGATTCGCGCGCATACATGTCGGCAATGAAGATCGCCAGCTGCTTGCCGTCGGCGTCGAACACGTCATAGACGGTGATGTCGTCGCGGTAGGTCGGCAGGTCGGTGCGCTGCTTGAAGGTCAGGCCGTATTCCTGGTTGGCCGCATAGAACACGCCGTTTTCCAGCACGTTCTTTAGCTCGAAGTACGGCTTGAGCTGGGATTCGTCGAAGTTGTACTTGGCCTGGCGCACCTTCTCGCTGTAGTAGGCCCAGTCCCAGGCTTCTAGCTTGAACGTCGGCTTGCGCGCGGCCTTCTGCTCCTTGTCGATCATCGCCTGCAGATCGGCGGCCTCGCGCCTGGCGTTGGCCACCGCAGCGGGCGCCAACTTGCCGAGCATGGCGTTGACCGCTTCGGGGGTCTTGGCGGTCTGGTTTTCCAGCGAATACGCAGCGTAGGTCGGGAAGCCGAGCAGCTTGGCCTTGTCGGCGCGCAGCTTCATGATGCGCGACACCAGCGCGGTGTTGTCGTACTGGCCGCCGTGGCTGCCGCGCGAGACCGACGCGTCATAGATTTTCTTGCGCAGGTCGCGATTGTTCAGCTGGGTCAGCGGCGGCTGGCCGGTGGTGTTGAGCAGCGCGATGACGTACTTGCCATCGAGCTTGCGCGCCTTGGCCGCTTCGGCGGCAGCGGCGATCTGTTCTTCAGACAGGCCGTCGAGCTGCTTGACGTCATCCACCACCACTGCAGCGGCGTTGACCTCGGTCAGCACGTTCTGGCTGAAGGTGGTGCCCAGGTTGGCCAGCTCGGCATTCATCGCCTTGAGCGTGGTCTTGTCGGCATCGGAGAGCTTGGCGCCGTCGCGGACGAAGTCGCTGTAGTACTTCTCGACCAGGCGCAGGCTTTGCGGATCCAGGCCCAGCTTGGCGCGCTGGTCGTACAGGGTCTGGATGCGCGCGAACAACTTGCCGTTGAGCGAAATCGCATCGCGATGCGCGGCGAACCTGGCCGAATAATCGGCCTGCAGTTTCTTGCGTGCATCGTTGGTGTCGGCACCCACCAGATTGAAGAACACCGTGGTGGCGCGATCGAGCGTGGCGCCGCTCTTTTCCAGCGCGACGATGGTGTTGTCGAAGCTCGGCTTGGCTTTCTGGTTGGCGATCTTGTCCACCTCCTTCAATTGCTCGGCCATGCCGGCGTCGAAGGCGGGGGCGAAGTCGCTGTCGGTGATTTTGTCGAACTGCGGGTAATGCAGCGGCAGCGTGCTGTCGGCAAAGAAGGGGTTGGCTTGGGTGGCAGCCTGCGTGGTCGCGGGTGCGGCGATGCTGTAGGACGGCATGGCAAGTCCCAGGGAAGCGGCCAGGGCAAAAGCGAGACGGGTGGTCAAGAAGGTAGCTCCAAAGTGCGAACCGCCGAGGCTAACCTAGCCTGCCGGGACAGGCGTGTGACAAAAGGCATGGCTGTAAGGTCATTGCGCCGCCATCAGGCGGGCACGACCGCTACTGGTCTTGCGGGCACATGACCGATGACGCCATGAGCGCACAGCCGCCGGACCGGCGCTGCCGGTACGCGGTGCGGCGTGTTCCACTCGGCTGCATTCCAGCTGCCCGGCGGGCAGCCAGGTCTCGATCAGCCCGCCTGACGGATGCTGGCCGGTAGCGCGCCGTGTCAGCAGCCGGCAACGGTCGGAACCAGCGGAAAGGGCCAGATGGCGACGGCGACGGATCCGTTGAACACCGCCTCTCCCGGCTGACGCGCCCGGCAACCGCGATGCGACACTGCGGGCTGCTGGGTTACGCTGCCCACCTCGCACACTTCAGGGCAGCCATGAGCGACATCTCCACGTTCGAATTCACCGACCTGGAAGGCCGGCCCCGGTCGATGCGCGACTACGCCGGCAAGGTGGTGCTGGTGGTCAATGTCGCTTCCAAATGCGGCTTTACCCCGCAGTACGCAGGCCTGCAGGCGCTGTGGCAGCGCTATCGCGAGCGTGGGTTGGTGGTGATCGGTTTCCCGTGCGATCAGTTCGGCCATCAGGAGCCGGGCGATGCTGCACAGATCCGCCAGTTCTGTTCGCTCGACTACGCGGTGGATTTTCCGCTGGCGTCCAAGGTCGAGGTCAACGGCAGCGGCGCGCATCCGCTGTGGCAATGGCTCAAGCACGAACAACGTGGCGTGCTTGGATCGGAGGCGATCAAGTGGAACTTCACCAAGTTCCTGATCGGCCGCGACGGCGCCGTGCTGGAGCGCTACGCACCGACCACCAAGCCGGAGGCCCTGGTCGCGGACATCGAACGCGCGCTGGCCGCGTGATGTCGCGCGCGCAACTTGCACCGTAGGAGCGCACCCGGGCGCGATGCGGCATGACCGAGGAGATCAGGCGTTATGCAGAGGCTGAGAGGCGTTACCGGGACTGCGCGGTCGCGCCCGGGTGCGCTCCTACGAGGGTGCAGCAACGGCATTGCCGCGCGCTGCATCACTTCTCGACGAAGGCGCGCTCGAACACGTAATGCCCCGGCGTGCCGATGCGTGGCGAGGTCTGGAAGCCGCGCGCGTCCAGCAGGCTGCGCAGGTCGGCCAGCATCTGCGGGCTGCCGCAGATCATGAAGCGGTCGTTGGCCGGGTCCAGGGTAGGCAACCCGAGCGTCTGCTGCATGCGGCCATCGGCCATCAGCTCGGTCAACCGGCCCTGGTTGGCAAACGCTTCGCGGGTGACCGCCGGGTAATACAGCAGTTTTTCGCGCAGCAGATCGCCGAGGAATTCGTGCTGCGGCAGCTCGCGCTCGAAGTAGTCGCGATAGGCCAGGTCCTGCACGAAGCGCACGCCCTGGGTGAGGATCACCTTGTCGAAGCGCTCGTAGGTTTCCGGGTCCTTGATGATCGACAGCCACGGCGCCAGGCCGGTGCCGGTGCCCAACAGATACAGATTGCGGCCCGGGTGCAGGTCGCTGATCAGCAGCGTGCCGGTGGGCTTCTTGCCGACCAGGACCTTGTCGCCCGGTTTGATGTGCTGCAGCCGCGAGGTCAGCGGGCCGTCCGGCACCTTGATGCTGAAGAACTCCAGATGTTCTTCCCAATTGGCGCTGGCGATCGAATACGCACGCAGCAGCGGGCGCGTCTCGGTCTCCAGACCGATCATCACGAACTGCCCGTTCTCGAAGCGGAAACCGGCATCGCGGGTGGTGGTGAAGCTGAAGTAGGCATCGGTCCAGTGACGGACCTCAAGCACCGTTTCGGCGCCGAAAGCGGAAGACATACCGGTAAGTGTCGTGGGAAGAGTACCGGCCAATTCTACCTCAAGCCGGCCAAATGAGAGGGGCTCTCATTTGGCCGGCCGGGATTCGGGAGTCGGGATTGGGGATTCGCAAGAGCAGATCCTGGGTCCTGGACGCATCGGGCTCGCGGATGAGCCGGCAGCTCTTACCAATCCCCAATCCCGAATGCCGATTCCCGGCCTCACCGATACCCCGCCGCCTGCAACTCGAACAGCTCCGCATAGCGCCCGCCCTGGGCCATCAGTTCGGCATGGGTGCCGTTGGCTTCGATGCGGCCGGCGGCCAGCACCAGGATGCGGTCGGCCATGCGCACGCTGGAGAAGCGGTGCGAGATCAGCACCGCGGTGCGGTTGTCCGACAGTTCCTTGAAGCGCTGGAACACCTCGAACTCGCTGCGCGCATCCAGTGCGGCGGTGGGTTCGTCCAGGATCATCAGCTGCGCATCGCGCATGTAGGCGCGTGCGATGGCGATCTTCTGCCACTGCCCGCCGGACAGATCCACGCTGTTCTTGAAGCGTCGGCCGATCAATTGGTCGTAGCCATCGGGCAGGCTGTCGATCAGCTCGCCGGCCATTGCGCGCTGCGCAGCGGCCTGGATGCGCGGCGTATCGTCCATCGCATCGACCTGGCCCACGCCGATGTTCTCGCCCACGCTCAGGTGGTAGCGCACGAAGTCCTGAAAGATTACCCCCAGGTTGGCGCGCAGATCGTCCAGGTCGTAGTCGCGCAGGTCCTGCCCATCGAGCAGGATGCGGCCTTCGTCCGGGTCGTACAGCCGCGCCAGCAGCTTGACCAGGGTGGTCTTGCCGGCGCCGTTTTCGCCGACCAGCGCCAGCACTTCGCCGGCGCGCAGTTCGAAATCCAGGTGCCGCACCGTCCATTGCTCGGCGTCCGGATAACGGAAGCCCACGTCCTCGAACACGAAGCCCTGACGGATCGGGCGCGGCACCGGCAAGGCATTGGGGCGCGAGCGGATCTCCGGCACGATGTTGAAGAACGAGTACAGATCGTCCAGATACAAGGCCTGGCCGGCGACCTGCGAAAAGCCGATCAACAGGCCTTCCAGCAACTGACGCAGGCGCAGGAAACTGCCGGCCAGAAAGGTCAGATCGCCGATGCTGAAATCGCCACGCACCGTGCGCCAGGCGATGTAGCCGTAGGCCATGTAGTAGCCCAAGGTGCCCAGCGCCGCCAGCAACGCTCCCCACAACGCACGCTTGCGCGCCAGTGCGCGGTTGGCCTGGAAGAACTTGTCGGCCAGGCGCCGGTACCGCGCGATCAGGAAGCGATGCAGGTTGAGGATCTTGACTTCTTTTGCGGTCTCCACGCTGGCGCCGACCTGGCGCAGGTAGTCGAGCTGGCGGCGCTCCGGCGTCCACTGGAAGTTGAGCGAATAGCCCAGCGCATTGAAGTGTGCCTCGCCGATGAAGGCCGGGATCAGCGCGATCGCCAGCAGCACGATCAACCACGGCGCATACACCACCAGGCCCACCGCCAGGCTGACCACGGTGATGGCGTCCTGCACCTGGCCGAACAATTGGCTCATCAGGTTCATGCGGTTCATGGTCTGGCGCCGCGCGCGATCGAGCTTGTCCTGGCGGTCGGGGTCTTCGAAGTCTTCCAGATCTAATTGGGCGGCATGTTCCATCAGCCGCACGCTGGCAGCGTTGTTGAACAGCTCCGACAACAGCGCATCGGCATACCCGACCATGCGCCCGAGCAGATCCGAACCGATCGCCAGCGCCAGTTCCAGCGCCAGCAATTCCAGCAAGCGGTTCAAGCGTCCGCTGCTCAATGCCTGGGTCAGGGACTCGAACGCCGGCGGCTGGCCGACCAGGTGGATCGCCTCGTCGATGATCAATTTGCCGATATACAGCGTGGCCACCGGCATCAACGCGCGCAGCACGCGCAGACCGATACTGCTGGCGCTCAACCAGCGGCTGGTCTGCCAGATCTGGCGCAGGAACGGGGGCAGATTACGCAGCGCATCCAGGCGCTCGCGCAGGGTAGGGCCGGTACGGGGAGCGGCGGGCGCGGCGGCGCCGGAACGGGAAGCTGACATCGCGCTAGTGTGCCGCGCGCGGCGTGGGTGCGGGGTGTTGGGATGCTTGGCAACGGGCGATCGCGCGGTGCACAGGCCGGTCGCAGCGCGCTTGGCGGGGTCGGCACCGGCGGCGCGGCGCCCGTCCTGGCAGGCGCGCCCGCTCCATCTGTCGATCGCTGCGATTGATGCCACATCCGGCCGCGCCCGCGGTTTGCTCTAAAATATGCCGATTGCCCCCGCCAGCCGTAGAGCCAGCCGTGACCTCGATCAAGCAGGAAGACCTCATCCAGTCCGTCGCCGATGCGCTGCAGTACATCAGCTACTACCACCCGGTCGACTACATCAGGAATCTGTCCGCCGCCTACGAGCGCGAAGAATCGCCGGCCGCCAAGGACGCCATCGCGCAGATCCTGATCAATTCGCGCATGTGCGCCGAAGGCCACCGCCCGATCTGCCAGGACACCGGCATCGTCACCGTGTTCCTGGAAATCGGCATGAACGTGCGCTGGGACGACGCCACCATGGGCGTGGAAGACATGGTCAACGAAGGCGTGCGTCGCGCTTACAACCATCCCGACAACAAGCTGCGCGCCAGCGTGCTGGCCGACCCGGCCGGCAAGCGCGCCAATACCAAAGACAATACGCCGGCGGTGGTCAACACCAAGATCGTGCCCGGCGACCATCTCGAGGTGATCGTCGCGGCCAAGGGCGGCGGCTCGGAGGCCAAGAGCAAGTTCGCCATGCTCAACCCGTCCGATTCCATCGTCGACTGGGTGCTCAAGACCGTGCCGACCATGGGCGCCGGCTGGTGCCCGCCGGGCATGCTCGGCATCGGCATCGGCGGTACTGCCGAGAAGGCGATGCTGCTGGCCAAGGAGGCGCTGATGGAGCCGATCGACATCGTCGACCTGCAGGCGCGCGGTGCCTCCAATCGCGCCGAAGAACTGCGGCTGGAACTCTACGAAAAGGTCAACGCGCTCGGCATCGGCGCGCAGGGCCTGGGCGGCCTGACCACGGTGCTGGACATCAAGGTCAAGGATTACCCGACCCACGCCGCCAACCTGCCGGTGGCGTTGATTCCCAATTGCGCCGCCACCCGCCATGCGCATTTCACCCTGGACGGCAGTGGCCCGGTGATGCTGGACCCGCCGTCGCTGGAAGACTGGCCCAAGCTCACCTACAACCCGACCAATGCGCGCCGGGTGAATCTGGACACCATCACCCGCGAGGAAGTCGCCAGCTTCAAGCCGGGCGAAGTGGTGCTGCTCAACGGCAAGCTGCTGACCGGCCGCGACGCTGCGCACAAGCGCATGATCGACATGCTCAACCGCGGCGAAAGCCTGCCGGTGGATTTCACCAACCGCTTCATCTACTACGTCGGCCCGGTCGATCCGGTACGCGACGAGGTAGTGGGCCCGGCCGGCCCGACCACCGCCACGCGCATGGACAAGTTCACCCGCCAGATGCTGGAACAGACCGGCCTGCTCGGCATGGTCGGCAAGTCCGAGCGCGGCGATGCGGCCATCGATGCGATCCGCGACAACAAGGCCGTCTACCTGATGGCGGTCGGCGGGTCGGCGTATCTGGTGTCCAAGGCGATCAAGGCCGCGCGCGTGCTGGCCTTCGAAGACCTGGGTATGGAGGCGATCTACGAATTCGAGGTCAAGGACATGCCGGTCACCGTGGCGGTGGATTCCACCGGCGAATCGGTGCACAAGACCGGCCCGCGCCAATGGCAATCGCGCATCGGCAAGATTCCGGTCGTGGTGGAATAACGGCAGTCGCAACCGGCCGCGCAGACCGTCGGCGCGGCGGTCTGCGCACGTTGGCGGAACAAGCGCGCAGACGCGCGCGTTTTCCGCATCCGCTGCATCCGCCTGACGACTGTGCGCGACAGTGCGCGCGTCAGCCGTGGTTGGAACGGCGAGGCGATGGCATGCCTTGCCGTTTGCTTGCAGGTCACCCGGCAGATGCAGCCAGGTACCGGCAGCGGGTCCAGTGCCGTCGGAGAGGCGGCATCTGCGATCTCTCGTCAGGGAAGACAGGCGTGGCTGCACGGGAACCGGCTATGCTCGCCGTACCCGCCGTTGGTCTTGAGGAGAACAGGAATGCTCCGACTCGTCTGCGTCGCGCTGTTGTCGTGCCTGAGCCTGAGCTCGGCGGCGCAGCAGCAGAAGGCACCCACGGTGCTGTTTCCCTCGCGCAACTACGCGCCGCCACCTGCCGCCCCGGTGCCATTCGCAGAGCGTAATCCGCTCAAGACAGGCGACGCTGCGACACGCTTCAATGGCCCCTCGGCTGCGGATCGCTGTATCGCGCAGTGCAATAGCAGCGCTCGACAATGCCGCGCCGACCGGCCCAGCGAGTCCAGTTGCAGCAGCAGGGCAGCGCCGCGCGGAAAGCGCTGCGACGACGTGCAGAATCCGGCGCAACGAGCCAACTGCATGGCGCAGGTCTTCGATTGCACCCAGCAAAGCGACGACAATCACTGCGAACCGCGCAAGCTCGCCTGCCTGCGCGCCTGTACCAACTGACCCGAGACCCCGCATGGCCGCCACGCTCTACCACACCCCCAGTACCGCCGCCCTGGTCCTCCATTGGCTGTTGATCGAACTGGACGTTGCGCACGTACTGCATCCGCTGGATTTCGAACGCGGCGAGCAAAAGGCGCCGGAGTATCTGGCGCTCAACCCGGCCGGGGTGGTGCCGACCCTGGTGCTGGACGGGCAGGTCCTCACCGAAGCGGCCGCCATCGTCATGCACCTGGCCGATCTCTACCCGCACGCCGGGTTGGCGCCGCCGGTCGCCACGCCCGAGCGCGCGGCGTACTCCACGTGGATGTTTTTCTGCGCCAATACCTTGCAGCCGGCGTATCGCGCCTGGTTCTACCCGCACGAGCCGGCCGGCGCCGCGCACGTCGATGCAGCGCAGGCGCAAGCACGCAACAAGCTGGAAGCGGCCTGGACCCAGGTCGATGCGCATCTGCAGGCACACGGGCCGTATCTGCTCGGCCAGACGCTATCGGCCGCCGATTTCATGCTGACCATGTTGATGCGCTGGTCGCGCAACATGCCGCGTCCGACCGATACCTGGCCGGCGCTGAAGGCGCATGCGCAGCGTATGAAGGCGCGCCCGGCGTTTCAGGAAACCTATCGTCGCGAGGGTATAGCGGACTGGACCTGAACCCGCGGCGCGTGGGCGCGAAGTCATGTCCGGATAACCTCCCTGGTAGGCATTTGCCGCGCCGGCCGCGTAGTAGCATCGCGAGACCAACCAGAGAGCAGGGGCTCGTCCATGTCGCATTCCGCATCCCGCCGAAAATTGCTGCAGTGCGCCTGTTGCGCGCCGATCGCGGCCGCTGCCGCATCCCTCCCGTTCGCGGTACGCGCGGCGGCACCCTCGAAAAAGACCGATCTCAACGCCGAACAGGCGCTGCAGGTGCTGCGCGACGGAAACGCGGCCTTCGTCGAGAATCGCCCCAAAAAGGTCATTTCCGACAGCAAGCGGCGTCTGGAACTGGCGCTCGGGCAGACTCCCTTCGTGATCCTGGTGTCGTGCTCGGACTCGCGCGTGCCGCCGGAGCTGCTGTTCGGCCGCGGCCTGGGTGAGATGTTCATCGTGCGCAACGCCGGTAATACCGTGGACACCACCGCGCTTGGGTCGATCGAATATGCGGTGAGCCAGCTCGGCGTGCCGCTGGTGGTGGTGATGGGCCACGAAAGTTGCGGCGCAGTGGCGGCTGCGGTGTCGGTTGTCGAACAGAATGCCTTCTTTCCCGGCGCGATCGGCTCCATGATCGAACCCATCGTCCCGGCCGTGCTGGCCGCCAAGAGCAAGGGCGGCGACGACCTGCTCGCCGCCTCGGTCAAGGCCAACGTCAAGCGCACTGTCGATCGCCTGCGCGGCGCCTCCGAACCGGCATTGCTCGAACCGCTGCGCACAGGCGCATGTCGGGTGGTGGGCGCCTACTACACGTTGAAGGACGGCAAGGTGGATTTCTTCGACGTCTGAGTCGCCGCCTGAAACAGGGCGGCAGCGTCTTCCGCCGTCCCTGTTTGCGTGCGGTAACCGCGACACAAAAAAGCCGGCATCGCTGCCGGCTTTTTCATTGCAGTCCCCCACATCGCTCAGGTCGACACAGACTCCAGCGCGTGGTCAGGCTGCGACAGGCGTTATCCGTACCGCCAGCGCCGTCAGAACCACTCCAGCAACGACACGCCCAGGCCGATGTAGGTGGCCTTGTGGTTGTAGTCGATCAGGCTTTCGCCGTAGCCGTCGAACACCTGCACATGGCCGCGCAGCAGGTTGGTGATGGGGAAGCCGTAATCTAGCTGCACCGAACCGTGCGAGCGGTCGCCGCCACGCAGCGAATGCCGCGCGATCAACGCAAATTCGTGGCCGTCCTTGTTGTAGACCAGGGTCGCGTCGCCGCGGCCCATGTAATCCTCGATGTCGGGATTGTTGTCGTCGGCACGGTCTTCCTTGATGCGGAACCACGGGCGCAGCGTCAGCGCCCAGTTTTCGCGATCCAGGCCGATGTTGAGGATCACCCGGTTCCAGGAGCGCGACAGCGGATCTTCGCGGCCGTTGGACATGTGGTTGAGGCTGATGCCGCTCATGCGGCCCTTCCAGCCGAACAGGCTGTAGTTGTTGCGGAACACCAGCATCGCTTCCGGCTCGTAATTGGTTTCGCGGAACGGGCGCGAGGCATCGGTGTTGTAGGCCTGCCAACGCGAACTCTGGGTGTAGCCCATCCAGATGTCGCCGTTGTCGCCGAACAGGTCTTCGACCACCTTGGTCTTGAAGCTCAGCTGGAACTTCAACTCGGCGCTATCCAGTTGCTGTGGCGTGCTGACCGAGTTGGCCGGGTTCGGCGATTGTGGCGTACGGTTGGTGTCGCTGGTCCAGAACGCCGGCAGCAGATAGACCGGCTTGTAGCCACGCAGCTGGAACGTGCCCAGCTTGGAGTCCTTGGCCAGTTCCCAGCGGCGATCCAGCAGCGAACCGCGGCCGGCATTGGCGACCGCTTCTTCCTTCGGCTGGTCCTGGCCGTCGGCGCGGAAGAAATCGCCCATGCGGCTGATCTTGCGGGTGTCGTCCGCCTTGGCGGCCTGCTTGGCCAACTGCGCTGCGGCATCTGCCTCCTGCACAGCCTGCGGGGTATAACCCAGCGCCTGGTCGTAGCACGCCAGGCGCGCGGCATCCGAAGTCACGGAGGTACAGGCCTGCGGCGACGCCGGCTGCGGAGCGATTTCCTGGCCATGCGCCAGTGGCGCAGCGGCCAGGGCGATCAGCATCAGGGGACGGGTGCGGTGCTTGGGCATGGGCAGTCTGGCCGAGTGTAGGCGCCAGGCAGGCGCGTCAGGCGCGTAGCTTAACGGTCGCGTCTGCATACGCCGTGTGTACACGGCGGCATAACATCTATGGCGTTGCGACCAGGCGGGTGTCGCTACGCTGGTGGGGCGTTGCTGAGACCCGGTCTGCACGCCCGGTGCGACAGCGGCCGTGCCGGCCCGGGATCTGCAATGGATGGGTCAGAAGAACCAGGCGATCGCAAACACGCCCAACATGCACATGCCCAGGGCCAGCTTGGTGGCCGTGCCCAGCATGATGCCGACCCAGGTGCCGAAGCCGACCTTGGTGGCCTGGCCGGTCTTGCGGGTCTGGTAGTACTCGCCCAACCACGCGCCGGCGAACGGGCCGACGAACAAGCCGATCGGCATGAAGAAAATCCCGGCGATGGCACCGATCACCGACCCCCACATCGCCATCTTGCTGGCTCCCACGCGCTGCGCGCCGTAGAGGGTGGCGAGGAAGTCGATGACGAACGACAGTGCGGTGATCAACCCGAGTAGCACCAGCGCGACCCAGCCGACATGGGTGAACCCGTCTGCCCAGGCCGCCACCAACAGTCCGGCAAAGACCAGCGGCAAGCCCGGCAGTGCGGGCAGGATGACGCCGGCAAGACCCACCAGCACCAGCACGCCAGCCAGCACGTAATAAACGACAGTCGTGTCCATGATGGTCTAGAAATGTCCTGTTTCAGGCTTGACAAAAACGCGCAAAGAGTGCTTGAAAATTCGTTTTGTGCGGGTTAAGTTGCAGCCGCTGCTGTTTGCAAAGGTCACCGTGAATCGTGGCCTGATGCGGTAGATCGCCCGATCCGCTACATCCTTGTACCTCGCTTCCTCCTTGCAATCACAGCTGCCACCGCCAGTCCATCACAGTGTCGTAGGGAGTCAGTCGAGATGTCCAACATCGAACGCGAGAATGGTGTCGTGAAGTGGTTCAACGATGCCAAGGGCTTTGGATTCATCAGCCGCGAAAACGGCGAAGACGTCTTCGTCCATTTCCGCGCCATCCAGATCCAGGGCTTCAAGAGTCTCAAGGAGGGGCAGAAGGTCAGCTTCACCGTCGTGCAAGGCCAGAAGGGCCTGCAGGCCGATGCGGTGCAGGTGGTCTGAGCCGCTGCAGTGCGGGTGATGCCTCACGCGCCCAGCAAAAAGGCCCGTTACCGGGCCTTTTTGTTGTCCGCACCTTGGTGGCAGCCGCTGCTCAGCGCAGCACCACCTTGCCGTTGACCACGCGCACATAGGCGTTTTCGCGCACGCCGGCCAGGTCGCGCTGGTTCACCACGATGACGCGGCCATCGTCCATGCGCACCTGCACATCGAAGCTCTCGCTGGTGACGTTGTTCTGGATGGCATTGCCCGCCAGCGCACCGGCAGCGGCACCGGCCACGGCCGAGACATTCTTGTTGCCCTTGCTGCCGCCGGTTTCCTTGGAAATCTGGCGGCCGGCAACTGCGCCGACGATGCCGCCGAGCACCGCGCCGGTGCCGGTGGGCGCCGTGCGGGTGGGGCCGACTTCATCGATGCGGGTGACGATGCCGCAATCCACGCAGCGCGGCGCCGGTTGGGAATAGCCCTGGTCGTAGCCGCGGTCGCCGCGATAGCTGCCGTACTGGGGCTGGGACGTGGCGCAGCCGACCAGGGTCGCGGTCGCAGCCAGGCCGATAACAAGCAGTCGGGTTTTCATGAGGTGTCTCCAGTGGGTCGACAAGGCGGTCGGGGCCGCGGCGACGTCATCCTGTGTTGGTCCAGGTGAACGGTCTGCCAACTGGATCACTCCAGGCTTAACGAAACCCGAGCGCCGCCTTCATCCAGCCTCATCGAAAGTCGCGGTGACACGCCTGGCAGGTTTCTGAAATCTGCCGCTTGATCGGCACGAATGCCGCGCAGCTGGACGGCGCGCTGCGCTGCGCCTGCGCCTGCGCCAGTGCAACACGCAGTGCCTGGGCATGCTCGCCGAAGCGGCGGTCTTCGCCAGTCTGCGCAAATGCCGGTTCCAGTTCGTCGGCAAGCAAGCGCAGCGATTGCAGTCGCGCTTGCTGCTGCGCGGGGACGCAGGCCTCGCCCGGCGGCGGCTGCAGCGCGCGCAGTTGGTAGTCCAGCACCTGCATCAGGCTGTCGGGCAGCGGGTCGCGCCGCGCCTGCAACGCGCGCGCCACCATGACCGTGGTGATCAGCCCGATCAACACGCCCAGCACCAGCATGAAGGCGTAACGGGCCGCGCGCGATTGATTGGGAGGTGTGGCGGACATGAGGAACTGCTCCGGCAGGAAAGCCTACGATTGGGCGGACGCGCGCGCGGTGGCGCGCGTAAAATAGGCTGATGAAAGCACAATGGCGTGAACGCTTTGCCGGTATCGACCGGCTGTACGGAGTCGGCACGGTGGAGCGGTTGTCCGCCTGCCGCGTAGCGGTGGTGGGCATGGGGGGCGTGGGCTCGTGGGTGGTGGAGGCGCTGGCACGGACCGGCATCGGCCATCTCCGCCTGATCGATGCCGACGACCTGTGCGTGTCCAACACCAATCGGCAATTGCCGGCGCTGGCCGGGCAATACGGGCGCAACAAGGCGCGCGCCATGGCCGAACGCTGCGTGGCGATCAACCCGGAGATCGACGCCGAGGCGGTAGAGGCGTTTCTCACCACCGGCAATATCGAAACCCTGCTGGGCGACGGCCTGGATCTGGTGATCGACGCCTGCGACAGTTTCCGGGTCAAGGTGGAAACCATCGCCTGGTGCCGCCGCCGCAAGCTGCCGCTGCTCACCGTGGGCGCTGCCGGCGGGCGCACCGATCCCACCCTGGTGCGGGTACGCGATGTCTCGCGCACCGAACACGACGCGATGCTGGCGCTGATCCGCAAGAAGCTGCGCAGCGAGTTCAACTTCCCCAAGAATCCGCAGCGCTATTTCGGCGTGCCGGCGGTGTACTCGCTGGAGAACGTCAAATATCCGCAGGCCGATGGCAGCGTCTGCGGCATCCGCCCGCAACTGGATGCCGACGCCACGCTCAAGCTGGATTGCGGAGCCGGGCTGGGCGCAGCCACGCATATCACCGGAACGTTCGCGTTTGTGGCGGTTGGCAAGGCGCTGGAGATGTTGCTCAAGCCCAAGGCCGCTGCGTCCAAGCCGGTGGCCGAGGTCGCTGACGCTTCGCCGTAATCGCATGCGCACACTGCGGCGGCTGCTTGCCTGATCAGCCCGGCAAGCCGAACAGGGCGCGTGCGTTGGCCGTGGTCTGTGCGGCGATGCGCTCGACGTCTTCGCCGCGCAGCTGCGCGATGCAGTCCACTACCGTCCGCAGCGCGGCCGGCTCGTTGCGCTCGCCGCGGATGCTGGCATCGGGTTGATCGGGTGCGTCGGTTTCCAGCAGCAGGTGCTGCAACGGCATGGTTGCGGCCAGGCCGCGCAGGCGATTGGCGCGCGGGTAGGTGACCGGCCCGCCCAGGCCGATCATGAAACCCAGTTTCCACAATTGCTGCGCCTGTTCGGGGCTGCCGGCAAAGCTGTGCACCACGCCGCGCAGGCCGCCGACGGCCTTGATGCGGGCGATGACTTCCTCGGTGGCGCGGCGCGCGTGCACGATCAGCGGCAGGTCGTGGCGCTTGGCCAGGCGCAGCTGCCCATCGAAATAGTCGCGCTGGGCCTGCGCGTCCAGGCCTGGGAGATAGAAATCCAGCCCGCATTCGCCGATCGCACAGGGGCGCTCGCGCTCGATCCACTCGGCCAGCAGCTCCAGATGCTCGGGGCGGTGTTGATCCAGGAAGATCGGGTGCAGGCCATAGGCCGGATGCAGCCCCGGCGCCTGTTCACACACCGCACGCAAGCCCGGCCAGCTGGCGGCGGTGACGGCCGGCACCACCTGTTGCATGACGCCGGCTTGGCGCGCGCGCGCGATCACCGCAGGGCGGTCGTGGTCGAATTCACCCGCGTCCAGATGGCAATGGCTGTCGATCAACTCCATCAGTCGCGGTGCACCGGTGCCGGCAGCGGTGCCTTGCGGGTTTTCCAGTTCGCCAGCAGCAGCGTGGTCAGGCCGAACAGCAGTTCGTCCAGAAACGGGACCGGGTCCGGCAACGCCACATCGACCAGGAACAACGCCGCAGCCAGCTTGAACAGCGTGGGATAGCGCAACTTGCCCGCCCACTCCAGGGCACGCGCAGTCAGGGGATTTCGCATGCGAAGACTCCGGCTGTTAGAAGTGCATGAAGTAACCGCTAGCTGAACTTAACCGAGGCGTTCATGAGCGAGGGCGTTTTTGTTCAGGGTTCACGTGCTGGAATCACGCCGTCAACAACGCGGTGCGTCCGCAGGGAGCTGGTTATGAAGAGCAATACCACCACTATACTGGTCGCTGCAGGTGCTTTGCTGGTGGGAGGCGTGGCCACCGCCGCCTTCATGAATAACCGTCCGTCGTCGGGGGACTTCGTTGCCAACGGCGAGCCGGCGCCGCGCGGCCTGGAGTACGCCGACGTGGTCAAGGTCGCACCGATCACCCAGCGCGAGCCGCAGTACGCGCAGGTCGTCAACAGCGCCGCGATCCGCGAAACCACCACCAGCTCCTCGCCGCGCGAAGTGTGCCGCGACGTGGTGGTGCAGGAGCGTTTGCCCGAGCGCGACGGCAATGTCGGCGGCACGGTGGCCGGTGCGGTGATCGGCGGCCTGATCGGCAACCAGGTGGGCGGCGGCAACGGCCGCAAGCTGGCGACCGCCGCAGGTGCGGTGGGTGGCGGCTTCATCGGCAACCGGGTCGACCGCAATCATGTCGGTGGCCGCGTCGTCGATCGCACCGAACGCCAGTGCCATACCGAAAACGCCAATTCCAGTTCCTCGCGCGTGGTGGGCTACGACGTGACCTACCGCAATGCCGATGGCACCACCGGGACCATGCGCATGGACAGCAAGCCGGGCGAGCGTATCTCGCTGGGCGACGCCGATAACGTGGTGGCCTACGACGTGACCTACCGCTATGACGGTTTCGAAAAGACCGTGCGGATGAACGACAAGCCGGCGAGCGATCGTCTGCCGGTGGTCGACGGTCAGCTGGTGACCCAGACCGCGTCGACGGCCGGTGACCGGGGTGTCCGCGTGGATGCGGGCAGTACGCGCCAGTAATAAAACGCTGGCAGCTTTCCGTAAGGATCGCTGCGTCAGCAAGAAAAGAGCCGGCACTGCCGGCTCTTTTTGTTTTCAGGCCAGCGGTCAATCCCGTGCGCTGGACACGTCGCCGCCATGTTCGGCAGGCAACTGGCAGATAATCGCCGCTTCTCCTGTGGTGGAAGCCAGCATGCCGGTGCGTCCCGATGATCTGTTCGATGTCCGTGCGCTGCTGACCGACGAAGAGCGGGCGGTGCAGGACGCCGTCGCGCGTTTTACCGATACGCGGGTACTGCCGGCGATCGGCGATGCCTTCGATGCGGGGCGGTTCCCGCGCGAGTGGGTGCCGGAACTGGCGCAACTGGGATTGCTGGGGCCCAGCCTGCCGGTCGACGATGGCGGTGCAGGTCTGGGAGCGGTGTCCTACGGGCTGATCTGCCAGGAACTGGAGCGCGGCGACAGCGGCCTGCGCAGTTTCGTCAGCGTGCAGTCCTCGCTGTGCATGTATCCCATCCATGCCTATGGCAGCGACGCGCAACGCCAGCGCTGGTTGCCGGAGATGGCCGCCGGCCGCGTCATCGGCTGCTTCGGCCTGAGCGAAGCGCAAGGCGGCTCGGACCCTGCGGCCATGACCACCCGGGCAGTGCGCGATGGCGACGGCTGGCGCCTGAACGGCGCAAAGATGTGGATCACCAACGGCAGCATCGCCAGCCTGGCCATCGTCTGGGCGCACACCGACGATGGCGTGTGCGGGTTCCTGGTGGAAACCGCCAGCCCCGGTTTCACGGCGCAGGACATCGCCCACAAGATGAGCCTGCGCGCCTCGGTGACCTCGGCGCTGTTCCTGGATGACGTGTTCGTGCCGGAGCAGATGCGCCTGCCGAACGCGGCCGGGTTGAAGGCGCCGCTGGGTTGCCTCAATCAGGCGCGCTACGGCATCGCCTGGGGTGCGATCGGCGCGGCGGTGGCCTGCCTGCGCGAGGCGCTGGCGTATGCCGGCGAACGCATCCTGTTCGGCCGGCCGCTGGCGGCCACCCAGAGCGCGCAGATCAAGCTGGCCGATATGGCGCGGCGGATCTCCACCGCACAGTTGCTGGCGCTGCAGCTTGGCCGTCTGAAGGAGGCCGGGACGCTGCGGCCGGAACAGATCTCGCTGGCAAAGTGGAATAATTGCCGCATGGCGCTGGACGTGGCGCGCGAATGCCGCGACCTTCTGGGGGCGGCCGGCATCACCACCGAACATGTGGCGATCCGGCATGCGCTCAACCTGGAATCGGTGATTACCTACGAGGGCACCGAAACCGTGCACCAGCTAGTGGTGGGACGTGCGCTGACGGGACTCAATGCGTTTTGACGAGGAGTGGGTGTTGATCGGCAAGGATGTGGTGCGACGCCTGAGAGGCGTCTTCTGGACGCTGTGCGGGATCTGCGCGATTGCCGCGATCGTGATAGCGCCGGCGCAAGCGAACGAGGCGCCGAGCATGGCGCCGGCACCGGCATGGGTGGTGGCCGATGCGGTGCCCGACAGCGTGCCGGGTGCGAGCGGACTGCGCTATGAGCTGGTGTCCGATCAGGTCGATCTCACCGGCCCGGCGGTGCGCGCGTACCGCCGGTTGAGCTATACGGTGCAGCGCGCCAAGAGCCTGGACGAGGCCGGGCAGATCTCCATCGATTACCAGCCGCAGTATCAGACGTTGCAGCTCAACAGCCTGGATGTCTGGCGTGCGGGTCAGCGCATCGACATGCGCAGCCGCGCGCATTACGCCAAGCTGCGCCGCGAAAGCGGCCTGGAAGACGGTTTGATCGATGGCGCGCTGACGCTGTCGATCACCTTGCCGGACCTGCGCGTGGGCGACCGGGTCGATTACGGGGTGACCATCAGCGGCAGCAATCCGGTGTTCGGCAAGGGTTATTACGACGTGTTCGATGCGCGCTACGGCGTGCCGCTGGGCGAACGGCGGGTCCGTGTGCGCTATCCCGCCGACATGGCCTTGCAGTGGCGCATCAGCGCGCCGGGCTTCAGCCGCGCTGTCAGCAAGGCCGATGGGGTCACGTTGCTGAATATCGGGGCAAGCAACGTCGCCGCCGTGCAGGAGGAAAAAGGCGCTCCAGACGATGTGGACCCGTACGGGTTGATCGAAGTGTCCACGGCCGGCAACTGGGCGCGGGTGGCGGCGTGGGCCGCGCAGCTGTACCCGGATGCATTCCAGGATGCGCAGGTGGCTGCCAGCATGAGGCAGAGCCTGCGGCTGCGCAGCGACGATGCGCAAGGCGCACTGCTGCGTGCGGTGGCCTTCGTGCAGGGCGAGATCCGTTACGTCGGCCTGGACATGGGCGAGAACTCGCATGCCCCGCATGCGCCGGAAGTGACGTTGCGCAACCGCTACGGCGACTGCAAGGACAAGGCGACCTTGTTGATTGCGCTGCTGCAGTTGGCCGGCATCCGCGCCGAGCCGGTGCTGGTCAACAGCGACAAGGGCGCCACGCTGGACAAGCGCCTGCCGAGCCCCTACGCATTCGACCATGTTGTGGTGCGCGCACATCTGCCGCAGGGCGATGTGTGGGTGGACGCCACACGCGACCGCGAGGAAGGCCCGCTTGCGCAGCGTCGGCCGCTGCCGTTCGTGCGCGGATTGCCGGTCCTGGCCGGGCAGGACGCCCTGATCGACGTGCCGGCGCCGATGCCGACCTTGCCGCAGGTAGAAGTCGTTGAAGACATCGCGATTTCGCTGCGCAAACCGCAGCGCGTGGCCACCTTCAGCGTGGACACCACCTACCGGCAGGGACGCGGCGAACGGGTGGCGTCGAGTTTCGAAAACGATGGCGCGCAGGCGATGGGGGAGCGCTATCTGGAGTTCATGCAGCAGTACTACACCGCGCTGACACAGGTCGATGCGCCCACCATCGACGATAGCGATGCATTGAATGTGCGCACGCATGAAACCTATCGGCTGGAATGGCCGGCGGCAGAAGGCGACGAAGTGGGTTTCCCGCTGTTTCAGCTCGGCGACTGGATGGATAGCTTGCCCAAGGAGGCGCGCAAGAGCCCGCTGGCGTTGCGCGGGCCGCAGCTGGCACGGCAGACCGTGCGCGTGCAGGCAGACCCGGCGGCCAAGGTGGCTGCAGACACGCAGACCGTGTCCAACCCCTGGTTTCGCTTCTCGCGCACGATTGCGATGCGCGATGGCCGTATCGAGATCATCGGGCAATGGCAGCGCTTCGCCGACCGCATCCCCGCCAATCAGGTGGCGCGTGCGGCGGCCGACATGGAGCGCGCGCGCGACCTGCTGTACTTCAATCACGACCTCAAGCCGCAGCGGCGCAGGCAACCGACCGATTGGCGAGCGCTGAGCTACCCACTGGTCGGGTTGCTGGCATTGATCGTGCTGGTGCTGGGTTGCCTGGCCTGGTGGCGTGGCGGCGGCCTGGGCGGGCTGCTGTTCGATCCGCACGGCACGGTGCAGCGCATGCCGCAGCAGAGCGGTTTGCGCCGCAGCGCGTGGGCCGTGTTTGCGGTGACCACGCTGGTGTCGGCGTGGATGTGGCTGCAGGCCTTGCCATGGTGGATGCAGCTGGCCGGTGCGCTGGCCGTGGGAGCGGTGCTGGTGCTGGGTTGCGTGCTGCTCAAACAGCTGTTGCGCTGGATGGGTAGCGCAGCGCAGGTCGAGCGGCTGCTGCCGGCGATGGCGGGCAGCGTCTTGCCATGGCTGGTGTGCGTCCTTGCCGGGCTGGTCGCGCTCAAGGGCAGGCCGGCCCTGCTGCAGAGCGGTGCCAACGATCCGGCCGGCATGGCGCAGTTGTCGATGTGCGTGCTGCTGTTGATGCTGGGCGGGCTGTGGTGGTCGGTGTGCTCGGTTCAGGCCGTTGCCGGTGCCACCGGATGCGGGCGCACGCGCGCGTTCGGCGCCTGGGCCTTGACGCTGTCGCTGCTGGGTGTGGTCATCGCGGTGCTGGGCGTACCGGTGGCGATCGTGGCGACGGCCTGAGCTATGCCATCGCTGCAACGCCGCTGGCGATGGCAGCGATGGCAGCGATGGCAACGACGGCGGCAGGCGGCTGTCGTTGCATGCAAAGGGCTTTGCAAAGGCGCACAGGGCTGTGACACTGCCAGCCCCTCGTCGTTGCCGCGGAGCCAGCTTGATGTCGACCGTGCGTCCCCCGTTGACCGTGCATGGCATGTCCAGTTCCGGCAACTGCTACAAGGTGCGTCTGCTGCTGGAGCAGCTGGGTAGCCGCTATCACTGGGTCGAAGTGGACAGCGTGGCCGGGCAGACCCGCACACCGGACTACCTGGCCAAGAATCCCAACGGCAAGGTGCCGATGGTGGAACGCGACGACGGCCGCGTGCTGACCGAATCCAACGCGATCCTGTTCTGGCTGGCCGAAGGCACGCCATACCTGCCCACCGATGCGTGGCAGCGCGCGCAGGCGCTGAGCTGGATGTTCTTCGAGCAATACAGCCATGAGCCGTATCTGGCGGTGGCGCGTTTCATCAGCCTGTGGACACCGCGCGATGCATCGCGCCGCGCCGAACTGCCGCAGCTGCGCGTGCGCGGCGAACAGGCGCTGGCAGTGATGGAGCAGCATCTGCAGCAGCACGTCTGGTTCACCGGCAGCGACTACGGCATCGCCGATATCGCGCTGTTTGCGTATACCCATTGCGCCGAGGACGGCGGCTTCGATCTGGAGCGCTGGCCGGCGATCGGTGCCTGGCTGCAACGCGTCCAGGCCTTGCCCGGGTTTGTCGCAATGCCGGCGCCTGCATCCGCCTCGGTGAGCGCATGAGCGACATGCACGGCATCGGCCGCCCGCAGGAGCACTGACGATGTGCGGATTGGCAGGAATGCTGCTGGCGTCGCCGCGCTTGCATGGCGAGCAGCTCGATGCGCTGGTGCGACCGATGGGCGCGGCCCTGCGCCATCGCGGCCCCGACGATGCCGGCACCTGGTGCGATGCGCAGGCAGGTGTGGCATTGGCGCACCAACGGCTGAGCATCCTGGATCTGTCGCCGCTGGGCCATCAGCCGATGCGCTCGGCCGACGGCCGCTACGTGCTGGCCTATAACGGCGAGGTCTACAACTTTGCGCAACTGCGCGCCGCACTGGCCGCGCTGGGGCATCGCTTCCGCGGCCATTCCGATACCGAAGTGCTGCTGGCGGCGGTCGTGGAGTGGGGGCTGGACGACACCCTGAGCCGCTGCAACGGCATGTTCGCCATCGCGCTCTGGGACGCGCGCGACAACTGCCTGTTCCTGGCGCGCGACCGAGTCGGCAAGAAACCGCTGTATTACGGCTGGGCCGGCGACACGCTGGTGTTCGGTTCCGAACTCAAGGCGTTGTGGCAGCACCCGGACTTCGACAACGGCGTGGATCGCGATGCGCTGACCTTGCTGCTGCGGCTGGGCTATATCCCGGCGCCGGCCTGCATCCACGAGCGCACCTTCAAGCTGATGCCTGGCCGGGTGCTGCGGCTGGATGCGCAGACCGTGGCGGCCGGCGCGGCCGCGCATCGCCCCGACCAGGCGCAACAGCCGTTCTGGAATGCGCGCGAGGCGATGCAGCGCGCGCTGGCAGCGCCGTTCACCGGCAGCGATGCACAGGCCGAAGAGCAACTCGACGCAGTGCTGCGCGATGCGGTGGCGCTGCGCATGGTGGCCGATGTGCCGGTGGGCGTGTTCCTGTCCGGCGGCACCGACTCGTCCATCGTCACCGCGATGATGCAGGCGCAAAGCAGCCAGCCGGTGCACACCTTCAGCATCGGCTTCGAAGGGTCGCATCACGACGAAGCGCCGCTGGCGCGCGAAGTGGCCACGCATCTGCACACCGACCACACCGAGCTCTACGTCAGCGGCGCCGACGCGCTGGCAGTGGTGCCGACCCTGCCGGACATGTTCGACGAGCCCTTCGCCGATGCTTCGCAGGTGCCGACCGCACTCGTGGCGCGGCTGGCACGCGGCGGGGTGACCGTGGCGCTGTCCGGCGATGGCGGCGATGAATTGTTCTTCGGCTATGGGCGCTATCAGCGCGCACTGCGCAACTGGCGCATGCACGGCCTGGTGCCCGGCCCGCTGCGCCGCCTGATGGCGGTGGCGGCGCGCAGCAATGGCGAATCCTCGCGCACCGGCGGGCTGGCCGCGCTGGTGGCCGAAGCCGGCGCGCGTGGCATTGGCGACATCTACCGCAATCGCATTTCGCGCTGGCGCGATCCGGCCGCCGTGGTGCTGGGCGCCACCGAGCCGGACAGTTTCTACAGCCTTGCCGACCCGCTGCACGGCTCCGGCACTCCGGCCGACGCGATGATGCTGGCCGATTTCGCCGCCTATCTGCCCGACGACCTGCTGTGCAAGGTGGACCGCACCACCATGGCGGTGGGCCTGGAGGCGCGCGCGCCTCTGCTGGACTGGCGCGTGGCCGAATTCGCCTGGTCCTTGCCGCTGTCGCTCAAGTACCGCGACGGGGTCAGCAAGTACCTGCTCAAGCGCGTGCTGTGCCGCTACCTGCCCGACCAGATGGTGTATCGAGGCAAGCGCGGCTTCGGCGCGCCGGTCAGCGCGTGGCTGCGTGGCGACCTGCACGGCTGGGCGGACGATCTGCTGGCGCACGCCACCCTGGAGCGCGAAGGCGTGTTCGCCGCCGACACCGTGGCCGGGCTCTGGCGCGACTTCAACGGTGGCGAACGCAAATGGCATACGCACCTGTGGACGGTGCTGATGTTTCAGGCCTGGCAGGCGCATTGGCGCGCGCAACGCGCGGCCTTGACGCGCTGATCCCGGTCACGCGACCCAAGGCCGTGGTGCAGTGACCGCGCTGCGGCTGCCGGGTTGTTTGCGACGCTTGAAACTGCCGCTCGGACATCCGGCCGGCCAGGGGAGCGCCAGCGCCTTTCGGGCCGGCACCCCGCCGGTTGCGTGTCCCTGCGGTCGACCGCCCGGCGCCGAACGGCACTTCACCGGCTCTGAGCATCGCGCTGGGTAGGGTGGGGCTCGGTTTCCACGGAGCGTCCCCCATGAGCAAGATCACCATCGCCGTCCTGGTCGGCAGCCTGCGCGCAGAGTCCTACAACCGTCAGCTGGCGCGCGCACTGGAGCACCTGGCCGGCGACAAGGCCGTGTTCGAGTATGTGGAGATCGGCGATATCCCGCTGTACAACCAGGACCGCGACAGCGACTTCCCGGCGCAGGGCACGCGCCTGAAGCAGCAGATCCGCGCGGCCGATGCGGTGTTGTTCGTCACCCCCGAATACAACCGGTCCATTCCCGGCGTGCTCAAGAACGCCATCGATACCGGCTCGCGTCCTTACGGCGACAGCGCGTTCAGCGGCAAGCCGGCAGCGGTGGTGGGCATCTCGGTCGGTGCGATCGGCACCGCGACGGCGCAGCAGCATCTGCGTAACGTGCTGGCCTATCTGAACATGCATGTGCTCGGCCAGCCGGAGGTGTTCCTGCAGTACAAGGACGGCCTGTTCGGCCCGGACGACCAGATCGCCAATGCCGACAGCCGCAAGTTCCTGCAGGGCTTCGTCGACGCGTTTGTCGGCCTGGTCGCGCACCTCAAGCACTGAGTTGATCACAGCGTTGTGCCGGCCGGTGCGCTCGCCGGCAGGCTTGGCTGGCGCGCTGAAAGCCAGGCAGGGCAGGGATCGCGGCTGCTGCGACAGTGCTCGCGTACAAGCGTGATGCACTGGCTGTCCACCAGTTATCCACAGAGTTGTGCATGGTCGTCGGCGCCGTCGATGACTATGCTTCCTGCCCTCGTCTCCCCGCGTCAGGTTTGTCTGTCCATGTCCGCTCGTCCTGGTTTCCGTTCCAAGCGCAATCGCGATCGCGACGACGACGATTACGATCGTCCCGAGCCGCGGATTGACCAGTTGCGCGTGCCACCGCATTCGGTCGAGGCCGAGCAGGCGGTACTCGGCGGGCTGATGCTGGCGCCGGATGCGTTCGACCGGGTCAACGACCAGCTCACCGAAAACGACTTCTATCGACGCGACCATCGGCTGATCTACCGCGCGATTCGCGAATTGAACGAGAAGGATCGCCCGTTCGATGCGGTGACGCTGGGCGAGTGGTTCGAATCGCAGGGCAAGCTGGAGCAGGTCGGCGATGGCGCCTACCTGATCGAGCTGGCCAGCACCACGCCGTCTGCCGCCAATATCGCCGCATATGCGGAAATCGTCCGCGACAAGGCGGTGCTGCGGCAGCTGATCGAGGTGGGCACCACCATCGTCAACGACGGTTTTCAGCCGGAAGGCCGCGAGAGCGTGGAGCTGCTGTCGGCCGCGGAAAAGGCGGTGTTCAAGATTGCCGAGGCCGGTGCGCGCGGACGTACCGATTTCGTGGCGATGCCGGGCGCATTGAAGGACGCGTTCGAAGAGCTGCGCAACCGTTTCGAAAACGGCGGCAACATCACCGGTCTGCCTACCGGCTACACCGACTTCGACGCGATGACCGCCGGCCTGCAGCCGACCGACCTGATCATCCTGGCCGCGCGTCCGGCGATGGGCAAGACCACCTTCGCGCTGAACATTGCCGAGTACGCCGCGATCAAGTCCAAGAAGGGCGTGGCGGTGTTTTCGATGGAAATGTCGGCCTCGCAGCTGGCGATGCGTCTGATCTCTTCCAATGGCCGCATCAATGCGCAGCGCCTGCGCACCGGTGCGCTGGAAGACGAGGATTGGGCGCGCGTGACCGGCGCGATCAAGATGCTGAAGGAAACCAAGATCTTCATCGACGATACGCCTGGCGTGTCGCCGGAAGTGCTGCGCTCCAAGTGCCGCCGGCTCAAGCGCGAACACGACCTGGGTCTGATCGTGATCGACTACCTGCAGCTGATGTCGGTGCCGGGCAACAGCGAAAACCGCGCGACCGAAATTTCGGAAATCTCGCGTGGTCTCAAAGGGTTGGCCAAGGAGCTCAACGTGCCGGTGATCGCGCTGTCGCAGCTCAACCGCTCGCTGGAAACGCGCACCGACAAGCGCCCGGTGATGGCCGACCTGCGCGAATCCGGCGCGATCGAGCAGGACGCGGACATGATCGTCTTCATCTACCGCGACGATTACTACAACAAGGAAAATTCGCCGGACAAGGGCCTGGCCGAGATCATCATCGGCAAGCACCGTGGCGGCCCGACCGGGGCGTGCAAGCTCAAGTTCTTCGGCGAATACACCCGCTTCGACAATCTGGCGCACGATTCGGTGGGTAGCTTCGAGTAGCTGCCGTGCGACCGCTGCAGGCGCTCGTCAGTAGGCCTGGCCGGCAGTGGCGCGGCCATGGCGCCACACCGCATCGGCGATCGCGCAAGCAGCCGGCAGCGCCTGTGCAATCCATTGCGAGGCAACGTCGGTCCACGCGCATCGCAAGCCGATGCGCCCGCACCTCATAGCGAGCGGGCATCGCACCATCGTTGCGTTCGCTGGCTTATGCTGCGCAGCCTCACCGCCGTTGCCGAGTTCGCATGTCTCACGCCATCGTCTGGTTCCGTCGCGATCTGCGTCTGCAGGACAACCCGGCCCTGCGTGCCGCGCTCGATGCCGGGCATGACCCGATTCCGCTCTACATCGACGCACCGCACGAAGAAGGCGAGTGGGCGCCAGGCGCGGCCTCGCGCAGCTGGCGGCATCGCTCGCTGGCGGCGCTGGACAACGCGCTGCAGGCGCTGGGGAGCGGCCTGGTCGTGCGTGCCGGCGATAGCGCGCAGGTGCTGGATGAGGTGATCGCGCAGACCGGCGCGGTGGCGGTGTACTGGAACCGCAAATACGAACCGGCCACCCAGCCGCGCGATGCGCAGATCAAGCGCAGCCTGCGTGAGCGCGGCATCGAGGTACAAAGCTGCAATTCTGCGCTGCTGTTCGAGCCCTGGCAGTTGTCCACCCAGCAAGGTGGCCCGTACAAGGTATTTACCCCGTTCTGGCGCAACGCGCTGACCCAGCTGCAATTGCCCGCCGCGGTGCCTGCGCCGCGCAGCTTGCCGCCGTTGCCGGCAGCGCTGAAAACCGTTGCGCTGGAGTCGCTGGCCTTGCTGCCGCGCCTGAACTGGGACCACGGGTTCTGGGAGCACTGGCAGCCCGGTGAGGCCGGCGCGCATGAAATGCTGGAGATCTTCAGCGACGGTGCGCTCAACGGGTATCGCGAAAACCGCGACCGTCCCGATCGCGTCGGTACCTCGCAGCTATCGCCGCACCTGCACTTCGGCGAAATCGCACCGTGGCGCATCGCCGGCACGCTGGACGCGCAGCGCAATGCGCGCAATGGTGCCGAGATCGATGGCTATATCCGCCAATTGGGCTGGCGCGATTTTTCGTATCACCTGCTGCATCACTTTCCCGACACCACCAACCAGAATCTCAACCCGCGCTTCGAAGGGTTCGACTGGGCCAAGGCCGATCCGGTTGCGCTGCAGGCCTGGCAACGCGGCCGCACCGGCATTCCGATCGTCGATGCCGGCATGCGTCAGCTCTGGCACACCGGCTGGATGCACAACCGCGTGCGCATGATCGTGGCCAGTCTGCTGTGCAAGCACTTGCGCGTGCACTGGATCGAAGGCGCGCGCTGGTTCTGGGACACGCTGGTGGATGCGGACCTGGCCAACAACACCATGGGCTGGCAATGGGTGGCCGGCACCGGTGCCGATGCCGCACCGTATTTCCGCGTGTTCAACCCGGTGACGCAGTCGGAAAAATTCGATCCGCAGGCCGCGTACATCACGCGCTGGGTGCCCGAGCTCGGCAGGCTCGCGGTGAAGGAACGCTTTGCCCCCTGGCTGCACCCGTTGTCGCTCGCGCGCCTGGCACCGGAGTATCCGCGCACACCGATCATCGGTCTGGCAGAAGGGCGTGATGCGGCGTTGGCTGCATATGCAAAGACAAAGGGCTGACTGCAGCGCCCCTGCCAGTGCGCGCCGATATGTTTTTTTTTGCTGATACCTCGCGCCACGGGCGCGTCTTCGATGCGGCCATCTGGCGGTGCAGGCAGAGGTCGTTTTCGTCCTGTTTTCGCGTGTGATTGCCGAAAACGTTTTCCTGAATGGACGTCTATCCGCGCGGCGGCGACGGCCGGTTTCATCATGCGCCAGTCGCGTTGGTCTGTTTATCCTCGCCGACACGATTGAGCGCCGGATGTTCCGGCCACAGGAGAACACCATGTCCCCAGCAGCCACCAAGAGTCTCGCCGTTGCCCTGGCCAGCGCCATCGCGCTGTCCGCCTGCGCCACCGGGGGCTCGTATGTGCAGCGCGATCAATATGGCGACCAGACGCAGCAACAGAACCGGACCGGCCGCAATGCGCTGATCGGCACCGCGATCGGTGTGGCTGCCGGTCTGCTCACCGGCGACAGCGCCACCGAGCGTCGTCAGCACGCGATGGTCGGCGCCGGCATCGGCGCGCTCAGCGGCGCGGCGATTGGCCAGTACCAGGACCGTCAGGAACGTGCGTTGCGCGAGCGCACCGCCAACACCGGTATCGACGTGCAGCGCCAGGGCGACAACATCACCTTGAACCTGCCCGACGGCATCACCTTCGACTTCGGCAAGTCTGCGTTGAAGCCGCAGTTCTATGGCGCGCTCAATGGCGTGGCATCGACCTTGCGCGAGTACAACCAGACCATGGTGGAAGTGGTGGGTCATACCGATAGCGTCGGCAGCGATGCGGTGAACCAGCGCCTGTCCGAAGAACGTGCCGGCGCAGTTGCACAGTATCTGACCGCACAGGGCGTGCAGCGCGAGCGCATGGAAACCATGGGCGCCGGCAAGCGCTATCCGATTGCCGACAACAGCACCGACGCCGGCCGCGCGCAGAATCGTCGCGTCGAAATCCGTCTGATTCCGTTGCGTGCCGAAGGCGCTGCCAGCAATACCGGCATGCGTTGATGTGATGCGTTGAATTGTGGCGAGTTGATTGACTGACTCGCGATGTATCGAAAAACAGGCCGCGAAAGCGGCCTGTTTTTATGATCCATGGTTTGTTGATCAAGAGCGGTAACCCAATCGCTTCGGTATAGAGCGGCTGGTCTGCACGACTTGAATTCTCGAACCTTCTTACCCTATCGACTGCTGCACCACAGAGCGGCGGATCTGCGACGTGGCAGCAGGGCCCTTGCCCGCCCACCATCGCGGGACACGCTGCAAGTACGTCCATGTAAGCTCTAGCGCGGCATCCATGCCGCTTAAGGTCCCGCGACGGTGGGCGGCCAAGGACCAGTCGAGATGGTCGGTGTGCAGGGTGCAGGGTGCAGGCAATGCATGATGTACGTTGTTCGGATACAGCGCGTCCGATCAGTTTTCCGACGCGGATCATCTTCCTAGCGCAGGCCGAGCGACGGACGAGCATTTAAAAAAACAACCGATCAATTTACTGGTGCGGTGTCCTCACCGATTGCGGGACCGTGTGGCGGCATGGATGCCGCCACCGAGCCTCCAAGGACGGATTCACGGCGTGTCCCGCGAGCGGTGAGTGCACCGCGCACTCGATTAACTAAGCTTTTGATCTAAATAGTTGCGGAATTCTGCGCCACTCAAAGGCTTGGCTCTGTATTGCTTTGATGCAGCCACATCGGCAGTCAACTATCGCTCGCAGACGTACCCTCATCCGCCCTTCGGGCACCTTCTCCCGAGGGGAGAAGGGGGCTCCGTTGAGGGAATTTTTGATTCGGTATTACGCCGTGACGTTTTCCAGAATGCGTTTGCCCTCGGCACGCAGTTCCGCTTCTGCGCCCACTTCGACTTTCGCATCGTTGTCGGCTTTCTGTGCGGCCAGACGGGCCGGACACTGCGCCATCATGTAGTCCGCGTCGAAGTTCATCCGGGTGACCAGGAAGTCCACGAACGCGCGCACTTTCGGCGACACCAGGCGGCCGCCGGCAAACACCGCATTGAAATCCACTTCCGGCCCGGTCCAGCCAGCGAGCACGCGGCGCACCAGACCCGATTGCACGAAGGGTTTGGCCATCACATCGCCGGTCAGCAACAGCCCTTCGCCGCATAACACCGCACCGTTGAGCGCGGCCGGGTCATTGGCCACCATCAGTGGATTGACCGGAAAATCGCGCACATCGCTGCCGTCGCTGAGCGACCAGAAAAAACGGTTGTTGTGCACGTTGCGGTTCTTGCGCAGCGCCAGCGTGCGATGGAATTGCAGCTCGTCCGGATGCAGCGGTTCGCCATAGCGTTCGATATACGACGGGCTGGCGAACACCTGCGTGCGCAGGCTGCCGAGCTTGCGTGCGACCAGGTTGGAATCGGGCAGGGCACCGACGCGCAGTGCCAGATCGGCTTCGCCGCCGATCAGGTCCAGCTTCTCGTTGCCCAGATGCATATCCAGCTGGATTTCCGGGTATTGCGCGTGGAATTCGCCCAACAGCGGCGCGATCCAGGTGATGCCCAGCGAATACGGCACGGTGAAACGCAACCACCCGCGCGGGCCCGATTGCAGTTGCCCCACCGCACTCTCGGCTTCTTCCAGTTCGCGGGCGATGCGCTGGCAATGTTCGTGGTACACCGAGCCGGCTTCGGTCAGCCCGATGCGCCGCGTGGTTCGGTGCAACAGGCGCGCACCCAGGCGCGTCTCCAGTTCCTGCACCTTGCGGCTGACGGTGGTCTTGGGTAGGCCAAGCGCGTTGGCGGCGGCGATGAAGCTGCCTTGTTCGACCACCTTGACGAAGATCAGGGTGTCGTTGAGATCGTGTGTCATGGCACTGCCTTCCGGGGGGTCAGGAGGGATTAGACCGCTTACGGGACGATTATTCCCCTAAATCCGGACTAATCAAGTGCTGCTTTGAGGCCTAGCTTATGCGGCATCCCTTCTACGCAGGAGCACGGCCATGTGGTTGTGCGATGTCTTCGGCTTGTCCTCCACGTCCCGCAGTGCCATCGAAAGCGCCTTCGATCCGGTGGTTTCCCCGGCAAGAAGCCCGCGGGCCAGCGTTTCGCGAGGCTTTGCCGTGTCGCCGAAGCGGCAGGCCGGCGGTGCGCCGACACAGCGAACTGGACTGCAGGCGCGCTGGGCGCAGCGCGGAATTGTCCCGATGTCGGGAGTGAAAGTCCCATGACCGGGATGGTCCAATCCGAAACCGTCGTGATCGGCGGGGCGGGCAACGTGGGTGCCGGGATCGTGACCGCGCTGCTCGACGCCGGCATGCCGGTGCTGGTGATTGGACGCGATGCCGCCAAGCTCGACGCGCTGCGCGCGCAGCATGGCAATGCGGCGCTGCTGGACACCCTGCAAGGCTCGGTGGCCGATGACGCTTCGGCGCAGGCACTGGCCACCGAGCTGGCGCAGCGCCCGCGCCCGCTGGGTGCGGTCATTGCCAGCCTGGGCAGCCCGTTGAAGGCCGGGCGCCTGCTGGACCGGCCGGTGACGGCACTGCGTCGGCGCCTGGAGCGCGATGTGCTGCCGCATCTGGCTGCGGCGCGTCATCTGCTGCCGCTGCTGGCCGAAGCCGACGGTGGCGGCCGCTATCTGTTGCTGGGCAGCCCGTGCGCGCTGCGCGCCTGGGCGGCACACGGCGACATCTCGGTGGCCGCGGCTGCCATCCGCATGCTCGCCCAGGTGCTGCATGAAGAAGCCAAACCGCTGGGCGTGCGCGTGCATCTGCTCTCGGTCGAACAACCGGTATGTACGCCGGGCCGCGCCAAGGACGCGTGCCCGGAATGGATTCGCGCCGTCGATGTCGGCCGCGCCGCGGTCTCGCTCATCACCGGGCCTGGCCAGCCCGCACAACCCATCGTGACCGTCAGCCGTCGTCTTTCCACCGCCCCGTCGGTGGACCGGCTGGCCGGCCTGCATTTGCCCATCCCCACTCGAGAGATCTCACCATGACCCCGAACGCCACCCCGTTCCGTTTTCCAATGCGTACTGTTCTGACGGGCGCCGTGCTCGCGGTCGTGCTTGCCGCCTGCGGCGGTGGTGCCGCGCAGACCGGCGCGCCGCCGCCGCCCAGCGTCAGCGTCGCACCGGTGCTGATGAAGGAGATCAACCAGTGGGACGAATTCAGCGGCCGCATCGAGGCGGTGCAAAGCGTCGAATTGCGCCCGCGCGTGTCCGGTTACATCGACAAGGTGAACTACACCGAAGGCGCCGAAGTGAAAAAGGGCGATGTGCTCTTCAGCATCGACGACCGTAGCTACCGCGCCGAATTCGCCCGCGCCAACGCAGCGATGGTGCGGGCGCGCACGCAGGCCACGCTGGCGCGCAGCGAAGCGGCACGTGCACGCAAACTCTCCGATCAGCAGGCCATTTCCACCGAAATCTGGGAACAGCGTCGCGCCGCCGCCGACCAGGCCGATGCCGACCTGCTGGCCGCACAGGCCGCGGTGGACACCGCCAAGCTCAACCTGGACTGGAGCCGCGTGCGTGCGCCGATCGATGGCCGCGCCGGGCGTGCGATGGTCACCGCCGGCAACCTGGTCACTGCCGGCGACAGCGCCAGCGTGCTGACCACGCTGGTGTCGCTGGACAAGGTGTTCGTCTACTTCGATGCCGACGAAGGCACCTTCCTGCGCTACTCGCAGATGGCCCGCAACGGCGAGCGTCCGGACGAGCGCGGTGGTCAATTGCCGGTGCGCATCGGCCTGGTCGGCGAGCAGGGCTTTCCGCACGCCGGGCGCGTGGATTTCCTGGATAACCAGGTGACCCGCAGCACCGGCACCATCCGCGTCCGTGCCGTGCTCGACAACGCGCAGCGGCAGTTCACGCCGGGTCTGTATGCGCACGTACAGCTGTTGGGCAGCGGCCAGTTCAAGGCCATGCTGGTCGACGAAAAAGCCGTGTTGACCGACCAAGACCGCAAGTACGTCTACGTGGTCGACAAGGACGGCAAGGCGCAGCGCCGCGATGTGGAACTCGGTCGCAGCGCCGACGGGCTACGCATCGTGCGCAAGGGCCTGGCTGCCGGCGACCGCGTCGTGGTCGATGGCGTGCAGAAGATCTTCATGCCCGGCATGCCGGTCGATGCCAAGGCCGTGGCCATGGCCGCGACACCGGACAAGCGCACCGCGTCGAACTGATTCATCGCTGCATCGCGTTTTCGACCACCGGCCTGGTGACCAGGCCGGTCCGGGGCCGCCGTGCCGCGCCGCCACCTGGCGGCAACCTCTTTCAGGACCACCCCAATGGACTTTTCCCGTTTTTTCATCGACCGGCCGATCTTTGCCGCGGTGCTGTCGATCATCATCTTCGCGGCTGGCCTGATCGCCATGCCGCTGTTGCCCATCAGCGAATACCCCGAAGTGGTACCGCCGAGCGTGCAGGTGCGCGCGGTGTATCCGGGCGCCAACCCCAAGGTCATCGCCGAGACCGTCGCCACGCCGCTTGAGGAGGCGATCAACGGCGTCGAAAACATGATGTACATGAAGTCGGTCGCCGGCTCCGATGGCGTGCTGATGGTCACCGTGACCTTCAAGCCGGGCACCGATCCGGACCAGGCGCAGGTGCAGGTGCAGAACCGCGTCAGTCAGGCGCAGGCGCGCCTGCCCGAAGACGTGCGCCGCCAGGGCGTCACCACGCAGAAGCAATCGCCGACGCTGACCATGGTGGTGCATCTGACCTCGCCCAAGGGCAAGTACGACTCGCTGTACCTGAGCAACTACGCCACCTTGAAGGTCAAGGACGAGCTGTCGCGCCTGCCGGGCGTTGGCCAGATCCGGGTCTTCGGTGCCGGCGACTACGCCATGCGCATCTGGTTGAACCCGGACAAGGTCGCCGCGCGCGGGCTCACCGCCAGCGATGTGGTCGCCGCCATCCGCGAGCAGAACGTGCAGGTCTCCGCCGGCCAGCTCGGCGCCGAGCCGATGCCCAACAAGAGCGACTTCCTGCTCTCGATCAATGCGCAGGGCCGCCTCACCACCGAAGAAGAATTCGGCAACATCGTGATCCGCAGCGGCAACAGCGGCGAGATCGTGCGCCTGAGCGACGTGGCACGCCTGGAACTGGGTGCCGGCAACTACACCTTGCGCTCGCAGCTGGACAACCAGAACGCGGTGGGCATGGGCGTGTTCCAGTCGCCGGGTGCCAACGCGATCGAGCTGTCGGACGCCGTGCGCGCCAAGATGGCGGAGCTGGAAAAGCAGTTCCCGCAGGACATGGCCTGGTCGGCGGCGTATGACCCCACCGTGTTCGTGCGCGACTCGATCAGCGCGGTGGTGCACACGCTGCTGGAGGCGGTGCTGCTGGTGGTGCTGGTGGTGATCCTGTTCCTGCAGACCTGGCGCGCCTCGATCATTCCGTTGCTGGCGGTGCCGGTATCGGTGGTGGGCACATTCGCGGCCCTGTACCTGCTGGGTTTCTCGATCAATACCTTGAGCCTGTTCGGCCTGGTGCTGGCGATCGGCATCGTGGTCGACGATGCGATCGTGGTGGTGGAAAACGTCGAGCGCAATATCGAAGAAGGCCTCACCCCGCTGGCGGCCGCGCATCAGGCGATGCGCGAGGTGTCCGGGCCGATCATCGCCATCGCGCTGGTGCTGTGCGCGGTGTTCGTGCCGATGGCGTTCCTGTCGGGCGTGACCGGCCAGTTCTACAAGCAGTTCGCGGTGACCATCGCCATCTCCACGGTGATTTCGGCGATCAACTCGCTGACCCTGTCGCCGGCGCTGGCCGCGATGTTGCTCAAGGCGCACGACGCACCCAAGGATGGCCCGTCGCGTTTGATCGACCGTCTGTTCGGCTGGTTGTTCCGTCCGTTCAACCGCTTCTTCAACAGCAGCTCGCACAAGTACCAGGGTGCGGTGTCGCGCACGTTGAGCAAGCGCGGTGCGGTGTTCATGGTGTACCTGCTGCTGTTGGTGGGCGCCGGTTTCATGTTCAAGATCGTGCCGGGCGGTTTCATTCCGACCCAGGACAAGCTGTACCTGATCGCCGGTACCAAACTGCCTGAGGGCGCCTCGCTGGAGCGTACCAATGAGGTGATCCGCCAGATCAGCCAGATCGCGATGCAGACCGAAGGCGTGGATCACACGATCGCGTTCCCCGGGTTGAATCCGCTGCAGTTCACCAACACGCCCAATACCGGCACGGTGTTCATCACGCTCAAGCCGTTCAGTCAGCGCACCCGCAGCGCCGTGCAGATCAATGCCGAGCTCAACGCGCGCATCAGCCAGATCCAGCAGGGTTTTGCGTTCGCCTTCATGCCGCCGCCGATTCTGGGCCTGGGGCAGGGCTCGGGCTACTCGCTGTATATCCAGGACCGTGCGGGTCTGGGTTATGGCCAGTTGCAGAGTGCGGTGAATGCGATGTCCGGTGCGATTTCGCAGACGCCGGGCATGCAGTTCCCGATCGGCACCTACCAGGCCAACGTGCCACAGCTCGACGCCAAGGTCGATCGCGACAAGGCCAAGGCGCAGGGCGTGCCGCTGACCAACCTGTTCGACACGCTGCAGACCTACCTGGGTTCGTCGTACATCAACGACTTCAATCGCTTCGGTCGCACCTATCAGGTGATCGCCCAGGCCGATGGACAGTTCCGCGACAGCGTCGAAGACATCGCCAACCTGCGTACCCGCAATGCCAATGGCGAAATGGTGCCGATCGGCAGCATGGTCACGCTGGGCCAGACCTACGGCCCGGATCCGGTGATCCGCTACAACGGCTACCCGGCCGCCGACCTGATCGGTGAAGCGGACCCGCGCGTGCTGTCGTCCACCGAGGCGATGCACACGCTGGCCGGCATGGCGCCGAAGGTGTTGCCCAACGGCATGAACATCGAGTGGACCGACCTGAGCTATCAGCAGTCGACCCAAGGCAACTCGGCGTTGATCGTGTTCCCGATGGCGGTGTTGCTGGCGTTCCTGGTATTGGCCGCGTTGTACGAAAGCTGGACCCTGCCACTGGCGGTGATCCTGATCGTGCCGATGACCTTGCTGTCTGCATTGTTCGGTGTGTGGCTCACCGGTGGCGACAACAACGTATTCGTGCAGGTGGGCCTGGTGGTGTTGATGGGCCTGGCGTGCAAGAACGCGATCCTGATCGTGGAGTTTGCTCGCGAGCTGGAGATGCATGGCAAGGGCATCGTGGAAGCGGCGCTGGAAGCCTGCCGCCTGCGTCTGCGCCCGATCGTGATGACCTCCATCGCCTTCATCGCCGGCACCGTGCCGCTGGTGTTCGGCCATGGCGCCGGCGCCGAAGTGCGCTCGGTCACCGGGATCACCGTATTCGCCGGCATGCTGGGCGTGACCTTGTTCGGCCTGTTCCTGACCCCTGTGTTCTACGTGGCGCTGCGCAAGTGGGTCACCCGTCGCGGGCCTGCTGCACCGGCTGCCGTTTCGCATGACGCCGTGAAGGCGTAAGCCAGTCACTTCCCCCATTCAAGAGGATTCACCACATGAGCAACACCAAGATCGCACTGGTCACCGGCGCTACCCGCGGCATTGGCCTGGAAACCGTTCGTCAACTCGCACAGGCCGGCGTGCATACCTTGCTGGCCGGTCGCAAGCGCGATGACGCGGTGGCCGCCGCGCTCAAGCTGCAGGCCGAAGGCCTGCCGGTGGAGGCGATTCAACTGGACGTCAACGACGACATCAGCATCGCTGCGGCGGTCGGCACGGTGAAGGAGCGTCACGGCCACCTGGACATCCTGGTCAACAACGCCGGCATCATGATCGATGACATCCAGCGCAAGCCGTCCGAGCAAAGCCTGGATACCTGGAAGCGCACCTTCGATACCAATCTGTTTGCGGTGGTCGGCGTGACAAAGGCGTTCCTGCCGCTGCTGCAGCGTTCGCTGGCCGGTCGCATCGTCAATGTGTCCAGCATTCTCGGCTCGCTGACGCTGCACAGCGACCCCGGCTCGCCGATCTACAGTTTCAAGGTGCCGGCCTACAACGCATCCAAGAGCGCCTTGAACAGCTGGACCGTGCATCTTGCCTACGAGCTGCGCGACACCTCGATCAAGGTCAATACCATCCATCCCGGCTACGTCAAAACCGACATGAACGGTGGCGAGGGCGAGATCGACATCGAGCAGGGCGCGCACAGCAGCGTGCAGATGGCATTGATCGATGCGCACGGCCCGACCGGCAGCTTTACCCATCTGGGAGACACCTTGCCATGGTAAGAACATTGCTTGGCGCGGCGCTGGCCGCGCTGGTGCTCAGCGGTTGCGCGGTGGGGCCCGATTACCGGCCCGACCCGCCGCCGCCGGTCACGCTGCAGGGCGCGCAGGATGCCTCCTTCAGCGCTGCATCCGTCGTCGGCAACTGGTGGTCGCAGTTCGACGACCCGGTGCTGGAGCAGCTGGTGCGCGATGCCTTGTTCGCCAACCACGATCTGCGTATTGCGGTGTCGCGGGTGAAGCAGGCGCGTGCGGTGTTCGTGGAGCGTCGTCTCGACCAGGCCCCACACATCACCGCCCAGGGCAGCTTCGACCGACGCGAGCAGCAGCAGGTGATTGCCGGGAATCAGCGCTTCCTGACCGAGCAGACCACCCTGGGCCTGGATGCGGCCTGGGAACTGGATCTGTTCGGCCGTCAGCGCCGCGCCTCGGAAGCGGCGCGCGCCGACCTGGATGCCGAGCAGGCCAACCTGCAGGACGTGCAGGTCACGGTCGCGGCCGAAGTGGCGCGCAATTATTTCCAATTGCGCGGCACCCAGAAGCAGCTCGATGTCTCCAAGCGCACCCTGACCAACCTGCGCGACACCCAGAAGCTGACGCAGACGCGTTGGGATCTGGGGGCTGGCAGCGAGCTGGATGTGCAGAGCAGCCTGGCGCGGTTGAAGGCGATCGAGGCGGATATTCCGTTGCTGGAAACCGCCGAGGCGCAATACCGGCACCGGCTTGCCGTATTGCTTGGCCAACAGCCGAATGCGCTGGACGCCACCCTGGTCGCACGCGCCATGCCGGCGTTCGCGCGCCCGTTGCCGTTGGGCGATACCGCAGGATTGCTGCGTCAGCGCCCTGACGTGCGCAGTGCCGAACGCCGTCTGGCCGCAGCCACCGCGCAGGTTGGCGTGGCCACGGCCGATCTGTTCCCGCGCATCAGCGTCAGCGGGTTTGTCGGCTTTCTGTCCGGCGATGCGGCCAGGTTGACCCAGGGCAATGCAAAGGCCTGGTCGGTCACCCCGTCGATCAGCTGGGCCGCGTTCGACTTCGGGACCGTGCGTGCACGCCTGCGTGCCAGCAAGGCGCAGGCCGACGGTGCGTTGGCGCAGTACCAGCAAGCGGTCTTGCTGGCGCTGGAAGACACCGAAAACGCCTTGATCGGCTATGGCCGTCAGCAGGCGCGCCTGGCGATCGTGGTGGACCAGGCCAATGCGGCGCGGCGTGCCGAAGCGCTGGCGCAGATCCGCTACCGCGAGGGTTCGGAAGACTTCCTGACCTTGCTGGATGCACAACGCACCCAGCTGGCGGCAGACGATGCGTTGGCGCAGGCCGAGGCGGCAGTCAATGTCGGCGTGGTCGGTGTGTACAAGGCCTTGGGTGGCTGGAAGCAGGGTGAAGCACCCGCCGCACCGGTGGCCGTGGTCAATCGGTGAACGCTGGACGGGGCGGCCGTCGGGTCGCCCCGTCTGCTAGAAGATCGTCGTCGTTGATGGTGCGATCCAGCCAGCAGCGCTGCGCTCAGTCGGCAACCCGCACGCTGTCGCGGCCGCTGTTCTTGGCCAGATACAGTGCTGCATCGGCACGCGAAAACCAGTCTTGCCAATGGGTCTCGCCATCGTGGCGTGCTGCTCCCAGCGAGACCGTGATGCGCCCACCCGGACCACGCAAACCACTGCGGATCACCTTGCGCAAGCGCTCGGTGGCCGCTTCCAGTTCCGCCAGCGAACCGGCGCGCAGCAGCACCACGAATTCTTCGCCGCCGAACCGGAACACCTGATGCGGCTCGCGCACTTCGTAGCGCAGGATGGTTGCCAGATCCGACAGCGCCGCATCGCCGGCGGCATGCCCGTACAGATCGTTGACCTCCTTGAAATGATCCAGGTCCAGGATGATCAGGCTGTTGAGCCGGTCCTGCGGTTGGCGCTGATCGATCTGATGGGTCAGTGCGCGTTCGAGCATGCGTCGGTTGGGCAAGCCGGTCAGTGCGTCCAGCGAGGCCAGCTCTTCCAGATGCACGCGGTCGTCCTGCATGCGCAGCGAGAACGAATACCCCACCGCCAGCGTCACCAGCGTCACCACCACGGTCGACACCCCCTGGCCGGGGCTGACGATCAGACCGGGCAAGAACAGCAATGCCGCCATCAATGGCAGGCTCAGCAACACCGCACGCTGCGGCCCGCACAGAAAATAATTGGTCGCCAGCACCGGAAACAGCCAGGGCAGGGCACCATCGCCCCCGGTCCAGCAGGCCACCAGGCAGCCGGCGACATTGATCGACGCCAGCCAGACACCGCCGGCACCCGTGCGTTCGGCCGTGCGCATCTGCCAGCCACGCCAGATCGCCAGCATCCCCAGCGCTGCGGTGATGAGGCACGCAATCGCCTGGCCGGTCATGGCCAGATACACCGCATAGAGGCAAAGCAACAGCGCGGTGATTGGCCCAAGCATCTTGACGATGCCGAGGCGGAAATCCCGCCGCAGGTGGAGGATCACAGGCAAGGTTCTGTCGGAGTCGGCATCATTATCGGCCGGCCTGTGCGAAAGTTGAGCATGCAGTTGCCGCTGCGGCGGGTAGGAAAATGAAGCGTTGCATGGCAAGGCTTCGCGCATCCTTGACGGCCTTGCCGCGACCGTAGCGACTTTGATGTTGGAGCCTGTTATGCCTAAACGCGAAGAGCTCCAGACGCGCCTGGACGCGTTGCAGGACGAACTGCCGCAGCTGCCTGCCGATGAAGATGCGGATTTTGACTATCTGGATTTCCAGGCGCGCGCCGAAGCGGTGCTGCGCAGCGCCGACCCCGAAGATGCGGCCTATGTGCGTACCCGCATCGACGGCATGCTGGCGGGCGCTGGTCTGATTCCCACCGACGAAGGGGGGCGCGCCTGTCGGTGATGCCGCGCTGCTCGAAGCAGGCTGGCGCGCAGGGTGGGGACGGTGAACGCCCGTTTCGGCACGGTGTGTGGGCTGCGGCCCACCAGTGCAACGGTACGCAGCGAACGGTCGGGCTCGATCTGTCGCAGACCGCTATAAGCGGAACCGCAGAGTTGCACCTGGGTCGCCAGGCGCCTGACAGACCACCGACGCCTGGCTGGAGGTCTGACCAAGCGCGTCAAGGCCAGGTTCGCTACATCTCTTCCTGCCTTCAGGGTTTCTGCGCATAGTCGGCGTCCGCAGCCTCCGGTGCGCTGACCACCTGATTGCGCCCGGCCTGCTTGGCCCGGTACAACGCCTCGTCCGCGCGCCGCAGCAGTTGCGCCGCAGTGCCCGCGTGTTGGGGAAAGCTCGCCGCACCAAACGAGGCGGTGATCTTCGGCAGCGATACGCCATCGGCCATCACCTGCAAGGCCTCGATCCCGGCGCGCAGCTTCTCGGCCATCCTGCGCGCCGTTGCCAGATCCACTTCCGGCAGGATGATCGTCAATTCTTCGCCGCCGTAGCGGCAGCAGATATCTTCACCGCGGGTCTGCGTCAGCAACAGTTCGCCGATGGCCGCCAGCACGCGGTCGCCGCCACTGTGCCCATGCAGATCGTTGAAGCGCTTGAAGTGGTCGACGTCCAGCATCAGCACCGACAACGGCTGCTCCCGGCGCGTGCAGCGCGCCAGTTCGTGATTGAGCGCCTCTTCCAGATAGCGGCGGTTGTACAGGCCGGTCAGTGGATCGCGGATCGATTGCTGGCGCAGTGTTTCGCGCAGACGCAGGCTATGCAGCGCCAGCGAGAGTTGTTCGGCCGCCGCTTCGGCAACGGTCAGTGAGCTCAGGCCACCGGGTTGGTCGCTACGCAGCGCCAACATGCCCAGTTGCGTGCCTTGAGCCGACAACGGAATGCACACCGTACTGGCGTGCGTCGGAAGATTGGCGTCGGCATGGCGACACAGCATGCCCTGGCTGGCATCTTCCACCACGTGCGTACGATCGCGGCGCAGCGCCCAGCACGTCTCCGGTGCGATGCTTGCGCTGTCGCCGTCGGCCATCGCGCCCCACGCCACGACCTGCTCGGCGCGATCGCGCGATGCGCGTAGCAGATACACCGCGCCGGCCGCGCCGGGAATCAGCGGCGCAATCGTGCGTGCGGTGATTTCCAGCGCTTCTTCGGCGTCGCGGCAGTTCTGCAGCAGTCCCGAGTAGCGTGCCAGCGCTTCCAGTCCCGCAGAGGTGCGCTCCAGCGCCGCAAACGATTCGACCAACCGCTCGCTGGTATGGCTGGCATCGTCCTCGGCACGCACGCGGCGTTGCAGCTCGCGCGCCAACAAGCGGTAGGCCAGCAGCATCACCAGCAGCCCGCTGACGATGCCGATCACGGTCATCCGCAGCACCCACCGCGCACTGAGTGCATTGGTCTGCGTCCGCTTCACCAGCTGATGACGTTCCAGCTCGGTCATGGTTTGCACCTGGCGCCGCAATGCCGAGGAGGTCTGGAACACGCCGCGGGCGATCGACCCGCGCGCGCCATCCAGGCCATGGCTGCGGTAGCTGTGCAGCAGATCGTTGATCTGCACCAGTCGCGTCTCCACCAATCGGTTGAGCTCACGCGCATTGCGTCCCTGTACCGGGTTGTCCTGTACCAGCGCCTCCAGCCGCACGATGCGCTCGGGCAGGCGCCCGATCGCATCGGCATAGACGCCCAAGAACGCCTCGTTGTCGGTCAGCACGTAGCCGCGTACCGACGACTCCGCCGACAGCAGCCCGGCCTGGATTTCGTCGATGCCCGCGAGGACCTCCTGGGTGTGCGTGACCCAGCCCGCATCGGCCAGCGAGCGCTGCGTGGTGAAGTAGCCGCCGATACCGATCACCACGAAGATGGCCCCGCCCAGCAGCAGCGCTCCGGCGGCATGACGTTTTGCTTGTTTGGTCAACACCGTGTTCCCCAACACCGATGGTATGGTTGAGGTCGATGCAAGCGGCGTGCCTCAATTGTCCAGTCAGCTGGCAGACGGGGGCGGGACTCGCCGCCGCGATCTCGCGACGGTATGCTCATCACGCACCGCAGAGCCGAGCACAGTTTGGTTATTTTTCTTGGAAACTATCAGCTGATTTGCCATGCCGCCCCAAGCCGTGGCATCGACGCGACCTGGAGCGCGGACTGGCGCATCGAACAGATCGGCATGGGCAGGAAAACCGGTGAACTCGCAGGCGCCACGCTTGCGCGCACGTTTCCCGATCACCGCAGCGCCATGTCGGCCGCGCGCAGCGCCGGCATGGTGACCCTGGAAGCCATGCACGCCGAAGCGCAACGGCAGCTCGACTACAGCTGAGTCGAAGACGGGTTGCATCGGCCCAGTCCCAGCTTGCGGCCAACCGCGACCCCAGCCTGGCACCCAATGGTCGGGCAGCGCATCGTGTGACGTTGCGGCTTCCGAATCTGCTTGCCTGCTCCAACCTGTACCAACCCGGATCGGGTGCGGCACGCTGGCACGCAGTTTGCTTCGTCTGCATCAGGAGCGCTGGGGAGCGCTGTCGGACCACTTGCAATGGATGAACCCAACAAGAGTGCCCTGGTCCTGCTGCAGCAGGAGGCGACCGAGCTGCTCGCATTGTTCGACCAACTGCGCGGCGACCTCCCATCGGCGCGCGCGCGTGATGGCGCGACCTGCGCGTCCATCGTCACCACATCCGAACCGACCGACTGCGTCACTAACTGACGCGGCCGGTGGTGGTGATCGCCGACGCCTCCTGTGCGAGCTGATTGAGCCGCAGCATCGCCCATGAAAAAGGCCGAGAACCTCTTTCGAGAATTCCCGGCCTCAGTCGGCCGTCTTAGGACCGTTGTGTGGTGGAGGTGGGCGGAATCGAACCGCCGTCCGGAAGCACTCCATCCCCGGCACTACATGCTTATCCCTCCGTTAGATCTCGTTCCCAGGCAGCACGGCGGGCAAAGCGCACCTGGAAACCAGCCTGCTTGATTTAGCCGGTAGCTGACAGGCAGCCACCACCGGCGGTTCCGTGATAATGACCCTACATCTACGAGCACGGGCACAAGTAGTTTCGGGGGTTCGCCTTAGGCGGCTGTAGAACTACAACTAAAGCCAATTAAGCGGCGATAGCGAAGTCCGAACCGTAGTTGTCGTCGTTGGCAACTAAAAGTTTGCTGCTGGATTAACGAGGAAAGCTGCCCCCTCGGCATGCGCCAAGCGACTTCGCGACCCCCGTCGAAACCAGTGCACCCCCGGGGAAAGCATCAAACGCTGACGTCGCAAGTGTAGGGATCGGCGCGCCCTGTCACAAGTGGTGAGATGGACAGCGCTTACAGTGGCTTCAGTCCTGTACCGGACCGAACAGTCTGTAAACGAAGGAGCGAAGCGATGGCGACAGGCAAGCCCCCACGTCCACGTTCGACACGCGCAGCACCGCGCGCTGCCGCTGCACCTGCCAGGCAGCCGGCACGGCAGCCACACAGGCGCGCACCGCAGTCGGGCGCGCAGGCCGCCGCTGCGGCACGCGTGCAGGGCAAGGCGCGCACCGTGATCTATATCCACGGCATCGGCAACAAGCCGCCGGCCGAAGTCTTGCGTTGTCAGTGGGACAAGGCATTGTTCGGGCGTCCGATGGGCGAGCGCACCCGGTTGGCGTACTGGGTCAATCGCGAGCGGTATCCGGTGGCGGAGCCCGGCAATTGCGACGGGCGCGATGTGGGGCCGGCGCTCAACCAGAGCGTGCAGCGTGCGTTGACCACGCTCGGCCTGGTGCCGGGCGGGCAGGATCTGCACGTGCTCGCCGACGCCTTGGCACAGAGCGATCAGGAGCGGGCCGACCTGCATCGTCTGCTCGACGAGCTGGAAAGTACGAGCGCACCCGGTAGCGTGCAGGCAAAGGGCCCGATCGATGCGATCAACCGGGTGCTGCTGCGGCTGATTTCCGCAGCGCTGCTGCAGGACGTGCACGACCTGTTCTTCGTGCCCGAGCGCGCGGCGTCGATGCGCGAGAGCCTGACGCAGCGGTTGCGTGCGGGAGGCGGGCCGTTCGTGGTGGTCGCGCATAGCCAGGGCTCGATGATCGCCTACGACGTGTTGCGCCAGCTTGAGGCGGCCGACTGCGAGGTGACGCTGTTCCTGACCCTGGGATCGCCGCTCGGGTTGCCGCAGGTGCGCAGCATGTTCAAGCGCTGGACCGGCACCCGCAAGCTGCCGTTCCCTGCGTGCGTGCAGCAGTGGATCAACGTCGCCGAGACGCGCGACCCGATCGCGCTGGACGCCGATCTCACCGACGACATCGCCAACGCCAAGGGGCGTTTCGAAAACATTGCCGGCGCGCGGATCAATCCCGACTGGCAGCACAACGCGCATTCGGGCTCGGGCTATCTGTCGATCCCGCAGGTCCGCGCAGCGGTGCGGCAGGCGGTGGGCGTGGGCTTCGACCAGCCGGTGTCCAATGCGGTGTTGATCAAGGACCTCAGCGAGCAGCTCGAAGCGCACGGCCCCGAGCATCGGCATGAAGTGCTGATCGAACTGGACCGGCGGCTCGCCGGCAACGATCCGGCCGGTGTGCGGGCCGTGCTGATACGCCATCTGCGCGAGGTCGCTGCGCGCAGCACCGGCCTGCAGGGCGACGCGCTGGATGAGGCGATCGAACTCGAGGATGGCTTGCAGCGCTTCGTATCGGCGCGGTTGACCCGCTTCGAAATCGAATCGCTGCAGAGTCGCTATCGCGCGCTGGGGTTTCGCCGGGTGTGGCGCGATGCCGGCAAGCGCGCGCTGATCCACATCTCCGGAAACGTGCTGCATGCCGACGCAGCACGCAATGCCTATCGTGCGCGCGGGCAACAGATCGGCTGGGCGGTACTGGATACCGGTATCGCCGCCAGCCATCCGCATTTCTTCGTCAAGGGCCAGCGCGACAATGTGGTGGCGCAATGGGATTGCACGCGGCGCGGTGCGCCCAAGCAATTGACGCGCGCCGATGGCGATGCGTTTGCCCTGCTCGATCGGCACGGCCACGGCACCCACATCGCCGGGATCATTGCCGGCCATTGCCAGGCGACGCTGCCGGATGCGCAGGGCAAGCCGGGTCCGCCGCTTGAATTTGCCGGTATGGCGCCGGATGCGCAGCTGTATGGCTTCAAGGTGCTCGACGATGCCGGCGATGGGCGCGATTCGTGGATGATCAAGGCAGTGCAGCAGGTGGCTGCCATCAACGAGCGCGCAGGCGAGCTGGTCATCCACGGAGTGAACCTGAGCCTGGGCGGCTATTTCGACCCGGAAAGCTACGGCTGTGGCTTTACGCCGCTGTGCAACGAGCTGCGACGGCTATGGCGACAGGGCGTGCTGGTGGTGGTGGCTGCCGGCAACGAAGGGCTGGCCTGGTTGATGGGCAAGGATGGGGATGCCTATCCGGCCAACATGGATCTGTCGATCAGCGACCCGGGCAATCTGGAAGAGGCCATCGTGGTCGGCTCGGTGCACAAGAGCAGCCCGCACAATTACGGCGTGTCGTATTTTTCCTCGCGCGGGCCTACTGCCGATGGCCGCGGCAAGCCCGACGTGGTGGCGCCGGGCGAAAAGATCGTCTCGGCGTATTACGACTTCGATCCGAAAGATCCGGCAAGCCTGATGGTGGAAATGAGCGGCACCAGCATGGCTGCGCCGCATGTCTCCGGCGTGCTGGCCGGCTTTCTGTCGGCGCGCCGCGAGTTCATCGGCTTCCCTGACCGGGTCAAGCAGCTGATGCTCGACACCTGCACCGATCTGGAACGCGACCGCTACGTGCAGGGCAGGGGAGTGCCGAATTTGATGCGGATGCTTGGAGAGACGTGATTCGGGATTTGGGATTTGGGATTCGCAAAAGCTGGGCTAGTTCCGCGTTCCTGCGTGTAAAGATCGCAAGCCGGCGATGCGCCAGACACGCGCCTGACCGCAGTTACGAATCTCTAATCCCCAATCCCCCCAATCCCGGCCACTCACGCATCCCGGTTATGCCGCCGCATCACGCGCTGCTTGTCGCGCTGCCAGTCGCGGTCCTTGGCGGCGTCGCGCTTGTCGTGATTCTGCTTGCCCTTGGCCAGCGCAATTTCCAGCTTGACCTTGTTGCTGCTCCAGTACAGCGCGGTGGGCACCAGGGTGTAGCCCTCGCGCTCCACGCGGGTGAGGACCTTGTCGATCTCGGCCCGGTGCAGCAGCAGCTTGCGGTCGCGACGCTCCACCGGCACGGTGTGGGTGGAGGCCTGGATCAGCGGGGTGATCTGCGCGCCGATCAGGTAGATCTCGCCGGAGCGCACATACGCGTAGCCGTCGACGATATTGGCGCGGCCGGCGCGGATTGCCTTGATCTCCCAGCCCTGCAACGCCAGGCCGGCTTCGTAGCGCTCTTCCAGGTGGTATTCGTGGCGCGCACGCTTGTTCAGCGCGATGGTTTTCGTGGCCTTCGCGCCGTTTGCTTTATCCTTGGTTGGTTTCTTGCTCATGACGCCATTGTCGCCGATTCGGTGTCGTCAAACGATCTTCCGTCTTTCACAAGTTAGCGAATGCCTACCATCCGTCGCAGCGCACTGGTCGAACACAGCGCCTCCCGCATGTTCGATCTGGTCAATGATGTCGCCGCCTATCCGCGCCGCTTCGGCTGGTGCGACGCTGCCCATGTGCTGGAGCAGGACGATGCGCATATCGTGGCGCGCCTGGACCTGGGGCTGGGCTCGTTCCGCACTTGGTTCACCACCGAGAACATGCTCGAGCGGCCCGAACGCATCGTCATGCATCTGCGCGACGGCCCGTTCAAGCGTCTGGAAGGCCTGTGGGAGTTTCAATCGCTGGGCGACAACGCGTGCAAGGTCAGCCTGACCCTCGAGGTGGAAACCAGCTCGCGCTTGCTGGGGCCGGCATTGGCGCTGGGCTTCCAGGGCCTGGCCGATCGCATGGTCAACGATTTCGTGCGGGTCGCCGATCGCGGCGACGTGTGACCGTGCAGGTCGAAGTCGTCCTGGCCTGGCCGGATCGCTACAGCGCGATCGTGCTGGATCTGGCGGAGGGCGCCACCGCCGCCGAGGCAGTCGCCGCATCCGGCCTCTGCCAGGAGGCCCCGCCCGCAGCGATCGCCATCCACGGTGTCGTGGTACGCCCGGATCAGGTGTTGCGCGCCGGAGATCGGGTCGAGTTGCTCAGGCCGCTGCTGCTGGACCCGAAAGAAGCCCGTCGCCGCCGGGCCGCGCCTGCGAAGAAGGCCAATTCCGGCAGCCAGTAGCGGGATTGGCCGCAGTCGGGCGCACTGCTGGTGAGCGAGCTCTTCCAGATTGGGCGCCATTGCGGTGTCTTGCGCCGTGGCGTGCGACGGCGCGTTGCGTCAACTGCAGACTCGCCCTCGGCATGGGTGCGCGCAAACGGGTTCCGAGGACATCTCACGCTGAGCTGAGTCGTGCGGCGGCTGTGCAGGGGCGTAGCGGTACAGCAGCGCCGCTGCTCCCGGCGCGGGTGCTCCGCCCAGCAGTCGGGCGCGCAGCCGTTGGCATGCCGGTCGAGGGCATTCAGGCGAGAAGACAAAGAAAAGCCGGCACCAAGGCCGGCTTTCTGGGGCTGCGCGTGGTCAGGCGATCGCGCGATCGCTGACCCACTGCATCAACGGCCGCGCTGCTTCTTCTTGTCGCGCGCCAGGTTGCGGCCGAACTGCTTGGGGGCCGACTTGGCCAGCTGCTCGTCCTGCGACGGGAAATAGTCGCCTTCCCAGCGCGCCACCTGATCGTTCTCGAAGAACACGGTGAAATTCTTGACTTCGGTATGCGCCAGACGATCGACGCGCTGGGTGGACGTGTAGTCCCAACGCTGTGCATGGAACGGGTCCGGAATCGACGGAGTACCCAGCAACGCGCTGACCTGCTGCTTGCTCTGGCCTACCTGCAGTTGCTCCACGGCGTTCTGTTTGATCAGATTGCCCTGGTAGATCGGCTGCTTGTAGATGATGCCGCAGCCAGCGGTGGAAAGAGCAACGGCGGCGACCAGCAGGAGATTACGCATCGGGGAATAAGTGCTGAGGAAATCACGCCGATGATACACTCCCGCCGGTCGCCGCGACCCGTTTGATGGCAGCTGGCGCTAAATCGCCAATGAACGGAGAACATATGGAAACCCACGACCTGCGCAAAGTCGGGCTCAAGGTGACCCATCCGCGGATGCGGATCCTGGAGCTGCTCGAACAGAAGAGCAACCAGCACCACCTCAGCGCAGAAGACATCTATCGGCAGCTGCTCGACCACGGCGACGAGATCGGGTTGGCCACGGTGTACCGCGTGTTGACCCAGTTCGAGGCGGCCGGTCTGGTGCTCAAGCATAACTTCGAGGGCGGCCAGGCCGTGTACGAGCTGGACCGCGGCGGCCACCACGACCATATGGTCGATGTGGACACCGGCCACGTCATCGAATTCGAAAGCGAAGAGATCGAGGCGTTGCAGCGTCAGATCGCGGCCAAGCATGGCTACGAGCTGGAAGAGCATTCGCTGGTGTTGTATGTGCGCAAGAAGCGTTCGCGCTGAGACGCATCACCGCGTTGCGTTCACGACAAGGCGGCTTCGGCCGCCTTGTGCGTTTTGTGGTGCGGGTTTCGGGTGGCCTGCTGGCAGTCCGGTGCCCATCCGTCCCCCGGATCCCGGTCCCGCCGGCGGGTAACAGTGCGGCGGGACACTGTTTGGGCGGAGTGGCGGCCCGTCTGCAGGGCAGCCGACGGCGGTCTTGCAGCGCAAGCGCCGGGGGCCTAAAACGCCCGCCTGTGCGCAAGCCGACATTGCGTGGGCGGAGTGCTTGAATACCTGAGGCCGCCAGCAGAGGCTGCGGTCACGCAGTGATACCCGCAGACCTCGCAATCGCCCTCGATCAGGCTCTCTGCGACAGTTTGGCCGCCGTCGCGCGCGCTTGCCCACGTCCACGCCGCCAGGCATGGAATTGCCAGCAAAGGCTGCGATAGCACATTGACAGCGCTTGCGTCATCGCCCCCGATCAGGCGCTCTGCAACAGCTTGCGGGCAGCCGCGCGGGCTTCCTTGCTGACTTCCACCCCGCCGAGCATGCGCGCCAGTTCTTCCTGGCGTGCCTGCGGGCCGAGCAGTTCGACCGCGCTCTGGGTCATGCCGTCCACCGGCGCCTTGCTGACCCGGTAGTGCGCATGGCCCTTGGCCGCGACCTGCGGCAAGTGGGTCACGCACAGCACCTGGCGCTCTTCGCCCAGCGCACGCAGTTTCTGGCCGACGATATCGGCCACCGCGCCGCCGATGCCCGAATCCACTTCGTCGAACACCATGGTCGGCACGCTGTCCAGGCCGAGCGCCGCCACTTCGATCGCCAGCGAAATCCGCGACAGCTCGCCGCCGGAGGCGACCTTGCGCAGGGGGCGTGGCGGCTGCCCGGCGTTGGCGGCGACCAAAAATTCCACTCGTTCGGCGCCGTTGGGGTCAGGGCGCAATGTGTCCTGCGGCTGCAGCTGGATCAGGAATTGCCCGCCGCCCATGCCCAGCTCGCCGATCAACGTGGTGGTGGCGGTGGACAAGGCCTCGGCGGCGGTCTTGCGACTGTCGCTGAGCACCCCGGCCGCGCTGCGCCAGATGCCGGTGGCGGACTCGATATGTTTGTCCAGCTGCTGCAGGCGCTCGTCGGCGCCGCGCAGGCTCTCCACTTCCTGGCTCATGCGGTCGCGATGGGCGGCCAGCTCGTCCGGAGCGACGCGGTGCTTGCGGGCCAGGTCGTGCAGGCGGCCGAGACGGCGCTCCATCGCTTCGAACTGGGCCGGGTCGGCGTCCAGGTCGTCGCGCACGCGGTCGAGCAGGGCCAGCGCCTCTTCGATCTGGATCGCGGCGCTGTCCAGCAGTGCGTCCACCTCGCCCAGGCGCGGTTCGTGTTCGGCGACTCGGGCCAGGTCGTGGCGGCTGTCCTGCAGCAGGCCCAGCGCCGACGCACCGTCGTCGCCGTTGAGCTGTTGGGCCACGCTGTCGCAGGCGCCGATCAGCGCGGTGGCGTGCGCCTGGCGCCGGTGATTGACGTCCAGCGCGGCAATCGCGGCCGGGTCCAGGTCCTCGCGTTCCAGTTCGCCCAGTTGATGCTCGAGAAAGCCGATGCGATCGGAGACATCACCCTGCGCGGACAGCGCGTCGCGCTCGTCCAGCAGTGCCAGCCAGCGCTGGCTGGCCTGGCGCACCTGCTCGCGCTGGGCGCCGTTGCGGGCGTAGGCGTCGAGCAGGGCGAGCTGGCTGTTGCGGGCCATCAGGGCCTGGTGCTCGTGCTGGCCGTGGATTTCCACCAGCCTTGATGCCAGCTCGGCCAACTGCGAGGAGGTCACCGGGCGACCGTTGATCCAGGCGCGCGAGCCGCCGTCGGCACGGATGACGCGGCGTAGCTGGCATTGGGACTCGTCATCGAGCTCGTTGTCGGCCAACCAGCCCAGGCCCGGGTGCTCGGCCGGCAGCTGGAACTCCGCCGACAGCTCGGCGCGGTCGGCGCCGTGGCGGACCACGCCGCTGTCGGCGCGCAGGCCGGACAAAAAGCCCAGCGCGTCCACCATCAGCGACTTGCCGGCGCCGGTTTCGCCCGATACCACGGTCATGCCCGGGCCGAACTCGAGCTCGGTGGCGCGGACAACGGCGAAATCCTTGATCGAGAGGTGTCTGAGCATGGGGGTCGAGAGTGAATGCGTTGGGGAAGCTTAGGGCAGGAGGGTGCGGGCAGGGAGTCGGATGCTTGCCATCCCCGGTGCCAGACATTATCTATGCCCAGTCTCACCGGATGATCCCATGCGCGCGTCCCAGTCCCCAATGCTCGACCCCCGCGCCCGCCAGCTGCTGCGCACCTTGATCGCGCGCTACATCCGCGATGGCGAGCCGGTGGGCTCGAAAACCCTGGCCCAGCATGCCGGGCTGGATGTGAGCCCGGCGACCATCCGCAACATCCTGGCCGATCTGGAGGACGTGGGGCTGCTCAGTTCACCGCACACCTCGGCCGGGCGGGTGCCCACCGCGCACGGCTACCGGGTGTTCGTCGACAGCCTGGTGCAGATGCAGCCACCGGGCGAAGAAGAGGTGCGCCGCCTGCGCGCGGAGCTGGCCAGCGGCAACGGCACCCAGTCGCTGCTGGGCAGCGCCTCGCAGATGCTGTCGGCGATGAGCCATTTCGTTGGAGTGGTGAGCGCGCCGCGGCGCGAGCAGTTTGCGTTCCGGCATATCGATTTCGTGTCGCTGGACGCGCGCCGGGTGCTGGCGATCCTGGTGTTTGCCGATAACGAAGTACAGAACCGGGTGATCGAGCCGCGCCGTGCCTACGAGCCGGCCGAGCTGGAACGGGTGGCCAGTTACCTCAATGCGCAGTTCGCCGGGCGCGCGCTGTCGGACATCCGCGCCAGCCTGCTGCGCGAACTGCGCATGGCCAAGAACGAGATGGAGCAGCTGCTGGCGCACAGCGTGGACCTGGCCAGCGAGGCGCTGGTGCCGGCCGATGCCGAGGACATGGTGATGGCCGGGCAGACCCGGCTGATGGGCGTGCAGGACTTGTCGGACCTGGACCGGCTGCGCGAGCTGTTCGAGGCCTTCGCCAGCAAACGCGAGATCCTGCAGTTGCTCGAACGCACCATCCAGGCGCCGGGCGTGCGCATCTTCATTGGCGAAGAGACCGGCATGGTGTCGCTGGACGATGTCTCCCTGGTCACCGCGCCGTATGCCGCCAACGGGCAGGTGCTGGGCGTGCTGGGGGTGATCGGTCCCAAACGCATGGCCTACGACCGGGTGATCCCGCTGGTGCAGACCGCCGCCCAGGTGCTGGGCGCGGCGATGGAGCCGCCCGACAGGCGATAAACGACGGCGATCGGTGCGATCGTTTGCTTGAAACGCGGCCAGGCGCCCACATACGGGGTGACGTTGGGGCGGGCGTCCGCTTGCCCGGGAACTGCACATGAACCAAGACCACCCCGAATTCGACTCCGAAGACCTGTCCCAGAATCCACCCGAGACCGATCCGCTCAAGGCCGAGATCGAGTCGCTGCGCAGCGAGATCGCGCTGGTCAAGGCCGACGCCCTGCGCGAGCGCGCCGACCTGGAAAACCAGCGCAAGCGCATCGCGCGCGACGTCGAGAACGCGCGCAAGTTCGCCAATGAGAAGCTGCTGGGCGAGCTGCTGCCGGTGTTCGACAGCCTGGATGCCGGGCTCACCGCGGCCGGCAGCCAGCCCAGCCCGCTGCGCGATGGCCTGGACATGACCTACAAGCAATTGCTCAAGGTCGCGGCCGACAACGGCCTGACCCTGCTCGATCCGGTCGGCCAGCCGTTCAACCCCGACCAGCACCAGGCGATCAGCCAGGGCGAAGCCGAGGGCATTGCGCCGGGCCATGTGGTGCAGGTGTTCCAGAAGGGCTACCTGCTCAACGAGCGCCTGCTGCGCCCGGCCCTGGTGGTCGTGGCCAAGCACGACTGATTGCCGGCGCCCGGCTGAACTGCCGGGCGCGCGGTTGGAACACAGATGCGCACAGATGGCTTGAACACCTGCGCGCCACCCCCACATCTCAGCCAGACCCGGCGTCGCCGGACACAGCTACAGAATCATCAGGAGCGTATCCATGGGCAAGATCATTGGTATTGACCTCGGCACCACGAACTCGTGCGTGTCGATCATGGACGGCGGCAAGGCCCGCGTCATCGAAAATTCCGAGGGCGACCGCACCACGCCTTCGATCGTCGCCTACACCAAGGACGGCGAAGTGCTGGTCGGCGCCTCGGCCAAGCGCCAGGCGGTGACCAACCCGAAGAACACCTTCTACGCGGTGAAGCGCCTGATCGGCCGCAAGTTCACCGACGCCGAAGTGCAGAAGGACATCTCGCACGTGCCGTACGGCATCCTTGCCCACGACAACGGCGATGCCTGGGTGCAGACCAGCGATGGCAAGCGCATGGCGCCGCAGGAAATTTCTGCGCGCGTGCTGGAAAAGATGAAGAAGACCGCCGAGGACTTCCTGGGCGAGAAGGTCACCGAGGCGGTGATCACGGTGCCGGCATACTTCAACGACAGCCAGCGTCAGGCCACCAAGGACGCCGGCCGCATCGCCGGTCTGGACGTCAAGCGCATCATCAATGAACCGACCGCCGCAGCCCTGGCCTATGGCCTGGACAAGAACGGCGGCGACCGCAAGATCGCCGTGTACGACCTGGGCGGCGGTACCTTCGACGTGTCGATCATCGAAATCGCTGAAGTCGATGGCGAGAAGCAGTTCGAGGTGCTGGCCACCAACGGCGACACCTTCCTGGGTGGCGAAGACTTCGACAACCGCGTCATCGAGTACCTGGTCGACGAGTTCAACAAGGATCAGGGCATCGATCTGCGCAAGGATCCGTTGGCGCTGCAGCGCCTGAAGGACGCCGCAGAGCGCGCCAAGATCGAGCTGTCGACCAGCCAGCAGACCGAAGTGAACCTGCCGTACGTCACCGCCGATGCCTCGGGCCCGAAGCACCTCAACATCAAGGTGACCCGTGCCAAGCTCGAAGCGCTGGTGGAAGACCTGGTCAAGAAGTCGATCGAGCCGTGCCGCACCGCGTTGAACGATGCCGGCCTGCGCGCCAGCGACATCAACGAGGTGATCCTGGTCGGCGGTCAGACCCGCATGCCGAAGGTGCAGCAGGCGGTTGCCGATTTCTTCGGCAAGGAACCGCGCAAGGACGTCAACCCGGACGAAGCCGTGGCCGTGGGCGCTGCGATCCAGGGCGGCGTGCTGGCCGGCGACGTCAAGGACGTGCTGCTGCTGGACGTGACCCCGCTGTCGCTGGGTATCGAAACCATGGGCGGCGTGTTCACCAAGATCATCGAAAAGAACACCACCATCCCGACCAAGGCCTCGCAGACCTTCTCCACCGCCGAGGACAACCAGTCGGCCGTGACCGTGCACGTGCTGCAGGGTGAGCGCGAGCAGGCCCGCTTCAACAAGTCGCTGGCCAAGTTCGACCTGTCCGGCATCGAGCCGGCGCCGCGCGGCATGCCGCAGGTGGAAGTGTCGTTCGACATCGACGCCAACGGCATCCTGCACGTGTCGGCCAAGGACAAGAAGACCAACAAGGAACAGAAGGTCGAGATCAAGGCCGGGTCGGGTCTGTCGGACGAAGAGATCCAGCGCATGGTCGCCGACGCGGAAGCCAACCGCGAGGAAGACAAGAAGTTCCAGGAACTGGTGCAGGCCCGCAACCAGGCCGATGGCCTGATCCACGCCACCCGCACCGCGATCACCGAGCATGGCAGCAAGGTCGGTGGCGATGTGATCGGCAAGGTGGAAGCGGCATTGTCGGATCTGGAAAAAGCCATGAAGGGCGACGACAAGGCGCAGATCGAAGCGCGCAGCAAGACGCTGGAAGAAGCCGGTCAGTCGCTGTACGCCGCGGCCGCCGCGGCAGAGCAGGGCGGTAACGCCGATGCGGCCAGCGGCAACGCGCAGGCCTCCAAGGCCGCCGACGACGTGGTGGACGCCGAGTTCACCGAGGTCAAGGACGACAAGAAGTAGGCCGTGGTTTGGGAGTCGGGAGTGGGGATTGGCAGCCGCTAAAGGTGCCGATCCCCATCCCGATATCCTTTACGCGTCGCGTCGCCAAGGCGGACCAGCACACGCTGTCCGCTTTTGCGTTTCAACGAATCCCAAATCACGAATCCCCAATACCGGCTTATGAGCAAACGCGATTACTACGAAGTGCTGGGCGTTGCCCGTGGCGCCAGCGACGACGAGCTGAAGAAGGCGTATCGACGTTGCGCCATGAAGCACCATCCGGACCGCAACCCGGGCGATGCTGCGGCCGAGGCGATGTTCAAGGAGTGCAAGGAAGCCTATGAAGTGTTGTCGGACGGCAACAAACGCCGTGCCTACGACGCGCATGGTCATGCAGCGTTCGAGCACGGCATGGGTGGTGGTGGCGGTGGGCCGGGTGGCCCGGACATGGGAGATATCTTTGGCGATATCTTCGGCAATATTTTCGGCGGTGGCGCCGCCGGTCCGCGCGCTGCGCGACGTGGCGCCGACGTCGGCTACGTGCTGGAACTGGATCTGGAAGAAGCCGTCGCCGGGATCGAGCGCCGCATCGAGATTCCCACCCTGGTCGAATGCGAACCCTGCCACGGCAGCGGCTCGGAAGACGGCAAGGTCCAGACCTGCGCCACCTGTCATGGGCGCGGCCAGGTGCGTATCCAGCGCGGCATCTTTGCCATGCAGCAGAGCTGCCCGCACTGCGATGGACGCGGCACGCTGATCCAGAACCCGTGCAAGACCTGCCATGGCGCCGGTCGCGTGGAAGAAGACAAGGTGCTGTCGATCAAGGTGCCCGCCGGCGTGGACACCGGCGACCGCATCCGCCTGGCAGGCGAAGGCGAGGCCGGCCCGGCCGGCACACCGCCGGGTGACCTGTATGTGGAAGTACGCGTGCGCGAGCATGCGATCTTCCAGCGCGATGGCGACGACCTGCATTGCGAAGTGCCGATCCGCATTTCGCAGGCCGCGCTCGGCGACACCGTACGCGTTGCGACCCTCGGCGGCGAAGCGGAAATCCGCATTCCTGCCGAGACCCAGACCGGCAAGTTGTTCCGCCTGCGCGGCAAGGGTGTGCGTTCGGTCCGCAGCCGCAGCGAAGGCGACCTGTATTGCCGCGTGGTGGTCGAAACGCCGGTGAACCTGACCGCCGATCAGCGCGAGTTGCTGCAGCAGTTCGAGGCAACCTTCACCGGTGAGGATGCGCGCAAGCATTCGCCCAAGTCGGCCACCTTCATCGATGGCGTCAAGGGTTTCTGGGATCGCATGACGTCGTAAACGACGTCATCGGCAGCGGGCCACGCTGCCGAACGTGCCCCCGCCTGCTCCTGCCGGGAGCAGGCGGGGGCATTGGGCAAGTCGAATGACTCAAGGACGGCCGTCCTCCGCTCGCTGGAAAGCGATGGGGCTGCGACATCGTTTCCCTTCGTGGGACGGCCGCACGAACGATATCCTCCTCGCTCGGAAGAACTGCAAGAAGCACGTTCGCAAGAAAGTACAAGAAACTCGCCCGCAAGAAGTGCCAGAACAACGACATCCTTCCCTCTCGGGAAAAAGTGCCAGAACAACGACATCCTTCCCCCTCGGGAAAAGGTGCCAGAACAACGACATCCTTCCCCCTCGGGAAAAGGTGCCAGAACAACGACACCCTTCTCCCCTCGGGAGAAGGTGCCCGAAGGGCGGATGAGGGTGCGGCATGCCGAGTGCCAACGCCGCCCTGCAAGCGGCAGCCTGGCCGCTCGCTCTGCTGAAGCCGGGCAGCACTGGAAATCTCCACGTGCCAACACGTCGTGCCGCCCTGCGTGCAGGTCTGCGCCTCACTCCGTCACGCGCGCCGCTTGATCGAATCGCCACGCGCCGCCGCAGACTGCACCTGCGCCACTGATACCATCGCGACGCTACGTCGATAGCTGCCGGGTCAGCGCCATCGCGCCTGGTCAGGCCGGAATATCTGCAAAACATGCAGAGACTGCGCAGCGCTGATGCGTTCGGTTCTGGCGTGGGCGTCGCCACTCGGCTGCAATGTCAGCGCTTCTCCGGACCGCATCCAGTCGAGGCGCGTCGCACCGAACACGGCGCGGCTCCAGACACTCCACGCGCTCACGCATTGCGGCAGATAATGGGGCTCTCCCTTCACGACGGCGTCTCCCATGAGCGATGCAACCGACAGCCATCTCGTCCACGGTCGCCGCCAGCGCCCGGATGGTCCTTCGCCGATCGATGTGATCTCGGTGCAGTCGCAGCTGGTCTACGGCCATGCCGGCAATAGCGCCGCCGTGCCGCCGCTGCGTGCGCTCGGCCTGCGTGTGGCCGAAGTGCCAACCACCTTGCTCAGTAACGCGCCGTTCTATGCGACCTTGCGCGGCCGTATCCTGCCGGCCGACTGGCTGGCCGACCTGTTGCTCGGCGCCACCGAGCGCGGCCTGCCGCAGCGGGCGCGCATGCTGGTCTCCGGCTATTTCGGCAGCCTCGCCAATGGCGAAGCATTCGCCGATTGGCTTGAACAGACCCTGCCGCAGGCGCCGCAGCTGCGCTATTGCCTGGATCCGGTGATCGGCGATACGCACACCGGCCCCTACGTCGAGCCGGGGCTGGAGCGCGTGTTCGCCGAACGGCTGCTGCCGCATGCCTGGCTGGTCACGCCCAATGCGTTCGAGTTGGGACGCCTGACCGGTATGCCCAGCCTGGAGCAGGACGACGCCATCGCCGCGGCGCGTGTCCTGCTCGCCCGCGGCCCGCATTGGGTGCTTGCGCACAGCGTTGCCGGCGCGACAGGCGAATTGGTGGCCCTGGCGGTCAGCACGGATGCGGTGTATCGCTGGGCCAGCCCGCATCTGCCGGTCGACGTGGCCGGCACCGGCGATGTGCTGATGGCACTGCTGATCGGCTTTTTGCTGCGCGATCTGCCGTTCGAGCAGGCGGTGGGACACGCGCTGACCGGCGTGCACAGCGCGCTGGAGGCCACGCTGGCTGCAGGCTACGAAGAGTTCGATGTTCTGGCCGCCGCGCCGGCCGCGCTCGCGGCACTGCCGCGCTTTGCCGTCGAGCGCCTGGCATGAGTGCGCAGCCGGTGGTCGGCATCGTCGGCATTGCCGGCGCCTACGGACGCTGGCTGGCGCAGTTCCTGCGCACGCGCATGGGCTTGCAGGTGATCGGCTTCGATCCGGCAGCTGGCGGCGACATCGACGAAGCCACCCTGGCGCAGCGCGCAGATGTGTTGATTTTCTCTGCGCCGATTCGCCACACCGCGGCGTTGATCCAGCGCTATGTGGAGCTTGCCGGGCAACGCGCTGCATCGCAGTTGTGGATGGACATCACCTCGATCAAGCAGGCGCCGGTCGCTGCGATGCTGGCATCGCAAGCAGACGTCGTCGGTCTGCATCCGATGACCGCGCCGCCCAAGTCGCCAACCTTGAAGGGGCGGGTGATGGTGGTCTGCGAAGCGCGCCTGCAGCACTGGTCGGCGTGGGTACAGACCTTGTACGCAGCACTCCAGGCGGAGTGCGTGTATGCAACGCCCGAGCACCACGATCGGGTGATGGCCTTGGTGCAGGCGATGGTGCATGCCACCCATCTTGCGCAGGCTGGCACCTTGCGCGACTACGCACCGCTATTGGGCCACTTGCAGGCATTGATGCCGTATCGCTCCGCGTCGTTCGAGCTGGACACGGCGGTGATCGCGCGAATCCTCTCGCTCAACCCATCGATCTACGAAGACATCCAGTTCGGTAATCCGTACGTCGGCGAAATGCTCGACCGCCTGCTGTCGCAGCTGCAGCAGTTACGCGCACTGGTGGCGCAAGGCGACGATGCGGCACGCGCGCAGTTCCGCAGTCAGTTCCTGGACGCGAACGTGCACGCTTTGCAACACACTGCGCTGGCTGCAGGCAACTACACCTATGAGCGCGTGGGCTACCTGCTGGCCGACCTCACCGAGCCGCTGACCTTGAGCGTGTATCTGCCCGAAGACCAGCCCGGTTCGCTGCGTACGCTGTTGCATGTCTTCGAGCGGCACGCGGTGAACCTGTCGTCGATCCATTCCTCGCGCACACCGGCGGGTGAGCTGCATTTTCGTATCGGGTTCGAAGAGGGCAGCGATTTTCAGTCATTGGCAGACGCGGCGAACGAGATTGATGCGAGCGGGATCGGGCGCGTGCTGGATCGTCCTCAGCGGGGATAATGATTGCTCAAGGCGGGGGCCGCGCTTCTTATCGCTGGCTTCGTGCGCGGATCTTCACCGGGGGGCGCGGCGAATGCCTACTCTTCAGCGGACATGTGGGGGGCATGCGCGCCATCGGTCTACGATGGCGGCATCGACTTACAGTGCATGCAAGGCGCCAATGCTGAAGGACGGCTGCCTGCAACGCGTTGGTGGCATGGGTGAATCGCTAGAGCCCACCCGATGAGATGCCGGCAGCTTTGGCCGCAACCGCATTGGCGTGGTAAACAGTCTCCACTGGGGTAAGCAGTCTCTCGAAGTGTCCGTGCGCATTGGCTCTCTGCTCGATCACAAACGGCGTAATGTCCTGTATCGAGATCAGCTCCGTGCTACCGAAACGCCGCAGGACATCGCCACGAAGCCCAAGCTGTAAAGCTCGCCTCGGTACCGGTTTGCCGGCTGGGTCGTGGTCAGGATCCCACTGCAGACGAACGTCGGATTGTGCCAAGGCTGCTTGCCACTGTTCACGTGATGAAAATTGAACGTGGTCGTAGCTGGAGGCAACGGCCAGCTGCAACAATTCATCGAAAAATCGCCTCGGCAGCCGGAGGGCCAGCACACGTTCCTGTCCTTCCTTGGAAGCCCATCCACACCGATACATCATCCAGAGAAAGTTCGGCTTGACCCAACTCATGCGCGAGTAACTGAATTCTCCACCGAATTGCTGGTGGGCCACGGCGTAGTCCGCAATCGCTGGGCGATACGCTTGATAGACGGTTATGGACGTCTCGTCGGACTGGGCCATCACATGGCGCCCTTCGGCCGGCCACGATGCAACTTGTCTAGTGTAGAAATCCGTCGTCATGAACAACGTAGAGGCCTCTCTAGCTTTAATGGCGCCGCCGGGAGCCGACCGCGGGTTATGAGTCTGAGTATGGCTATGCTTCTGGCACCGGTTCTCGGCCTATTATTTGCCTTATTCGGCTACTGGCTGATTGTGCGCCATCAACGTCGATTAGATGCTGGGTAATTGATCAAGGCAGCCGCTCCGCGGTGCGGCTGCCACCAGCGTTGGGGCGCACAGGAGTTTCAATGAGTGTGTAGTAGCGGGCGCAACTGATGTTGCACCATAGTCGGGGCCCCATCGGGTCGAATTATTTCGGGCGCTAGCATCCAAATGGCTGCATTCGCATTTCAAGCAAAAAGCGTCACCGCGGCAGATTCTGACGGTGAATTCCTTCTAGGGAAGGTCTGAACAAC
>NZ_JPLE01000197.1 GCF_001010415.1 Xanthomonas pisi DSM 18956
GCTACATCCCTGGCGGCTGTGGCTGGACTGGTTCCACCCGCAAACCCCCGCCCACCCCCGCCCCTGGCTGGGGCGCCTGGACCCCCTGCCCGGCCGGCCCGCGCCCCCGCCCCGCCCACCCCCCCCTGCCCCGGGTCACCCCCGACATGAGCCCCGGCGAGATAGCGCCGCCCCGGCCCCCGCCCCGGCGCCCATGCCGCGGCGTGGGGGTGCCGCCGCCGCCGGCCCGGGGGCCCCTGCCGCGGCCGGGGGCGGCCCCCGCCGGCATCGCCAGCGGCCCCCAGGCCGCCGGCGGCGGCACCACCACGCTTGGTTGTGGGCGGCGGGGCTGGGGCAGGCTGGGGCCCAGCCGGGGCGGCCCCCTGGGCCACG
>NZ_JPLE01000198.1 GCF_001010415.1 Xanthomonas pisi DSM 18956
CCTGAGAGCATTCAAGAGCGCCTTGCGCGCTTAGTGCATGAACTGGCAGAACGCCAAGAAGCTTTGACAGAGCTTGAAGATGAAGTTGATATGCAAAAGCAGCGCATCAGTGAAATCAAAACTGTTCTGCTTCCTGGCGTAATGGATGAGCTTGGGGTGTCTGAAATCAAGCTTGAGGACAAGACCAAAATCAAGGTCGAGTCAAAGGTGAATGCTTCAATCAAGAAAGAAAACGAATTAAAAGTTTTCGATTGGCTTGTCAACAACGGTTACGGCGGCTTGATCAAGGCCCGCGTCACGGCTGAGGTCG
>NZ_JPLE01000199.1 GCF_001010415.1 Xanthomonas pisi DSM 18956
CCCGGGCCCCCCCCCCCCCCCCCCCCGGCCCGCCCACCCCCCGCAGCCGCAGCCTGCCCCCCCCGCCGGCACAGCAGCAGCCTGGCGGGCAGGCCCCGCCGACGGTGCCGCCGCAACGCAGCGATGGCGCGCAGGAAGCGCCACGCCCCTCCGACGATCAGATGCGTGCCATCCGCGAACGTATCGAAGCCCGACGCCGCCAGCTGCAACAGCAGCGCCAGAGCGGCTCTACCCCCGGTCAGACCCAATGAGTGAACGCATGACGCCGCGCCTGTTTCCCGTGTCCCTGCTGATTGGCCTGCTGGCCGG
>NZ_JPLE01000200.1 GCF_001010415.1 Xanthomonas pisi DSM 18956
AAGCACGGCAAACTTAAAAAGGGTCTTCAAGCTGATGGCCGCTACGCAGAGTTTGACCAGTATGGAAACAAGCTTGAGACTCAGTTCATTGACCTTATGTGCAAGGACGATTCGACCGACTCGCCAATGCGCTTCAGGATTCGCCCAGAGAAGTTCCAGAAATACGGGAAGTACATTGCAGAGAACGTCGGGAACGGTGCATTCTTCCTGATGAAAGGCCGCAAGCTTGAAGGCATTGATATGTTCATCGTCGACGTTATCAAACAGGTGTATCCAGATGGCAACAAACAACCGTGAACAAAAATACATTTTTGTGCCCCTGAAGAAGTATTCAGAATCAGTGTTGAAGCTTCAAAGAATCGAATCCATGACGGGCGATGGCGTGCCGGATGTAATCGGCACCAACCGGAAAGGGCGCGGCGTTTGGCTTGAAA
>NZ_JPLE01000201.1 GCF_001010415.1 Xanthomonas pisi DSM 18956
AGTTTTACCAAGACCTTGTTCCATGAAATAGGCAAAGTATTTTCTGCGGCCTGCTTTATCAAGCGACAGAAGCTGGTGGCGCATCCCTTGTGTTTTCATGACAATTCCTCTAAATACTTAATGATGTGGTGAATAGTTCCCTTCACGATTATCTCACGTTGAACGTCTGCAATATTATAACGCTTTAATTCAATCGAAGGGTGGACTAAATAAAACATCTTCTCAGAATCGACTTTAAGCAAAACAAATGATGGGTATTTCCAATCATTCCACGAAGAAAGAAAGCTGCACTGACCTTTCTCAAATGCATTTCTGAAAGGTGCAGAGGAGGCCCTTGCAGGCCACGATTCAAAGAACTTCATTTCAAGCCAAAAGCCGCGC
>NZ_JPLE01000202.1 GCF_001010415.1 Xanthomonas pisi DSM 18956
CTCCCTTATCACCCTTCGGCCCAGCCGGACCTGCTGGCCCCGTGTCCCCTTTATCTCCTTTCGGACCGGGAACACCACCTCCTGCTGCAGCCTCTTCTGCCTTTGTTTTCGCTTCATTTGCCACATCCATTGCCGCTTTCACCGCTTTCGGGGTGGCAGCCTTCGTTTCATCATCACTGTCCGTTGCGCTGCTTAACTGCACAATTCCCTTCTGTGCCGTCGTTGCATCAGCCACATTTGCAGCGCTGCCTGCCGGACCTGGCTCTCCACGAGGTCCCTCTGGTCCGGCTTCTCCTCGTTCGCCTCTCGGACCTTGCGGGCCTGCAGGGCCCCCCGGCTCACCTTTCTCGCCTTTTGGCCCCATGACCCCCTGGTCCGCTTTAGGC
>NZ_JPLE01000203.1 GCF_001010415.1 Xanthomonas pisi DSM 18956
CCCAACGCACATGGCGTTGTAGTTCCCGGCCCCGCCACGAATGAGAGCCTCGTCATCTAGATTGGGAATCTCAATGTCCTTGGACCGCGCTTCGATAGAGCGATCACGCGCCATTGAAAGGAACGCATGCACGGCTGGGTAATGAGGATCGTCAGCACCAACGTTGATCAAGCCGGAATAGGCTCCGGCTAATATTGCTGCACTACCGACAGCGCCTGCTACCACCAGGGTTGTAATTGTTTTTTTCATATCAGGCTCTAAAACCACATT
>NZ_JPLE01000204.1 GCF_001010415.1 Xanthomonas pisi DSM 18956
AGCATCAGCAATACGCTCTCCGTCAGCCAGGGTGTTAATGGTTTCCGTTGCCACATCTTCAGAGAACGCAGGATTATCCATTTCAACAGCATATTGAGTCTCGCCTTTCTTCACTACGGACGGTTTCAGGCCGGTGGCGGCGGCATTACGGAAAACATCACTCCCCATGGCGCTTTTCTCATCCGTGAAATAACGGTTGTCCGGGCGCACCTTTTCAATGCGTTCCGCTGGTCTGGACGCACCATTCCCGTTAATTTCAATGCGGACTTCATTCGGGTCCCGGAACCGCACCGTCGGGTAAATGCTCCCGTTACCATCCTCCGCATTTTCAGGCTGTGACTGTGCTTCCGGCGTCACTTCCTGTTGTGGACGAATGACTTCTCGTATTGCCTGAAACTGTTGTTCTTCAGTCTCGGTGCGCTCCTCTTTCTGGCTGAGTCTGCGGTATTCCTCAAGCAGTTCAGAACGCGGCTTCGCCTTCAGCTCATTCATCACAGCCTGTCGCTTCGCCTGTTCGTCCAGTTCATTCAACAACTGGCCCGCAGCTTCCCAGCGATGAGCTGCGGATGCGTCCCCCTCTGTTGCCACATCCACATCACCATACTCCTCCAGAACCACCTCGCGATTCATCCCCTGCATGGATTCACGATCCTGCGCCACCGC
>NZ_JPLE01000205.1 GCF_001010415.1 Xanthomonas pisi DSM 18956
CATGTACAGCGAATTCATCAGCGCCCCCTGCTCACCACGACGGTTAAAGTTCACCGTCATGTTTTTGGCAAGAGACGCCGCCTGCTGGCGTGACAAACCGGCATCACGGGCGTGTTTATAGGCAGAAAGACGCAGAGCGTTTTCAACCGCCCCGTTGGCATCCTCGACAAGGTTAAGGAACGAATTCCATGCACCGATACTCTGGCCTTTCCATCCTCCCTTCGCCAGCGATACAAGGCGATCCATTTCCTTCTGCTGGCCTTCAAGGTCACCCATGTTAAACCAGCCCGCTTTACCTCCCTCCTCAACAAACTCTTTCCACACCTTCTGCCACTGCGCACCGTTGCCCGTGAGGGTTTTAC
>NZ_JPLE01000206.1 GCF_001010415.1 Xanthomonas pisi DSM 18956
CCATTAAGTCCTGGAACAGTGCTCATCATTCGCTTCATTGAACGAACTGAAGCATGAAAACGTGCATAAGCCGCTTTCTCTTCAGGAGTAGAAGGACGTTTAAGAACACTTCCACGTTCGTCGATTATTTTGGCTTCGTACGCTTTCCATTCTGTAAAAGGTTTTTGCATTAGTCGAATAAACTTATATGCATAAACTGAATCTATTGCAGTGTTAATAATACCCATAGGTACCTCCTGAGTATATTTAATCAATCACAAAGATCGCTTTATCACCGTTCGCATCTGTGACTTCATATGTAGTGTCTTCATAGTGTGGAATATTCCAAATTACACCATCATTAGCTTTTACGCTAATATGGCATTGGTGTTTTGAAACAACTTCATAATCTTCAAAACTTGTAAAAACACTAATTTTAGAACCAGTGCAAATTGCAGTAGTCATTTTAACCTCGATTCATAAATGCATTAAATATTTGGACATCAACAGAAATTTCTAATTCGACTTCAATTGTTTCAGCCTTTTCTTCAGGTGGTAATTCGTATCCACACACTACAATTTTTTCATCGATATC
>NZ_JPLE01000021.1 GCF_001010415.1 Xanthomonas pisi DSM 18956
ATCCCCAATCCCCAATCCCAAATTCCGGAGTTACAACAAATGGCTGCTAAAGACATTCGTTTCGGTGAAGACGCACGTACCCGCATGGTTCGTGGCGTCAACGTGCTTGCCAATGCCGTCAAGGCCACCCTGGGCCCGAAGGGCCGCAACGTCGTGCTCGAGAAGAGCTTCGGCGCGCCGACCATCACCAAGGACGGCGTCTCCGTCGCCAAGGAAATCGAACTGGCTGACAAGTTCGAGAACATGGGCGCGCAGATGGTCAAGGAAGTCGCTTCCAAGACCAACGACAACGCTGGCGACGGCACCACCACCGCCACCGTGCTGGCCCAGGCCCTGATCCGCGAAGGCGCCAAGGCCGTGGCCGCCGGCATGAACCCGATGGACCTCAAGCGCGGTATCGACCAGGCCGTCAAGGCCGCCGTCATCGAGCTGAAGAACATCTCCAAGCCCACCACCGACGACAAGGCGATCGCCCAGGTCGGCACGATCTCGGCCAACTCGGACGAATCGATCGGCAACATCATTGCCGAAGCGATGCAGAAGGTCGGCAAGGAAGGCGTGATCACCGTTGAAGAAGGCTCGGGCCTGGAAAACGAGCTGGACGTGGTCGAGGGCATGCAGTTCGATCGCGGCTACCTGTCCCCGTACTTCATCAACAACCAGCAGAGCCAGTCGGCCGACCTGGACGACCCGTTCATCCTGCTGCACGACAAGAAGATCTCCAACGTGCGTGACCTGCTGCCCGTGCTGGAAGGCGTGGCCAAGGCCGGCAAGCCGTTGCTGATCGTCGCTGAAGAAGTCGAAGGCGAAGCGCTGGCGACCCTGGTGGTCAACACCATCCGTGGCATCGTCAAGGTCGTGGCCGTCAAGGCACCGGGCTTCGGCGACCGTCGCAAGGCGATGCTGGAAGACATGGCCGTGCTGACCGGCGGCACCGTGATCTCCGAGGAAGTGGGTCTGGCGCTGGAGAAGGCCACGATCAAGGACCTGGGCCGTGCGAAGAAGGTGCAGGTCTCCAAGGAGAACACCACCATCATCGACGGTGCTGGCGATTCGGCCGCGATCGAGTCGCGCGTCGGCCAGATCAAGACCCAGATCGAAGACACCTCGTCCGATTACGACCGTGAAAAGCTGCAGGAACGCGTGGCCAAGCTGGCCGGCGGCGTTGCCGTGATCAAGGTCGGCGCATCGACCGAAATCGAAATGAAGGAAAAGAAGGCACGCGTCGAAGACGCCCTGCACGCCACCCGTGCAGCCGTCGAAGAAGGCGTGGTCCCGGGCGGCGGCGTGGCCCTGGTGCGTGCGCTGGTGGCCGTCGGCAACCTGACCGGTGCCAACGAAGACCAGACCCACGGCATCCAGATCGCCCTGCGCGCGATGGAAGCCCCGCTGCGCGAAATCGTGGCCAATGCCGGTGAAGAGCCGTCCGTGATCCTGAACAAGGTCAAGGAAGGCACCGGTAACTACGGCTACAACGCCGCCAACGGCGAGTTCGGCGACATGGTCGAATTCGGCATCCTGGATCCGACCAAGGTCACCCGTTCGGCGCTGCAGAACGCAGCCTCGATCGCCGGCCTGATGATCACCACCGAAGCCATGGTGGCCGATGCACCGAAGAAGGACGAGCCGGCGATGCCGGCCGGTGGCGGCATGGGCGGCATGGGCGGCATGGATTTCTGATCCAGGCCGGCGCAAGCCGACACGTACTACCGCAGTCAGAAGGAGCCCCGCAGCGATGCGGGGCTTTTTTTTTGCCTGCCGTCCCGCGCGCCGGTCATGCCAGTTGCATGACGATGCGCTATAAGCTGCGCACGCATCGTCGGGCGCGGGAGCCATGGCCAGCCGGGACTGTCACATTGATCAGCATCAGCTCGACCAGCACCGGCCGCTGTTGCATCGCTATCTGTTGCGACGGACCGGCGACTGGTCGTTGGCCGAGGACCTGGTGCAGGAGACCTTCCTGCGCCTGGTGGTCTACGCGCGCGATCACGTGGTCACCGACATGGCGTCGCTGGCGCGCTCCATCGCGCTCAACCTGTTGAACGATCATCTGCGGCGGCGTCAACGCCAGCGCACCGAGCCGATCAGCGATGAGGTTCCCAGCCCGGCCGTGGGCGTGGAGGAAGCCGCGATGCAGCGGCAGCGGGTGGAAGCGTTCGCGCGCGCGCTGCAGGGCATGCCGCCGCTGCGCCGCGAGGTGTTCGTGCGCAGCCGGTTGCGCGGCCAGAGCTATGCCGACATCGCCGCTGCGCTGGGAATGAGCGAAGGTGCGGTGGAAAAACACGTCAGCCGCGGGCTGCGCTGGCTGCAGGAGACGGTGGCGCGCAGCGATGCCGCACCACCGCCAGCCGGCGCGCGCTGTGCAGCGGTACGCGACCCGGACCAGCGCTCTGAGGACGACGGCGCATGAGCGGGGAGCCAACGTGTCTGCCGGACGATGCCGCCGGGTGGGTTGCGCGCAAGCTCGCAGGCGATGGCGCCGATCCGCCGGGGCTGCAGCGCTGGCTGGCGGCCGATGCGGCGCATCGTGCCGAATTCGACGCGCTGTGGGCGCTGGCCCACGACGCGGCGCTGCTGGAGGCATTGGCTGGCGTGGAGATGCAGACCGGCATGCCAGGCACGGTGCCGACAGCCGGTACGCCCATCGCGCTGGCCGCGCCGACTGCCGCGCACTCGCGACGGCATCGGCCGCGCTGGCGGGCCGTGGCGCTGGTCGCCAGCCTGGCGCTGCTGGTCGTGCTGGCATGGCCCTGGTTGCAGCCGGTCCCGGCGCCGCTGGTGGTGGCCACCGCCCCGGGACAGATCCGCGTGCTGACCCTGGACGACGGCAGCGTGCTGACCCTCAACGGCGCCAGCCGCGTGCGTGTGCAGTTGCAGGCGCACCGGCGTGAGGTCGCGCTGGAGGCGGGCGAGGTGTTCTTCGACGTCGCCCACGACCCACGCCGCCCGTTCGAGATCAGCATGGGGCAGGCGCGGGTGAGGGTGCTGGGTACGGTGTTCAACCTGGCACGCGATGGCGCGCGCAGCGAGTTGTCGGTGTATTCGGGCCGGGTGGAGATCGCCAGCGATCGCGCACACCAGGTGCTGGCGGCCGGCATGCGCACCGAGGCCGTCAACGGCGGTCTGGTCGCGCTGCAGCGCTTCGACCCGGCCTCCGGCGACTGGCGCAATGGCTGGCTGCAGACCTCCGGCATTGCGCTGGCGCAGCTGGTGGAACGGCTCAACCGGCGCTCGCTGCAGCCGATCGTGCTTGCCGATCCAGCGCTCGGCGCGCTGCAGGTTTCGGGTCGGTTTCGGCTGGACCAGCCGGAGCGCACCCTGGCGCATCTGGCGCAGGTGCATGCCTTGCAGATCCGTCACAGCGGCAATCGCATCACACTCAGCCGCAGCGGCGGCACGCGCGGCTAGGGCGGATTCCACGTTCAAGGACCCCCACGCGCCCGTTGCCGCGCATCGCGTGGCGTCGTGCTCCCGCAGCGGTACCGACGCAGGCGCGGCATCGGCCATAGGACGGTGGTGACCCTGACGGGCATGGCGCTGGCGCGTCTTCGCTGTCGAAGGGTGCCAACCACCTGAAGGCGCGCAACGCTCCTCTGCCCCGCGGAGGGGACGGGCGATGCGTCATCGCACCAACGCCACCCATGGCATCGCATTGGGCTCTGCACGCCTGCGCCGCGCGCCTCACCGGACCTGCATGCTGGTCAGCGCGGCATGCGTCACAAAAAATTCATGAAAACCGCTGTCGGAACCGTCGCCGTGCACCGTCTTTATGGGTGCCACGCCACGTTGGCAACCCGACAAACGCCGCCTTATGCCACCTCGAACCGTGTTCCGTTGCTCTTCGCGCCTGCCTCAGGCCAGCCTGCTGGCGATCGCGCTGGCCGCCGCCGCCATGGCCGCGCCGTTCGCTGCGCAGCCTGCGGCATCGTCTGCTGCACTGCCGCCCGGGGATCTGGCCCAGACCCTGGCTGCGTTCTCGCGCGCCACCGGCCTGCAGGTGATCGCCGACCCGGCCTTGCTGCGCGGCAAACGCAGTTTGGGCGGCAGTGTCGCCGGCGACGCGCGTCAGGCGCTGACGCAGCTGTTGCGCGATACCGAGCTGTCCTTCCGCCTCGACGGCGACACGGTCATCGTGCAGGGTGCCGATACGCAAGCCGGCGCCACCGCGCCCTCGGCGCCTGCAACCGCCGGCGCAGCAGCGATCGATCTGGACCAGATCGTGGTCACCGGCACCGCCACCCAGCAGCCGAAATTTCTCGCGCCATATGCGATCTCCACCATCAGCGCCGAGGCGATCGCACGGCAGGCGCCGCGCAGCATGGTCGACATGCTGCGTTCGGTCCCCGGCGTCACCGCGGAAAACTCCGGTGGCGAGGCCGGTGGCGAGAACGTGGTGATCCGCGGCCTGCCCTGGTCGGGCTTTCGCCTGCTCGACGTGCTCGAAGACGGCCTGCCGCTGTTCGAATCCAACTACGAACGCCAGCTGCAGATCGACGAGGTGTATCGCCTGGATCTGGGCACCACCGGCGCGGAGATCGTGCGTGGCGGCACCGCGCCGATCTACAGCAACAACGCCTCCGGCGGCGTGCTCAACTTCATCACCAACCACGGCACCGACACCGCGCAGGGCGCGCTCAAGCTGACCGCCGGATCCAATGCGCTAGGTCGCATGGACGGCAGCGTGTCCGGGCCGGTCAAGGGCAACGAGGACCTGCTGTACGCGGTCAGCGGGTTCTACCGGCAAAGCGACGGATTGCGTGATCCGGGCTTCGGCAACGGCAACCAGGGCGGTCAGATCAAGCTCGGTGGCACCTATAAATTCGACTACGGCAAGCTGTTCGCGGATTTCAAATACCTCAACGACCGCGGCGTGTTCTACAGCGCCATCCCGCTGACCGACCCGCGCAACGGTGCGTCGCTCGGCGATCTGATCGATCCCGGCACCGGCACCCTCAATAGCGCCAGCTTCCGCAACGTGCGGATCCGCACTCTCGACGGCGATGGCGGCAGCGGCGTGGAAACGCGCGACCTGGCCGATGGCGTGCACCCGATCACGCGCACCCTCACCGTGGGCGGCGACACCGAATTCGCCAACGGCTGGCGGCTCAGCGACAAGGCGCGCTACGTCAGTGGCGATGTGCGATTCAATGCGCTGTTCAATGGTGCGCCCACCGATGCGGCTGGCCTTCTGAGCAGCCGCCTTGATGCCGCGCGCGCCGCGTTTGCGGGAACGACAGCGCTGCGCTACGCCCTGGCCGGCACCAACACCGCGTTCGATCCTGCCGCCACCGCAGGTCTTGCCATGATCAACACCTGGTCGAGCACACGCACGCAGTACCGCGACTTCTTCAACGACCTGCGCCTGGGGCGGCTGTTCGATACCGGCGACGGCGGCAGCCACGAGGTGTCGATGGGCGTGAGTGTCAGCAGTTTCGGCATGCGCCAGCAGCAGCTCGGCAATGCCCTGTTGACCAACGTCAAGGACAACCCCGATGCCCTGGACATCCAGGCGCTGGACGCGGCTGGCCAGGTGCTCGGCACGCTCACCGAGAACGGCTTTACCGCCTACGGCAGCGGCGATCTGATCGGCGATAGCCACGGCACTGCCACCGCGCTGTACGCAGCCGATACCTGGAAGCTCAACGAGGCCTGGCAGGTGGACGCCGGCCTGCGCCGGGTGTGGCGCCGCGAGCAAGGCAATCGCGGCGTGATCGGCACGCAGACCCTGGCCAGCAGCGGGCCGCTGGCCGCACGCAGCATCAGCGGCCTGGTCGGCAGTGTGCCGTATGCAAAAAACCAGGCCGGCACCTCCTGGACCGTGGGCAGCTCGTATGCGTTTTCCGAGCCGGTCAACGCCTTCGTGCGCTATACGGAAACCTTCAGTTTCCCGCGTCTGAGCGAGCAGTGGGGCAATGTGGTCGGCGGCGCGGGCGGGCGGCTGCCCGACGGACGTGCCACGCCGGTGACGCCGATCCGCCAGGCCGAGATCGGCATCAAGTACGCCTCGCGGCCGCTGGATCTGGTGTTGATCGGCTTCTACAGCGATTTCAAGGATCTCAATTCCAGCACCTTTGTCGCCGATGGCGCCGGCATCCTGCGCAACGTGCCGTTGCTGATCGATACGCGCACCAGGGGCCTGGAACTGGAAGGCACCTGGCGGCCGACCGCGTCGCTGCAGATCACCGGTTCGCTCACTGCGCAGGACCCGCGCATCAGCGGCGCCGACACCTTCACCGGCCTGTCCGGTAACAGCCTGGTCGACAACGAGATTCCGCGCGTGCCCAAGCTCACCTGGTCGCTGCAACCCAGCTATCGTTTCCAGCTGGGCCAGGTCGACACGCGCCTGTACGCGACGTGGTTCGGAATCGGCCGACGCTTTCAGGATTTCACCAATGCCAGCGTGCTGCCCAGCTATCGCACGCTCGATGTCGGCGTGCACATGCAACTGGATTCCAACGTCAGCCTGCAGGTGCTCGGCAGCAATCTGACCGATTCGCACGGTTTAACCGAAGGCAATGCGCGTGCGCCTGGCGTGTCCGGCGATCTGGTCCGTGCCGACGCCACGGTGGGGCGGCCGCTGTTCGGTCGCAATGTCGTGGCCTCGCTGCAGTGGGAGTGGTAACCGGCTGCGAGCGCATACGGGGGTACTGCCGACGCGGCGCACGGCCGTGCGTCGGTGTCGGTTCTTCGCCTTACAAGGAAACACCGCAATGCATTCTCTGCACTTGAACCGCCGCCGATTTCTCGGCGGTGTTGGCGCGGCCCTGACGGTCGGTATGCTGCCGCAAGGCGGGCGCGCTCAGGACGGCGCTGCACAGTTGGACAGCGTGCGCGAGCCGCTGAGCGCCTGGCAACCGGGCATGCTGGATATCCACCATATCGGCACCGGGCGCGGTAATGCGACGTTGCTGGTGTGCCCGGACGGCACCTCAATGATGATCGATGCCGGCGCCATCGACGGGCTGGACAAATATCTGATCGATCCGCTTCCCAATGCGTCGCGGCGACCTGGCGAGTGGGTCGGGCGCTACGTCAGGCGGCATCTGGCGCAGGCCAACCGGCACGAGATCGACGACTTCGTGCTGACCCATTTCCATCGCGACCATATGGGCGAACGCCAGCCGGACACGCCAATGGCGAGCAACGGCAAGTACGCGCTGACCGGCCTGATCGATGTGGCGCAGCTGGTACCGATTCGCCGGTATCTGGATCGCGGCTATCCCGATTACGATTTTCCCGCACCGTTGCACGACCCCAATCAACTGAATTACCGCGCCTTCATCCAGGCCGAACTGGCGCGTGGTGCGCGGGTGGAGCGTTTCCGTGCAGGCGTGGCCGACCAGCTGCGTCTGCGCCGCACACCGGCGGCGTATCCGCAATTTTCCGTGCGCAACCTGGTGGTCAATGGGGAGCTGTGGACCGGCCAGGGCGAGCAGACCCGCAGCGTGTTCCCACCCGGCGCGGTGCCGACCGAAAACGAGTGCTCGTTGGCGCTGCGCATGGACTATGGCGCGTTCAAGTACTACAGCGGCGGCGATCTTTCCAACAACACAAACTATGGCGACGATCCCTGGCGCGACGTGGAAACGCCGGTGGCGCAGATCGCCGGTCCGGTGGATGTGGCGGTGGTCAATCACCACGCGTATGCCGATGCCATGGGTCCGGCCTGCGTGCGTGCGCTGCGCCCGCGTGCCTTCGTGATCCTGACCAACGATTCGGCGCATCCCTCGGTCACGCCACTGGAAAACATGCTCAGCCAGCGGCTGTATCCTGGGCCGCGCGACATCTACGCCACCGCGATGAAGCCGGAGAACATCGTCGCCAACAAGCGCGTGCGCGAGATGACCAGCAGCAACGGACACGTCGTGGTGCGGGTGGCGCCGGGCGGCGCGGAGTACCGCATCGTGGTGCTGGACAACAGCGACGAATCAGACCGCGTGCTGGCTGTGCACGGCCCGTATCGCAGCGGTGCGCGCGGATCTGTCACGGAGGGCGCGCAGGCGGGATAGGCCCCTGGCAGCGCAGATCATCCACTGCGGTTATCGTGCGGGTCGCCAGCCATCCCCAGGAGCAAGCCCATGCGCCGTTTGACCGCTCAGGATTTCCACCCCGACCTGCTCGCGCTGTACGACGGCTATGTGCACGGCAAGCTCAGTCGGCGCGACTTTCTCGACCGCGCCGCTGCATTCGCGGTGGCCGGGTTGAGTGCGACCGCGATCCTGGAATCGCTAAGCCCCAACTACGCGCTGGCGACCCAGGTGGAATTCACCGACCCGGATATCGTGGCCGAGTACATCCGGTATCCCTCACCCAACGGGCATGGCGAAGTACGCGGCTATCTGGTGCGTCCGGCCAAGATCAGCGCGCCAGTGCCGGGCGTGGTGGTGGCGCACGAAAATCGTGGGTTGAATCCATATATCGAAGATGTCGCGCGGCGTGTGGCCAAAGCGGGCTTCGTCGCGCTGGCGCCGGATGGCCTGAGTTCGGTCGGTGGGTATCCCGGTAACGACGACAAGGGGCGCGCGCTGCAGGCGCAGGTCGATCCGACCAAGCTGATGAACGACTTCTTCGCCGCGGTGGAATATCTGATGAGCCGCGAGCGCACCACCGGCAAGGTCGGCATCACCGGCTTCTGTTATGGCGGCGGCGTGGCCAATGCGGCTGCCGTTGCGTACCCCGAGCTGGCCGCCGCCGTGCCGTTCTATGGTCGTCAACCGAGCGCCGAGGACGTCGCACGCATCCGTGCGCCGTTGCTGCTGCATTACGCCGCACAGGACGAACGCGTCAACGCCGGCTGGCCAGCCTACGAGGCCGCGCTCAAGGCGCAGCACAAGGTGTACGAGGCCCATCTCTACCCCGGTACCACGCACGGCTTTCATAACGATTCCACGCCGCGCTACGACAAGGCCGCCGCCACGCTGGCGTGGGACCGCACGGTTGCGTGGTTCCGCCGCTATCTGGTTTGAGACGACGGTGGGCGTCGCCACGCGGCGTTCGTTGCACGGGCATGCGGCGCCGGCACCATGGCGACGGTGCTCGATGCGGCAGGTCGAGGCTGGGAGGCATGGGGTGCAGCGGCATCAGGCTGCCGCCAGCTGCCACGCATCGCGACTACCGACTGTTGCGCTGAGGGTGCGCCGGCCTGTGTGCATGCGGCGTGCGCAATGCCGCACGCCAGGCGATCAGCACGCAGTCGAAGCTGTCATGCAGGGAACGAGCGAACGCAAGGCCACTGCATCAGGCCGGCCAACGCATCGGGCGACACGCCGAAGCGTGCGACACATCCCGTGGGGAGTGCGCCCCGCTTCGCGCAATCGTCATGCGAGCGCAAGCGTGTCCAGCCGATTCGCAAACCCTGGATCGCGATGGCGATCACACTTGTGTGACAGTGTGTTGACACCGATGTCATCGCAGTTCTAGCGTCGCTGGGCAGGCGTTTGCGCCGCGTGGTCGGGGGGCCATCGGACAAGGGGCGGCGGTGCAGGCATCGCTGGCAGACGTCGTTGCAGTGCACTGCCACGCCGGCCACGTCCGGCTTCTCCCGGGGATCTTATGAACTGCCGCAGTCATCGTCTTGCCTTGTCGATTTCCGTGTCCCTTGCACTGACGGCCGCCGCTGCGCCGCCGCTTATGGCCCAGCAAACCGAGCCGGACACACCGCGCGCCACCTCCACCCTGGATGCGGTCAGCGTGACCGGCTCGCGCATCAAGCGTGCGCAGGTCGAAGGCGCGCAGCCGGTGGTCACCATCTCCGCGCAGCAGATCCAGCAGGAGGGCTTTGCCACTGTCTACGACGTGCTCAACAGCATGAACCAGCAGGGCTCGGTGGAAGCCGATACGCAATGGGGCTCGCACACGCCCAATGCATCGCCGATCAATCTGCGCGACCTGGGGCCCGGGCGCACCCTGCTGCTGGTCAACGGCCACCGCGTTGCCGATTACCCGCTGCCCTACGGCGGCGAGAGCAACTTTTCCAACTACAGCAATATTCCGTCTGCGGCGGTGGAGCGCATCGAGATCCTCACCGGCGGCGCCTCGGCGATCTATGGCTCGGACGCGGTGGCCGGCGTGGTCAACGTGATCCTCAAACGCGACTACCAGGGCGACCAAGTGCGCCTGCGTGGCGGCACCGCCACCGAAGGTGGGCGCGACAGTTTCGATGTGTCGTGGGCGGGCGGGCGCACCGGCGAAAACTGGAGCGTGACCTACGCCCTGCAGGCCACCCGGCGCGACCCCTTGAGCGGCCGCGATCGCCCTGAGATGGACGACTCGGACGACATGTCCTATTCCAACTGGACCGGCCAGAACCGCCTATACGGCTTCAACCCGTTCACCGGCCTGAGCCTGGTCGATGCCAACACCAATGAGCGCCTGGCGCCGCCTGCGGGCACCTGCGCACGCTTCGGCGGCGAGTTCATCGACGGCCAGCGCCTGAGCTACAACCAGAACACCGGTGCGCTCACCAATGCCGGCAGCTACTGCGGCATGGCGCGCGATTACGGCGATTGGGGCCTGGTCACCGGCAGCGAAGATTATTCGGCGTATCTCTACGGCACCTGGAAGTTCGGCGAGGCCACCGAGGCCTGGGCCACGCTGTCGGCCAACCGCAGCATCGGGCGCTGGACCTACGACCCCCCGTACGCATATCTGGGCCCGTTCCAGGACGCGGCCACCGGGCGCTCGTTGAACCTGATCCGTCAGCTCACCCGGCGCGAAGCCGGCGGCTGGGACCGGCTGGCCAACTACAACAAGGAACAGTCCTGGGACCTGAGCGCCGGCTTGCGCGGCGTTTGGGCCGATCGCTTCGACTGGGAGCTGAGCGTGGGCCGCTCGCGCTACACCGTGGACGAATACATCCGCACCGTGGATACCGCGCGTGCCACCGAGTACTTCCTCGGCAGCCCCACCGGCACCGCTGCCGATGGCTCGCCCATCTATGCAATCAACGAAGCGCGCCTGTATGCACCGCTGTCGTCGAACCAGTACGACCAGCTGGTCGCCAAATCGCATAACTCGGCGTATTCGTGGGTGAATCAGGCCAGTTTCAGCCTCAGCGGCGATCTGGTGCAGGGCTGGGCCGGGCCGATCCGCTTCGCCACCGTGGCCGAAGTGGCAAAGCAGGGTTATCAACTGTCGCCGGACCCATGCGCCAACGAATGCTATCCGGTGGACGTGGTCGATAGCGGCGGCGGCGAACGCGTCCGCAGCTCGGCCGGTGTGGAATTCCAGATCCCGTTGCTTTCGACGTTGAGCGCCAATGTCGCCGGTCGCTACGATCGCTACGGCAATTACCGCTCTTCGGCTGCCATCGCCACCGATGTCGGTACGCAAAGCGATACCACCTGGAGCGCGGGGCTGGAATGGCGCCCGGTCGAGAGCCTGTTGCTGCGCAGCACGCTCGCCACCAGCTTCCGTGCGCCGGACATGCATTACGTGCTTGGCGAACCCAGCTCCACCAACCAGACCGTGATCGATCAATACCGCTGCATTTCCTCGGGCGCCTACCTTACCGGCGGCTGCAACGACGAGAACAACAACATCTACTACACCGTGGATGTGAATCGGCGCGGCACCCCGGACCTGCGCTCGGAAACCGGCCGCTCGTTCACGGGCGGGGTGGTGTGGGACATCGCGCAAGGGCTGTCGCTGAGCGTGGATTACTACCGCATCCAGCTGGAGGAGATGATCAAGGATCTGGACCGCGACGAGATCCTGTCGGCCGAAGCGGGCTGCCGCACCGGCACCACCATCAGCGGCGGTGCCTGGAACAATCCGGGCGGTGCGGGGTATTGCGACACCATCACCTCGCGCGTGGTGCGCAATGCCGACGGCACCATCGCCAGCATCGAGCGCGGCCCGATCAACCTGGCGCAGATGGAAACGTCCGGCATCGATGCCTCGCTGAAGTATCGCCTTGCCACCGCCGGCTGGGGCAACTTCCAGCTGTCGCTGGATTACAACAACCTGCTCGCCTATCGCGAACAGATCTACCGCACCGACAGCGACGAAAACCGCCGCGACGAACGCGTGCGCAGCCGCGTGCGCGGCAGCGTGCATTGGGACAACGGCGGCGCCTGGGACTGGACGGTGTACTTCCGCCGGCTCGGCTCGATGCGAGCGGTCAACTGGGGCACTTGCGCACGCTTCGACGATGGCTACCAGCCCAGCGCGTCGGACCAATGCCTGGTGACCGACACCGCCAACGTGCATCTGGGCGAAACCAGTCAACGCTACTTCGGCCGCGTGGGCCCGGCGATCTACTGGAACCTGAGCACCGGCTACAAGATCACCGACCACGCAAAGGTCAATTTCTACGTCAACAACGTGTTCAACGAAGTGGGCTACGAGAACAAGGAGCGCTTCTACGGCTACGGGTTCTACAACACCACCTTGTTCAACCCGATCGGTCGCGAAGTGGCAGCGGAATATGTGTTCACGTTCTGATTGAACGTGGCGGCCGCATCGCACGCCACGGCACAGCGCCGTGACGTGCGATGCGTCGTCAATGGCATCTGCTCAGCCAGGCCGTACTCGATCCCGGCTCGTCAACGCGCGGGTGGCGATGCCACGCATCGGTGCGCCCAGCTTGCCGTGCGATGTGGCGGCTGGCGCGGCACCTGCGGCTTGCAGGCACCCCTGCATTGGCACCGCTGCAACGTTCCGTTGCCGATGAAACAGTGGCACCGGCCAAACGTGCGTGGTATCAATGCACCCAATGAACGCACCCCGCAGCCAGTTTTATTTTTGGTACTACGGTTTTCCGATGCCGCTGGCGGAGGACGGATTGCGCTCACCCTGAAGAAACCTTCAGCAGCATTCCCGAAAAGCCGCCAGCGCACACTGGCGGCTTTTTTGTTGCCGCCGCGCCTGGCTCCCTGATGCAACACCGCCCACCGAGACACTGTTATGCCGCCTGTGACCGATGACCTGCGTATCCGCAAGATCGAAGCCCTCGCATCGCCTTCGCAGCTGCTGTCGCTGCTGCCCTGCGACGAGCGCGCCTCCGAAACCGTGACCAACTCGCGCGCCGCGCTGCACGAGATCCTGCATGGGCGCGACGACCGCCTGGCGGTGGTGATCGGGCCCTGCTCGATCCACGACCCGGTCGCGGCGATGGACTACGCGCACCGGCTGCGCCCATTGCGCGAGCAGTTCGGCGACGCGCTGGAGATCGTGATGCGGGTGTATTTCGAAAAGCCGCGCACCACCATCGGCTGGAAGGGCCTGATCAACGACCCGGACCTGGATGGCAGCTTCCAGATCAACAAGGGGCTGCGCGTGGCGCGCGGCCTGCTGCGCGACATCAACAACCTCGGCTTGCCGGCGGGCGTTGAATTTCTCGACATCATTTCGCCGCAATACATCGCCGACCTGGTGGCCTGGGGCGCGATCGGCGCACGCACCACCGAAAGCCAGGTGCACCGCGAGATGGCCTCGGGCCTGTCGTGTCCGGTGGGGTTCAAGAACGGCACCGGCGGCGACGTCAAGATTGCGGTGGATGCCGTGGGCGCGGCCTCGCATCCGCACCATTTCCTGGCCGTGACCAAGGACGGCCAGACCGCAGTGGCGGCCACTGCGGGCAATCCGGATTGCCATGTGATCCTGCGCGGTGGCAAGGTGCCCAACTTCGATGCGGCCAGTGTGGAATCGGCCAGCCAGGTGCTCAACACCTCCGGTCTGCCGGCACGGCTGATGATCGACGCCAGCCACGCCAACAGCGGCAAGAATCCCGACAACCAGCCCAAGGTGATCGATGACATCGCGCTGCAGCTGGAAGGCGGCGAAACGCGCATCGTCGGCGTGATGGTCGAGAGCCATCTGGTTGGCGGACGCCAGGAGCTGGTGCCCGGTTGCGCGCTGACCTACGGCCAGAGCATCACCGACGGCTGCCTGGGTTGGGACGCTTCGGTGCAGGTGTTGGAGCGCCTGGCGACAGCGGTGCGTGCACGTCGTGCGCGGCGGGTTGCCGAGGCTGCATGAGCCCGGGAGGTGGCATTCGCGGGCCGATGGCAGAATTACGCGTCGGTCCGCTTGCGGATTCGGCACCAGGCGTCATCCGCACCCGCATCCGGCGCGATGCGCCACCTTCTCCGCGTGGCAGAAAGCCAGGAGCGTTGCGGATCCTGAAGGGATAAAGGCAGCGCGCATCGCCATGGTGAAGCGTCTTTCTCTCGCGAAAACGAAACCCACTGTGCCTGCAAGCAAAGGGCGGGGCGACGGTGCTGAGGAACAGCACCCTCCATCACTTGAACCGCCACACGAGCGGCCAAAAAAAACGCCGGACCGGCGCAGGGAGCCGGTCCGGCGGATTGAACAACACCACCCACTGGTGACTCGTCGCTGCGGCGGCTAGGAGGGAGAGTCGTTCTGCACCGCCAGCGAGCGAGTGGGGACGTTATCCCTCGCGCGCATGGCCTGTGCATGTCGCTGCGTGGCGTCGGCAGACATGAAGTTTCGAAAGAGTGAATCGACGCTGCGGCGGTGCTTCACTGCGGACATCGCCGCATGCGTGACAACTCAGCCAGCAGCTTGCGCAGGTGCGCCGCTTCAGCCCAGCAGGTGCGCCGCTTCGACAGGCTGCGCAGCGCCATCGGCACCGCCTCGGGATAGCCTGAGCCGGTGAATCATCGCCACGGCCTGGCCCCCGGTTGGCTCAGCGCGGCGGCCCGCCGGCGCAGACACCCGTCGGTCGCGCAGCGGCGCGTGCAGGATGAGGTGATTGGACAGGGTAGGCATCGCGGAAACCGGCACGCCCATCGTCGCCGCACCAGGCATCTGGCTGCATGCGACCCTGCTGCAAAGGTCGACGGTGTCCGCGTCCATTGACGGCATTGCCCGGAAGCACGGCGCACATCGCCAGCCGGACACGGCCGCGACGCCCCCTGCCTGGGAGCACGCGCAGAAGCTGCTGCGTGCGCTCTCCCGTGCACCTGACACTACCTCCATGGTGTCGTGCGCCCTCAGCGTTCACGCCTCACCGTCGGCGCACCCGCGATAGTGACGGCAGACTCTTCCTCGCCTGCGCCCATGCCCTCTCTTCGCGAACGCTTTCAGCGCTGGCCCCGGCCGTGGCGGCTTGCGGTGCTTATGCTGTTGGCGCTGTACGCGCTGTATCTGGTCGCCGGCAATGTGTTCCTCAACACGCCGTTGTTCGATGCCACCACCAACCGGCAGCCGCACAAGTTCACCATGCAGACCGGCCCGGCGCTGACGCTGTTCCCGGGCGAGGTGATGGCCTGGAACGTGCGAATGCGTGGGCAGGCCAACCGCACCGTGTATGTCTTCCACGCCGATCGTGCGCATGCGCGCATCGCGTTGCTGGCCTTGTTTCGACGCGAGGTCCGTCTGCCGTGGCTGCATGCCACCGGACTGAGTGCGGAAGTGGAAACCTCCGACACGCCGATCCCGCCGCCGCCGCGTGGCGACCAGGGCTGGACGCTGCGCTTCGATGCGATCAGCAGCAACAGCATCCGCAGTGCGCGGCTGGGCAAATTGCTGATCGCCGGCGACGGTCACGGCACGGTGGGCTTTCTGAAACAGCTCAAGGGCGGGCCATCGGAGCTGTTTCCGTCCGAGGCGGGCTTCCGCGATGCGGTGATCAGCTTCGATGGCGTGCAGGTCTTCAATGGCGCGCAGCTGGATGCGCAGTTCCAGTTTCCGCGCCACTACCGCGACGAAGCGCCCGGCCTGCGCAAGCTCGGCATCACGCATGCGCGCCTGCAGTTGAAGGCCGGGACGGTGGCGTTGAAGATCGACACCGGTGCGCCGCACGTGGACATCCGCAGTGGCCCATCGGCGGCACGTGTGGAGGCCGACATCACGCTGGATCGCGGCGCGCTGCAGCCGGGCAGCCATGCGGTGTGGCGGCTGCCGTTGATGGCCGGTGTCGGTGCCACCGACCGCGGCATGCTGGCGCTGCAGCTGGATGTAGCGCAGGACATCCGCGTGCAGGCGCGGTTGCCGCGCGATGCACAGACCGGCAGCGAACTGCACGCCGATCTGCGCGTTGCCGGCCGCAGCATTCCCTTCCAGGAGCCGGCGCAGCTCCTGCCGCGGTTGTCGGGCCAGGTGCAGGGGCGCTGGAAGTTCGAATCCTTGAACTGGATCGCCGAGCTGTTCGTGCGCAAGCCGTGGTTTCAGCTGGAAGGCGGTGGTCTGGTGGAGGCCGATCTACGCTTGGCGCAAGGCTGGTTGACCAGCGGCAGCAGCCTGGAGATCCCGCGCGTGGAGGCGGTGGCGCAGGTGTTCGACACGCGCCTGACCGGGATCGCCACCGCGCGCGGCCGCATCGACGATGCCGCCGCCCCGCAGGCGCATCTGGATGTGAGCATTCCCACGTTCCGCGCCGCGCCGCGCGAAGCGCCCAGGCAGATCCTGCTGGATGGGCGCGACCTGCAGCTGGCCATGCATGGCGATGCCGAACTGGCGCGCCTGCGCGACACGCTCAAGGCGCAACTGCGTTTCAGCGATGCGAAGGTGCCCGACCTGACGGTCTACAACCGCTACCTGTCCGGCAAGACCGTGCGCCTGCTCGGCGGCAGCGGCAGCCTGACCGGCGATGTCGCGCTCAATGCGTCCGGCGATGTCGGCAGCGGGCATGCGCATCTGCGCGGGCAGGGCGCGCATCTGGCGCTGGCCGGCGTGCAGATGCGCGGCAATGCGGAACTGCAGGCGCAGCTGCAACGCGCCGACTTCAAGACCAAGTTCTTCGACCTCAGCGGCACACGCGTGCGTTTACGCAACATGCGTGTGGGCGAGGACACCGCCGATAGCAACTGGTGGGGCGAGCTGCAGGTTGGGGCCGGCACCATCCAGGCCAGTGCGCCGTTCCAGCTGGATGCCGACGCAGCGCTCCGCATGCGCGATGCCGCGCCGTTGCTGTCGGTGTTCGCACAGCGGGCCGACTATCCGCGCTGGGTCGTGGGCTTGCTGGATTCGGGCGAGCTCGATGCCACCGGGCGGGTGCGCTGGCGCAAGCAACAACTGACGGTCGACGACCTGCAGGCGGAAAATGCGCGTCTGTCGTTGCGCGCGCGCCTGGCGCTGGACGACGACAAGCGCCGCGGCAATCTGTATCTGCGTTGGGGCGTGCTCGGCGCCGGCATCGAAATCGATGGCAAGCAGCGGCAGTGGCATCTTGCCGGCGCACGCGAGTGGTACGAGGAGCAGCCGGGTCTGCTGCCGCCGGTGTCCAAGCGCAACTAAGAGCGGCTAACAAAACTACTGCGCAGCCGCCAGGCGGGCGCGGCCGGTGCTCGGAATCGGCATGTACCACTCGTACACTCCGGTTCCTGCGCGCCGTCCACACCTGCCTGACGACTGCTCGCTACGTTTTGTTAGCCACTCTAAGAGCAACGCACAAAACGACTGCACCCCCCGCCAGGCGGGCGCGGCCGGTGCTCGGTGCGGCATGTCCCACGCGTACACTGCGGTTCCTCCGCGCCGCCCACGCCCACCTGACGATTGCTCACTACGTCTTGTTGGCCGCTCTTAAGCGCTTGGTGGCTCGTAGTGGCGGGGCGCGGTGATGGATGAGACGCGAATCGGTGCGATCCCCGATACGCACCGCGCTCACGGCCCGCTTGACACACTGCGCGGCGCCGCCTGCGCGGTCCCTGAAGGAGCCTGCCGTCATGACGATGCCCGTTCGCGCCCGTTGGCGCGCATTGCCCCGCGCGCTGCGTTGGCCGGTATCGGCAGTGGTTGCGCTGTCTGTCGGCTACCTGCTGCTCGGCAATCTGCTGCTCAACACCCCGCTCGGGCCGGCAGCGCTCAACCGCAAGCCGGACACCTTCGCCATGCAGTGGGGCCCCGGGCTGACCTGGTGGCCGGGACGGGTGATGTTGTGGAATGTCGATCTGCACGGCCGCTCCACGCGCAATCGCTGGAACGTCAGCGCGCAACGCATGAGCGGGCAGATACGGATGCTGCCCTTGCTGCGCCGGCAACTCCTGGTGCCGGAGCTGCAGGTGTACGGTGTGCGTGCCGGCCTGCAGTCGGCAACCTCCATGGCGGATGCCGTGGGCATGCCTCCGGCCGCTGCCGCAGTCGGTGCGCAGCCGGCAACCACCACGCTGGACGCAACATCGCCGGCGCCCGCGAACGATCCAGGCGAACACGCCGCAGCGCATGCAACGCGCGCGACAGCTGCGCCTTCCACAGCAACGACAGCGGCAGCCGCAGAACGTGCCAAGCCAACACCAATACCAATACCAACATCGTCGTCGGACCAGGCACGCAATCCGCCAGCCTCCGATACCCCTGCAAACCCAACACCTGCCACGCCCGCCTGGACACTGCAGTTCGACCGTATCGAGGCCGCGCAGGTCCACGCGCTGTCGCTGCGTCAACTGCGGATCGAAGGTGACGGCCAGCTGCAGCTCGGTCTGTTCAAGCAGTTGCGTGGCGGGCCGATGGAGCTGTTTCCGTCGCATGCCGTGTTCGACAATGCGCGCGTGCACTGGGGCAACAGCGAGGTGCTGCGCAACGGGCAGCTGCGCCTGGAAGCGAGCATTGCCCGGCATGTCCCCGACCAGGCGCGGGGGCTGGCCCTGCTGCAGCTGACCGATGCGCTGGTGGCCCTGCACGGCGACACCGCAGCGCTGGACGTCACCCGCACTGCGCAGGGCCGGCACACGGTGGTCACGCGCCCGGGCAAGGGGCGCGCGGATGGCGAGTTGCGCTGGACGCGCGGTGCATTGCAACCCGGCAGCCAGCTGCACTGGCGTGCGCCCCTGCACGACAGCACGCGCACGCCTGCCGCATTGCTGGGCGAGCTGGCGGCGCAGTTGCAGGTGGACGACGACCTGCGCCTGACCGTGAGCATGCCCGAGCCTGCCGATGCGGGACTGACGCTGGATGCCGACCTGCGCGTGCAGGGCCGGCAGTTGCCGCTGACATCGCTGCGCAACCTGCTACCGCGCACCTCCGGGCATGCGCGGCTGCATTGGCAACTGGCCTCGCTCAGCTGGATTCCCGCCCTGTTTCCGGATGTCGACTGGCTCACCCTGGATGGCGATGGCCTGGTCGATGCAGACCTGCGCATTACGCGCGGCCAGCTCGGTGCAGGCAGTCGTCTGCAGGTGCCGCATGTGCGCGCGCAGGTCGGCGTGATGGGGCATGCCATCGACGGGCAGGCCAGTGCCGATCTGCGCGTGGACGCCGATGCAAACGGCCAGCTGCTGCCCGCACTTGCACTGCAGATGCAGCAGTTTTCGATCGCGCACACCGACGCGCCCACGCGTCCGTTCGTGCAAGGCCGCGATCTGCGCCTGGACCTGCAAACGCGCGCCGACGCACGCAACCTCACCACCTTGCGCGATGCCACGCGTGCGCATCTGACCTTCGCCAATGCGCGCGTGCCGGACCTGCGTGCGTACAACCGCTATCTGCCGCAACAGCAGCTGCGCTTCGATGGTGGCAACGGTGTGCTCAGTGGCGATCTGCAGATCGAACCCGGCGGGCGTATCGGCAAGGGCGGCTTGCGTATCGGTGCGCGCGCCGCGCGCCTGCAGTTCGCGGGGCTCGCGTTGCGTGGCGATGTGGATGCCGATCTGCGCCTGCAACGTGGCGATCTGCGCGCAGAAAACTTTCGCCTCGATGCGAGCACGGTGCAGCTGCGCAATGTGGGTTTCACCGGTCCGGACGGACAACGCCGCGATGGCTGGTGGGCACGCATCGTGCTGGACGACACCCGCATGCAGTGGCGGCAGCCGATCGGTGTGGATGGGCGCGTGCGCATCCAGGTGCGCGATCTGGCGTTCCTGATGGCGCTGTACGCGCGCGACCGCTCCATTCCCGACTGGATGCTGCGCCTGGTGGATGCGGGGCAGGCGCAGGTGACCGGCCGTGTGCAGTGGCAGGGCAACAGCGTCATCGTCGATCGACTGCAGGCACGCAACGCGCGTTTCCAGGTCGATGCGCGATTGCGCCTGCAGGGCACGCAGCGCAGCGGCAGCCTGCTCGCACGCTGGGGTGTCTTGAGTGCGGCGATCGGCCTGCGCAACGACAGCCCCGAGTGGCACCTGCGACGCGCACAGGAGTGGTATCGGGCGCAGCCGGACCTGATCCGCTGAGCGCCGGCCACGCAGCGCTGCGTGAAGGCAACTGGACCAGTTCTGTACCGTCTGGTGTTGTTTTGCAGTGCAGCGTGCAAGTCGGATTCGGGGCGCGCACTATGATCCTGCATCCCGACGTGGGGGAGGGAGCAAAGCCCGCTGGCAGTTCGCTGCAAGCGGGCTTTTTTATTGCCTGAGGGCTGGCCAGTCAAGCGTGTGCAGCAGTGCAAACCCCTGGATTCAAGTCAATTCCAGCAGCCACAGCGCGCTGCCGCCGGTGATGAACAAGCGCTTGTGATCCTGGTCGAAACTGCAGTTGGAGGCGGTGTGCGGGGTCGGCACCAGCCCCAGCAGGTGTCCCTGCGGATGGAAGACGCACACGCCTGCGCCGGAACTGCTCCATAGCCAGCCCTGGCGGTCCACGCACATGCCATCGGGCACACCCTCGGGCACCACCGCAAAGCGGTGTGGATCGTGCAGTGCACCATCGCGCCAGTCCAGCGCGATGATCTCCTGCTCGCCAGCGCCGGTTTCCGGGGTTTGCGACACGTACAGCACGCGTTCGTCGGGCGAAAACGCCAGTCCATTGGGGTGATCCAGCCTGGCCATGCAGTGCAGCGCGCCACCATCGGGCGGCAGCCGGTAGAGGCCGTGATGGCCCAGCTCCTGCGGGCCGGGGCAGCCCTGGCTGGGCTTGAGCAGGCCGAACGGTGGGTCGGTGAACCAGATCGCGCCATCGCGCGCGACGATCAGATCGTTCGGCGAATTCAGCCGCTTGCCCTCGAAACGGCCGACCAGCAGATGCGCCCGTCCAGCCGCATCGCTGCGGGTGATCGCGCGGCGGCCATGCTCGCAATGCACCAGCCGCTGTTGCGCATCCACCGCATTGCCGTTGGTAAAGGCCGTGGCGTCCAGCAACACGTCCACCGCGCCGTCCTCGCGCCAACCGAGCACGCGGCGGCCCACCACGTCGCTCCACACCAGCGTGCGCTGCGCCTCCCACCACACCGGGCCTTCGCTCCAGGTCGCCTGGTCGTACAGCGTGTGCAGGCGCGCGTTACCCAGCCGCGCGGCCAGGGCGGGGTGCTGCGTCGTCGGCGGTGCGCACCGGGTTGGCGGTGGCGGGCCGGCCGGCCGCACGCGGCAATGGCTGTCCATCAACGCGGCGCCTCGTGACCGAACGGATGCGCCACCGCCGCGCCGGGCGATTGCGCAAACTGCACCAGCATCTGAAAGCACGGCGCATCGCCGAGCTGGCCGGAACGGTGACCACGCGCATCGGTGGTGCCCTGATCCTGGCCGAAATGGATATCGCCAGGGCCCATTTCCACCATCGTGCCGTCGCCGGTTTCGATGAACCAGCGGCCACGCAGCGGAATCACCCACTGCGGATGCGGACTCTCGTGCCAGTCGCCGACCCAGCCCACCGGCAGCACCGCAAACTGGATGCCGAGCACCTCGCCCGGGAACGGCCGCAGCCACTGCGGCGCGGCACCGCCCCCCACGCTCTTGCTGCCGAAACCCGGCAATTGCGAAGGATTGAGCTGGCTGGCGCCATCCGGCCCGGTCCACAGGTGCAGGAACGGCAGGCTGGGTGGCAACGCCGGATCGGTGCCGTCGTTGTTCAACGCAAGCTGGGATGGCAGCAACGCGGCGGGCAACAGGTTGGTGGACATGACGGAGCCTTGTGCAAAAACCGCAGTGCAGCACGGCTGTCGTCAGGGCTCCGTCAGCGGGATGTTCAACGCTTGGAAATCGCGTGCCCATCGCAACGGGCACCGCGCGCGACGCCTGTTTGCCTGCTTGGGATGGATTGAACGTCCGTTGACGATCGCCAGCCTGCAGTCCCCGCGCTGACCATGTTGGCGCTTGGTGTGTCGCTTGCCCGAGCGCGTCGGGTGCATCGCCAACATCGGTGCGCTGCGCTTCAACGCCGAATCTGCGCTGCGGCCCGTGGCCCGGTGCCCAGGCACGGCGTCGCTCCGGTCGCGGCTGCGACCGACGCTGTGGCGTACAGCCACTCGCGGCGCTTTGCCTGCCCATCGTGCAGGCGGGAGCAGCAACAGCCTACGGTTGCGGGGCGATGGAGCGCGCCTACATGCCACTGTCGTGGCGGGATGCCAGAATCGGCAGATGCCGCTGCCGATCTCCTCCGCTTCTCCTGCGCTCACCGCTCTGATCGAGCGGGCCGTGGCGCGTGTCCGTCAGGCCGTCCCTGCCGAGCTGCCGTGGCCCGGCGGCGATCTTGCGCCAGTGCTCGAACAGGTTGCGCTGGCCAGCGACTTCGCGCTGGAAACCCTGGCGCGTCAACCCGCCTTGCTGCAGCACCTGGCCCAGGCCGATCCGCCACCGCTGCCGGTGCCGACGCTGGACCCGGCGCAGCCGCAGGCCTGGGCGGCGCAGCTGCGGCGCTACCGCGCTGCGGAGTCCACCCGGCTGGTGTGGCGCGACGTGCTGGGTCTGGACAGCGTGGACGACACGCTTGCCGGTGCAACCCGGTTGGCGGAAACCTGCCTGCAATGCGCGCTGCAGGCGCTGGAGCAGCAGTTCGACAGCCGCCACGGGCAGGTGATGGCCGACGACGGCAGCGTGCAGCGGCTGGTGGTGTTCGGGCTGGGCAAACTCGGCGGCGGCGAGCTGAATTTCTCCTCGGATGTGGATCTGGTCTACGCCTACCCGCAGGGCGGGCAGTCCGACGGCGCCCGCCCGTTGGCGGCCGAAGAGTACTTCGCGCGGTTGGGCCAGCAACTGGCCAGGCTGCTCGACGAGACCACCGCCGACGGGTTCAGTCACCGCGTGGATCTGCGTCTGCGGCCGTTCGGCACCGCCGGCCGCGTGGCGTTGTCGTTCACCGGCATGGACCAGTATTTCCAGCGCGAGGGTCGCGATTGGGAGCGCTATGCCTGGCTCAAGGCGCGCGCGGTGGCAGGCGACATCGCCGCCGGCGAGGCGTGGCTGGAAACGCTGCGGCCGTTCGTCTACCGGCGCTATCTGGATTTCACCGCGCTGGACGGCCTGCGCGAGATGAAGGCCGCCATCACTGCCGAAGTGGCGCGGCACGACCGGCTGGACGACATCAAGCGCGGACCCGGCGGCATTCGCGAGATCGAATTTCTTGCGCAATCGCTGCAACTGATCCGCGCCGGACGCGAGCCCGCGCTGCGCGAGCGACGCCTGTTGCCCGCGTTGCAGGCGCTGGTGGCCGCAGGCCAGATCGAAGCGGACAACGGTGCGGCCTTGACTGCGGCGTATCGCTTTTTGCGGCGTCTGGAGAACCGCCTGCAGATGCTGCGCGATGCGCAGACCCATGCCTTGCCGCAGGCGCCGCTGGACCGCGAGCGGATTGCACTGGGCCTGGGCCATGCGGACTGGCCGGCGCTGCTGGACGCGCTGGCGCCGCATCGCAGCCGGGTGGCGGCGGAATTTGCCGAGTTGCTGGCGCCGCGCGTGCGTGCCACTGCGCCGGATGCGCTGGCCGATTACTGGCGCGCATTGCCCGAGGGCGATGCGGCGCCGTTGCTGGGCATCGGCTTGCACGACCCGGGCAATGCACATCAGGTGCTGAGCGATTTTGCGCAGTCATCCGGCGTGCGCGCACTGTCCGACACCGCGCGTGCGCGGCTGGATCGCGTCATGCCGGCGCTGCTGCACGCGGCCACGCGCGCCAGCCAGCCCGATGCGGCCGTGCGGCGCATGCTGGGCCTGTTGCAGGCCACCTTGCGCCGCACCAGCTATCTGGCGCTGCTGGACGAACAACCCAGCGCGCTCGCACGCCTGGTCGATGTCCTTTCGCGCAGCGCGTTGCTGGCCGAGCGCCTGGCCGCGTACCCGCTGCTGCTGGACGAGTTGCTCGACACCCGCATCAGCGGGCCATTGCCCGATCGCGCGGCCCTGCAGGCGGCGTGCGCCGACACGCTGCAGATCGACGATACCGAAGCGGCCCTGCGCGAACTCAACGAGCGCCGGCTGGCGTTGAGCTTCCGTATCGCGCTGGCCACGCTCGACGGCCGCCAACGTGCGGTGGACAGCACCCGGCAACTGGCCTGGCTTGCCGAGGCGGTGGTGCAGACCGTCCTGCAGCTGGCGCGGGTCGAGCTGGTCGCCGCGCACGGGCAGGTACCCGGCGGCACGTTTGCCATCATCGGCTACGGCAGCCTGGGTGGGTTGGAACTGGGCTTCGGCTCGGATCTGGATCTGGTGTTTCTCTACGATCATCCGCGCGCGGTGGAAAGCTCCGACGGCAAACGGCCGCTGGAAGCCGGGCGCTGGTTCGCACGCCTTGCGCAGAAGGTGATGGCGTTGCTCGCGGCCGAAACCGGCGCCGGCCGCCTGTACGACATCGATGTGCGGCTGCGCCCGGATGGCGGCAAGGGGGCGCTGGTGTCGTCGCTGGCCAGCTACCGCGAGTATCAGCGCGAACGCGCGTGGACCTGGGAGCATCAGGCGCTGGTGCGCGCACGTGCGGTCGCAGGCGACGCTACGCTATGCGAGGCCTTTGCGCAGGTACGCGAGCAGACGCTGGCGCGCGTGCGCGACACTGCGCTGTTGCACGAGGAGGTGCGCAAGATGCGCGCACGCATGCGCGCCGAACTCGACCGCAGCGATGCCGGCCGGCTGGATCTCAAGCAGGGTGCCGGCGGCCTGGTCGATCTGGAATTCCTGCTGCAGGCCGGTGTGCTGGGCCAGGCGGCGCAGCATCCGCCGTTGCTGCAGGTCTGCGACACGCCGGCCTTGATCGATGCGCTGGTGCAGGCGCAGTGGCTGCCCGGCACTGCCGCGCAAGCGCTGCACGACGCACATGCCACGCTGGTGGAGGCCGGGCTGGCCTGCACGCTGGACCGGCGCCCACGCCTGATCACGCCGACCGCCGCCATCCAGCAGGCCACCGGCAGCATCTTTGCGATCGCGCAGGCGCAAGGCCTGGCGTTCCCGCGCGGCAGGGACGAACCGCGTGCGTGAGGCATTGCATGGGGTGTGCAGATGATCGCAGCGCAGCCTGCGTGCTGCCGCTGGCACCGTGGGCCAGGCACACAGGCGGCCCGGCAGCAGAGTAAGAATGGCCAGCAAACGTAGCGGGCAGTCGTCAGCTGGGTGCGGACGGCGCGCTCGGAGCCGGCGTATACGCGTGCTCGATGCTGCACCGGGCACCGACCGCGCACGCCAGGTGGTGAGCACAGTCGTTGTGTTGGCTGCCCTGAGGCTGTCGCCGCCGGCTGTGTCTGCAGGCAGTCAGGTACGGTCTGCAGCAACGGCAGCACGCCATGCGCAGCGCAGCGGCGTGTCGGTGGTGATCGGCCGCGTCAATGCGGTGGCGATGCCGCAGCCGCAGGCTGCGCACGTGCGATGGTCGCGGTGAAGCTGGCCGAACGTGTCAGCGCCTGCGGGTTGGACACGATCCGCCCCAGACGCACCAGATCGCGCGATGGCGTATAGCCGCGGTAGAACACCGCCAGATTGCCCCAGGGCACGTAATACATCAGGTCGCCCACCTGCGCCGGGCCGGCAGGGCCGACGGCGCTCAGGTCGAGTTTGCTCGGCAGGTAGCTGATCTTCTCGCTCGCATGGAAGTCTTCGAAAGACACGGTCATCGGCAGCCGCGCCAGCAGGTCGCGCGTGGCCGAGTGATCGACCAGTTCGGCTTCGACGACGTCATTGCCGATGGTGAGGGTGATACGCATCGTGCGCTCCGGTGTCGGTGGGGCGGTCGCCGCCGGTGGCGTTGCAGCCGAACAGGCGGTGACCAGGAAGGCGCATCCCAGGACCAGGGTGCGCAAGCAGGCGCTGGAGCGAAGGATTGGCATCGGCGCTGCCCTCGTGGATTACTGCAGGTGTTTGCGGAAGAACGCGGTGAGCGTGTCGAATGGAATCAGATCCACGCGGTCGTACAGGTCCACATGTCCTGCGCCCGGCACGATCAGCAGTTGCTTGGGCTGGTCGGCCAGACGGTAGGCTTCTTCGCTGAACTCGCGCGAATGCGCGTTCTCGCCGGCAATGAACAGCATCGCGCGCGGCGAAATGGTCTCGATGTCGTTGAACGGGTAGAAGTTCATGAACTTGACGTTGCTGGTCAGCGTCGGACGGGTGGTGTGCTCGGGCGACTGACCCTCGGGTGTGTGCTGTCCGCGCGGTGTGCGATAGAAATCGTAGAACTCGCGCTCGATCGGCGTGGACTGCGGCGTCAGTGCCAGGACCGTGCCGCCGGTGTATTCCACCGGCCCGCCGCTGAATTCGGTAGTGCGTTGCTTGGCGGCCGCAGCGATGATCTGCTTGCGCTGCGCCAGGCCGAGCCCGTGACGCAGGCCGTTGCGGTTGGCCGCGCCCATGTCGTACATGCTGACCGTTGCGATCGCACGCATGCGCGGGTCGATCTTGGCGGCGCTGATCACGAAGCTGCCGCTGCCGCAGATACCCAGCGCGCCGATCTGCTCGCGATCGACAGACCTCTGCGTTTCCAGGAAATCCACCGCCGCGCTGAAGTCTTCGGCATAGATGTCCGGCGATACCGCATTGCGCGGCTGCCCCTCGCTTTCGCCCCAGAACGACAGGTCCAGCGACAGCGTCACAAAGCCCTGCTCGGCAAGTTTGGTGGCGTAGAGATTGGCGCTTTGTTCCTTGACCGCCCCCATCGGATGACCGACCACAATGGCCGGATGCCGCTTGCTGGTGTCCAGGCCCTTGGGGACGAACAGGTTGCCGGCCACAGTCATCCGGTACTGATTCTTGAAAGTGACCTTTTGCATGGTCACCGTATCGCTGGTGTAGAAATTATCGGCACCGTTTGACATGTCTGCTCCTAGCGTTGGGAATGAAACGAGCAAGAGCACCAGAAGGAGGATGCGCAGTTGCATGGTGTGGCTCTCATGAAGGTGCACGCCGCCGGACTGGTGTGCCGCTGCGGTTGCGTTTGCCGGTGGATGAAGGGGTGAGCTGTGCGGCCCACCTGCTGCAGTCGGTGGGCGTTGCTGCCGCCGTGGTGCGCCTTGCGGTGACCTAGAGCGTGTTATGCACTTTGAGATGAGATGCGTTGGCCGTCAGCGGTGCGGAGCGGGTGCTGCGTGGCGCCGGCTTGGCTGGCGCCAAGGCAAGCCGCGCAGCGCAAGGCTTGCCTCGACGCGCCACAGGACGCTTCGCACTCACCTCAAAGTACATAACACGCTCTAATTTAGGTCAGGCGCTGCGCCTGAGCATTACTGCTACGTGCATGCCTTCATGCGGGTGTTTCATGAGTCGTTTGAGGTGCCGCGCACACCGCCTCGTGACGCGTCCTGGCTGCCGTGCAGGCGGCGTGCGCTGACGGCGTGTCGATGGCGCCGACCGAGCGTGTGGAGCGCAGGGACCTGTGTGTGCGACGCTGCGATGACGCAACGGTGATTCAGCTGTTCGCCCGGGGCGCGCTGCGCCATAGCAACGCGCGGAAGGGCCCGAGCAGGAACACGCCCATGCCCAGCTTCACCGCCAGATCGCCCGCAGCCCAGCTCACCCACGGCAGCGATGCACCGGCAAAGGCGATACTCCAGAAAAGCGCGGTATCCAGCGTGGCGCTGCAGGTGGTGGCCACGATTGGCGCGCGCCACCAGCTGCCGTTGCGCAGCCGGTCGAACACGGTGATATCCAGCAGCTGCGCCGCAATGAAGGCTGTGCACGAGGCCGCGGCAATGCGCGGCGTCGCCAGCCAGATCGACAACACCACCGCCAGTGCGAACCCGCACCAGGCCACCGTACGCGCCGCACGCGGGCCAAAGCGGCGATTGATCAGATTGCTGACCAAAAACGCCAATGGGTACGAGAACGCGCCCCAGGTCAGCCAGTCGTTGATCGGGTACTGCACCAGGATGTTGGACAGCAGCACCACCGCGCCCATCACCAGGACCGCCCACGTCAAGGCGCGTGCGGTGAGCGGGGCAAACAGGGTGGGGGATGGGGTGGACATGGTGGTGCGGCAGTGGGCGATCAGCGCGAATTATCCGCGCGTTGACGCAGGCAGACCAGTGCGCCGATGCGCCACCAGGGCCAGCACCAACGTCGCAAGCACGCACACGCCACCGAAGACATCGCCGACCTGCGTATACAACGTTGCCACTTGCGCGGCGACTGGCACGCTGACAATTGCGCTCGTCCCAGGCATCGGCGCGCTTCGGGTCTGCAGCTGCACGCGGCCGTACGCATCGGTGACGCTCAACAGCCCTTCGCGCGCATTACGCACCACGGTGTAGCCGTTTTCCACGCCACGCAGCGCGGTCATATGCGCCGACATCCAGGCATCGCGATAGGCGAAGTCCCAGGCCGGCACCAGCATCAGCGCGGCATTGCGTTGCCCATTGGCGCGTGCCAGCCGCGCAAACAGCATGTCCTTGCAGATCGCCAAGCCCCAGCGCAGGTCATCGACGTGATGGACGGCATACTCCTGCCCGTGTGCGTAGTGCTGCGCGCGCTCGGGCGGGGCGAGAAACTGTTTTTCGTAGTTCTCCACGCGCACGCCCTGCGGATCGAACAACCAGGCAAGGTTGCGCGGCTGCGCGCCATGTTCGGCAATGCCTACCAGCAGCCACAGCCGGTGCTGCCGGGCGAGCGCGCTGTAGTGCCGTTGCCACTGCGCCAGTTGCTGCGGTGGCAGCACTGCGATCTTTTCCGGCAACACCACCAGCTGCGCACCTTGTGCGGCGAGCGTGCCGATCAAGACGTCGTAGCGACTTCGGATCGGTTGCCAGTGCGCCGGTACAGCCGCCGGGCCAATGGGATCGTCGATGGCCGCCAGGCCGATGCGCAGTGGCGTGCCGGCGACCGGCGTCTGCAGCCGCCACAAGCCATAGCCGGTGCTGGCAGCCAGGGTCAGCGCCACGGCAGCGAAGACCAACGGCGGACGCCGCACAGCGTTGCCACGCCATAGCAGCAACGCCAGCGCCGAGGGCAGCAGACACAGCACAAACAACAGCCCGGACACCCCGGTCAAAGCAGTGAGCTGCAGCAAGGGCAGCACATCGGCCTGCGAGTAGGCAGGGCTGCCCCAGTTGCCGTCCGGCAGCAACCGCGCCATCAACAGATCGGCGCTGACCCACAGCAACGGGTATGCCAACACGCTCCAGCCGCTGCGCAGGCGCTGTACGATCCGGCGTGCGCCCATCACCACCGCATACCACAGCATCGCGATGCCACAGGTGGCCAGTACCATCGCAGGCACCGGCATCGCCAGGCGGAAGTACGGCACGTAATGCGTGGCGGCCATGCTGGTGGCGATCAGCACCGCGATGCGTGCGTGCGCGGTGCGCTCGATCGTGTAGGCCAACCACAGCAGCGGCGCCGGCGCCAGCCACGCCCACCACCATGGCGGCTGCACGCCGATCCCGAACCACAACGCCGCACCGGCGAGCAGTTCGGCCAGCAGCATGCGCATGGGCGACAGTGGCGTGTGCTGCATTGCAGATCCAGTGGAAGACACGCAAGGAGCATGCACTGGCATGCCTGCGATCAGACAGTGACCATCGTCACCCGATCGCAGCGGTCATCAACAAACTTCGGCGTGTCGGTTCGCCAGACAATGTCCGATGCATCTGCGCGCACCGCCCGTAACACGTTGTGCGGGTGCGTGAGGCGCCGTCAGCAACGCCTCATCGCAGCCCAGCGCGTCTGTACGGCGCTTTCCAGCATCACCAGGTCTTGCTGCTGTTGTGCGCGGCGGATTCTGCAGTCGGCACGAAAGCCAATGCCTCGCCTTGCGGGGATTGCACGGTCCAGCCTGCGCCTGCCGGGCTCGGCTGGAAGCTCACCGTCTCGCCAACGTGGAAGCCCGCAGTGGGGTCGTCCTGGCGCGCCGGCCAGCGCAGCAATGCGGTGTTGTCGGCTTGTTGAGGGTCCTGCAGGCGCACTTGGCGAGCACCTGCAGGCAAGGTTTCGACTGTCTCCACGCGCATTGCAGGCAACTTGCCGGCACGCGGTTCGCGGCGGTGTTCGCCCACGATCTCCGACGCAGTCAGTGGTGCGAGCAGTGTAGAGCCGACCACGCCCGACACGACGAGTGCAGGAGCGGCAACGGACAGTGCGGTGTAAAACTCGGATTTCTCGCCGGGTGTGGTGGCTTCGCCGGCGTGCGCGCACGGCAACGTCACTGCAGCGAGCAGACCGACCGCGGCAATAGACAAGGATGGGGGGTATTTCATGGCGCTTCTCCAGGTGCAGCGGCGACGCGTGCGACCGACAGCTCCTTCGCTACCGCGTCGCGCTGATGCAGAAAATCGAAGACCGATTCGACGGTGACCACAGAATAATTGCCGGACACACGCTCGCCGACCGGATGATCGGTGACCGCAGCGTTGGCAGCGACAAAGCGCGCCCCGATCCGCTGGCTGAGATCCAGATGCAGTTTGCTTGGGTGATAGCGCGCCGTGCGCAGCCATGCCTGTGCGGTGCGGCGGTCTGCGATGGCAGCCGACGGTTGCGCATCCGCGGCCAAGGCCACCGCCAGCACTTCCAGTACCCATTGGTTGGAATTCTGGTATTCGGTGGAGAACGGATACGCCACGATGCTGTAGCGCGTTTCGTGCAGCCGGTGGGCGATGTTGCCGTTGCCGCTCAGCAGTGCGTGCAGCCGTTGCTGCACTGCGCGGGTCGGGATGCCTACGCGCAGGTCGCTGCTCACTGCGCTTTCGCCGACAAAATTGCTCAGACCTTCCACATACAGCTGGGACGCGTCGCTCTTGCAGCGATTGAGCAGGTGCCGCACGCGCCAGAGACCATCCTCGTCGCGCAGCGCGAATGCCAGGTGGCTATGTTTCAGGCCATAACGGCTCAGGTCCTGGCCGCCACGCGCCAACAGCACGACCTGTGCATCGGGCAATGCATCCAGCGCCCGCGCGGTGTCGCTGGCCATGTCGAACATCGCAGCGGTGGTCTGCGGCGTGGGGTAGCGCGGCACGCACGCAGGCGTTGCGGCTGCGGCCAACGGCAATGCGGCCAGCAGTGCCAGCGTGATCGCCGGTCCGATTGCGCGTTTGATCCCTGGTGGCTTCATCGATCGCAGCATCCTTGTGTCGGGCGCCATCGTTGGGCGCGTGGTTCACCGCGACAGGCGTGCACGCACCTGCAGGGCGATGCGCTCGGTTTCGCGCACCGGCAGGATATCGGCCGCGGCGCGTAAAACTTCATCGCTTGCACGCAGCCGCTGACGGTGCCGCAGCGCCTGCACATGGCGGCCGACGCGTCCGCCGGCGCGGTCGCCGAATGCGGCCGCCACCGGCACGCGCGTGGCGCAGGCCTCCGACAACAGGTTGACCGAGTCGGCGGTCGCCACGATGGCATCGGCCCACCCGAGCAGGCCGGCGTAGGGATTGGGGCCGTCGCGTTCGTCGCACCACAGCAGATGTGGCATGCCGTTGCAGGCCGCCCGTAATGGGGCGATGGCGTCCGCTGGCGTGCGGCGCGAGACAGTGACCAGCAGGCTGCCGCCGAGCGCGCGCAGTTGCTCGCGCAGCGGCGTGCACAGCGCGGCCAGGTCCTGTGCTGTCCATGGCACCTGCGTGGTGGGGCCGCCGACCAGCAGCGCCAGCCGCGGGCCGGGCAGGCGGCCCAGGGCCGGGAACGCGGCACGCCCGTCCGCCAGCCAGGCATCGTCCACCGGGTGCAGGCTGCCGAGCAGGGTGAGCACGTTCTCGCCCCGCACCGCATCGTGCTCGGGCACGACCAGCAGGTCCCAGTGGCGGGCATCCAGGCGTGGGTCCAGGATCTGCACGCTACGGCTGCCACGGACGCGCAGCAGCCGGGTGGCCAGCGCCGCCTGGCGGCCGCAACCGATGGCCAGGGCAGGCGGATGCTGCAGTTGCCGGGCGAATGCGGCACCGAACGCAGCCTGCGCGCCGGGCAGCACGCGCGGCGCCGCCCACCGCCAGGGTGGCTGCGGATGCAGATGGATCGGCCGGAAGGCCCCGGGGTGCAGTGCCCGCGCCAGTGCCTCGGCCTGGCGTGCATTGCCGGCGCGGCCGTCGCTCAGCGCCCAGGTCACCGCCATCGTTTCAGATCCGACATAGATTTGTTTCAGATTGAACGCGTGTGGCGGCAATCGCGCCACTCTACACTGCGGGTCTTCACACTGGTGCCGGCGCTACAGCTTACCGTCGCGCCATCCCTTCTTCTGGAGTGCTCATGTCCGATTCGCTCAATGCTGCCGCACTGGATCAGCTGTTCCGTACCGCCCGCACGCAGAACGCCTTTCTCGACAAGCCGGTCAGCCAAGCGCAGTTGCGCGAGCTTTACGACCTGTTGAAGTGGGGCCCGACGGCGGCCAACGGTTCGCCGGGGCGGTTCGTGTTCGTGACCACGGCGCAGGGCAAGCAGAAGCTCAAGCCGGCGCTGTCCGAGGGCAATGCAGCCAAGACGCTGGCTGTGCCGGTCACGGTGATCGTGGCGCACGACGAGGACTTCCACGAAAAGCTGCCGTACCTGTTTCCGCATGCCGATGCCAAGAGCTGGTTCGACGACTCGCGCGAGATGCGCGTCAGTGGCGCATTCCGTAACGGCTCGCTGCAGGGCGCCTATCTGATCCTGGCCGCGCGCGCGCTGGGCCTGGATGCCGGTCCGATGTCGGGTTTCGACAATGCCAAGGTGGATGAGGCGTTCTTCGCCGGCACGCCGATCAAGTCCAATTTCCTGATCAATCTTGGCTACGGCGACCCGGCCGGATTGTTCCCGCGCTCGCCCCGCCTGAGCTTCGATGAAGCGGCGCGCTTTGAGTAATGCGCGGCAGTGAGCGGCGCGGCGTGTAAGGCGTTGCGTGTGACATCGACGCCGCGGCGTATCTGCCCTGCGGTCATCGCGCAGGGTCATCGCTGCCGCACAATGCCGATCGCTGCATGTTTTGCTGCATTGCTGTGGATCGTCGATCAAGCGATTGCGCCCACCCGCAAGGGGGCGCGGCCGACGCCCGGAAGCGCTGGATGCCACATGTCCACTGCGCATTGCGCGCCTGCGCTCCTTCGCCGTCTGGCCACCGCGGTGCAAGATAGGTGTGCCGTCTTACAGTTTCCTGCAGTCCTCGTCCGTCTGCGTTTCGCCCCATCCGCGTTGATCCAACGCGTCTCTCATCACATGGAGTTCCAATGAAGACCACCCACAAGCTGTTGCTGCCGCTCGCCCTGACCCTGGCCATCGCCGCCTGCTCCAAGCCGGCCGATAACGCCGCCACGCCGGCTGCCGAAACCCCGGCCGCCACCGCACCGGCCGATGCCGCTGCCACCACTGCGACCCCGGCTGCTGCGCCGGCCGCCTCGACCGCTCCGGCCGTGGAAGTGGCCTCCGGCACCTACACCCTGGATCCGAGCCACACCGACGTGCTCGCGCAGTGGAGCCACTTCGGCTTCTCCAACCCGAGCGCGCATTTCGGCAATGTCGACGGCACCCTGGTCTACGACGCGGCCGACGTGACCAAGTCCACGGTGCAGGTCACCCTGCCGCTGTCCGGCTTGAACAGCTTCACCGCCAAGTTCGACGAGCACCTGAAGAGCGGCGACTTCTTCGACGCGGCCAAGTTCCCGACCGCCACCTTCAAGAGCACCAAGGTCGAAGCGGCTGGCACCAACAAGCTGACCGTCACCGGTGACCTGACCATCAAGGATCAGACCAAGCCGGTCGTGCTGGACGTCACCCTCAACGGTGCCGGCGAGCACCCGATGAAGAAGGTGCCGGCGGCCGGTTTCGACGCCACCACCACGATCAAGCGCAGCGACTTCGGCGTGGGCCAGTACGCCCCGAACGTCAGCGACGAGGTCAAGATCCGCATCACCACCGAGGCCCTTCAGGCCAAGGCCGGCGAGGCTGCTGCGAAGTAATTAAGCAATAGCTCGCATTAGGGCCCGCCATTGGCGGGCCCTAACTTTTTCGAGAAAATTTCAAACGTCTAGGCCCTTGAGAGCATCATCCCTGATCAGGCGGCTTGCTCGATTGGAAGTAGATATATCTGAACGCGGTGATCGCTGAACGTTGCGGTCGTGTTTCCCGCAATATTCATTTCTGCAAGCGTCTTTCCATTTGCATCTGCAAGCACCAGTGCGTAGATGTCACCAAATCGGTGGTCCGCACGGATAATGGAGGCTTTGACGCGGTATTTTCTATTGTCGGGTAGAACCAGGACTGGAGAGATTTCGCCTGGGCTTAGCTGAAGGTCGATTTCCCTTTCGCTCAGATCGCCTCGAACCTTCACTTCTAATACCTGTTTCTTGGGCATTGCCTGTTGAAGGGTGGTGGTGTCTGCTTGCTGAGCCGAGTAAGCAGCGATAGGCGAGGCTGCCAAAAGCGCGGTGGCAACGGCTCCCATCAAAAAGCGGCGACGTTCATCTGCTTTCATATCTTTCATGGGAATCCTCTCGATTGAGCAGGTCCATCGGGTGATAGTGCACCGATCAGTTAAAGATTTAGGGAGTCGTCGCGTTTGCGTTTTAGCAAGCGAATTTATGGGTGTCAATAGTTGCTGTGTTCGCTTGCTCAACGTTGTCATCCGAACATAACTCTGCACTGATGATCATCGGGCCATCCGGCGTTCGTTGTATCTCATGTCGCTTTCTATGCGCGTTCGTGCGTATCAAGTCCTCACTTTTTGGCCGGATCCTTTTTAACGACCTGAGCCGATTACGACTGCGTATCGATGCGTTATCAATCTTGCAACGTGTCGCCGAGGGGCAGTACGCAGCGTGCGGAGTGTCGTCCATGTTGCATGCGCGCCGCATAGAAAGTATGGGCTGACCTCAGTAGTTCACTTTAGATCGGACGATCGATACCGTCGGTGTCTTCTTTGTGGAGCACAGACGTCTGGCTTGTCAGGCGTCGCTTCTAGCCTACAGCTTGTTGTTGGGTGCTCGGCTCATGTTAATGAGCATCCGGGCTCTTTTTGATCGCATTTATCTTCACAATGGATGCCTCCCGATGCTTGGTTGCATCGATTTCAAACGAGATAGCCAATTGATCTTAAAAGTATTGCGGCGCGGGCTGTGCCGTAGGCACGCGCTTCTCATTGACGATGCGTGTGGATACTCGTCGCATTCGGCTCGAGGTGATGCTGCAAACCCAGGTGCAGGACCGTTTCCAGTCATCACAGATGTGCACGCGCCGTACCGCGCTTTGAACGCGCTGGTACGGCACAAGTAACAACACAGACCGTCTCGCAAGCCAGTCCAGTGGTTTTATGGGTCGAGGTTTTCCGATTCCGAAGGTCGGGCGTTCGTCAGATGCGACGTAGTTTGGTCGCCACTCTCCACCGATCGGTAGAGACAGGAGCGCTTGGCCTCACTCCCCAGCCGGATCCGCCTTCCAATACCCCTTGGCGCGGATCGATTCCTTGTCCACGCCCAGGTGCTCTTCCACGAACTTGCGCATTGCCCGCGCACGCATCGACTCGGCGCCGATCCAGTAAAACGTGTCGCCGTCGTGGGGCTCGTAATCGCGCAGGCTGTCTTCCAGCAAGGTGCTGCTGGCGGCATCGAAGCCATTGCGCTCCAGCCAGTACACGTCCACATCGGCGGCGCTGATCAGCTCCTGCCGCTCGTCGGCATCGGCCACTTCGATAAAGACTTCTGCGTGCAGGTCGGCCGGCATCGACTCCAGCCAGCGGCCGATTGCCGGCAGCGCGGTCTCGTCGCCGATCAGCACGTAATGATCGTAGTCGTCGGCGACCAGGAACGAGCCGCGCGGGCCGCCGATCTTCAGCGCGTCGCCGGGTTGGGCGTGTGCGGCCCAACTGGATGCCACGCCCTCTCCATGCAGCACGAAATCGATGCTCAGCTCGCCGCTCTGCGGATCGAATGCGCGCGGCGTGTAGTCGCGCCCGGGCGAGGGCAGTGCGCCGTCGGCATAGCGCGGCCCTTCCGCGGTCATGGTCGGCAGCACGAAAGCGCCATCGGCATTGGGGAAGAATAGTTTGACGTGATCGTCCGGCGCTTCGCTTTGGAAGCCGGCCAGCTCGCTGCCGCCGAAGACGATGCGGCGCATCTGCGGAGTGATTGACTCGCAGCGGACCACCTGCACGGCGCGTAAGCGCGCGTCGCGACGAACTTGGGTATTGGTGTGTGCAGCCATGATGGTGCGATTCCTGATGGTGTCGCGCACCCAGGCGCGGCGGTGGTGGGGGAGGCGGATGCGGTGATGTTTGCGACACGGCACCCAGTGGCGATCGACTGGCGTCGATGCTTCAACACTCAGCGTGCGTCCTGCTCCATGCCGTCGGCGGCGGCGTTGAGCAGTGCGGCAATCCGTTCGGTTTCTGCTTCGCTCCATTGGCCGTGGCGTGCGAACAGACCGTGCTTGATGCGGTGAATCGCCTCGCGGATGGGTGCGGGCGTCTGCGCCTTGATCAGCTCGCGCGCGCGGCGATGGGTGCGCGCCAGTGCCGCATCCAGGGCGTCGCGCTGATCGGCAGCATGGCTGCGGCCGGTGTCGGTGATCCGATACCGCTTGCGGCCCTGCTCCAGATCGGTCTGCACCCAGCCATCGGCTTCCAGCTGCGCCAGCGCCGGATAGATCGCGCCGGCGCTGGGGGTGTACAGCCCTTTGAACAGCGCCGCGATCTGCCGCATCAGCTCGTAGCCGTGGCATGGGTGCTGCTCGATCAAGGCCAGCAGCAGCAGGCGCAGATCGCCATGCCCCAGCGGACGGAGACGCGCGCCGCCGCGCCCTGAGGCAGTGCCCTGCGACGCATCCAGATCGGCCAAGGCCTTGTGATGACGGGGTGTCATTTTCATTCGATATATCGAAGCATACAGAAACGATATATCGAAGCACCGGCGACCGCAAGCGCCAAGCTGTCGCATTACTGACCGGCCGGCGTCACGTCCTGCACCGATGCTGCAACGCGTCTAGACACGGCGCGATCTCATAATTACCATGTAATTACTCTGACATTACGGGCTCGGCCCGGTGAGGCATCGCGATGAGTCGACAGTGGGACACCCAGGCCGAAAGCCGGCGCAAGCGCCTGCAGCGTGCCGCCTCGCTGGCGCCGCAGGGCCGCGTGGTGGCCGCCAACGATGTGGTGGCGCTGCTGGAGGCGGTGATCGAACCCGGCGACCGGGTGTGCCTGGAGGGCAACAACCAGAAGCAGGCCGACTTCCTGGCGCGCTGCCTGACCGAGGTGGACCCTGCGCGCGTGCATGACCTGCACATGGTGCAGTCGGTGCTGTCGCTGGCCGCGCATCTGGATGTGTTCGAGCGCGGCATCGCCAAACGCCTGGATTTTTCGTTCTCAGGTCCGCAGGCCGCACGTCTGGCCGGCCTGGTCAGCGAAGGCCGCATCGAGATCGGTGCCATCCACACCTATCTGGAATTGTTCGGCCGCTACTTCATCGACCTGACCCCGCGCGTCGCGCTGATCACCGCACAGGCGGCCGACCGCCACGGCAATCTCTATACCGGCCCCAATACCGAAGACACGCCGGTGATCGTGGAGGCCACCGCGTTCAAGGGCGGCATCGTGATCGCGCAGGTCAACGAAATCCTCGACACCTTGCCGCGCGTGGATATTCCGGCCGATTGGGTGGACTTCGTGACACAAGCGCCCAAGCCCAATTACATCGAACCCCTGTTTACCCGCGACCCGGCGCTGATCTCGGAGATCCAGGTGCTGATGGCGATGATGGCGATCAAGGGCATCTACGCCGAGTACGGCGTGGACCGGCTCAATCACGGCATCGGCTTCGACACCGCAGCGATCGAGTTGCTGTTACCCACCTATGCGCAATCGCTGGGGTTGAAGGGCAAGATCTGCCGCCATTGGGCGCTGAATCCGCATCCGGCGCTGATCCCGGCGATCGAATCGGGCTTCGTCGAATCGGTGCATTCGTTCGGCTCCGAGCTGGGCATGGAAAACTACATCGCTGCGCGCCCGGACGTGTTCTTTACCGGCGCCGACGGCAGCATGCGGTCCAACCGCGCGCTATCGCAGACGGCCGGTCTGTATGCCTGCGACATGTTCATCGGCTCTACGCTGCAGATCGATCTACAGGGCAACAGCTCCACTGCCACGCGCGACCGCATCGCCGGCTTCGGCGGCGCGCCCAACATGGGCTCGGATGCGCGCGGCCGCCGGCACGCCAGCGATGCCTGGCTCAAGGCCGGACGCGAAGCCGCACGGCCGGGCGAGATGCCGCGCGGGCGCAAGCTGGTGGTACAGATGGTGGAAACCTTCCGCGAACACATGGCGCCGGCCTTCGTCGACAGGCTCGATGCCTGGGAGCTGGCCGAGCGCGCCAACATGCCGCTGCCGCCGGTGATGATCTACGGCGATGACGTCAGCCACGTGTTGACCGAAGAAGGCATCGCCAACCTGTTGTTGTGCCGCACACCGGAAGAACGCGAGCAGGCGATTCGCGGTGTATCCGGCTATACCGCCGTGGGCCTGGGGCGCGACAAACGCATGGTCGAAAACCTGCGCGATCGCGGCGTCATCAAGCGGCCGGAAGATCTGGGCATTCGTCCGCGCGATGCCACCCGCGATCTGCTGGCCGCGCGCACGGTCAAGGATCTGGTGCGCTGGTCCGGTGGGTTGTACGACCCGCCGAAACGTTTCCGCAATTGGTAAGGGCTCAGCATGGAAACCCTGCGATATCGCTTTGACGGCCAGCACGGTGCGCGCACCGGTCTGGAGCATGCGCTGGTCGGCGTGGTCGCCTCCGGCAACCTGGAAGTGCTGGTCGAGCGGGTGCCGCTCGACGGTGCGATGGAGATCGAAATCCTGACCGCCGCACGCGGCTTCGGCACGATCTGGCAAGCGGTGCTGGGCGACTTCGCCGCGCGCCATCCGCTGCGCGATGTGCGCATCAGCATCAACGATGTCGGCGCGACGCCGGCAGTGGTGAGCCTGCGTCTGGAGCAGGCCATCGACGTGCTGCAGGGAGATGTCGCATGAGCCGACCCCATCACCGCGTAGGAGCGCACCCGGGCGCGACGGGTTTTCTCGGTAACGCTGCAATCGCGCCCAGTTGCGCTTCTACGCATGTCATCGGGAGATTTGCATGAGCACCACCATTCCAGTGGCCGAGCGCAGCTACGACGAGCCCGTAGGAGCGCACCCGGGCGCGACGGGCGTTCGCGGTAACGCTGCAATCGCGCCCAGGTGCGCTCCTGCGCATGTCATCGGGAGGTTTGCATGAGCACCACCATTCCCATGGCCGAGCGCAGCTACGACGAGCCCGTAGGAGCACACCCGGGCGCGACGGGTTTTCTCGGTAACGCTGCAATCGCGCCCAGTTGCGCTCCTGCGCATGTCATCGGGAGATTCGCATGAGCACCACCATTCCCATGGCCGAGCGCAGCTATTACGAAGCCGATGCCCGCGAGCGTATCGACGGGCTGCTGGACGCCGGCAGCTTTCGCGAATTCGTCGGCCCGCGTCGGCGCCTGGTCAGCCCGCATCTGGCACAGCTCGACGTGCCGGGCGCCTTCGACGACGGCATCGTGGTGGGCGAGGGCAGCTTGCGTGGCCGCACGGTGCTGATCGCTGCGCAGCAGGGCGCCTTCATGGGCGGCGGCGTCGGTGAAGTGCATGGCGCCAAGCTCACCGGCCTGCTCGAACGCGCGGCAGCCACGCAGCCGGCAGCGGTGCTGTTGCTGCTCGACACCGGCGGCGTGCGTCTGCATGAAGCCAATGCCGGCCTGATCGCGATTTCCGAAGTCATGCGCGCCACATTGGGCGCACGCGCGGCCGGCGTGCCGGTGCTGGCACTGATCGGTAGCGGCAATGGCGCGTTCGGCGGCATGGGCATCGTGGCGCGCTGCTGCAGCGCGGTGATCATGTCCGAAGAAGGCCGCCTGTCGCTGTCCGGCCCGGACGTGATCGAAACCGTGCGCGGCGTGGAAGAGTTCGACGCCCGCGATCGCGCCCTGGTCTGGCGCGTGACCGGTGGCAAACACCGTTATCTGCTGGGCGAGGCGCAGGTGTTCGTGGCCGACCGCATCGCGGCGTTTGCCGATGCAGCGGCCAGCACGCTGGACACACTTGCAGAACCCGATGGCGATGCAGCGCTGCAAGCCCTGGAGCACGCCCATCAGCAACTGTCTGCGCGCATCGAGGCGTATGGCGATTGCCGCGACGGCCTGGACATCTGGGCGCGCCAGGGCATCGCCGATCCGCAGCGGTTGCCGCTGCTGGACACGGACGCCTTCCTGGCGGCCACTGCAGACCGGAGCACACCATGGAACTGAGCCAACTGCTCGACCAGCTGTTTCCGCTCGGTCACGCCATCGCGCGCAACGACGATGTGCTCACCGGCAGCGCCACCACCGCCGCGGGCGAGGTCACGGTGATCGGCACCGCCAACAAGCTGGAAGTGGGCGTGGACCACGCGCTGGCCCTGGCCGCCACCGTGTTGGCCAGTACCCGTGCGCATCCGCAGCGGCCGATCGTGATGCTGGCCGATACCGCCGGGCAACGCCTGGCACGTCGCGATGAATTGCTGGGCATCAACGGCTATTTTGCGCATCTGGCACGTGCGCTGGAGCTGGCACGTGGACGCGGCGCGTGCCTGGTCACGCTGGTGTACGGCGAATCGGTCAGCGGCGGATTTCTCTCGTTCGGGCTGATGGCCGACCACATCCACGCACTGCCGGATGCGCAGGTGCGCGTGATGGATCTGCGTGCGATGTCCCGTGTCACCAAGCAATCGGTCGACACCTTGCAGGCGCTGAGCAAGAGCTCGCCGGTGTTTGCGCCCGGTGTGGAGAACTACGTGCGCATGGGTGCGGTGGAGTCGCTCTGGGACGGCGATCTGGCACAGGCGCTGCTGGACGCATTGGCCGCTCCCGTCGATGGCGACCAGCGGCGCGCACTGGGCGCGCAGCGCGGCGGCCGCACCCTGGCGCGCGATGTCGCCGCCGCCGTGGCAGCGGGCGAGGCCTGAGCATGGCGCCGCGCCACGCCCTGGTGTGGTTGCGCGACCAGGCGCAGTGGCAGGCGCACACGCCTGGCGCGCAGCCGCGTTTGCAGCGCTGGTTTGCCGCCGGCCTGCCGGCGGTGGTGGCCCGTGGCGACGGCAGCCAGGCGCCGGGCAACCTGCGCCTGGGCGTGCCGTTGCCGCCCGGCGAAGGCAAGCAGCGCCTGGCGTTGCATGCCAGCGGTGAGGAGATCGCACGCTGCAGCCCGCCGTTGTCGCTGGATGCGGTGATCGCCCACGCACCCGGCGCGCTGCAGCCCGCGTTGCAGGCCTTGCACGCGCACGCGCAGGCCGATGCACTGCATCCGCGCGTGTTCGGCAGTTTTGCGTGGCAAGCGTTGACGGGGCTGACCTACGTGCATGCGCAATCGGATCTGGATCTGTTGTGGTCCATCGCGACGCCCGGGCAGGCACAAACAGTGGTCGCATTGTTGCAACGCTGGGAACACCGCCATGGCGTGCGCGCCGATGGCGAGTTGCTGCTCCCCGGCGACATCGCAGTGAACTGGCGCGAGTACGCCGGCGACGCGCAGCAGGTGCTGGTGAAATCCGACAACGGCTGCCGCTTGTTGGCGCGGACTGCGTTGTTTGCAGTGAGGAACGCGGCATGAGCGCACACGCACACCACGTGCGTCATGTCGACGTGCCTGTAGCGCCGCGCGGCGTTGCGCACCGGCTCGGCCGGCTTGCCGTCGGCGCGCTGCACGCGGAGCTGGCCTGCGCGCCCAAGCCCGGGCTGGTGACGCCATTCGATAGCGGCAGCCATACCGACATGGATGCCTCCACCTTCCTGCGCAGCCTGTTCGCCTTGCGTGGCTATTTTGTCGCCATCGCGCAGGCCGGCAGCGACAACGCCCCCTTCGCGCGGCTGCGCGAGCTGGGCATCGCGGCCGAGGCGGCGATGCTGCGCGCCACCGGCGGCATCAATACCCACCGTGGTGCGATCTTCAGCCTTGGCCTGCTCACCGCACAGGCCGCACGCCTGCGCGTGGCGCACGGCCACCGGCCATCTGCCGAGGCGGTGTGCAACGGTGTGCAGGTGTGGAGCGCGGCGGTGTGCGCGGCGCCGCTGGATTCGCGCAGCAATGGCCAGCGCGCGCGTGCGCAGTACCAGGTTGGCGGCGTTCGCGAGCAGGCCGCGGCCGGCTACCCGCTACTGCGCGAGATCGCGCTGCCGAGTCTGCGCGCTGCGTTGCACAGTGGCGCCACCCAGGACGCTGCGCTTACGCAGACCTTGATGCAACTGGTCGCGCACGTCGACGACCTCAATCTGCTGCATCGTGGCGGCGCAGCTGGTCTGGCGTTCGCCAAGGCGCAGGCGCACAGCTTTCTCGCTGACGGCGGCATTGCGCAACCGGGCTGGCGCGACCGGCTGTCGTCGATCGGCAGACACTTCGTGGCACGCCGGCTCAGCCCCGGCGGCAGTGCGGACCTGCTGGCGTGTGCGTGGTTCCTGCATCGTCAGGAGACCGTATGAGCAGGCGCCTGCCCGTCGCCGCCGCAAAAGCACGCTGGTGCACGCAGCGCTTCGCGTTATGTCGTACGGACGCCATCGCTCGCCTGCACCACGCCCCGGGCAATAGTCCCTGCAGCACACCTGCGTCTGGCCGCCGCGGTCGTGTGACGGCGTACGCGTGGCGCACACCATGAGCCTGGCCATCCTCTGCCCAGGTCAGGGCGGCCAACATGCCGACATGTTCGCGCGCGTCGGCGATGCGCCTGCCGCCGCTGCGGTGCTCGCGACAGCAACGCAGGTACTTGGCGTCGCTCCGCAAGCACTTGCCGCAGATCCTGGCCGCTACGCCAATGCCGTCGCCCAGCCGCTGGTGTGCGCGGGCACCCTGGCGCAGTGGCAGGTGCTGCGCGCGCATCTGCCGACACCGCTGCTGGTGCTGGGTTACAGCGTCGGCGAGCTGGCTGCGCACGCCGTGGCCGGCAGCATCGATATCCCGACCTGCCTGCAGCTCGCGGCCACCCGCGCGCGTGCGATGGATGCGGCCAGCCCCGAGGATGCCGGGTTGATCGCCGTGAGCGGTCTGTCGCTGCCCCCGCTGGAGTCCCTGTGCAAGACGCATGGTGCAGCCGTGGCCATCATCAACGGCGACGACCACGCCGTGCTCGGCGGGCCGCGTACTGTATTGCAGGCGCTGGGCGATGACGCGCATGCGCGCGGCGCACGCGTCACCGTGCTGCCGGTCAGCGTGCCTGCGCATACGCCATGGCTACGCGCGGCGGCCGATGCCTTCGCCACGGCGTTGAACACGGCGGTGATCCGCGCGCCCACGCTACGCGTCCTGGCCGGCATCGACGCACGCGCCGTCGTCACGCCGGCGCAGGTGATCGACAGCCTGGCTGCACAGATCGCACAGACCGTGCGCTGGCACGACGTGCTGGTGCAGGCCGCCGAACGCGGTGCGCGCGTGTTTCTCGAACTCGGCCCCGGCAGCGCGCTGGCGCGCATGGCACGCGAGATCCTGCCGGACTGCCAGGCGCGGTCGGTCGACGATTTCCATAGCAGCCAAGGCGTGGTGGAGTGGGTGAATGCCGCATGCGAACGCGCGGCATGACCACCAGGCAGGTGTCGTACACGGCGTGACCCTTGGGTGGCGGGTGGCCATCCGTGCTGTACGCGTATCAGGTGTCTGGGAGGGCGCATGACCCCGCAAATTGCAACGATTCTTGGCTTGGTGATCATGTTCATCGTGGCCACCGCATTGCCCATCAACATGGGCGCGGTGGCCTTCGCGCTGGCGTTCATCGTCGGTGGCGTGTGGGTGGGGCTGGATGGCAAGGAAGTGCTGGCCGGCTTTCCCGGCGACCTGTTCCTGACCCTGGTCGGCATTACCTATCTGTTCGCCATCGCGCAGAAGAACGGCACGATCGATCTGTTGGTGCATTGGGCGGTGCGCGCGGTGCGCGGGCACATCGTGGCGATCCCGTGGGTGATGTTCGTCATCACCGGCCTGCTCACCGCCTTCGGTGCGCTGGGGCCGGCGGCCGTGGCCATCATCGGCCCGTTGGCGTTGCGCTTTGCCAAGCAGTACCGCATCAATCCGCTGATGATGGGCTTGCTGGTGATCCATGGCGCGCAGGGCGGCGGCTTTTCGCCGATCAGCGTGTACGGCGGCATCACCAACAAGGTGGTCGAAAAAGCCGGGCTGGACGTTACCGAGATGGCGGTGTTTCTCACCAGCCTGGGCTTCAATCTGATGATGGCGATCATCTGCTTCTGCGCCTTCGGTGGGCTCAAGCTGATACGGCGGCAGGAAGTGTCGCTGGCCGATGCGCAGTACGTGCCGGTCAGTGGCGATCAGGCATCGCAGCGTCGCTTTGCCATCGAAGGCCACGGCGCGCTGGTGGCGGCCGGCGGCGGCACCTTGTCCACCGACCCGCTGGCGCTGGAGGCGGTGTCCATCACCCGCGATCGGGTGATCACGCTGATCGGCCTGCTGGGGCTGGGCGTGGCGGCGCTGGTCTACAACCTCAACGTCGGCCTGGTGTCGATCACCGTGGCCGTGGCGCTGGCCTTGATCTCGCCCAATGCGCAGAAGGGCGCGGTAGATGGGATCAGCTGGTCCACGGTGCTGCTGATCAGCGGCGTGGTCACCTATGTGGCGGTGCTGGAAAAGGCCGGCGCGGTGGACTACATCGGCACCGGCGTGTCGCATATCGGAATGCCGCTGTTGGGCGCGTTGCTGGTGTGCTACGTGGGCGGCATCGTGTCCGCGTTCGCCTCGTCTGCGGCAGTGCTGGGCGCCACCATTCCGCTGGCCGTGCCGTTCCTGATGCAGGGCCAGCTGGGTGCGGCCGGGGTGATCTGCGCGCTTGCGGTGTCGTCCACCATCGTCGATGTCAGCCCGTTTTCCACCAATGGCGCGCTGGTGGTGGCCTCGGCGGCCAAGGAAGAGCGCGATGGGCTGTTCCGTCGGTTTCTGGTCTACAGCGGGCTGGTGGTGCTGTTGGGGCCGCTGGCGGCGTGGCTGCTGTTCGTGGTGCCGGGTTGGCTGTGAGATTGCCGCCGGTGGGCAGGGTCGGCGGGCGCGCCCGTAGAATGGGCGCCCCCGATCCGCTGCCGACGACCTGCCCGCCATGACCCTCGCCCCTGATTCGCGCAACGCCAAGAAGCGCGTACCGCTGTACGAGGAAGTGGCCGAGCGCCTGCGCCAGAAGATCTACGACTACGCGCTGCCGCCGGGCGAATGGATCGACGAGCCGGCGCTGGCCGAAGAACTCGGCATCAGCCGCACGCCCCTGCGCGAAAGTCTCAAGCTGCTCGCGGCCGAAGGCCTGGTGCAACTGGATGCCGGCCGCGGCAGCCGGGTCACGCGGCTGACACTGGAAGACCTCAACCAGTTGTTCCCGGTGATGGCGATGCTGGAAGGCCGCTGCGCGCATGACGCGGTCAAGCGTCTGGATGCGGCCGGCGTGCAGCGTCTGGAAGAGCTGCATGCGGCGATGGAGGCGGCTGCCGCTTCCGGCGATCTGGCCGAGTATTACCGCAACAACTATCTGATCCACGAGACCGTGCAGCAGTACGCCGGCAATCCGTGGTTGATCCGGGTGACCCACGATCTGCATCGCATCTTGAAGATGCACCGTGGCCGGCAGTTGCTGACGCCGGGGCGGATGGCGCAGTCGTTGGCCGAGCACCGGCAGTTGATGGACTGCGTGCGACGCGGCGATGCAGAAGGGGCGGAGCGGACGATGCATGGGCATCTGTTGAGCCAGGGCCAGGCGCTGGCGGCCTACGTGGCAGCGGGCGGGATGTTGAACGTGCCGGCGCCATTGCCGCGGTCGGGCGGGGTATAGAGATTCGCGCGTAGTGTCCGGGGGCGTGCAGCGCACGTCGCAGTGTTCGATCGTTTGCCTCCGTGCCACGCGCGGCACGGCGCTCAAGCTCGTCGAGTGCATTTCCTTCTCCCTCCGGGAGAAGGTGCCCGAACGGCGGATGAGGGTACGGTCACCAGGGATTTCCAGCAGGTGCACCTGTAGACCATGCACGAATTTGAAGCATGGCTTTCAGGCGTTAGCGCTCAAGCCACAGCGCTCAAGCCACAGCGCTCAAGCCACAGCAAAGTCAAAGGCTTCCGCGCCCTTCGGACACGGGTGACTTTTGTCTTGGCAAAAGTCACCAAAACCGCTGTCGCCTGACGCAATCCGGCGCATACAGCCGCGCCGGTGCCCTGCGCTCCTCGTCACGCGCGGCACGGCGCCCAAACGCGCTGCATGCTTTTCCTTCTCCCTCCGGGAGAAGGTGCCCGAAGGGCGGATGAGGGTACGGTGACCAGGGATTTTCGGCAGGTGCACCTGTAGACCATGCACGAATTTGAAGCATGGCTTTCAGGCGTCAGCGCTTAAGCCACAGCGCTTAAGCCACAGCGCTTAAGCCACAGCAAAGTCAAAGGCTTCCGCGCCCTTCGGGCACGCGTGACTTTTGTCTTGGCAAAAGTCACCAAAACCGCTGTCGCCTGACGCAATCCGGCGCGATACAGCTGCGCCGGTGCCCTGCGCTCCTCGCCACGCGCGGCACGGCGCCCAAACGCGCTGCATGCTTTTCCTTCTCCCTCCGGGAGAAGGTGCCCGAAGGGCGGATGAGGGTACGGTTACCAGGGATTTCCAGCAGGTGCACCTGTAGACCATGCACGAATTTGAAGCATGGCTTTCAGGCGTCAGCGCTTAAGCCACAGCGCTTAAGCCACAGCAAAGTCAAAGGCTTCCGCGCCCTTCGGGCACGGGTGACTTTTGTCTTGGCAAAAGTCACCAAAACCGCTGTCGCCTGACGCAATCCGGCGCGATACAGCTGCGCCGGTGCCCTGCGCTCCTCGCCACGCGCGGCACGGCGCCCAAACGCGCTTCGCTCAAACAAGGGCGCCTCTTCGGCCACGCGTGACTGCGGTGCTCGGCTTGCTTTAAGGCGACTTGGGTGAAGCAAGAACAACGGCAAGAACAACAGCAACAGCAACAGCAACGGCAACGGCAACGGCAACGGCAACGGCAACGGCAAGAACAATGGCAAGAACAATGGCAAGAACAATGGCAAGAACAATGGCAGGACTGAAGACAGCATCTGCTCACTACGCGAACACCAACATCAGCGAGCGCCAGGGCGGGGCCAAGAAGGGGATGCCAGTGTGCCGATCACCGGCCGCTGCCGAGTGCAAACCCTTGCCTATGTCTCCGTCGTCAAAAGCAGGTGCCCAAGCGCGACTGCGCGTAGCCGTTGCTAGCGCATGCCCAGTGCCAGCAGCTCGTCCACGCGTTCGATCAGCGAGGTTGCGGCCAGGCCGGCAAAGACCTCCGGATGTGCATAGCCCCAGGCGACGGCGGCAAACGGCAGGCCGAGCCGTTGGGCCGCTTCCCAGTCGGCGACCTGGTCGCCGACGTAGACCGCCTGCGCCGGGGTGTGTGAGGTCGCACGCAAGACGCGTCGTAGCGCCCGCTGTTTGCCCAGCAGGTGCGCGCCGCCCTCGATGACGGCGAACTTCGTGCTCAGGTCCTCGCCCAGGGCGCGTTGTACGTTGTCCACCGAATTGGACGACACCACCGCCAGGCGCGTGCCACCGGCGTGCAGCGCGCTCACGGTTTGCGCAATGCCGGGAAACAGCGCCGCCGGTGGCGCAGAGCGCATCAGGCGGATGAAGTCGGCCGCCACCAGCGGCACCCGCCAGGTGGGCAATCCCGATTGTTTGAGCAGCTCGCGCGTGGTCAGCCGGCGCGCGGCGTCCACTTCATGGGCTTGTGCTGCGCGGAACCCATGCCGCGCGGCCAGTGCGCGCTGCGTGCTCAGAAAGAAACCGAACGAATCGGCCAGGGTGCCGTCGAAATCGAAAATGATCAGGGCAGGCATTGCGACGCAGCGAGCACGGCGTCATAGCCTAACCGGGCCCGCACACACGCCGCACGCACACACGTCCCCACGTGTGCGCGCAGGCGATGCGGCTTCAGGCTTCGGCGAAATGCGACACGATGGGCGCATCGCTGTGCGCGCTCTGTTCGATGACCTTGCGCTGCATCGCCGCCAGATAGGCGTCCAGCTCTTCGGTGGAGGCGAACACATCGCTCAGCGGCACCGCCTTGACCATGTCGAAGACCTTGCGGATCTGCGGCTGCGGGTTGGCCACCAGCACCTTGCCGTGACGCGTGGCCAGCGCCTTGCGCGCCTTGAAGATGCAGCGGATGCCGGCGCTGGAGATGTATTCCAGCGCGGTCAGGTCCAGCACCAGCGTGGTGATCAAGGTGCCCAGCAACGGCGACAGCGCCGCGTCCAGGTCCTGATAGGTATGGGTGTCCAGGCGTCCGGTCAGGATGACGCGTTGGCGGGTGTCTTGCGGCGGGTCGATCTGGATGGCGAGCGTGGTCATGACAAAGCCTCGGGGACAGGGGCGTACGGGTGCAGCAGGGTGACGCGCACGATGTTGTATGCACCATCGCGGCGGTAGTCGATGTGATCGGCGAACTGATGCACCAGAAACAAGCCTAAACCGCCGATCTGGCGATCGTCGAGCTCGCTTGTCACATCGGGCATTGGCGCAGCGCACGGGTCGAACGCAGTGCCGGGGTCGTGCATCTCCAGTACCAGCGCCTGCGGGTCCAGTTGCAGCTGCAAGCGCAGCGGCTGTTCGGCGCATTGCCCGTGAGTGAGGGCATTGCAGCCCAGCTCTTCCACGATCAGCCGGATCTGGCCGATACGTTCGGCATGCAGGCCCTCGCGGGTGAGCGAGTCTTCCAGCGCGTCGTTGGCGCCGGCCAGCTGGGCCAGCGACGGTGCAATGGCCAGATCGAACTTCATGGGCGGGTTGCCTTTCCGGGAACGTCCCGGCCGGTCTCTGCGACCCGTCCAGCATGCTCCTGACGCAGCCGGATCGCCAGCAGGGTGATGTCGTCGTACGGCTCGGCGTTGCCGGTAAAGCGCGCGATGTTGGCAATCACTGCCTTGCATTGCGCCGCCGCACTGCGGCGCGGGTGCAGCGTGGCCAGCAGCCGCTCCAGCCCGTAGCTGGCGCCGTGCTCGTCCATCGCCTCGGTCACCCCGTCGGTATACCCCAACAAGGTCTGCCCGGCGGTCATCCGGCCCTGCAGCACCGGGAAGGAGGTCTGCGGTTCGATCCCCAGCGGTGGGCCGGTTTCCAGCGGCAGGGTATGTGCCTTGCCGTCGATATCGATCAGCAACGGCGGCTCGTGCCCGGCGCTGGCCAGCCAGTAGTCGCCGCTCACCACATTGATCAGTCCGCACAGCACGGTGGCGAACATGCAGGTGTCGTTGTTCTCGGCCAGTCGCGTGGAGGCGGCGATCAGGATGCCGTCAGGGCGCGTGTGCCGGCGCGCGGCGATTTCCAGCACGCTGACCGCGCGCGCCATGAACAGCGCCGCCGGCACGCCCTTGTCGGACACATCGCCGACCACGAACCACAGCAGCCCCGGCTCGGTTTCGACGAAGTGGTAGAAGTCGCCGCCCACCGCCTTGGCCGGCTCTAGCCAGGCGCAGGTTTCCAGATGCGAACTCGCACGGTCGAAGGTGCGCCCGGACGGCAGCATCGCCTGCTGGATCTCGCGCGCAATCTGCAGCTCGCTGTGCATGCGTTCGCGCGCGGCGGTCATCTCGCCGATCTCGGCGATATGGTGACGGATCGCATCGCGTGCGCTGTCGAACGCGCGCGCCATCACTCCCACTTCGTCGTTGCGCTCGATGTGCCGTAACGGGTACTCGAATTCGCCACGACGAAAGTGCTCGGCGGTGTCGGTCAGTTCCTCGATCGGCCGCGTCAACTTGCGCGTGATCCGCACCATCAGCCACCACCAGACGGCCGCACCCACCAATGCGGCCGCAGACACCCATGCGGCCAGCCAGTTCAGGCCAGACAACACGTAGCCTTCCGAGGCCGACAGCACGAACGTCCAGCCGCTGTGCCCGACTGCCGCGCTATGGGTCAGAAAACGCTCGCCGTCGGGCGCAGTGTGGGAGAACGAGATCGGCTGGCCGGCCGCCATCGCACGCTGCAACGGCGCCAGATCCGGTCGCGAACGCGCCACATAGCGATCGAGCGTGGTGTGCAGATCCAGCGCCGGATCCGGGCTGAACACCAGCATGCCCTCCGGCGACAGCAGCATCGGCCGGATACCGATATCGCGCGGCAACTGGTCGATGATCTCGCGCAGATGCCGCAACGGCAGATCCGCACTCACCATGCCCACCGGCGACGCATCCGGCGCATCGCCCGGCCGCCGCAGCGGCAGGTTGTAACTGGTGTACAGCTCGTTGCCGCCATTGGTGTTGAGGTACGGCTCGGACCACCACGCGCGGCCTTCGCGCTGGGTGCGCAGGTACCACGGCATCGCGCGGTAGTCGTAGCCCAGGTCCTGCACCGATTTCTCCAGCACGCGCGTGCCGTCGCGATGCACGTACCAGACAAACCCCGTGTCGCCGGCTTTTTGCGTCCGTGGTTCGATGATCAGCCGCGCTGCACCGATGTCCGGGTCGCCACTGAGCGTGGCCAGCAACAACGCGCGCAAGTTGAACGGCTGCAACCCCACCGCACCACTGCTGGCCGCCAGCGTGCGCCCGCTCACCTGCACCGAATCCAGCATCGCCGCCAGGCTGCGCGCGGTCTGCTCGGTCAATCCGTCCACTTCCACGCGCGCCGCTTCCACCAACTCAGCGCGCGCGCCCAGGTAGAACACCGTGCCCAGCACGCTCAGCAACACCACCAGCACCGCGGTGGCGGCGAGCAATACGCGCATGCGCAGGCTATGCCGCCAGTGCACGCGCGCAATGACAGCCACGCTGTCGGCGGGCGATGTGAGAACCGTGGCGATAACACGCTCCCCTGGCGGATAGCGCTGATCATCGCAGTTTTCCTGCCGGCGACAACTGCCCGATGCCCGCTCACGGCGGCCTCATCCTCAGCTGCCGTAAATTGACCCGTCCGGCTCGAGCCAACTAGATTGAGCCCCCTATCGCCATGGAGGCCGGCCTTGCGCCTGATTCTCACACCGAGCCTGCTGGCCCTACTGCTTACGGCCTGTAACGCCCCGGAGACCAGCATGACCCAGACCCTTTCCCCCGCAACCGAGGCCACTGCAGAAGCCGACGTCGAGGCCGGTGGCCGCGGCCTTGCCAAGCTGAATCCCAACCCGCGCAAGGCATACGCGCTGACGGTCACGTTGGACAAGGCGCCAGGCAGCTTTGCGGCAGTGAATGGGTATGCACAGTACGACGTCAGCAACGACAGCGAATGCGGCCAGATTCATCCGCAGACAGGCGTCGGGCAGCGCATCACGAGCAGTGAGCCGGTCGTGCTGAAAAAAGTATCCGAGCAAGAATATCAAGGAGTCATCCACCTCGATCTCATGCTGGATGAGGATTACTACGGGCGAGGGCAGTGTCATTGGGAAATGACGGGGGCACGTGTTTCTCTGAAGGCCAGTGGAAAAAAAGAGGAAACCGCATTTTTACCGTTTATCGAGACCAAGGATGTCATCGCCGGCAAACCCGTCACTCTGTATTTCTGGAAGGGTGGCTATCCCAAGGAAGATATCGAGGACTACGCCGACAACGGTTTGCCCTCGGCGTCGGAATTCAAGCCTGAGCTGCGCGATGAATTGTTCTCGGTCACTCTTGTCGCCAAAGAGGTTTCGCCGTGAAGCCTACCTCGCAGCAATACGCCATTCTTTCCAACGAGGGCTACGTCGATCACAAGGTCGGTAAGCGTGGCCCTGGTGACCGTGAGCGAGTGGATGTTGGCGGCGAGAGTTACGAAATTCTGGAGCACGTCAACAATCGAAAGACGGGCTATCAGGGAACGATCTATCAACGTGTTGGCGGCGGAGATATCGTCGTCGCTCACCGGGGCACCGAGGAAATCCTGCGTGACGCGGTGCAGGCAGACGGTTCCATGGTGTTTCAGCGCATCAACCCGCAAGCCGATGATGCGATAGCCCTGACAAAAAGTGCACTTGGCTATGCGGCCAAGCAGGAGCAGCGTACTGGGCACGCTCCTGAGGTCACGGTGACTGGTCACTCGCTGGGCGGAGCGCTTGCGCAGGTCAGCGCGCACCACTTCGATCTGAAAGGGGAAACCTTCAACGCTTACGGCGCAGCGAGCCTGGCGTATCGCATTCCAGAGGGTGGCACCAGCGTGGTTAACCATGTCATGGCCGCCGATCCTGTAAGCGCAGCATCTCCGCATTTCGGAGAGGTGCGCGTTTATGCCAGGCCCAACGAGATCGCAACGCTGAGTGCCTTGGGCTACAGCAACAGCAAGGTGAATTTCCTGATTCCCGATTCACCTGTGGCCTCTGCTGTCAATTCGTTGGGTTCGCACACCATCAAAAACTTTCTGGATGAGCGTTCTCCGCTTAATGACCCGCAAGCGCGTCAACTTGCAGATCAAAATAAGAGAATGATCAACGAGTACAGATCTGATCTGGACGAGATCCGGACGGGGATCACCTTGTTGAGCCGGGGGCCGAAGGGCCTGGGCCAGGACGCCATCGACGCCATCCGCGGCCCGCTCGCCCCGGGCGAGCCGGCCAGGCGCGACGCGCGCGAGCACGGCAACGACCATACCTCGCTGCGTATCGATCAGCCCGGGCACCTGGGCAACCCCTTGTTCCAGGATGCGCAGCGCGGTGTGCATGCGCAGGACGCACGCGCCGGGCGCACATCCGACCAGCAGAGCGCGCAGTTGTCCGGCTCGCTTGCCTCGGAGATGCACGCCGCCGGCGGCCAGCGCATCGATGCGGTGATGATGAGTCAGGATGCCGCTCGCACGTTCGCCGTGCAGGGCCGCGTGGACGACCCGGCGCAACTGCGTGTGAGCGTGGACACCATGACCGCCATGAACACGCCACTCGAACAGAGCAGCCAGCGCGTGGCCGACAATGCCGCACGGCAGTCGGTGGCATTGGAACAGCAGCAGACCCAGACCCAGCAGCAACAGCAGGGCGCCCGCGCGCTGGGCTGAGTGCGCTCATGCAGGCGTGCCGTCATGGCGCCCGGTGGCTCGGCTGCCATCCGTTACGCGGCGCCGCCTCCATCTGCCAAGCGCCTCCATCGCAGGGTGCACACACAACGCCGGCTTGCCCGGCGTTGTGTCGTTCGGTCGCCGACGCGCCTGCGGCGAGGGCGTGCCGCGTGCGCCGAACGGGCAGGGCATCGGGCAGCCGGAGTGCCCCGATGCCCGCCAGGCGGGTACCGCCGAACTGGAATCGCCCACGGTGCTGCGCGGCGCGCCGCTGACGTTTATCCAGTTGGTGCGGCTGTTCCAGCATCGGCAGTCCGCCCAAGCCGATGCGCGCGGTCAGCGTGCGGCGGTGATTTGCACTTCCGGCAGCGCGCCCGACTGCCGCGATGCCCGTAGCACGTTGCCGCGTCGCATCGGGCCGGGTCCCGGTGCTGTCGCAGCGATCTGGTCATGCGTGTCGCTGCCGCGACTGCGCGCGTGGAGCAGAGGCTTTGCGCAATACCGCGCCGGTTTCCTGCTGCACCCGCACAACACTGTGCTGTCGCACACCAACGTCAGGTCGCTGGCGCAGGCTTTTTCCGCCGCGAGATATGCCGCATTCGCCCAGCACCTATAGCGAGCGCGACCGCGTTGCGCAGCCGTGCTGGAATCGCCCCCGTTTCGCGGCGTGCCTGGCCGTCGCAAGCATCGCCCGCATCGCCACGCATCACGCGGCGGATTCGGGAGGGGATCAGGCAGGGCGCCATCTGGCGCGACATCCATCGATCAAGGGAGAGGGTTTCATGCGCATTTTTCGTACCGGGTACAGCCGTTTGCTGCTGGTGCTGTTGCTGGGGCTTGTCAGTGCCGGTGCCGGCGCGCAAGGCATCGCCAAGGGCGCCGACGTCAGCTGGCTCAATCAGCAGGCAGCCAACAATCCGCCGCAGCTGTTTCACGATGCCTCGAACAAGACCACCGACTTCATCAAGCTGTTCAAGGACGTCGGCGGCAACGCCATTCGCCTGCGCGTGTGGGTCAACCCGTCCGGCGGCTGGAACGACGGCCGCGACACCCTGGACAAGGCCAAGCGCGCCGCCGCCCAGGGCATGCGCATCATGATCGACTTCCATTACAGCGATACCTGGGCAGACCCTGACGATCAGCACCGTCCGGCGGCCTGGGCCGGCCACTCCGTGGCCCAGCTCAACACCGACGTGTACAGCCATACCCAGGGCATCCTCAAGTACCTCAAGGACAACGGCATCACCGTCAGCTGGGTGCAGGTGGGCAACGAGATCAACGCCGGCATGTTCTGCGACAAGTGCACGCAGCCGGTGAACTTCGCCAACGTGGCGCAGTTCATCAACAGCGGCTACAACGCCACCAAGGCGGTGTACCCCAACGCCAAGGTCATCGTGCATCTGGCCAACGGCTACGACAACGCCAACTTCCGCTGGTTCTTCGACAGCCTGCGCTCGGCTGGCGGCAAGTGGGACGTCATCGGCATGTCGCATTACCCAAAGGCCAGCAGCTGGCAGCAGACCAACGGGCAGCTGGACACCAACATGCGCGACATGATCTCCCGCTACGGCAGCGACGTAATCGTGGCCGAGGTCGGCATGGACTGGCAGCAGGCCGCCACCACCCGCGCCATGCTCACCAACCTGCTCAGCCGCAGCAACGCGATCGGCTCGCGCGTCCTCGGCGTGTTCTATTGGGAACCCAACGCCTACCCGGGCTGGCAGGGCTACACCATGGGCGCAGTCAACAACAACGGCCAACTGACCGAAGCGTTGCAGGCGTTCTGACCGACGCGCGTCCAATCGTTCGGCTTTCGTCCGTTCGTCCCGCCCTCTCTCGGTGCGGGATCAAAGCCCCTCTCCCTCGGGCGAGAAGGCATGGCTTGCGCGCCACTGGCGCGCGTGACTTGGAGCGCCCGCGGCGCAAGCGCGGGCCGGGGCGCGGAGCGGGTGGTGAGGGTACGAGGCGAAGCCCTCGTGTTGATTACAACTGCACGAGGCTTCGCCCGTACCCTCATCCGCCCCTGCGGGGCACCTTCTCCCGATGGGAGAAGGGCGCATGCGGCGGCTCTGGCGCGTGGCGGCCCTCATCCTTTGGTCGTACACCGGTCGCGCCCGCGTGTGTAGCACCCGCCATCGCTCCGCCCATGCACACACCGTCCCATTCCATACGCCACCGTAGCGAGGAATGGCAACAGGTGCGTGCGGTACACTTGCGGGTTCACGAATTCACGATGTCGACACACCCGCGGGGTGTGTCCCCCCGGGAGCGCTAATGAACTGGTTGAACGAAGTGCTGCACAACGATCCGAACCCGCTTGAGACGCAGGAGTGGCTCGAATCGATCAAGGCCGTCATCGACGTCGAAGGCCCGGAGCGCGCCCATCAGCTGCTGGAAGGCATGGTCGAACAGACCCGCCGCGCCGGCGCTTACCTGCCGTTCTCGCCCACCACCGAGTACGTCAACACCATCGCACCGGCCAACGAGGCCAAGAACCCCGGCGACTCCGCGCTGGAGTGGAAGATCCGCTCGATCATCCGCTGGAACGCCATGGCCACCGTCGTGCGGGCCAACCGCAAGCCGGGCGACCTGGGCGGCCACATCGCCTCGTTCGCCTCCAGCGCCACGCTGTACGACGTGGGCTTCAACCACTTCTGGCGTGCGCCCTCGGACACCCATCCGGGCGACCTGCTGTTCGTCCAGGGCCACAGCGCCCCGGGCATCTACGCCCGCGCCTTCCTGGAAGGCCGCATCAGCCAGGCGCAGCTGGACAACTTCCGCATGGAAGTGGACGGCCAGGGCATCTCGTCCTACCCGCACCCGTGGCTGATGCCCGAGTTCTGGCAGACCCCCACCGTGTCGATGGGCCTGGGCCCGCTGGCCGCCATCTACCAGGCGCAGTTCATGCGCTACCTGGAAAACCGCGGCCTGATCGAGAAGTCCGACCGCAAGGTGTGGTGCTTCATCGGCGACGGCGAGAGCGACGAGCCGGAAACCCTCGGCGCGATTGCGCTGGCCGGCCGCGAAGGCCTGGACAACCTGATCTTCGTGGTCAACTGCAACCTGCAGCGCCTGGACGGCCCGGTGCGCGGCAACGGCAAGATCATCCAGGAACTGGAAGGCGTGTTCCGTGGCGGCGGCTGGAACGTCATCAAGCTGCTGTGGGGCGGTTACTGGGATGCCCTGCTGGCCAAGGACACCGACGGCGTCCTCAAGAAGCTGATGATGGAAACCGTCGACGGCGAATACCAGAACTGCAAGGCCTTCGGCGGCGCCTACACCCGCGAAAATTTCTTCGGCAAGTACCCGGAGACCGCGGCCATGGTCGCCGGCCTGTCCGACGACGACATCTGGCGCCTGAACCGTGGCGGCCACGACCCGCACAAGGTGTACGCCGCCTACCACCAGGCCGTGAACACCAAGGGCATGCCCACCGTGATCCTGGCCAAGACGGTCAAGGGCTACGGCATGGGCTCGGCCGGTGAGGCGCTCAACCCCACCCACCAGACCAAGAAGCTGGACGACGCGGCGGTCAAGCACTTCCGCGACCGCTTCAACATTCCGGTGACCGACGCCCAGCTGGAAGACGGCCAGGTGCCGTTCTACCACCCCGGCGAAGATTCCCCGGAGGTGCAGTACCTGAAAGAACGCCGCAACGTGCTGGGCGGCTTCCTGCCCTCGCGCCGTCCCAAGGCCAGCAAGTCGTTCGTGGCGCCCACGCTCGACAAGTTCGAGCGCCTGCTCAAGGACAGCGGCGAGCGCAGCTATTCCACCACCATGTCCTTCGTGCAGAGCCTCAACATCGCCCTGCGCGACAAGGAACTGGGCCCGCGCATCGTGCCGATCGTGGCCGATGAGGCGCGCACCTTCGGTATGGAAGGCATGTTCCGCCAGATCGGCATCTATGCCCCGTTCGGCCAGAAGTACAAGCCGGTCGATGCCGACCAGCTGATGTACTACCGCGAAGACCAGACCGGCCAGGTGCTGCAGCAGGGCATCAGCGAGCCGGGCGCCATCGCCTCGTGGATGGCCGCCGGCACCAGCTACTCGGTGTCCGACGTGCCGATGCTGCCGTTCTACATCTACTACTCCATGTTCGGCTTCCAGCGCGTGGGCGACATCGCCTGGCAGGCAGCGGACATGCGCACGCGTGGCTTCCTGCTCGGTGGTACTGCCGGCCGCACCACGCTCAACGGCGAAGGCCTGCAGCACGAAGATGGCTTCAGCCAGGTCATTGCCGGCTCCATCCCGAACGTGCGTAGCTACGACCCGACCTTCGGCTTCGAAGTCACCGTCATCATGCAGCACGGCATGAAGGCGATGATGGAAGACCAGATCGACGAGTACTACTACATCACCCTGATGAACGAGAACTACGCCCACCCCGGCATGCCGGACGGCGCAGCCGAGGGCATCATCAAGGGCATGTACCTGCTCAAGGACGCCGGCAAGCCCAAGAAGGGCGAGCTGCGCGTGCAGCTGCTGGGCAGCGGCACCATCCTGCGCGAGGCCATTGCCGCGGCCGAGCTGCTGGACAAGGACTTCGGCGTCACCGCCGACATCTGGTCCTGCCCCAGCCTCAACGAAGTGCGCCGCGACGGCTACGCCGTGGAACGCTGGAACCGACTGCACCCGGAGGCCGAACAGCGCAAGCCCTACGTCACCCAGCTGCTGGAAGGCCGCCAGGGCCCGGCCATCGCCGCAACGGACTACGTGCGCGCCTTCGCCGACCAGATCCGCGCCTTTGTGCCGATGACCTACACCGTGCTCGGCACGGATGGGTTCGGTCGTTCGGATACGCGTGCCAACCTGCGTCGCTTCTTCGAGGTCGACCGTTACTACATCGCACACGCGGCAATTGCCGCGCTGGCGAAGGATGGCAAGATGACCGGCAAGGATGTGGCCCGGGCGATCAAGCAGTACAAGATCGATCCTGAGAAGGCCAATCCGGTTGGGGTTTGAGTAGTTTAGGAACTGACTGATAAGAAAGGGCGGCCATTGGCCGCCCTTTTTTCGATAAGTGCAGCCACCTACCATTGCGAGTTTAGTTGGCTAATATGAACTAATTGAGTGAGAGGATGCAGGATGTCAATCGAATATAGTGTTGGCTTGGATAATTTGAAGAAGCTCGTTGCGGAATACTCACCACTTGGTGACCTTTCAAATGAAGCCCAAACCCGATTTTCATTCATTGATTTGTTCCTGCGGAATTGCCTTGGATGGGACGTCGTAGAAACAAAGGTCGAAGTTGCGCAGTCGGGAGAGCGTACCGACTACGAATGTGGTGCTCCCCGATCGCTAATTGTTGAGGCCAAGCGATCATCGGATCAGTTTAAATTTCCGCCAAGAGGCCCAAAATCAGGCGTGCGAGTGCGTCTTGACTCACTCTGTGCATTCTCTAAAGAAGTTGGAGATGCTGTCCTCCAGGCGCAAAAGTACTGCCAGTCAAGAGGTGTCGAGCTTGCGGTGGTAAGTAACGCGTCTCAGCTAATAATATTCATGGCGACACGCAACGACGGTCTTTCTCCGCTTTCCGGTGATGCGCTGGTTTTTGACGGCTACGACGAAATCGTAAGGAACTTCGTTATGGTCTTCGACACTATCTCACGTCCAGGAGTCACCGAGCAGCGATATAGGCCGATTCTCAGTGGGAAAAGTTCTGCTGTCACGCCACCTAAACTCTCCTCATTATGCATTCAATATCACGACTATTCCTATTCAAGTGATTTCCAAGAAACACTGCGCAATGCGGCGTCGCTTGTAATCGAGGATTTAGGTAGGTCTGATGGTGTAGAGACAGAGTTTCTGCGAGAGTGTTATTGCGAAAGTGGTCCTATTTCTCAATACTCGATGCTTGGTAAGAGTATCGTTGCAGCCCGATACGCTGCACTATTTCCTTCTGGTGTTACTGGAAGCAAGCTGGAGCAGGTAAATCCTAGGAATTCGCGTAAAGGAGAGTTTAGCGAGAAGGTCTTGGCTGAAGCCCTTGCTCGCCGCCCCCTAGTTCTGCTAGGTGATGTAGGTGTAGGAAAAACGTCATTTCTGAAGCACCTAATGAAAGTGAGTGCAAGCGATGTCTTTAAAAAGGTAATAAGCATCTACTTTGACCTGGGTTCGGAAGGTGCGCTAGTTAAAGAAACTAAAGATGCACTTCTTGAACAAGTGGAAGTTACGCTTCGAGAGGATCTTGGTGTCAATAAGATGGACGCGAAGATGCTTGAAAGCATATATAAAGCTGAGTTGAATGAATTTGATACCGGGATAATGTCTCAACTTCGAGATATTAATGAGTCCTCCTTTCAAGAACAGCGGCTCACACTATTGATGGGCTTGGCATCTAGGCGCGAAAGTCACTTGAAGAGGGTTTTAGCTTTTGTCGCAAAATCGCGTACTGCTCAGATCGTATTTGTGATCGACAATGCTGATCAGCGGAGTACGTCGGTACAGACCGATGCTTTTGTTATCGCACAGGAGCTTAGCGCGCATTGGTCTTCGGTTGTGTTCATCGCTCTACGGCCTCAGACATTTCATGCTTCGAAGAGAAGTGGTGCTGTCTCTGCATATCCGTCTAAGGTGTTCGTTATTCCACCACCAAAGCTGGAAGATGCTATTGAAAAGCGTCTTGTTTTTGCTAAGAAAATGGCGGAGGGTCGTCTTCCAATTCAATCGATTGGAGGGGTCTCGCTTCACTTGGAGTCACTATCTATCTTGATAGATGTCCTTAGAAATTCGATGTCAAGAAACAAAGATATAATGGAGTTTATTGTTAATGTATCTTCCGGAAATATAAGAATTGCAGTGGAGCTTGTCGCTAGGTTTTTTGGAAACCCGAATGTCCAGTCTGAGAGGATTGTTGGAAAGGTTATGGATGGGGATGGGTATATAATTCCAGTCCACGAATTTGCAAAAACTGCTCTACTTGGTGATTATTCCCACTTCCAAGAATCGGCGTCGCTGGCTTCTAATGTTTTCGATGTCACGACTGCTGATATATACGAACATTTCCTGTCGCTGTTGATCTTGTCTTATCTTTCTTGGGATCACGTAATTTCAGGGGCGGCCGATGGCTTTGTAAAGATGTCTGCTGTTATTGAAGAAATGCAGGATCGCGGGTTTACAAGTGGTCAGATCACGAATCATCTCATCCGGCTTAATAGAAAAAAGCTGATTGAATCAGTTGAAAGAAAGACTCTTGAATTAGATGGAGACATTCAGCGAGAAGGTCTGCCGGAAGCATTCAGAATAACTACGCTCGGCGCCTATGTCAGTAAGAAATGGGTAGGGGATTTTTCGTTTTTGGAAGCTATGTCATTTGATACGCCAATATTTGATGCAGACGTCAGGGCTGAGCTGACCAAGGTTGTTAACGACGATAGGCTTGGTGCTCGCTATGTACGTGCAAGCGGATTTAGGGATTATTTGACCGATGTTTGGGTAAAGAAAAACACTCAGCCGCCATATTTTGATTGGCGTCAGCTTGTCTCTGTTGGTGCTGATTCCTTTAATCGCGTTCTTCGACGGTTGGCAGAACTGGGTTACGTTGGAAAGTCGGAGTAATAACGGGGTCAGGTTCTTAGGTATCCCCACGTTTTTACGGCACCAGCGTCATCTGCTCGCGTACTGCGTCGGGCAATGTGCGCAAGCTTTCTAGCCAACGTGAGACAGGTTCCAACGGCTAATAACGGGGTCAGGTTCCTAGGTATCCCCACATTTTTACGGCACCAGCGTAACGGTAACGGGGTCAGGTTGGACCATCCCCGATTTCTCGGACAGGTTAATTAAGGAACAAATAACGGGGTCAGGTTAACTTATCAGTTGATGGCGCTCGGCTTGCGTGGCCGATATCTCAAGCTTCGGCCTTTTCTGTTTCTGCCTTGCCTAGGATTTTTTTCAACTCAATCTGCGCAAGCCACTGACGTATTGTGCCAAAGATCATAAGCGCATACCAGGTCAGCATACCTAAGGCCATCAGAAAAACGCGGCGCTGCTTGGGGATTTCCTGGGCTAAATATTTATCGAATGAGTTATCTGCCCAGATATCGCACAGCGTCCTGGGGTCGGTCGATTTAAACCCCGGTGGGCTGACCGGTTTTTGGCTGGATGAGCATTGGTCTTTTACGAAATTTTCCTTTTTCCCGAAGATCGGGCGGACTTTCCTGGCTTCGGTGCTTGTCAACCATAATGATGTTTCGCTGCCCTTCAATGTAATTAGCAGATCGTCGGTTGAAGCCACAGCCGCTGAGATGATCATTCCAATGATTAGGAGAAATAGGACAATTGAAGCCCCGGCTGGCCATGCCCAATGGGGAATTCTTTTGGGAACGATTTCTAGCTTTTTTAGATCGAATGCCCATCCCGCTCTGCCTATCAAGCTAATGGGTATATTTCTTTTCTCGGAGAAAGCTGCGAGGTTTTGAGCGTCCAAAAGCGTTTGTGACCGCACACCATGGGTCATACGAAAGCTAACCAGTGCAGCCTGGTCCGCCAAGTTCTTCTTGATCACCGGATCTTCAATCTCGTCCCTGGCAATGAAGAAACGCAGGAGCCTAGCGTTGACAGGATGAAAAGATTCAGCCCGCCAGCAGGTGATAGCTGCGGCAACGATGATGCCGGTGATTGATCCTAAAGCAACTTTATTGGTGAGAAAGTCAAACCAATCCATTGATGCTTCTCCTAAAGAAGTTAGCTCGCACTAAGCCGCTCAGGCGATATCGGCCAATTGGGCGAAAATTTTAGCCATATCATCGCAAGTAACGGAGGCAGGTTAACTTATCAGTCGACGGCGTTCGGTTTGCGTGGCCGATGAGCGGGCCTGACGCCGGCAAAGCGGTGGGTCTTGGCTTTGGAATAACGGGGTCAGGTTCACTATCAATCGACGACGCTCGGCTTGCGTGGCCGATGCGCGGGCCTGACGCCCGCAAAAGCGGCGGGTCTTGGCTTCGACCATCGCGCGGGAAATCTAAGTGTCAGCCTCCCGTAAAA